>CASEIZ010000027.1 GCA_949288185.1 uncultured Eubacteriales bacterium | reverse complement strand
TATTGTGCATTTTTGATATTAAATCCAAACTGAAGGCATACTTTTTGTATGTCGAAGTTTGAATTTAATATTAAAAATGTGCAAGATGCTGCTTTCAATTTGTTTTTACATGACCATTCCACCATCTACATTAATCACTTGCCCAGTTATATATGCGCTCTCATCTGAACCCAAGAAATAAATCAAATTTGCTACTTCATTTGCTGTTCCCATTCTTTTTAATGGAATTTGATTATGTATATTTTCCTTTACTTCATCTGATAAAACAGCAGTCATATCTGTCTCTATAAAACCAGGTGCTACTGCATTTGCTCTAATATTTCTTGAAGCCAATTCTTTTGCTACACTTTTTGTAAATCCGATAATTCCTGCTTTTGATGCTGCATAATTACATTGTCCTGCATTTCCTGCAACACCTACAACAGATGATAAATTGATAATACTTCCTTTTCTTTTTTTCATCATATATTTTGTAACTGCTTTTGTGACAATATATGTTCCTTTTAAATTTACTTCTATTACTTTGTCAAATTCTTCTTCATTCATTCTCATCAATAAATTATCCTTTGTAATACCTGCATTATTAACTAATACATCGATACTTCCAAATTCTTCAATTGCTTTTTTTACTAATTCTTCTATTGCTTCTTTATCTGTTACATCTGCTTGCATGATAAGTGTTTTCACACCTTTGTTTTCAAATTCAGCTTTTAATTCCTCAACATTTGTTTTACTTGAAACATAGTTTATTACAACATTGTATCCTTTGTCTGCAAATTTTAATGCAACTTCTTTTCCAATTCCTCTTGAAGCTCCTGTTACAAATACAGTTTTATTTTCTTCCATCTCTAATCATTCCCTTCTAAATATTTTTCTAAAGAATCCACATTATTTATATTAAATGTTTTTGCCTCTTTATTATCTTTCTTTACAAATCCTGTTAAAGTTCTTCCTGGTCCAATTTCTAGATATTCTTCTACTTGTTCTTGTTCCATTAACTTGATTGCTTTATCAAATCTTACTGGGCTAATGATGTGATTTGTTAAGATTTCTTTTATATTATCATTTTCAGCATAATATGTACCATCAATATTTTTTATTACTTTCACTTTTGTATCAAGATGAAAATCAATATTTACCAATTCTTTTTCATATGCTTCTTTTGCTTTTTCTAATTTTATTGTATGAAATGGTCCACTTGTATTTAATTTTATTGCTCTTTTAGCACCTTGTGCTTTTAATGTTTCCATTGCTTCATCAATAGCATCTTCTTGTCCTGATATAACTGTTTGTACACTACAATTATAGTTTGCTACAACAATAAATTTATTTTCTTTAGAAATTTCTTTGCAAACCGCATCTATTTTTTCTGAATCTAATCCAATAATTGCTGCCATAGAAAATTTCTCATCAGGTAAAAGATTTCCCATGTAATATCCTCTTTTTTGAATTAGTTTTATTCCATCTTCAAAACTAATGATTCCAGCATAGATTAAAGCACCATATTCTCCTAAACTTAATCCTGTTGCAATATCTGCTTCAATTCCTTTTGCTTTTAAAACTTCTAATATTGCTAAACTTGTTGTTAGTATAGCAATTTGTGTGTTTTCTGTTTTATTAAGTTCTTCTTCTGGACCTTCAAAACAAAGTTTTTTTACATTAATCCCAGATATTCTTGAAGCCTCGTCATAAATTTTTTTCGCTTCATCATATTTTTCATAAATATCTTTTCCCATTCCTACGACTTGTGCGCCTTGTCCTGGAAACAAAAATGCTCTTTTCATTTTTTTATCTTCCTTTCTTTTTATGTAATTTATTATAATTTGTTTTTAATTGTTTATAAATTTATATGGAATAAATTTTGAATGTGATTGGAGATATTTTAGAATTTGTTAATAATTTATTGAGGAATGTTCACGGTACTCACGAAGTGAGGGTCTGAGTGAAAGAGGCTCGGATAAATTATGTTACAAATTCTTAAATATCGTATTGAACCGAAAAATTTATGTAATATAGATATATAAACAATTATACTCTTTTATATTTCCATCAAGATACTACCTGTATTTAAACCTCCACCATATCCTAATAGAATAATTTTATCCCCCGCTTTTAAAAGTCCACTCTTTTGCATATCATGCAAAGCAACCGGTATACTGGCACAAAAAGTATTTCCTCTTTCTTGTATATTTGTATACATCTTTTCCATTTTTATATGTAATCTTGATGCAATTGCTTTCATAATTTTCAAATTTGACTGATGTGCTACTATATATTTCACATCATTTAACGATATATCCGCTTTTTCGAGTAATTCATGTATATTTTCAACTGTCTTAGTAACTGCATATTTATATACTTCTTTTCCGTTAATATATATCTTTTTTCCAGATTGATATGTTAAAATATTTTCTTTATCTTCTTCTGCTTTAATATGTGATACATATATTTTTTGATAAGCATATGGTTCTTCTTTTTCTATTAATGTTGCTCCAGCGCCATCAGATAAAACAATCGCTGTTCCTATATCTTCTTTATCAATAATTTCAGATAATTTTTCTACACCAATAATTAATGCTTTTTTTATATTTCGTGAATCCATATATACCTTGGCAATATCAAATGCATTTATATATCCTCCACATCCAGCTAGTATATCGAGACATATACATGGAGAAAGTTCTAATTTCTTTTGCACATAATTGGATATTCCTGGCATTAAGATATCTGTACTTGTTGTTGCTGTTATAATAAGGTCTACATCTTTTTTCTCTTTTTTTGAAGAAAAAAGCGTTCTTGCAGCCTCTAATGCCATATCTTGTATAGTTTCACCTATTGCATAATATCTTTTTTTTATTCCTGTTCTTTTTTCAATATATCCCTTTTCTAAATTCAATGTGTTTTCTAATTGATTATTTTCTATTTGTTTTTTGGGAAAATATATTCCATTGGCGACTATTTGTATATTACTCACTTAATACCTCTTTTCTGTTTTTAATATAAAATTATGCCATATATATTTATATACTATTTTTATATTTTTTTCTATTAGTATGACTGGTCAAAAATAAAGAATATCTACTTTAATTTTAAGTAAATATTCTTTATTTTTCTTATTATTTATTATTCGTTTCCTTGTTGTTCCTCACCATTTTGAGTTTCTCCGTTATTTTGCTCTTCACCATTACTTTGTTGCCCTTCATTATTTTGTTCTGTATTTTCTGTAGTTGTTTCATTATTTACTTGATTATTGGTTTGTTCACTACTTGTTGTATTAGATTGTGTTGCATTTGTATTATTATTTGTTGTAGATTGTAATACACCTAACCTATCTAGATATTCTTCCACATCATAGGTTTTATCATTTGCTGTCATTAAGTATTGTTTTTCTCCACCACTAATTATCATATATATGTCATCCACAAATGCTCTAATTGGTTGTTCACCTGATGTATTTAATAATGTATATCGTTCATTAAGGCATGCTACAATTACGTTATAATCTGGGATAACCAATAAATTGGTAGCCTCTCTGTTACTACTTGCAATATATCCAAAGCTATCATATTCAAAGTCAACTAGTTGATTTCCTTTTGTATCAAATAGCCCCCATTTATTGTTTCTCATAACAGGTATCAAACTATTTACTAATATATATCCGGTTTTTAAATCATTTTCTTCAAATCGAGATATATCTACTCCTATTCGGTCATTTTCTGCATATATAATATTATTTCCATTTAAGTCTATTACACCATATCGATTATTTCTACTTACCAAATATAGCCCTGCATCATAGTCCATTAATTCTATACTGTCATAACTAATAGCAACCTTTGTTTTTTTGTCTGTTCCTATTATTCCATATTTTTCATTACTACATACAATAAAATCACCTGTAGATTCTTGATATCGAATATCATCATATTTACATTCTAGAATTTCAGTTCCATCTGTTGCATTAATTACTCCGTAATATTTATCATCTGTAACAACTAACATATTTTTTATTGCTGCTTTTTCATTTTCAAATGTTTCACTCAATTTTGTATATCCATAGTCTAGAATTGTAGTTGCATAAGAAGTTGTTAAATATGGTGTTGTAGTAATCATAATTCTATTATTTTCTTGATTATATACAAAAGTAGTATTAAATACTTTTTGCATTCCATCAGTTGTTATATATAGTTCTCCATTAATTGCTTTTACAGGTTTATCCATATATATATATGTATAATTATTATCATTTTCTTCTAGATTCAATTTATATACTTTATTAGAATTCAAGGTCAAGTTTGCTACTTCTTGTTCACATTCCACATAACATTTACTATTATCTTCAGATCGATTACTATATTCTCCATTATAAGAATTATAACCTAAATAGCTAGACATTGCCCTCACTGGTACATATATTGTTCCATCTTCTTCAAATACTAATAAATTTTTGACTTCTGCATTTTCCATATTATTAACATATACACGCAAAACCGTTCCTTGCAAATACATCATATATGCAACAATTCCTACAATCACTATTAAAATTAATACTATAAATATAATTATTATTTTTATAATATTTTTTGTCTTATTCTCTTTATTGTTTGAAAAATCTTCATCTAATAAATTCATACACACCCTCCTACTTTTCAGGTTCATAGCCATATTTTTTATAAAATTCATCTCTAAAAGTTGCTAAATTATCTCTCTCTATTTCTATTCTAACCTTTTCCATTAAATTAGTCAAGAACCTTAAATTATGTATTGATAATAATCTGACACCTAAAATCTCATTTGCTTTGATAAGATGCCTTATGTAGGCTCTTGAATAATTTTTACAAGTATAACAATCACATTCTTCATCTAATGGATTCCAATCTCTTTCATATGTTGCATTTCTAACGACAACTTTTCCATGAGAGGTTAATGCTGTTCCATTTCTAGCTATTCTTGTAGGTAATACACAGTCACACATGTCAATTCCACTAATTGCTGCTTCTATTAAATAATCTGGCGTACCAACTCCCATTAAATATCTTGGTTTGTTTTTTGGCATTAATGGTGTTGTAAAACGAAGCATTTTTAAGAATTCTTGTTTTGGCTCTCCTACACTAATACCACCAATCGCATATCCCGGTAAATCTAATTCAATTAAATCTTTTGCACTTTGCTCTCTTAAATCTTCATAAAATCCACCTTGAATAATTCCAAAAAGAGCTTGATTTTCTGTTTTATGTGCCTCTTTACATCTTTTAGCCCATCTAGTAGTTCTTTCCATAGATTGCTTTGTATATTCGTAACTTGCTGGATATTCTACACATTCATCAAATGCCATAATGATATCTGCACCTAAATCTTCTTCTGTTTTCATAACACTTTCTGGTGAAAAGAAATGTTTACTTCCATCTAAATGAGATCTGAATTCCACACCATCTTCTGAAATTGTTCTTAAATCTCCCAAACTAAATACTTGAAATCCACCACTATCTGTTAAAATTGGTCTGTCCCATTTCATAAATTTATGAAGACCACCTGCTTCTTTTACAATATCTTGTCCTGGTCTTAAATATAAATGATAGGTATTGGCCAATATAATTTGTGCACCGACCATTTCCTTTAATTCTTCCGGTGTCATTGATTTTACAGTTGCTTGTGTTCCTACTGGCATAAATACTGGTGTTTGTATGTCTCCATGAGGTGTATGAACAACACCTCTTCTTGCTCCTGTTTGTTTACATTCATGTAATAGTTCATATGTTACTGCTGGTTTCATGTTTCCTCCATTTCTTTTTCTTCTAAATATTCTTTCTTCTTTTCATTTTTTATTTATTGTTCCTGTTCCCAATCATATTTTTTCTTTTCTTTATTCATTGTTCTATTATTTTCTTCCGAAATAATTAATTTATTTTGAGTTGGTATAAATTTTAATAATCTTCTATATGCTTTGGTTCTACTTTCTCCCTCTGTTTGTTCTTCGGTCTTATATGCCAGAATTTTATCAAAAGAGACTTTATTGGTTAACCCTTCTAACTGATATGATGCATTTAATAATCTTTTGGCTGTATTTGTTCTTAAATATTTAGGATTTAAATCTGTAATCACAATCCCTGTATTGTAATCTAGTCTTACCCTATCTAAAGCATCTGCATCTTTTAATATCGTCATTAATTTTTTCGCATATTTCAAATTTTCTTCACTTATGTGATATTTTTTACATATTTGGTCCATTGCTTCATCTTTACCCTCATGTGCCTCCACAACTGCTCTTAATATATTTTTATCTTGTTCAGTATAAGGTTGTCCATTTAAATATTTCACATCTATTTTTCTTAATTTTCTTGCACTTCTTTTCGCATGTGGACCTATATTAAATGTCATTTTTCCTACTTTTCTACCGATATCATGTTCATATGCTGCCATTAATAATATATCTTTTGTTCGATGATCTGTATCATCTTCTAAAATCCCTTCATTTCTTGCAATCATCATAGAAAGCATTGCTACTCTATCATTATGATGAATACCATGTATTCCTCTTTGAATAATATTCGTTTTATCAATTTGTTGATTTTTTCTTCTAAAAAACTTTCCTATTTCTCCTGTTGTTATCTTCTCTAATTCGTCTTTTAATTCTAATTGCTCCAATCCTTGTTTTTGGAAATCAGCTACTGCTAATCCAAATTTTCTATCTCTATATGGATTTTTCTTTTTATTGTTAAATTTTCTTATCTCTGTATATATTTTTTCATCTGTTGACATATCTAATTTTGGTGTTTTCCATCTTTTGATGGCATTTTTTATATGTTTAAAAATATTTTTAGAATATTTCTTTGTCATATCTCCTTCAATTCTTCCTTGATACATCAGTGTAATAAAGGCATTTATTGCTTTTGATGGTAAGTGATTTCCTTCTAAATATCCTATTTTCTTTTTCACAGTCTCTACATATTTTAAATAATCCTCTTTTGCTTCGTATGTTTTTTTGTCTTGACTTAATTCCTCTTCTTGTGCCTCCCTGAATATAATTTCATATTCTCCTGTTTTAGGATTCACAATCGGCTCATTTGTTACAGCATCTCTATTTAAATCAGGTACCAATTTAACAGTTTGTACTTTTTCTTTGGGAAGCACACAATATCCTTCATATATAATAACATCATCTGCTAAACTTCTTGCTTTATAATTCACCAATTCACTCATTTCTGTTGGAGAAATTTTAATACCATTTAACACCATATTGGGTGTTATTAATGGATTATTAGATGCTTTTGTTGTTTCCAGATTTTTTATATAATTTTCTATTGTTGGTGTACCATTAAACATACATGCCACTGCTGTCCCATATGAATTTATATTCTTCAATATACCTGTTGATGGTTTAAGATATCCAGAATCAAGAATTAATTGAGCTGTTTCTTCATCTGTTGTTATATGATATAAACCATTTTTTAAAATCTGTTCTTTTCCTACTTTATCAATATCTGTTCTAATCGTCTTTAAAATCGTTGATACGATTCCTCTAGGAAGAAACATGGCAATATCTTTTATTAACATAAAACCTCCTTTATTTTTCATTCTTTCATAGCTCTCTATCTAATAAACATGGCATCCCCAAAGCTAAAAAATCGATATTTCTCATTTACTGCTTCATGATATGCTTTCATGATATAGTCTTTTCCTGCTAATGCTGAAACCAGCATTAATAATGTTGACTGTGGTAAATGAAAATTGGTAATTAATCCATCTAAACATTTAAATTGATAACCAGGATAGATAAAGATACTCGTATCTGCTTCTGTCTCTTTTACCAATCCATTTTCATCTGCAATGGTTTCTAACACTCTACAAGAAGTTGTTCCAACTGCGATCACTCTTTTTCCTTGTTTTTTTGTTTCATTGATTTTGTCAACATCTTCTTGTTTGATATAAAAGTGTTCTGTATGCATTTCATGATTTTCTACATTTTCTTCTTTTACAGGTCTAAACGTTCCAATACCAACATGTAATGTTACATTTGCAATTTTTACACCTTTTTCTTCTATTTTCTTTAACAATTCTGGTGTAAAATGCAATCCTGCTGTTGGCGCTGCTGCAGAACCATTATATTTTGCATAAACCGTTTGATATCTATCGTTATCTTTTAATTCTTCATGAATATATGGTGGTAATGGCATTAATCCTATCTTGTCTAATATTTCATTAAATATTCCGTTATATGAAAATTTAACTTTTCTTGTTCCTCCTGGCATAATCTCTAAAATTTCAGCTATTAATAATCCATCACCAAAAATAACTTTTGTACCTACATGAAGTTTATTGCCTGGTCTTACAATCGTTTCCCATATATCTCCTTCCATATTTTTTAATAATAAAAACTCTACTTTTGCTCCTGTTTCTTTTTTTCCATAAATTCTAGCAGGAATAACTTTTGTATTATTTCTCACTAAACAATCTCCTGGCTCTAAATAGTCAATAATATCTTTAAATGTTTTATGTTCTATAGTTTGCTTGCTTCTATCTAAAACCATTAATCTTGATTCATCTCTTTTTTCTATTGGTGTTTGTGCAATTAATTCTTCTGATAAATCATAATTAAATTCTGATACTTTCATGTTTCCTCCTCGCTTTTCTTTTAATGTAATATTGTCCCTTCTTGTTTTTAACAAGGACAAGTTTTCCTATACAAGGACAAATCTCGCTTCGTGAGAACTTTTCTCTACTTTTCTAACTTAACTATATATTTTTAAGTTCTCAAAGAAGCGTAAAGATTTGTCGACGCGAAAAATTGCGTAGCAATTTTTCTGTGCAACGTTGTTTTTATGGTATAGGAAAAATCGCTTTTCCTATATCATAAAAAATGTCCCAAACAGAAACGTCCCCAAAAGGACATTTTTATATCTTTGCTATTATTAGTTCTATATTTGTAAATAAATTCTTAAATATTCCTCTAATTTCTTCGATGATATTTTGTGGCTCTGTATAAACTTCTAATTCATAAGCATATTCAAAATTTGATTTCTTAGCAGGTTTTAATGTGTATATTTCATTTGGTAACCCTACATATCCATTTGATGTATATATTTCTTGATTCATATAATCTTTATACCATTGTCTTTGTCCTATTAAATATTCATTTTCATATCCATATTCTTTATAGTCATGTAATGCAGGTGTAGTATATCCATACTCCTCTGCTGTTCTTTCTAATGAATGTAAAAATTCATGTAAAAATACTTCTTCTGGAAATTGATTTACTCTTGAGTCATATTTATAGATATAACTTTTTGAATTATTCGGTAATCGAATATTAGAAAATCCTATTCCATAATAATCCATTCCCCCTAATCCAATCCAATCTCTAATTTCAATATCATCTTCGTGTTCTTCATTTCCTAATCTTACAACTGCAAAGATATGGTCATAATTGTTTTGATTAATAATATCTTTAATTTGTTCTTCTATATCTTCTGGTGCAACATAATAAGCAAATTCATCATCATATGATAAAGAAGTGATTGGTTCTTGTATTTCATATATATCACAGTCTGCCGTCATTTTTCCTTCTGACAACTGATTACAAGAATTTTCAAATCGTTCTATTGTATTTTTGATATCTGTAATATCTGTATTCGTTACTTGTATATTAATTTCTTGATTATCTATTATTACATTTGTATTTTCAAATATTAAACAAGCAAATTTCCAATTACTATCTTCTTCTCGCAGTCCTTCCTCTATTTTAAAGTCAGAGAACCAGACTTCTCCTTTAGCATATCCCCCTGTTCCTCCTAGTCGAAAAGCAATATCAACTGTCTCTCTGTTTTTGGAATTGAATATAAATTCTATTTCTTGCCAATCACTATCTCCACTAATCGCCACAGATCTTTCTACTGTATCGGAAATGGAAATTTGTGCCCCTATGCTAGAAGCATTCCTATCTGCTTCTACTCCTTTGGTTTTTATCATGCAAGTTACTTTATATGGTGTATTTTTTTCTACTTTTATTTCTTTTGAAAACATCGCATCATTAAATTCATTTGATGTTATTTTATAACTACTCGTATCAGAATATTTTACTTCTTTGTCTCTTTTAAATTCTGATATATTTAATTTTGCTTCACTTTTTATAAAACCATTAAAATTATTACTTTGATAAAATTGATATGCTATATATATAGCAATCATTAAAATGGCAAAAGTAAATATATTTATGATTAATCCTTTTGCACTTCCGTTTTTTTCTCATACCCTATTTTCCTTTATCTTTTATTCCACTTTTTCAAATAATGTAAATTGATAACTACAATTTTGATATGCTATTTTATATTCTTTTGCTTCTATTATCATATTCATGTTTTCTGTTGGTACTTCTTTGTATATATTACTTCCGGCTGTTCCTACAACCCATACTCTTCCTTGATAATCATCTAATACTTCATCATAACTATATACTGTTTCCATTGCTGGTGCATATGCTTTATATGCTTCTTCTACATCCCAATTCCATTGGTTATAGAAGTATTGCTTATTATCTGGAAAATATGAGGCTAATACTCCTCCGTACACCGATTTCGTTGTATATGATAATATCACCTTTTTGTATATTTTCTTCCATAAAACGCATAACTTCTTGGTTGGTTATATCATAATTATCTTTTATCGTATTATAGTTTCCAATAAAACTTAGAATTAATATTACCGCACACAACATTCCTGTTATCCATTTTTTCTCTTCTTTTGCTATGAAAAAAGCAAAAACAAAAATATAGAGCCCTGTCAATGTTAGCAAATATCTTCCTACTAATATTGGACTTCCTATTAATGATATGATTAAAACTGCTACTATTACTGTTATATATATGATAGTAGATATGATAGCTGGTAAAATTTCTTCTTTGTTTTTCTTTGCTTTATATATTCTATATCCTATGTAAATATATAATAATATAGATACGATTAATGAAATAATTGCTGTGGCATTAATAGTTGAATCTGTTTGTACTCTAAATTGAATACTTGGTACCTCTATTAAAGTGTTTAAATTTAACTGAATCCAAAATCCTCCACCTACACGTGTCATTTGTTCTATTAAAAATAGTAACCATGGAATATATAATATTACTTGAATGATTGCTGCTATTATAAATTTTTTAAATGGTTTTGATATCTCTTTTTTGTCTTCTATATCTAAATCTTTTTGTTTTCTGGCTTTTAGTACATTTTTAATTAAGAATATAAATAATATCAAATTGATAAGACCTGCTGTTGCTAGAGCATAATAATGCGTATAACATGACAATATGCTAAATATAGCAAATATCATCAGGTTTTTGTTTTGATTTTTCATTGCATTTTTATCTTTTATGGATTTGTAAAATCTATATGCATATATAGCCATGATTGTTACTAACAAATATGCTAATGAGTACATTCTAATCTCTTGACTATATATACAGATGACTGGTAAGAAATACACTAAAAACGAAAATAGCATTCCTACCTTTTCTCCAAAATCTTTTCGTATATGTGTATATCCTAATACTCCTAAAATAGCTATTGCCAAAACAGAAAATAATCGGAAAGCAATGTTTTGATCTCCAAAAATCATCCATATAATATGTAAAATCCAATAATATAGTGGTGGATGAACATCATGTCCTGTTATGTTCCATATTTCGCTAAAACTATGTCTCGCAATAGATACTGAATAACTTTCATCAAACCAAATATTTTCATGAAAAGCTGATAAACTGATAAATACAATTCCTAATACAATAATTCCTATATGTATATATTTATTTTTTTTGTCAATTTTTTTAAGTTGTCCCATATTTATTCCTTTCTTTGCACTAAAATTAGTTGGATTTGTACGTAATTGCGTTTCAAATAAATTTTGACATAATCAAATTATAATTATTGTTCAACTAATAATAAGTGGAACATTATGATTGTCATGGCTAAACAACATCGAAAACGTCCACTTATCTTTTTAATTTATTCTATTTATTTTAAACTAATTCTTTTTCAGTCTGTGCTTCACGATTATCAGAAACATCTGCTATTTTTATACTTCTTACATGGTTTATCTTCTCCCATGAGGTATTTCTAATGAATAAGCATTTAAAGTTTATACATATCCATGTTAATAAAAATAGTGGATAACAAAGTAATCCTTTTGCCATTGGCTTAATTTTTCTTCCATCTAGCCACATTGCAAATATTCCTACAAATATTGGTAAAACAAATGTTGGAACCAAATACATAATTAGATTTTTAATTAATTCTGCTGTTGTAATTGATGCTGAATTATACATAATAAAGTTTGTTAATAATAATGCAATGGTGATAATAAACATTGGTATACTACCAACAATATATAATAAACCATCAAGATTTATCATTTTTTTATTTTCTTTGGCTGCTATTGCTAATTCCTTTGTATATTTTTTGATACATTGAATATGACCAACTGTCCATCTACTTCTTTGTGACCAACTTTGTCTAAATCCTGTAGGTTGTTCATCATATACGATAGCATCTGTTGCCCAACCTAGTTTTTTACCTTTTATAATTCTTTTCAAAGAAAATTCAATATCTTCTGTTAAAGTCTCTGTATCCCAACCTTGTGGTTTGATAACATCAAATTTTACCATAAAACCTGTGCCATTTAATAATGGTGATAATCCTATATTATATCTAGCTAAATGATAAAATCTATGCATTTGCCAATAGAAAATAGCATATCCTGCTGTTATCCAGTTGTCTGATGGATTTTTAATATCTCTATAGCCTTGTACAACATCTTCTCCTTGGCATAATTTTTTATTCATATTTTTTATAAAGTTCTTATCAACGATATTATCTGCATCAAATACAAAGAAAGCATCATATGGTGCATCTTCCGCAATTTTTTGTTGTAAAAACCAATTTAAAGCATATCCTTTTGTTTTCTTCGTTTCATCAAATCTTTCGTAAACAATTGCACCAGCTTCTTTTGCAATTTTAGCTGTGTTATCTGTACAATTATCTGCAATAACATATATGTCATATAAATCTTTATTATATGTTTGATTTTTTAAACTTTCAATTAAATTTCCTACAACCGCTTCTTCATTATGTGCTGGTATAATGGCCATAAAACGGTGGTCTTTCTTTACTTTTAAAGGTTTATCCTTTAATTTTATTAAAGAACATAAACTAACAACAACTTGGTATAACCAAAATATTGTTACCATCCATACTAAAGCTTCTCTTAGTATATATAAATAATCCATTTTTCTACCTCTCTTTTTAATAATACTTTCTATATATTATTATACTACCTTTTATATTATACTATTATTGGCAAAATATTGCAACTTTTTTAATAAAAATTTAATATATTTTTAATAAATTTTATCTTCCTCTTTCTCCGCGCATGTTTTCAGCATCTTGCTCTATATCTTGTTCTATATTTTCTTGAAATTCTTCTTTACTAATATTTTCTTCTTTGTTATTCCATTCTCTTTCTACTCTTTCTCTAATCTCTCTTTCCGTAAACTTGTCACTGATTTCTCCATTTTGCATTAATTTTGCAACAATCTCGTCTGTATGACTATGTGACACTGTGTTAGGTTTTCCATCTATATCTTCTACTTGTAAATCTTCACATGGTTCTCCTTTTGCGTTTTCATGTTGCTTTGCCTCTTGATAAGATTCCTCTACTGACCTATATCCATCTTGATATTTTTGTGCCAATTTTTGTGTAGCCTGATTTGTCCCTTCTATCGGGTTTTTAGAATTTGTCGTTTCTAATTGTCTATCTAAACTTTTGTTGCCCTCAACACCTTTTCCTCCTATTGTTTTATCATGAGAATGATATACTTCTATTTCTCCATATTGTCCATTTTCTATTCCTATCGTTTCTTGTCCTTTTATCTGTAATCTTGTTATCACATCGCCTTTCTTAACTTCTTGATTTTTATTTTGCTTTACTTGATAATTATTTTCTATTGGGTCTGTGCCCTCTTGTGTATCATTTTCCAAATTTAAGGCTCTAACATTTCCATCTTTATCAATGCTTACGGCTTCATATCTTGAAAAATGTCCTTGTAATCTTTTTCCATTTTCATCTTTTAATTTTTTTAAATCATCTGATTCAACAAATGCTAATTTTCCTTCTTTCTCTTTTCCTTTAATCTTTCCTGCCTCTTCTAATCGTTTTCCTATTGTATCCATATCTGTTGCCATCGTATTCATGTCTACTTCTTGCTTAATATTGATATCTTTTACTGTATTTTGTACTTTTTCTTGTTTTCTTGTCATTTGTTTTTCTATTTCATTATTTCGTTCCCTTATTTGTTGTTCTTTCTTTTTTTGTAATTTTTCAAGTTGACTTGCTTTTTCTTGTTTTCTTTCTTGTCCTATACTTTTTTGATATCCCATTTGTTGCTCATAAATATTTCTATTCCTTGTTCTTTCATTAATGGATTCTCTTTCTTTTTCTTGTTCTTTTCTCTTTTGAGTTTTTTCAATTACTTGGACAATTTGATCTTTTATTTGGTCTGAAAGTTGGTTTTCTAACGTATTTTCTCTGAATATAATTAAATTTTCTCCCATAATTTTGGGATTATATCCTCCAATAACTGTATCTTCCAAAAAATAAATATATCCGTTTTCTTCTTTTTTGACTGACAATTCTTCTTCTTTTCCATTAACATATATAGTTCCTATAACATTTCTCTCTTGATGAACAATATTAATCGATTTCATAAAATCTTCATGTCGTTTATCTTCATTATGAATATTTGCATTCATTGTTGTTTTTTCATTAAATTCTTGATGTTCTTTATTTTTCGCATTTCTTTTTATATATATGTATACTATTATTCCTAATAAAATAATGAATATTACAAAAAATATGAATTTCATTTATATACCTCCAAA
Source organism: uncultured Eubacteriales bacterium (assembly GCA_949288185.1). GTDB lineage: Bacteria > Bacillota > Clostridia > TANB77 > CAG-508 > CAG-269. The sequence goes on along the minus strand of CASEIZ010000027.1, from coordinate 24,030 downwards.
TTTTATTAAAATGATTATAATATAAATTACTTTTTCCTTCAACAATTTAAGAAAATTTTAATTTACTATTTTTGTATTTTATGGTATAATAAAAGGTAGGTATAACAAGATTTCTCTAGAAATCATAAACTTAAAAGGGGTTTTTATGAAAAAAGAAATGAAAGAATATAATTCTATAAGTAATCAAGAATTCTTAAATATTATTGAAGAATTAGTAAATAATAAGACCGTACAAGAAATGAAAAAGTACAGACAGCATTATGAAACCACCTGTTTTGACCACTGTTATATGGTTTCTTATTATTGTTATTTAATATGTAAAAAATACCATTTAGATTATATATCAGCCACAAGGGCAGCCATGTTACATGACTTATTCTTATATGACTGGCGTGTTCGCCAACCTGGCAGAAAAGGATTACATGCTTTCACTCATGGAAAAACAGCTTGTGACAATGCGAGTCAATTATTTGATTTATCTCAAAAAGAAAAGGATATGATTCTTACACATATGTGGCCTGTCACCATGCAATTTCCAACATCAATTGAAGGATTTATCTTAACTTTTGTGGATAAGTATTGTGCCACTTCCGAAACTTTGGAAGTTATAAAGTCTAAAATGTTTATGAAAAAGGCTTTTCGATATGCTTATGTGTTTTTTAGTTTTTTAATGATACGATTTTAAAATTTTTATACATATAAAAACGTTTCTGTATAAGAAACGTTTTTTATTTGTACTACAACATCTATTCTTTTAAACTTTATCTTTTTAATCTCCGCCAAATATATCAAAAATTTCTCCCATAAAAGATTCCTTCCTTCTTTTACGAGAATATTTACCATCTTTATAATATTTATCATCATAATCATCATCATGATAATGCTTTCTTTCTGAGTATTTATCATCATACTTATCATCGCGATATTCTTTACTTTCACGTTTATATTCATAATGTTCTCTATTATATGTTTCTTCTTTTTCAATTAATTTTTCTAGTTCTCCTCTATCAAGCCAAATGCCTCTACATTCTGGGCAATAATCAATTTCTACTCCCTTCTTTTCAGACATTAGTAATGTGACATCTTTACATACTGGACATTTCATACACATACCTCCCATGATAAACTATATTTATACATCCCAATTTTGGTCATTATATATAGTCCTCTCCTCTTTGTCAATAAATTCTTATGAATTCAATAAACTTTTCATTTTCTATTCTCTTTTTGCTATTTTTGTAATATAATGGCAATGTATAAGAAATATAAATATATTTCTTATCTACTATTAAAGAAAATCAGGTGATTTTTATGAAAAAAATTTTATTCAAAGGCTGTGGAACAGCTATCAGTACGCCGTTTGATGAAAATGGTGTCAATCTTAAAGAATTTGAAAGACTTATTCATTTTCAAATTGAAAATGGCATAGATGCCATTATCGTGTGTGGAACAACAGGAGAATCTTCTACCATGACAGAAGAAGAAAAAGATGCTACCATTTCTTGTGCTGTCAAAACTGTTAATAGAAGAGTACCAATTATTGCAGGTACTGGTGGTAATAACACAATGAAGGTTATTGAAAACTCTAAAAAAGCAGAAGCTTTAGGTGTTGATGGACTTTTAATCGTTACCCCTTATTACAACAAATGTACACAAAAAGGATTAGTTGAACATTACAAAGTAATTGCTGAAAGTGTATCTTTACCAATTATCTTATATAGTGTACCAAGTAGGACTGGTGTCAATATCTTACCAGAAACTTGTTTAGAATTGTCCAAAATAGATAATATTGTTGCTATTAAAGAAGCAAGCGGCAATTTATCACAAGTTGCTGAAATTGCACATTTATGTGGAGATAATTTACATATTTATTCAGGAAATGATGATCAAATATTACCAGTATTATCATTAGGCGGACTTGGTGTGATATCTGTTTTATCAAATGTAAAACCACAATATACACATGACATGGTTCAAAACTTTTTTGATGGTAATATCGAAAAAGCTACAAAAATGCAATTAGATGCTTTACCTTTAGTTAAAGCTTTATTCTCAGAAGTCAATCCTATTCCTGTTAAAGCTGCTTTAAATCATATTGGCTATCACTATGGAATTCCTAGATTACCACTTACTAAAATGAGTAGTGATAAAGAACAAAAATTAATTGAAGAATTAGATAAATTGGGTTAATTAGATTAATATAAATAAAATAAATGAAATTAAAAATGCTATGAGCAACAAATATATAGTAAAAATACAAATTAGAAAACATAACACTAAATTTTATAAAATATGGAGGTATCAAATGTTAAACGTATTCGTAAATGGTTGTAATGGAAAAATGGGAAATGTGGTATGTAGTTTAGTAGAAGAAAATGAAAATATGCAAGTCATTGGTGGATTTGACAAAATAAGTTATTCTGATTCTAAATTCCCAATTTTTACAGAAGTAGAAAATATTGATGTAAAACCAGATGTCATCATTGACTTTTCACTTCCTGTTGCAACACTAAATATATTAAATTATGCAAAAACAAATCAAATACCAATGGTTATTGCAACAACTGGATTTACAGATGAAGAAACAAAAATGATTGAAGAAGCAAGTAAAACAATTCCTATCTTTAAATCTGCCAATATGTCTTTTGACATTATGCTTATGAAAAAAGTTGTTTCTTGGCTTGCACCACTTTTAAAAAACACAGATATTGAAATTATTGAAGCACATCACAACAGAAAAGTAGATAGTCCAAGTGGTACTGCCCAAATGTTAGCAGATAGTATTAATGAATCTTTAGGAAATACGCTTCATTGTGAATATAACAGACATGATAAACATGAAAAAAGAGACAAAAATGAAATTGGTATGTCTTCTATCAGAGGTGGAAATATTGTTGGAGAACACTCTGTTCAATTCATCGGAAATTTTGAAACTTTCGAAATTAAACATACCAGCTATTCTAGAAATGTATTTGCAGAAGGTGCTTTAAGAGCTGCTGAATTTATTGCCCAGCAACAACCTGGTATGTATGCTATGGAAGATATGTCCTTTTAGGGACGTTTCTGTTTGGGACATTTTTATTTTTATTATCTATTTACGATAAAACCAGACAATCTTACAAAAAGATTGTCTGGTTTATCTTTTGACATTTAATTTTTAATTTATATTAGTCATTCCATAATATATTCTCCAATCGATTTCAATCTCTTTTATTTCTACAAAAATTTTATCATAACAAAAAATAAAAAACAAGAAAATTTTTTACAATGCTTGAACTTTATAAATATTCATGATATAGTGTTAACATAAGATTTTTGGTTATACTTTTTATCTCAATATTTTATATTCAGTTTTTTATGTAAAAAATATTTCTATATATTCAGATTATTTAATGAGAATTATTACTTTTTTCTTATCATTTTTTATCAAAACTTTAACTCCCTATTTTATAGTCAATAATTATTTAATCACTATATTACATTTTATTTTCATCGTATTTTTCACTTTTTTATCTTATATTTTCATGTAATTAAAACCTATGATAAAAGTCTTTTAAGAATATTTATTTAAAATTTTATCAAATAAAATTTTTGTATTGTATAACCAAAAAAATTTTGTTACAATGAAAGGAGAAAATTTATTGAATCAATCTAAAAATTTAAAAGAAGTAGACATGCTACCATTATCAAATGATTATGTCTTTAAAAGAATCTTTGGAAAAGGTGGAAACGAGAAAATTCTAAAAAGTCTTTTAGAGGCAATATTAAAAATTAATATACAAAAGATTGAAGTTAAGAATCCAGAAATACCAAAAGAAACAATCGATGAGAAATTAAGTATTTTAGATATCAAGGCAGAAATTAATGAAGATACTATTATTGATATTGAAATGCAAGTGGGAAATACAACAGCAATGGATAGAAGATTGGTTGTATATAATGCAAAATTAATCTCAGGAGATATCAAAATATCAGAAGAATATAAAGATGCAAAAGATACAATCGTTATATGTATCGTAAATGATTCGATTATAAAACGAAATTCCTATTTAAATTTAGCAATGTTAAAATATGAAGAAACAGAAGAAATACGATATGTAGATATGGGATACAAAGAAGAAGAACCATATTTAACAAAAATGTGCAAATATTATATAATCGAATTATCAAAGTTTAGGAAGAAGAAACCAAAAGTAGCAGATTTACTAGAAAAATGGTTGTATGTAATTGGGGGCGATCAAAAAATGATAGAAGAATGTAAAAATGATAATGAAGAAATCAAAGAAGCTGTAAAACAACTTACAGAAATGAGTGCAGACGAATACGAAAGAGAATTATATGAAATTAGAGAAAGAAGCAGACTAACATATAATACAGAAATGAATGAAGCAAAAAGAAAAGGGATAGCTGAAGGAAAAAATGAAGAAAAAAGAGAAATTGCAAAAAAAATGAAAGAAGAAGGCTTAGATATAAAACTAATTCAGAAAATAACCAATTTGTCGGAAGAAGAAATTGCGTTATTATAAACAAAAAAGATGAGAATGAACTCATCTTTTTGTTTACTATGCTTTTTTAGAATCTTCTTTTTCTTCTTTAGCTGGTTCTTCAGCTTTAGCTTCTTCTACTTTTTCAGCTTTTTCTTCTTTTTTAGGTTCTTCTACTTCTTTAACCTCTTCAACAACTTCTTCTGAAACTGTATCAACTGTTTCTTGAACAGCTACATTTTCTGTTTCAACAGCTGGTGCTTCTTCTGGAGCTTCCTCTACTGCTGGTTCTTCTACTAAATCTTCTTTGATAGTAATTTCTCTATCTTCAATTCTTGCTCCAACTTGTTCTTTAGTCTTAGCAGCTTTACCTACTCTATCTCTTAGGTAGTATAATTTTGCTCTTCTTGCTTTACCTACTCTTACTAATTCTACTTTTTCAACTAATGGAGAGTGTACTAAAAATGTTTTTTCAACACCTACACCATAAGAATTTTTTCTTACTGTAAATGTTTGGTTAACTCCTCCACCTTGTACTTTTATAATGATTCCTTCAAAAACTTGGATTCTTTCTTTGTTTCCTTCTTTTATTCTTACGTGTACTCTTACTGTATTACCAACTTTTAATTCTGGTATCTTATTTTTCAATTGTTCATGTTCAATTGATTTTATAATATCCATTTTAGAATTTCCTCCTTTTCTTTATTATTGTCAGGGGACACACCTTACCTTTAGGTCTATCCACTTAGGTTAAGATATGTCCCTTACCCTTGTGAATACATGTTCCTCCCTGCTAATATTAATTTATTTTAATATGTCTGGTCTTTTTTTCTTTGTCATTTCTAAAGACTTTTCTTTTCTCCATTTTTCTATATTTTCGTGATGCCCTGAAAGTAATACTTCTGGAACTTTCATTCCTTCAAAAACCTCTGGTCTTGTATATTGTGGATATTCTAGAAGTCCATTTGAAAAGCTTTCTTCTTTTATAGAATCTTCTTTCAAAACACCTTCTACATATCTGCTGACACTATCAATTAACACCATTGCTGGGATTTCTCCACCTGTTAACACATAGTCTCCTATAGATATTTCTTCATCTACAATTTTATTCAATACCCTTTGGTCAATTCCTTCATAATGTCCACAAAGTATAATTAAATGGTTTTCTTTTGATAATTCTTCTACCTTATCTTGATTTAATGGCTTTCCTTGTGGTGACATATAGATAACTTTTGCATTTCTATCTTTTATTGACTGATATGCATCATATACTACATCCGGTTTCATTACCATTCCAGCACCACCACCATAAGGTGTATCATCTACTTTTTTATGTTTATCTTTTGAAAAATCTCTAATATTAATTAAGTTTATATCTATCAGATCTTTTTCAATTGCTTTTCCAATAATACTGTGATTTAATATTTCAAACATTTCTGGAAATAGTGTTAAAACATCAAATTTCATAAAATACTCCTTTTATATTAACCCAGGAAGTAAGTGTACAATGATTTTCTTATTTTCTATATCAATTTGTTTAATTACATCCTGTATGGCTGGTAAAAGAATTTGTTTTCCTTGTTTATCTTTTACAACATATATGTCATTACTACCAGTATTGAATATGTCTTCTAAAGTTCCTAATAAAATTTGTTCATCTGTATAAACTTCTAGTCCAAGTAAATCTACGATATAATATCTGCCTTCTTCTAGCTTTTCTACTGAATCTCTAGAAACTGTTAGATAACTATTTCGTAACATTTCTGCTTGTTCTACTTTGTCTATACCTTTGAATTTTATTAATACCATGTCTTTATGATATTTTACTTCTTCAATTTCAAATTCTGTTTGATTACCGTTTTTTTCAACATATACTGCTTTTAACTCATCAAATCTTCTAATATCATCTGTAAATGGTTTTACTTTCACCATTCCTTTTATTCCAAATGTATTGACGATTTGACCAATTTCTAGATTTGGTAACATATTGGTTACTCCTATTATCCTAAAAATTCTACTGATGCTTTTTTATGTTCTTTATTCGCAACAGCTTTCATAACATTTCTAATAGCTTGTGCAATTCTACCTTGCTTTCCTATTACTTTACCCATGTCTTCTTGGGCTACTTTTACTTCAAATGTAACAGATTTTCCTTTATCTATCGTATTAATTTCGACAGCATCTTTGTTCTCCACTAAATTTGAAATAATAACTCTTAAAAATTCTTCCATAATTGAATCCTTCCCTATTTTACCTAAACAAATCAAAAGCGAGTATTACTAGGAAAACTAGCAAAAAATTTTGAGATAATACGTTTGTATATTGAAAAATTTTTTGCGACGTTTGACAACGTAAAACGAAGCTTTTCATTTGTTTACTAGTTAGCTTTTTCAATTAAAGCCTTAACTGTATCTGTTGGTTTTGCACCATTTTTAATCCATTTTTCAACTTTTTCTTTGTCTAATACGATTGTTGATGGATCTGTCATTGGATCATATGTTCCTATTTGCTCTATGATTTTTCCATCTCTTGAAGCTCTTGAATCAGCAACTACAATATGATAGAATGGAGCTTTTTTCTTTCCTTGTCTTTGTAATCTTATTTTTACCATTTTTGGTTCACCTCCTGAAATTTAGGGATTATGGGGACGGACTCTATTTTCCCTTTTGGAAAAGATTTTTGTCAGCCCTCTAATCACTTTATTTTTATATATAAATTTAAAAATTTAATAACATTTTTATAAAATAGACATTTTCTTTTTGTTTCTATGATATTTTAAAATTTAAGATTCTTTAATGCATTTTCATCAATACCATTTAATAATTTCTTCATACCACCTTTGTTGTTTTTCATCTGTTTCATCATCTTTTGTGTCATTTCAAAAGATTTGATAAATTTGTTAATATCTTGTACTGTTGTTCCGCTTCCTTTGGCAATTCTTTGTCTTCTACTTGCATTTAATAATTTTGTATTTCGTTTTTCCTCTTTTGTCATTGAACAAATAATTGCTTCAATTTTAACAAACTCTTTATCATCTACTTTTAAATCTTTTATTTGATTAAATCCTGGTATTAATTTTAATAATGATGAAAATGACCCCATTTTCTTTACTTGTCTAATTTGTGCTAAATAATCATCTAAATCCCATTCTTTTTTCTTCAATTGTTTTTCAAGCTGTTCTGCTTGTTCCATATCAAATGATTCTTCAGCTTTTTCAATAACTGCTAGAATGTCTCCCATTCCTAAAATTCTTTGAGCCATTCTATCTGGATGAAATACCTCTATATCACTTAGTTTTTCTCCAGTTGCTGCAAATTTAATTGGCTTTCCTGTTACCTTTTTAACAGAAAGTGCTGCACCACCTCTGGTATCACCATCTAGCTTTGTAAGGATAATTCCGTCAATCCCAACATTATCACTAAAGCTTTGTGCAACATTTACTGCATCTTGACCTGTCATACTGTCTACAACAAGTAATATTTCATGAGGTTTAATATTTGCTTTTAAATTTTTTAATTCTTGCATTAATTCTTCATCAATATGTAATCTACCTGCTGTATCTAAGATTACTACATCGTTTAGTTTTGACATTGCAACAGATAATGCTTGCCTTGCAATATGCACAACATCTTTTGAGTTTTCATTTGCAAAAACAGGTATGTTTAACTGTTCACCAACAACTTGTAATTGTTTAATAGCAGCTGGTCTATATACATCACAAGCAACCAATAATGGTTTTTTACCTTGTTTTCTAAGTATATTTGCCAATTTTCCTGCTGTTGTGGTTTTACCTGAACCTTGAAGACCTACTAACATGATAATCGTTGGTGGATTTGGTGTAAAATTAATTTGACTTGTTTGTCCACCTAGTAGTTCTACTAATTCATCTTTTACAATTTTTACAACTTGTTGTCCTGGAGTTAAAGATTTTAGAACATCTTGACCTAAGGCTTTTTCTTGAATGGTCGCAATAAATTCTTTTACGATTTTATAGTTAACATCAGCTTCTAATAAGGCAAGTTTTACTTCTCTTAGCATTTCTTTTAAGTCTGATTCTGTAATTCTTGCTTTTCCTCTGATTTTTCTTGTAATTTCTTGTAATCTAGAAGATAATCCTTCAAAAGCCATTTATACCATTCCCTTCATCTAAAATGTATCATTCGGTTGAAAAATAATTACAATTTTGGCGTCGTCAAACTTCATTTGAAATTTAATCGATGTACAAAAAGTACGACTCATAAATTTCAAACTTGTTTTCCTAGCCAAAATTTAATTCTTTTCCAACCTTTCAACTCCATTCATACTTTATTCATATGTTTAAACTAAACAATTTAATTCTTTTTTAATATGTTCTAATACAACAGCTACTTGCTCATCTGAAGATTCTTTTTGAATCTTTGTTAATTCTGATAAAACTTGTTCAATCTTTTTTTCTTGCTTTAACATCCTTTTCATAAACAATAGCTTTTCTTCATATTCAAAAAGCTTCTTTTCCCCCTTTTTGATGATATCTCTAACAGCTTGTCTTGTGATGTCATTGTTCTCTGCAATCTCTGATAAAGACAAGTCATTATTATAGTAGTCATTTATGAATTCAAATTGTTTTTCAGTTAATAATTTTCCATATAAATCACATAAAATACTGATTTTTACATTTTTCTCCATAAATAACGACTCCTTTAAAATGTAATGCTAATATACTTTACACTATTTTTTTTGATTTGTCAATAGTTTTTTTGAAAAATAAGCCCAAATTATTAAACTTTTTCGTCTAATAATTTGGGCTTACTTCAAAAAACGACCTTATCTATATTATCTCGTTTATTTATATTGATTATCAATTTCTTTTAAGATAACATCATGTGCACTACCTTCTGAAATACTAACATCAGATACTAATGTTAATCTTGCTTTTTCATGTAATTCAGGGATAGTAACACTTCCACAGTTACACATCGTTGATTTGATTTTTGCACAAGTAACAGCTAGATTATCTTTTAATTTTCCTGCATATGGAATATAGGAATCAACACCTTCTTCAAATGAAAGTTTTGCATCTCCTCCCATATCATATCTTTGCCAGTTTCTTGCTCTATTAGAACCTTCTCCCCAATATTCTTTTACGTAGCCATTTCCTTTTTTCACAACTCTTGTTGGGCTTTCATCAAATCTAGCAAAATATCTTCCCATCATAACAAAGTCTGCTCCTAATGCTAAAGCGATCGTAATGTGATGGTCATGTACAATTCCACCATCTGAACAAACTGGTATATAAATTCCTGTTTCTTCAAAGTATTTATCTCTTTCTGCAACAACATCAATTAACGCTGAGGCTTGTCCACGTCCGATACCTTTTGTTTCACGAGTGATACAAATAGATCCTCCGCCGACACCTACTTTAATGAAGTCTGCTCCTGCTTCTGCTAAATATCTAAATCCTTCTGCATCTACAACATTTCCTGCACCAATTTTAACAGAGTCTCCATATTTTGCTCTTACAAAATCAATCGTATTTTTTTGCCATACAGAATATCCATCTGAAGAGTCCATACAAATCAAATCTACTCCTGCATCCACTAATGCTGGTATTCTTTCTTCATGATCTCTTGTATTAATACCTGCACCTACAATATATCTTTTATTTTCGTCTAATAAAGAATCCGGATTATTTTTTCTTTCTTCATAATCTTTTCTAAATACTAAATATTTTAAGTTTCCTTCTTTCGTTAATATTGGCAAACATGCAATTTTCTTTTCCCATATTAAATCATTTGCTTCTGATAAAGAAATTCCTTCATGTGCCCAAACTGCTTTTTCCTTTGGTGTCATAAAATTATCAATTGGAGCTTCCAAATCATCTCTTGATACACGGTAATCTTTATCTGTTACTAGTCCGATAAATTTTCCTTTTGCTGTTCCATCTTCTGTAATCATAACTGTTGAATGTCCTGTTTTGATAACTAAGTCAATGACATCTTTTAAAGGTGTTCCAGATTTTACATTTGAGTCACTAACGATAAATCCTGCTTTGTGTTTTTTTACTTGTCTTACCATTTCTGCTTGTGATTCAATACTTTGTGATCCATAAATAAATGCAACACCACCTTCTCTAGCTAAAGCAATTCCCATATCTACTCCTGATACAGATTGCATAATAGCAGATACCATTGGGATATTTGCAGAATATTTTGGCTCTTCTCCTTTTTTGTATTTTACAAGTGGTGTTTTTAAAGACACCTTATTTGGTATACATCTTTCATCTGTTAAGTTTGGTAATAATAAAAACTCATTAAATGTTCTTGAAATATCTTCTAAAATTTTTGCCATATTAACTCCTCCATCTATTAAAAAATTATAAAATGAAATGATGCAGAACTTCTTTGGTAATCCTGTCATCATTCTCTCCTTGAAAAAATTGATATTATTAGTATATCATATTTTTATTGCAGTGTAAACCATTTTTTATTTTTTTATATTATGTAACGTTACTTTTTGTTTTATCGAAATATATTTCAAGAACACATATGAATTCATATGTGTTCTTCTATACTTTATTAACTATTTTTTCCTACAAGTCTTTTGGTTTCTTTTGCAATCATTAACTCTTCATTTGTAGGTATTACATATACCTTTACTTTTGAGTCAGGTGTTGAAATAACTTTTTCTTCTCCTCTCATGTTGTTTTCATCTAAATCTAATTTCACACCCATAAATTCTAGCTTTTCGCAAATACCTTTTCTGATGTTAATTTGATTTTCACCAATACCACCTGTAAAGATGATGTAATCAATCCCTTTCATAGCCACAGCATATTTTGCTATAAAGCTTGCAATAGAATAATTGAATTGTTCAATTGCCATTTTTGCTCTTTCTGTTCCTTTGTTTGATTCATCTTCTATTACTCTAAAATCTGGTGCCATTCCTGATATACTTGCTAATCCTGATTTTTTATTTAAGATATCTTCCATTGTTTGTGTATCTAGATTTTCTTTTTTCATGATAAAAGTAACTACTGATGGATCTAAATCTCCACTTCTTGTTACCATAGGTAGTCCTGCAAGTGGTGTTAATCCCATACTCGTATCCATTGATTTACCATCTTTTACAGCACATATACTAGCCCCTTGACCTAAATGACATGTTACAATTTTTGTTCCTTCAAGAGATTTATTTTCTATCTCTCCAAGTCTTTGAGATACATACATATGAGAAGTTCCATGGAATCCATATTTTCTAACTCCATATTTTTCATAATACTCATAAGGAATTGGATATATAAATTTATCTTTTGGAATTGATGAATGGAATGCTGTGTCAAATACACCTACCATTGGCTTATTTGGCATAACTTCTCTACATGCTTCAATTCCTAATATACATGCTGGATTATGTAATGGTGCTAAATCTGTACATTCTTCTATTGTTTTGATAACCTCATCTGTAATAAGTACAGATTCTGTTATTTTCTCTCCACCGTGAACAATTCTATGTCCTACTGCATTAATTTCATTTAAAGAATCAATCACTTTATATTCTGGATTTGTAAACTGCTCCAAAGTAAATTCGATTGCTTCTTTGTGATTATATGCTGGTTTCTTTATTTCAATTTTTTGTCCATTTACCTTATGGGTAATAAATGCTTCTTCTTCTCCAATTCTTTCATATTTTCCAGAAGCTAATACTTCTTCTGTCTCCATATTAATTAATTGATACTTTAGTGATGAACTACCACAATTTAAAACTAAAACTTTCATTTTTTTCCTCCTTTTGAACATTGGGGACGTGCCAAATCGTTCAGAAATTGAACGAAAGGGACAGACCTCTTTAATATTTAATATTTTTTATTTATATTACATTAAGAATTTTTAATTTTTTACATCTTAGCATTCCATAGTCGCTCTTGCTATCATAAGCTCTTCATTTGTTGGAATGACAAAAGTTCTAACCTTTGCATCTTTTCCTGTAATTTCTGCCTCGATTCCTTTTACCTTTTGATTATATTCTTTGTCAATTTTGACACCAAACACTTCTAAATAATCACAAATGGCCTCTCTTGAATCTTGACCCTTTTCTCCTACACCTGCTGTAAAGGTTAATATATCAAATCCGTTCATAGCTACTGCACATTTAGCAACATAGCTAGCAGCTAAGTAATGGAAATTGTCAAGTGCTAATATTGACCTTGCATCTTCTGCCGCTGCTTCTGCTTCTATATCTCTAAAATCAACCGATACACCAGATATTCCATAAGCACCTGATTGTTTATTTAATATTTTTTCCATTTCATCTGGTTCTAGATTTTCTTTTTTCATAATATAGGTAACCACTGATGGATCTAAATCTCCACTTCGAGTTCCCATAGAGATTCCTCCAAGTGGTGTTAATCCCATACTAGTTTCTACTGACTTTCCATATTGAATAGCACACACACTTGCACCTTGCCCTAAATGGCAATTTATAATTTTTAATTCCTTGATATCTTTTCCTACCAATTCTGCTGCTCTATTGGCAACAAACTGATGAGAAGTTCCATGGAATCCATATTTTCTAACTCCATACTTTTCATAATATTCATATGGTATTGGATAGATATATCTTTTCTTTTCCAGTGTTTGATGAAAAGCTGTGTCAAATACAGCTACCATTTTTATATTAGGTGCCAATTTCTTACAGGCTTTTATTCCTAAGATTGCTGCTGGATTATGTAATGGTGCTAAATCTACACACTCCTCTATTCCTTTTATTACTTCATCTGTTATCACTACTGGATTGGCAAATTTTTCTCCACCATGAACTACTCTATGTCCAATACCACCTAATTCTTCTAAGTTTTTAATGACACCATAATGTGGATTTGTAAGTCTGCTTAGTACAAATGAAATTGCTTTATCATGGTTTTTCGCATAATGTTCGAATTTATGTACTTCTCCATTTACTTTATGTGTCAAAAATGAATCTGTTTGACCAATTCTTTCGAAATATCCTTTTGCTAAAACAGTTTCTGTTTCCATATCAATCACTTGATATTTTAAGGACGAACTTCCTGAATTTAACACTAATATTTTCATAAAAACTCCTTATCTTTGATTTCGTTAAAGCACCATTTCCTTATTGTGCTTGCACTGCTGTTATAGCAACAACTCCTGCTATGTCATCACTATTACATCCTCTTGATAAATCATTTACTGGTTTTGCAATACCTTGACATAATGGCCCATAAGCTTCTGCTTTTGCTAGTCTTTGAACCAATTTGTATCCAATATTTCCCGCATCTAAATCAGGAAATATTAATACATTTGCTTCACCTTTTAATGGACTATTTGGTGCTTTTGATTTTGCTATTTCTGGAACAATCGCTGCATCTAATTGCAATTCTCCATCTACTAATAAATCTTTTTGTTTTTCTTTTACTAATTTTGTTGCTTCAATTACTTTTTCAGTTAATTCTGAATGTGCACTTCCATAAGTAGAATAAGAAAGCATTGCTACTTTTGCTTCTTTTCCTACTAGTTGTTTAAAACTCTTACTTGATGAAATAGCAATTTCTGATAATTGCTCTGGATTAGGATTTTCATTTAATCCACTATCTCCAAATATAAATACACCATTTTCACCATATTCACAATCAGGTACTACCATAACAAAAAAGGCAGAAACTAATTTGGTATCTGGTGCTGTTTTTAAAATTTGTAAAGCTGGTCTTAATGTATCTGATGTAGAATGTGCTGCTCCTGAAACTAATCCATCTGCTTTATTATCTTTTACCATTAACATTCCATAATACACTGGGTCTAAAACCAATTCTTTTGCTTTTTCTATTGTCATTCCTTTGTGTTTTCTTAATTCATACAAAAGATTTGTGTATTTTTCATAATCTTCTGATTTTTGTGGGTCTACAATTTTGGCGCCTTCGATATTTACCTCATTTGTTTTTGCCTTTTCTAAAATATTTTCTTCATTTCCTATTAAAATGATATTTGCGTATTTCTCTTTCATTACCTTTTCAGTTGCTTGTAATACTCTGATATCTTCTGCCTCTGGAAGGATAATGGTTTTCATTTCTTGTTTTGCTCTTTGTTTGATTTCTTCTATAAATGACATTTTATTCACATTCCTTTCTATAGTATTGTTCTTGATTGGAAAAGAATTAAATTTTGGCTAGGAAAACGAATTTGAAATTTATGAGGTGTACGTTTTGTACATTGATTAAATTTCAAATGAAGTTTGACACCGCCAAAATTGTAATTATTTTTCAATCTATTGCCTCCTTTACCTCAACCATTATATAATATAAATAAAGGAAAGCACAAGTCTTTTCTAAAAAAACTTTGTGCTTTTACCTTATTTATCCAAATATTTTAGGTAAAAATATAATTAATCCCACAATTACAGAAATAATTGCAGAAAATAGCACTGCACCTGCAGCAATATCTTTTGCATATTTTGCTTTTTCATTAATATCTGGCATGGCAATATCCACTGTTGTTTCAATAGCCGTATTAATCAATTCTAATGAAATCACAATTGCAAATAATAATAAACATATAATCCATTCCATGGCTGATATTTTAAACATAAATCCTGCAATAATTACCAATGCCATAATGGCAAAATGTATTTTTAAATTTTGCTCTGTTTTCCATGCCTCTGCAATTCCTTCAAAAGCATATTTAAAACTATTTCTTAGTTTTTTTCTCTTTTTTCTTAATTCTACCATTTTTCTTTTATTCTTCATCGGATAATTCTTTTCCTTTTCTAATTGTAATACAGATCTTGCAATGTTCGTAAATAATAATAAATATACGATAGATATCGCAAATCCACCAATGACATCACTTGCATAATGTACTCCTAAATAAATTCTACTAAATCCAATCATTGGTATTAAAAGTCCTAAGATTCCACAACTGATGTATTTTATTTTTTTGTTTTTCACCATTTTCCATATTAAATAAATAATTAATCCATAAAATGCCATACTGACCATAGAATGTCCTGATGGAAAACTATATCCACTTTCTGCAATTAATCTATATCCATCTGGTCTTGGTCTTTGTATAATATATTTTAATAATTGATTTAGTAGAGTTGTAATAACCAAATTGCTAGCAACACATAATCCTACTTTTTTATTTTTTACAAAAAGCAATGTTCCTATGGTTATGGCTATTAATACATATGCAGAAGACAGATTGGTTATTACCATCATAATCTTAGTCAGTGGTTCTGACCTTAGGTTTAAAATAACTAGCCTATATACAACCATATCTAATGTTAGTTGTTCATTTTCGAAAATATCTTCTAACAGCATTATGACAATAATTAGACAAAGGAAAGCGATAATCCATTTATAATTTTTTTCTATAATTCGTTTTAGCATTTGTATTCCCCACTTTTTCTTATTCTCTAACTATAATTTTATTATTCTTTCCCATGTTAGGTTTTCTTTTCCGAAATGTCCATAATTCGTTGTTAATGAATAGATTGGTTTATCTAATTCTAAGTAGTTGATAATACCATCTGGTGTTAAATCAAATTTTTCTTTAATTTTTGTGATTAAAGCTTCTTCTGATATAATACCTGTTCCAAATGTATTTACATGAATAGATAATGGTTCTTTCATACCTATCGCATAAGAAACTTGTATTTCACATTTTTTTGCATATCCATTTGCAACAATATTTTTAGCGATATGTCTTAACATATATGTTGCAGACCTATCTACTTTACTTGCATCTTTTCCTGAAAATGCTCCTCCACCATGTCTTGCATATCCACCATATGTATCGACAATAATTTTTCTACCAGTAAGCCCCGTATCTCCTAAAGGTCCTCCAATGACAAACTTTCCAGTTGGATTAATATAGATTTTTGTATCTTTATCTATCATATTTTCTGGAATTACTGGTTTGATAACTTTTTCGATAACATCTTTTTTTAATTTTTCTTGGCTGATTTCTTCATCATGTTGTGTAGAAACCAATATCGTTTCAATTCTTTTTGGTCTATCATTTTCATATTCAACTGTTACTTGTGTTTTTCCATCTGGTCTTAAATAGTCTATTTCTTTATTTCTTCTGACTTCTGTTAATCTTTTAGATAATTTATGAGCCATGGAAATAGCATATGGCATGTATTCTGGAGTTTCATCACAAGCAAATCCAAACATAATGCCTTGGTCTCCAGCTCCTCCAACATCCACACCTAATGCAATATCCGGACTTTGTCTTGTAATGTTAATATCGATTTTGCAAGTTCTATAATCCATATCAATATTTTCATTATCATATCCGATTTCTTTTATTTTTTCTCTTACTAATTTTTCAATATCTACTTCTCCATTAGCAGTTACTTGCCCTGCAATGGTAATTCTATTACCTGAAGCAAAGGTTTCTACTGCTACTCTTGCAGATTTGTCTTGTTTTAAATATTCATCTAATATACAATCTGAAATTGTGTCACATAATTTGTCAGGATGCCCTTCTGTTACACTTTCTGATGTGAAATAATATCTACTCATTCTATTTCCTCTTTTCTTTTTATATTCTCTTTCATATTGCATAATTATTACATTTTTTTATTGTTTTGTCAATGGGACAAAAATGGACCTGCCCCAATTTAGTGCTGGTCCATCTACTATTTTCCTTTTTCACAAATTGCTAGTTCTATCGCTTTATGACAATTTTCAATATTGACAACATTCACGTTTCCTGCAAATTCTCCATCAGTTGTCCAATCCACATTTTCTTCGGTTGTAATTGTGATTTTATTTGCTTTAAAATACACAAAATCTCGGTTTACCATATAATCCTTATGTCTAAAATCACTTAATAAACGAAAATATCCTGTTAATTTTTTAGGTTTTCTAATAAAAACAGCCTCAAATTTACCATCTGCTAAATCAATATCTTCTCTGTTAAACCACTTAAAACCAGCTATTGATTCAGAGTTGCTAATACCACCATAGATAAATTCTCCTTCTAATTCCTCTTCATCAAATTGTATTCTTACTTTATAAGTTGGAATTCGCATAAGTTCTTTCACAGCTTTCATATAATAGGCTAATCTACCATATTTATTTTTGGCTTTTTGTGAAGTTTTATATGCTACATCTGTAATCACTCCAAAGGCTGCTACATAGCAAAAATATTTGTCATTATTAAATCTTCCTATATCCAATATTCTTGCTTTTG
This sequence comes from uncultured Eubacteriales bacterium, assembly GCA_949288185.1. Classification (GTDB taxonomy): domain Bacteria; phylum Bacillota; class Clostridia; order TANB77; family CAG-508; genus CAG-269. The sequence continues at coordinate 6,353 of CASEIZ010000027.1, read as the reverse complement.
ACTCTAACAATTTTTTAGTTATTGAAATATCTTTTATCGGCATATCTAAACTTCTTGCCAAGTCATTCGTTGTTCCCATAGGAATATATGCCACACTAACATCTTTTATATTCAGTTCCATTAGTGCTGAAACTGTTTCTTTAAAAGTTCCATCTCCTCCACAAACCAATATTAAATCAGCTTCTTCTACATGGTCTATGACAATATTCCTAGCATTATATTCTTTTTTGGTAAGTTGAATATTGACTTGCATATTTTGCTCTTCTAAGTTTTTTCTAATTTCTTTTATATAATTTTTTATATTTCCTTTTCCAGATGTTGGATTTATGATTGCTAATACTCGAATACTCAAAACTTTATTTCCTTCTTTCTTTTTGATTAATCTACATAATTTTAGCATATTTTTTTAAATTCGTAAAGTTGCCAAAGGGGACGTGCCATTTTGGCAACCTTTGTTAAATATCAATAATAACTTGATACCTTAAAAACTAAAAAGTTGCCAAAATGGCACGTCCCTTTTGGCAACTTTATTTATTATTCTGTTCTTAAGGCTTCTACTGGATCTTTCTTACTTGCCATTCTTGCTGGAATTAATCCTGCAATAATCGTTAGTATCATACTAATTAATACAAGAATAACACCGCCAACTACTGGAAGTGATACAGTGACACTAACACCTGTCACAGCATAAATGATTTTTGTAATTGGTATATTTAGTAATACGGTTACACCAATTCCCAATAATCCGGCAATTAGTCCTACAATAAAGGTTTCTGCATTAAATACTCTTGATATATCTTTTTTAGATGCACCTATTGCCCTTAAAATTCCAATTTCTTTTGTTCTTTCTAATACAGATATATATGTGATAATTCCTATCATGATAGATGAAACAACTAATGAAATCGCAACAAATGCAATTAATACATAACTAATTGTATCAATGATTTGACTAACAGAGCTCATCATAATTCCTATCATATCTGTATAGTTAATCACATTTTCTTCTTTTCCGTCATCTCTTTGTTTTTGATTATAATTATCGATTTCTTGGGTTATGACATCTTTTGCATCAAAGTCTTTTGGATAAATACGAATTGATGATGGTTTGTTAAGATCAACAGCTCCTAATAATTCTAAATTTCCATCATAACTAGCATTCGCATTATTACTGTATGTTTCCATAATTTCAGCTAATTCTTCAGTACTTAACATTGCTAGTTGTGCTCTTTGCTCATCACTTAATTGACTATAATCAAATGTTTTAGAGTCTTCATCTGGAAATGCTAATCCTGTAAATACATTAATATCTGGATTATTTTTTTGTTCTTTTACGATTTCTGCCTCATTGGTTTTATTGATAACATATTCTTTTAAATCCTTTGTATAGCCAATTCCACCACTCATTCCTGTTGCTACACTTTGTTCATTTTGTTTAATAATTCCAACAACATTTATATTTTCACAATTGTTAAGTAATTCCTTCATATATGCTTCATCTTCGCTTTTATCTACCCATAATCCATTTTCTTTTGCATAATAATCAGAATTTAGCACTAATTTAAAAGATAAATCTAATAATTCATCATAGGTATATGATGTTGATTCTGATTCTTCTACTTCTTCTCCGTTTTGAACTTTATTCCATTTTTCTTCTAATTCCTTTTGGTCTTTTAATCCTAGAGCATATAAGGTATAATCACTAATTTCATTATTTTCATTAACGATTAAAACCACTTCATTATAATTTGTAGGCCAATTTCCTGCTACTAAATCATATTGAGAATGTAATAATTCTTCATTATCTAGCATTTCTTCCCAGACATCTGTATTAGACATGGTTGTCATACTAGAACCAAACATAGAACTCATCGGAGAACTTTCTTGTGCTTCCATCATATCTTCCATTCCAAATGCATTCATAACTGTACTTGGATTTACTCGAACAATTCCGTTAGAAGTATCTTCTTTGTATAAGTTAATGTTTAAATTATAATTATATTTAATAGCACTTGCATTATCTTTTATCGTGCTATTCTCATTTTCAATATAATTTTTTAAAGCCTCTAAATTGTTACTTGAAACTTTACTTGATAAAGTAGATATCATATCATTCATAATATCTCTAGAATAAATCTTACCATCTTCATGGGTTTCTGCATTTTCTTCTGCTTCTCCCATGAATCCCTCCATCATACTAGATATATCTACTGTTGATTCATCAATAGTAACTGGATAAGAAGATAATGTATCTTCTTCTACTCGATTAATATAGTTTTGCACACCATTTGAAATCGATAAAATTAAGGCAATACCAATAATTCCTATACTTCCTGCAAATGATGTTAGTAACGTTCTTCCTTTTTTGGTCATTAAGTTATTTAAACTAAGTCTTAAAGCTGTAAAGAATTTCATAGAAGTTCTTCCATCTTTTGCTTTTGCATCTTTTTCATTTTTTCTATCTTCTTCTGTAAACGGTTTTGAATCATCTGTTATCACACCATCTAAAATTCTGACAATTCTAGTAGAATATTTTTCTGCCAATTCAGGGTTATGAGTAACCATAACAATTAGCTTATCTTTTGAAATTTCTTTTAAAATCTCCATAATTTGGACACTTGTTTTTGTGTCTAATGCCCCTGTTGGCTCATCTGCCAAAATAATATCTGGGTTATTGACCAATGCCCTTGCAATGGCAACTCTTTGCATTTGTCCACCTGATAATTGATTTGGCTTTTTATGAATTTGTTCTTTTAATCCAACATCTTCTAATGCTTTGATTGCTCTTTCCTTTCTTTCTTCTCTAGATACACCTGATATGGTAAGGGCTAATTCTACATTTGAAAGAACAGTTTGATGTGGGATTAAATTATAATTTTGAAAAACAAATCCTACAGAGTAATTTCTGTAAGCATCCCAATCTTTATCTTTAAATTTTTTGGTTGATTTTCCATTAATCACTAAATCTCCTGAAGTATATCTATCTAGTCCTCCAATAATATTTAACAATGTCGTTTTTCCACAACCACTTTGGCCTAAGATAGATACAAACTCACTTTTTCGAAATTCAATACTAATTCCTTTTAATGCTTGAACTGTTGAATCTCCCGAAACATAGTCTTTTGTAATATTTTTTAATTCTAACATATTTTATCTCCTTTAAATAATAAAAGAACAACAGTGGCATGATGATAATATTTGACCATTTTAAATCAATTTTATGCCACGACTGTTGTTCGTGCGCCAAATTTTACTTAGAGTAAAATTTGTGTGCAATGATTGCTATTATAGGAAAATCTCTGATTTTTCTATAATAGCTAACTAGTCATGTATAGTTTTAACATGACTAGTAAATATATTCAATATTTTTCACATAAAATTTACAAACTACTTTCATTTGTTGCTTCTCTAAAGCTTATAAATATATCTGCATGGACATTATCTAAATTAACTTTAGCATTCCCACTACCTAATGTTTCTGAATTAGATGTTATTGTTGTACCATCTATATAAATATTTCCAGATTGATTTTTTGTATTGATTTGATAATCTTCTTGTGTTCCTATTAAATTCATATCTGTATAAGAATATTCTAAATTAATTTCAGCATTTCCTGTAATATCTAAGCTGACATCTTCTACTCCTGATTCAGAATCAAACAATAACCTTCCAATTTCTGCATCATAAATATCAAGATTTCCTTCTTCATTTTTGAATTCCACATTATCTGCTATGATTTCATCTATTTCGCAATAATTGTTATATATATCCAATTTTAAGTTTGTTGCATTTAATTTTTGAATATCTGCTGACACATAATTGATTTCTAAATCTATGGTATCTAATTTTATATCTTCTGGAATATAAATTGTTACAACCATATTCTCATCAGAAAAACTAGAAGATACTTCTTCATCACTAACCTTTAATTTATTTCCATCTTGCTCTATTTCCATTCTATCAGGTATGTTGGTTCCTTCAATTTTAAAGGTATCTCCATTTCTTATAATCAATTCTGTTTCTTCAACATTCACTTCTAATTTCTTTATATTCTCATATGTTCTTGTAATATCTTCCGTCTGATATTGTTCTCTATCTCTTACCAAATCTCTAATCTCATTATTTCTAGAAGCTCCTACAAATCCTCTAGCAATTCCTAGAAGAACTAACACAATTGTTATAGAAAGATAGATTCCTAATGCAATCGCAGCATATTTAATAAATTTTTGAAATCCTGTCATTTAATATCTACACCTCCAAACATGCAAAAACTATCTACATAAATGGTTGGTAATTTCTCATCGTATTTCCTGCCTGTTTTATTTGAAGTTGCTCCAAAAATTGGTATTGATTTTACTTTTATATTTACATTTTCTGGTGCTAATATTTCAATCCCACCAAACACGGCAGATGTTTTTATTAGCTTATCCTCACTGATGATAGCTTTTCTTAAATCCAAATCAACACTTCCAAATATAGCATTTATATTTGCTCCATTGAATTCTTGATTGTTAAAATCTGCTTTAATCTCACCAAAAGTTGCACCATACTCTTCTAAATTTTGTCCTTTTTCTTTTAATTCTTTATTTTTCTTTTCCATCTTTCTATCAATTTTATCTTTGAATATTAAATTAATTCCAATTAATATAATGATAACTGGTATTGTTAATCTCCAAATCAAGTCAAAATCTAAAATATCTCTGCAAGCTAGTAATAAAATAATACCAATTATTAGCCACACAACACTCCAAAATTTACTTTCTCTTGCAATTAATTCTATGGCACTTGGGATGATAATGAATAACGTCCACCATCCATCAAAAAAGATATTGATGTTTGTAATTTCTAAAGCATTTAAAGTAAGAATGACACCGATGACGATTAATACAATTCCCCATAAAGTATTTGCTAATTTTCTCATAATAACCTCCATTCGAGCAATATTGCTCAATCTTTTTTTCTTATATATATGAATTTTCAATTTTAGGTACTGCATAATATTTATCATTTACACTATGTATCTTTTTCTGAACTACATTTTTTAATTCCTCATGATTCATTTTATTCTCTGGAGAAACGACTAAATCAAATATTAAATTAATTCTATCTCCACCATCTGTCATTCTAAAATCATGAATTGAAAATTCGGAATTGATTTCTTTTACAATCTCCTCTGTTTTCTTTCTCATTTCATTAATTTCTTCATCATCTGTTACAATTGGATCCATATGAATTGTGGTAATACAATTAAATTTCTCATAAATATCTTGTTCCATTTGGTCTATCACATCATGTGCTTTACAAATATCACAGTTTGCAGGAACTTCTGCATGGAAAGATACAATTTTTCTTCCTGGTCCATAATCATGCACCATGATATCATGAATACCTGATATCATTTCATATTTTTTAGTAAATGCCTCTAATTTTTCTACAAATTCTGTGTCTGGCTTCATTCCTAGCAATAAATCAATGGTTTCTTTTAAAGCCTTAAATCCTGTAAATAAAATAAATATAGCAACTAAGATACTAGCATAACCATCGATAGATATTCCAAATATTTTAGCCACAATAGCAGATAATAATACAACAAATGTTGATATAGAATCTGAAATACTGTCATATGCATTTCCTTTGATTGCTGCAGAGTCTATGGTTTTGGCAATTTTATTGTAAAATACAAATAGCCATAATTTTGTTAGAACTGCAATCACTAAAATCACAATGGTAACTGTACTAATATCTGGTAATGTCGGATGAATGATTTTGTCAAAAGAACTTTTGAATAATTCGACACCTACTAATACAATCAAGATATCTACAATAAATGCTGTAATATATTCCATTCTGCCATGTCCCCATGGATGGTCTTTATCTATCTTTTTCTGCGAAACTTTAAATCCAATCATGGTAACAATAGATGAACCTGCATCTGTTACATTGTTTAACGCATCTGAAATGATAGAAATGGAATTGGCAAATATTCCAATAACTAATTTTACCGCTGATAGTAAGATATTGACAACAATTCCTGTTATACTTGAAAGCATCCCATATTTTGCTCTTGTTTCTGGCTTTTCTACATTTTTATCTTTTATAAATAATTTTATTAATAAGTTAGTCATATTTTCCCCTTCTTATTTATATTAAACTACATTGTTATATCACATTTTATGATATAATACAATCTTTTATTAATTAAATTTTTTAATAGTATGTGTCAAGTAAATGTAGGCAATTTTTTTATCTTTTTTTCTAATCCTTTAAATGTCATTGCTTCCAACACTTTATTTATTTTTTTGTTCTTTTAATAAACAAATTAATAACTTAATCTTAATTCGCTTACATCTCTA
>CASEIZ010000026.1 GCA_949288185.1 uncultured Eubacteriales bacterium | reverse complement strand
TCCATAGCTTTTTCTTTTTCTGTAAATACATCTGTTATTATCATATTGTCTCCTACATTTCTTTTAAGTGCCTTTTTATACTTATAAATCATCGTATGCTCCTTTACTTTTTATTTTCCTAAATATTCTGTATCATCAAAACCTTCTAGTGGAAATATTTTATTTTCTTCTAAATCTTTCAAATGAGCTATATTAATATCATAACTTCTTAATTCTTCTCTTGACATATGTTTTATTGTATCCATGTCTATCCATTGTACATCTAAGATTTCATTTGTATCAAATGTTATATTTTCCTCTATAACATCTGCTGTAAATTTTACCAATATTCCTGTTCCTTCTGGTTTATTAAATGAACATATTGGCAATACTCCTGTTAATTTCACTTTACATCCTGTTTCTTCAAATGTTTCTCTGATTGCTACATCTGTTATTTTTTCTCCCTCTTCCATATGTCCTGCTGGATAGTTCCATTGTCCATAACATTTCTTTTTTGCTTCTTTAACCATTAGTATTTTGTTTCCTTTTCTTATAATACAACCCGCTATAACTACCATACGATTTTCCTCCGTTTCATTTTATTGCCTTTACTATATCATATATTTTCTTTTTCCTCAATATATATAAAAAATACTTGAAACTTATTCAAGTATTTCTTATTATACTAGTAAAATTATTTCTCTTTTGCGAAATAACTTTCTTGTTTTTACAATATATTTCTCATTTTCAAAATGGTCATATACTTAAATCTGCTTTTCTTACTATGTCTGTATAAAATAAAATCATTATTTATGTTTAATGTCTATTCTTTACAAACATAATTTGTTGTTTTATTTTGTTATCCTCTTTTTCTTCAAATCTATATAATTCTTTAAAACCATACTTTTCATGTAAGCGAATAGATGGCATATTATTTACATTGATGCAACTATACATTGTACAATTGCTAAATTTATCTAGTACATATGCTAATAGCTTTTTAGCAATTCCTCTTCCCATAAATTCTTTTCTGGTAACAACTTCCCAAATGTATACAACATTTTCTGGCATGTCTTCTACTTTATTTGGAAAACCTTCTATTTCACAAAAATCATTTCCTTGATATACAGCAATATATCCGTGCTGGTATATTTTTTTCTAAATATACTATCTTCAATATTTTATCATTACTTAAAAGCATTTGATTGCTTTCTTCTGTAATATATCCGCTATTATTTTCTTCCCATATTTTTTTAATATCTTCTAAATATTAATTTTCAACTATCATTTGCTTCTCCTTATCAAATAAAAATATGCAGATATATAATAATCTACATATTTATTTTTTACATTTTTTATTTTTATATGTACTTAAATTTTATTAATGTCTGAAATGTCTCATTCCTGTGAAAATCATTGTAATTCCATATTCATTACATTTATCAATTGAATCCTGATCTCTTATAGAACCACCTGGTTGAATAATTGCTGTAATTCCAGCTTTATGTGCAGCTTCTACACAATCTGAGAATGGGAAGAACGCATCTGATGCAAGAACAGCTCCTTTTGTTACACCTTCTCCAATTAATTCTTCTGCATGTTCTACTGATTGCTCAGTAGCCCAAATTCTATTCACTTGTCCAGGTCCAATTCCGATTGATTGTTTATCTTTTCCAAGTGCGATTCCATTTGATTTTACATATTTTACAATTTTCCATGTAAATAACATATCTTCTAATTCTTTATCTGTTGGTTTTCTATCTGTTACTACTTTGTAATCATCTAATAATTTTGAATCGATTGATTGTACAATAATTCCACCATTGATTTTCTTAATATCTAAAGCATTTTCTGGTTGTTTTACTGTAATAGATGGTAATTCTAATACTCTTACATTTTTCTTTGTTTGTAATATTTCTAAAGCTTCTGGTTCATATGATGGAGCAACAATTACCTCTAAGAATATTTCTTTCATTTCTTGTGCTATTGCTTTTGTAATTTCTCTATTTGCTACAACAATTCCTCCAAAGATTGAAGTTTTGTCAGCTTCAAAAGCTTTTTTCCATGCTTCATAAATATCACTGCTACTTCCTACTCCACATGGATTTCCATGTTTACAAGCAACAACAGTTGGTTCATCAAATTCTTTTAATAATTCTAATGCACCATTTGTATCATTAATATTATTAAATGATAATTGTTTTCCATTTAATTGTTTTGCAATGGTTAGAGAACCTTCACATTTTCCAATTTCTTTATATAATGCTCCAATTTGATGTGGGTTTTCTCCATAACGCATTTCTTCTACTTTTTCATATGTTAATGTTAATTCTTGTGGTAATGAATTGTCTTTTCTTTCTTCTTTCAAGTATTTACATATCATTGCATCATAACTTGCTGTATGTTCAAATACTTTGTTCATTAAATAGAATTTTGTATCTAATGATACTTGTCCATTTTCTTTTAATTCTGTTAATACTTTTTCATAATCATTTGGATCTGTTATAACTGTAACGTCTTGGTAATTTTTAGCAGCGCTTCTAAGCATAGTAGGTCCACCAATATCAATATTTTCAATTGCTTCTTCTCTTTTTACACCTTCTTTTAATATGGTTTGTTTAAATGGGTATAAGTTAACAACTACAAAATCAATTGTATCTACATTTAATTCATTTAATTGTTCCATATGATTTGGATTACTTCTCATGGCTAGTATTCCTGCATGTACTTTTGGATGAAGTGTTTTTACTCTTCCATCTAAACATTCTGGAAATCCTGTATAATCAGAGATTTCTGTTACTTTTACATCATTTTCTTTTAGCTTTTTGTATGTTCCTCCTGTTGATATAATCTCGATTCCTAATTTTTCTAATTCTTTTGCAAATTCTACTATTCCGCTTTTGTCTGAAACGCTAATTAATGCTTTCATAATTACCTCCTTAAAATTTTATGATTTATATTTTATATTTGGCTTAAATATTTACACTGCACTTCTATTATATAGCATAAAAGTGCTTTGGTCAAACAATTTCATGTAATTTACATAATTTTTATTTTTTTACTCCCCATATATCTCTTTGAAGATATATTCTGCATATGTCTTTCTATTTTACAAATTGTTTTATAATATTGATATCCTCATAGGTTGTAATTTTTATATTGGTATAATCTCCTTCAATGATTTTTATTGGATATCCTTCTTTTTCCAATAACATACAATCATCTGTTACTTCATCATGTTTATATTTTTCATGCATATTGAATAATATGTTTCTATCAAAACATTGTGGTGTCTGAATAATCCATGTATTCGCTCTTACGGTTGTATTTACCACTACATGATTTTCGTCTGTAATTTTAATCGTATCTTTTGATTTTACACCAACTGTCACACCTTTAAATTCTTTCATACTTTCTATACATTTATTAATATAGTTTTGCTTTATGGCAGGTCTTGCCCCATCATGAATAATCACAATATCTGCAGTCGTTTCTTTTAAACAGTTATAAACAGATTCTTTTCTAGAGCTTCCACCCACCACAATATGAATTGGTTTTTGAAAACTTTCTTTTTGTATGAATTCTTTTACAATTTCCATTTCATCTTGTTTTACTGCTACCACAATATTATCAACATATTTATTGGTATCAAATGCATTTAAGCTATAGAATAACACTGGTTTTCCATTAACATCTTCAAAATTTTTATTTCTATTTTGTCCATATCTTGTACTATTTCCTGCCACCAAAATCATGGCTGTTACTGTTTTTCCTTCTATCAAAACATTTCCCCCTTTTTTACATTATATGATGTACAAATATATGTCTGGTAAGTATCTTTTAATGCTCTATACGCATTTTTGGCTAATTGTTTGTCTTTAAATATTCCATAAACGCAAGAACCAGAACCTGTCATTAGTGCCTGTAATGCTCCATTTTTTATAAGCTCTTTTTTTATATGTTGAATGATTTCTTTTTCCTGTACCACTTCTTCAAATACATTATATAAATTATTTGCCAATAATTGCACATCTTCATTTTCTAATGCCTTTATGATACTATTTGTTGTATGTAATTGTTTTATATCTTTTTTGTTATCTATTTTTTGATACATCTCTTTTGTATTACAAGCTATTTCAGGTTTAATAATTACCATATAATATTTAAAATGGGTATCTATATTGGTAATGATATCTCCGATTCCTTCTGCCTTTATAGCCTTGTTGTAAAAGCAAGGAACAACATCTGCGCCTAAGCTTCTTCCTAAAGACTCCATATCCTCCTTACTTAACTTCAAGTTAAATAATTTATTCATAGCAATCATAAAGGCCGCACAATCTGTGCTTCCTCCAGCCATTCCTGCTTGCATAGGAATCTTTTTATTAACAGTTACTTCAATTCCGCTAATTACCTTATACTGCTCTTTTAATTTTACATAAGCCTTATATATAATATTTTCTTTTGTGTTTAACGCCTTCACATTAATATTTAATTTAAAGTCATCTGTCTGTGTTTTCTTTATATAGATTTCATCATATAGATTAACTTTTTGAAATACAGATTCCAAATTATGATAATTGTCTTCTCTTTTCCCTAATATTTCTAAATTTAAATTTACTTTTGCTCTTGCTTTTATATAGATTTCTTTCATATATCATCTTATTCCTTCCTAAGGCACAAATCTGGTTGGAAAAGAACGAAATTTTCCAACTTTTTCTCCTACTTATTTTACTCTACTGTGATACAAGTAAAAACACTAATTCCATTACCTTTTCCAAACTCTGTTAGTGCTTCTCCTGAGGTAGCAGTTATCCCCACACAATTTTCATCGATTCCTAATATTCTTGCTATATTTCTTCTCATTTCTTCTACTTTGGGACTTATTTTCGGTGTTTTACATTCTATAGAAATGGATAGATGTACAATTTGATTATCTAAATATTTTAAGGCTTCTTTTAGATATTCTTCACTATTGGTTATTCCTTTTTTACACATATCATCAGAAACTTTTCCAATTATATTTTTACATGTAATTCCTGAGATAGCATTTGTAATGGCATGTAAAACAACATCTCCATCACTATTGGCTACAATTGAAAAATCTTCTTCAAATTCTATGCCTCCTAACACCAATTTTTTATCTGTATTTGTATAATCAATTCTATGACTATCTTGTCCAATGGCTACTTTCATTGGTTTACCTCCCTCTCATTTTTAATCCTTTTCATTGTATCACACCCTATAGTTTTATACAATCTAATTCACTTTTTTTGTATAAAGAAATAAGAACCTATTCCTGACATAGCAATCAAAGATTGTAGCCCTAGTCCCCAGAACCTTGTTCTCTTTGACAATAAAAAAGTTAAAGCAATAATCTGACTTTGATTTGCTTTAACTTTTGTCTATTTTTAGTACTGTATTTCTTCTCCTATCCTTCCTTGTGTTTCTAGATATTTTTTATATGGCTCTCTCAATTTTCTTAATGCTTCTTTTGAATATCCTTTGCTGACTTCTAATCTGCTAAATTTAGCTTCTAACCAATTACGATAGTATTCTCTCAAGTCTGTTTTTTTCATAGTTTCGAGTTGTTCTAATACTTCATAAACTTCGTCTGTCCATATATGTTCTCCTTTATTGTAAAGTGGTATGTCTTTTTCTTTTGAATATTTATCTGGTTTATCTCTAAGAGAAATTGTTCTTTTAAAAATAAGTAGTCTTTCTTGTTTTAATAGAGCACTAATTTTGTTGTTAACTCTATTTTTTATAGTTTGCTCTTCACTAGGTGATAATCGAAAGTCAAATCGTCTATCATCTTCCTCAATAACATTTACAAATCTGTAAAATTGCTGATATATTTCTATAGTACGTTTTCGTACTGCTTCTATTTTCTCTTCTATAGAAGGAATTTGGTCACCGGTTTTAATTCTAATGTACCTATTATTTAAATCTCTACATACTCTTTGAATAATTCCTTCCAAAACAGCATCTCTATTTTCTAATCCATAAAAGAAATATTTTCGGAAATACTTTTGATTTAATCTGGGTTTATTTAGTAAGATATTAATTCTTTCATTTTCTCGTTGCATAATTCCATATGTGTAATTTGTACTTTGCTCTAATTGTTCTCTATTGATTTTACCTAAATCATACAATTCTAATCCATCTTTTTTCCATTGCTCTATATCTTCTTGTTGTACATCTTGTAATAAATCGATATAAGATAGGATTACTCTTGGTCTTTCTCCTTTTACAATTTCTAATCTAGCATATAGAAATGCACTTTTCCCTGCATTTTCTTTTCCTGTATGCTCTTTTACAACATTGCTTTCTTCTATTCTAAATTCTTTCATCTTCTCTGCATCATCCAAATTGCCTATGTACTGTTGAATATTGCTTAAATGTTTATCATCTTGTCTTTTTAACAACCATTTTCCATCTAATGTTAAAATATTATTTTCCACCACAATATCAAAATCTTCTATTGTTTGCTTTTCTTCTGACATTTTTTTTAATTTTTCTTTTAAACCTTCTGATATTTTTTTTAATTCTGCTTTTAAATCTTTTGCATCTATTGGCTCTGTTATACTTAATTCCATGTTAACTACCTCTTTTATTTTCTTTTCCGTTTATATCTCCATCTATTTTTTCTTTAGTAGTTAATTCAGATATATCATATGAAAAAAAATTTATCAATACTTTTTCTTATATTTTTTTCTTCTTTTTATTTAATTTTATCTATTATTTTGAATTTTTTAAATACATTTATATGATTTGATTAATTTTCAAACATATCCTCTAAATTATGAGAAATCAGTTTTAAATTTTCTATAGAACTTCCTTCTATCACATATGGTGTACAATGTTCTATTTTTAAATGAAATATTTTTTCTTTAGGCTCAATGTGAAACATATTTAAAAATAGACATCTAATTGCATGAAAATGCGAAAATATTCCTATGGTTGTATGTTCTTGGAAATCTAAGGAATCTAAAAATTTTCTACATCTATTACTGACATCTGTATAATTTTCTCCCTCTGGTGCTTTTTGAACAAAATCTGTTCTAAATTTATTAAAGTTATCATCAACTATATATTTTCTATATTCTTCCGAATCTAGCAAATCTTTTTTCTCTTTTCCTTCAAAAATTCCTAAGCATCTTTCTTTTAACTCATCATGTATATCTAATGGATATCCTGGTTTTGCTAACTTTGCAGTTTGTATTGCTCTATTTAAATTAGAACAATATACTTTTTCTATTTCTTTTACAATTTCATTATTGGCTAGACTATTTGCTTGTTTTCTTCCTAATTCTGTTAGGTCTGTCATTTCATTATTTAATGTTCCTGTATATAAAGCAGTTCCATTATCATTCAATATATTTGCCATTGTTTGGCCATGTCTTATAATTACTATTTTCATATTCTTTTTCCTTTTCTATTTTATTACTTTACAATCTCTATCTACTTTTTCTTTTCCATGTACTGAAATATATATTTGAAACATATTCTTTAAAATCTCATTTTCATTATCTTTGTGTGTAGAAATTGGAAGTACATAGATTGATAATATTAAAGTTTCAAACCATTTTAATTCAGAATTTAATTTTTCAAACCCTAAATTTTCATAGAACTTTGCTCTTCTTTCTCTTAATAGATTATCTTGCTTATCTTTTCCTAAACCTAGTTTTTCTATTTCCACAAATATTCCATCATATGCTTCCATTTGGCTTTTTAATAACTGTATTGCTTTTGTTCCATATCCTTTATTTTGATATTTCTCTAAAATAGCAAAATAATCTAGTTGCACATATTGGTTATTTTTGATTGTATTGATGATA
>CASEIZ010000025.1 GCA_949288185.1 uncultured Eubacteriales bacterium | reverse complement strand
GATCCTTCTTGCATTTTACAATCTGATACTTCAATATATTCTAATATAGATTTTAATCTTCTTAAATATGCTTCTACCTCTTCACTACTTCTTAAATCTGGTTCTGAAACAATTTCAATTAGAGGTACTCCTGCTCTATTTAAGTCTACTAGGCTTCCTCCTGCAAATTCATCATGATTTAATTTACCAGCATCTTCTTCTATATGAATTCTGGTCAATCTGATTTTTTTCTTTCCTTCTTTTGTATCAATTTCTACATATCCATGCTCACATAATGGTTTGTCATATTGTGAAATTTGATATGCTTTTGGTAAATCAGGGTAGAAATAGTTTTTTCTATCATTTTTACTATTTCTAGATATTTCACAATTTGTTGCTAATCCTGCTTTTACAGCATATTCTACTACTTTTTCATTTAATACTGGTAATGTTCCTGGCATTGCCATACAAATTGGACAAGTTTGTGTATTAGGAGCTACTCCAAATTTTGTTGGACATGAACAAAATATTTTTGTTTTTGTGGAAAGCTCTGCATGCACTTCTAGTCCAATAATTACTTCATAATCTTCTCTAGACATTTATCTTCCTCCTCTTCTTATCCTGTATACTTTTCTATTTCTTAAATTTTGGTTTATGGTTCTCTCTAAATTTCAAATCTTGTTCAAATGTATAAGCTGCATTTAAGATGGTTTCTTCACAGAATTTATTTCCGATTAATTGCATTCCAACTGGCATACCTTCTTTATCGACACCACATGGAATAGAAATTCCTGGAAGTCCTGCAATATTTACTGAAACTGTACAAATATCTGCTAAGTACATTTCCAATGGATTGTTTGACTTAGAACCAATATCAAATGCCACTGTTGGTGATGTTGGTACTAAAATCACATCATATTTTTCAAAAGCTTTATTAAATTCATTCATAACTAATGTACGTACTTGTTGAGCCTTTTTGTAATAAGCATCATAATATCCTGATGATAATACATAAGTTCCAAGAATGATTCTTCTTTTAACCTCTGGTCCAAATCCTTCACTTCTTGATTTTTTATATAATTCTTTTAAGTTTTTAAATTCTCCTGTTCTATAAGTATATCTGATTCCATCAAATCTTCCTAAGTTTGAACTAGCTTCAGCACAGGCAATAATGTAATATGATGCTAAAGAATATTTTGCAATATCTAATGAAAATTCTTCAATTTCTGCTCCCAATTTTTTATATCTATCGATTGCTTCATATAATTTTTCTTTTACTTCTTCGTTGATTCCCTCAGCATAGAATTCTTTTGGAACACCAATTTTTAATCCTTTTACATCACCTTTTAAACATGCTGTATAATCTTTTTTCTCTATATTTACTGAAGTGGTATCTTTTTTATCATGACCTGCGATGATATTTAATAACATAGCTGCATCTCTAACATCTTTTGTAATTGGTCCAATTTGGTCTAATGATGAAGCAAAGGCAACTAATCCATATCTTGATACTAAACCATAAGTTGGTTTTAATCCTACAACACCACAAAAACTTGCTGGTTGTCTAATAGATCCTCCTGTATCACTACCTAATGCCCATGGTACCATATTGGCAGCTACAGCTGCTGCACCTCCTCCTGAAGAACCACCTGGTACTTTATTTAAATTCCATGGATTTTTTGTTGGATGAAAATAGGAATATTCTGTTGAACCTCCCATAGCAAATTCATCCATATTTAATTTTCCAAGGTTAATCATACCTTCTTGATTTACTTTTTCCATAACTGTTGCATCATATGGTGATACAAAGTTTTCTAACATCTTTGAACTGCAAGTTGTTTTTACACCTTTTGTACAAATATTATCTTTAATTCCTATTGGAATTCCTGCAAAAGCTCCCTTTACTTCACCTTTATCTATTTTTTCTTGCATTTCTTCTGCTTTTTTAGTAGCATCATCTGCTAAAACTGTTACAAAAGCTTGTACATCATTTTCTTTTTCTTTAATTCTATCTGTATATGCTTTTGTAATCTCTTTTATTGTTAGTTCTTTACTTTTTAACTTTTCTTGTAATTCATGAACTGTTAATTCTGTAATATCCATACGTTAATCCTCCTATTTTAATCTTTTCTATAATTTTCTATTTTTTGATATAGATGTGGCCAAGAATACACTCTTTCTATATTTTCACTTTCAAAGTCTTTATTGATAATGGTATCCATCATATATGTCTTAATTCCTACATTTGCCATTTCTGTACAATTTTTAATACTATCATCTACAAATATGTCTATATCATTTTCTTTTGCTACAATGACTTTGTTTTGAGAATTTAATATCAATTTATCATATGGTATGTCATATTTTTTTAACCAATTTCTTGTCAATTCCTCTATATTAAATTTATTTGATGGAAATCTCGCCGTTATCAAATAAATCTGATTTCCCTCTTCTTTTAATTTTTTAATATTTTCTACTGCATACATTTTAGGTTGTACTTTTAAAACTGTTTTTTCATAATATTTATCTAAGAATTCTTTGTCTTCTTTTTTATTCCAATTATGAAAATTTGTACAATACATATGTGTTATGATATTTCTATTGACATCTTTTATCTCTTTTCCCATATCATTGATTGTATAATTTTGTGCATAATTAAATAGTACATCATAGGTATTTGCAATTGTATCATCTATATCAATTCCTATATTCATTTTCTTCTCCTAATTGATAACTTTTGGTATTTTAAACATATTTTGTTCTTCACTTGGTGCATTCATAAATAAGGCTTTATTGTCTTCAAATACTTCTACTTCATCTTTTCTAAATACATTTTTTGCTTCATTTGCCCCTATGGTAATATCTAAATTGTCTACATTCGCATTATTTACAATATTTGCAAAATCCAAAATTTCTTGTAAATTACCCAAATATTGTTGGACTTCATTTTCTTCCAATGTTAAATTGGCTAAATTTGCAATGTGCAAAATTTCTTCTTTACTTACTTGCATATAATCATCTCCTACATTTAATTTGGTTTTTATTATATACTGAAATCATCAAAAAAACAAGTCAAAACGACTTGTTTTCCACATTTTTTCATTATTTGTATCTAAATTAAATTGCTCTTGCCTTTATAATCCATCTTTGGCTACTATCATCTGTACAAGTAATTAATGTAATTTCTGTTCTTCCATCTGTGTTTTGAGAAGTACAACTTACATCTTCTGGCACAACTGTATATTTATCATATACTTCATATTCTACTGTACTATTATCTGCAAAATCTGTTATTTGTATAATATCTCCATTTACCAAAGTTGGTACTTTACTAAAAAATCTTGAATTTCTATAATTATGTCCTACAATACAATAATTTCCTACTGTATTAATTTCTGGACCATGGAATTTTACTGGTGACATTTTTAGTAATTCTTCTGTTTCTGCTTCTGAATCTGTTTCTCCATCTAATATTCCATATTCTATACCTAACTTAGGAATTGTTATCTTTCCATCGGTTACATATGTATAACCTGTTTGTGATTGTTGTTTTGTTTTCGTTGTATTCTGATTTGTATTAGAAACAACTACTGGTGTTTCTGTTCCATCATCAGTTGTATCATTTAATACAGCAATTAATATATCACTATCAGCCACTGTATTATCTACTTGTTCAGCTTCTGCACTTGCTAAAATATCTTGTGACATAGCCTCTGCTTTATCTCTATCATATGCCGCATATATATATACAGATATTAGAACAATTAAGAAAAATACAGATAATATGAAATTTACTTTATATACTTTTTTCTTTCTTTTTAGTTCAGGTGTTATGTATAATTTCTTTGTTACTAATATTTGATTCATAGACCTCTCCATTTTATAATAATCTTTCTATATCATTATAACATGAAAATTATGAAAATAAAATATCTTTATTGAAATTTTTTCAATTTCATTATATAATATTGTATATGCGGGTATAATTTAGTGGTAGAATGTCATGCTTCCGACCTGATAGCGTGGGTTCGATTCCCACTACCCGCTCCATTGTTATATTAGATAAAAGTATTGATAAATCAACTGTAAAAGTTGATTTTTTATTTTTCTATATTGTAAACAAAAAAATAGTGTGCTATGATTACTTCTATGAATACTACTTAATAATAAGAAATTGATAAAAATTTTAGGGAATTTTGTAAAAATATATACAATCTTGTAAAAACATGATATAATATGTTACGTAATTAAATATTTAGTTATTAGAGTAGAAAATAAATCGTTAAGACTTAGTAGACGGGAAGTTGTTACTAAGGCAAAAGTATTTATATACTTGCGTATCTATTTTCGCATTCCGCTAATAAAGATTTGAAGGATTAACTCCTATTCTTTTAATGCGGAAATTAAATAGAAGGGAGATTTTTTTATGCGTAAAAACAAAAAAATTATTTTAGCAGCTATTTTATTAGCCTTATTAATCATTTTATCTAGGTTTTTCATTATTTCAACACCTATCATGAAAATCAGTTTTACCTTTGTAGCAATCGCATTATGTGCTACTTGGCTTGGTCCTAAATGGGCTGTTCTTATCACTGTTGTGGAAGATTTAATCGGTGCTACCTTATTTCCATCAGGAAGCTTTTTTATAGGATATACTATCAGTGCAGGTTTAACTGGTTTAATCTATGGATTATTACTATACAAAAAAGAGCCAGATTCTTTAACAAACAAACAGTATACAATTCGAGTAATCATTGCTGTTCTTTTAGTTACCTTTGTTGTTCATACAGGATTAAATACTCTATGGACAAGTATTATCACTGGCAAAGCTTTTATGGTATTACTATTACCTAGACTTGCAAAACAAGTAATCATGATACCTATCCAAATAATTGTTATTTTATTTATCGAAAAACTATTAAGAAAACCTTTTGATAAATATATAAGGAGTAGCGATAACGATGATTAACATAGAAAATGTATCTTTCAAATATAAAAATAGCGATTATATCTTAAAAAATATAAATTTTTCTGTGAATGATGGTGAAGTTATCGCCATTGTTGGAAAAAATGGTTCAGGAAAATCTACTCTTGGTAGATTAATTGCAGGTATTACCAAATTAAAAGAAGGAACCATAACGATTGATGATGTCAATACATCTAAAGATATTAAAGCCATTAGAGAAAAAGTAGGCATTGTTTTTCAAAATCCAGAAAATCAAATTATCTTTAACAATATTTATGATGAACTTTCTTTTTCTCTTAGAGGTTTAGAACAATCTGAAATTGAAAATCGAATATCTACTTCTTTAAAACAAGTAGATATGTATGATTTTAAAGATAAAGATTTATATGCTTTATCACTAGGGCAAAAACAAAGAATTATGATTGCAGAAATTTTGGCTAAAAATCCAAAATACATTATTTTGGATGAGCCAACCACTATGATTGATAGCTATGGAAAAGAAAAAATACATGATATTATTTTAGACTTGAAACAAAAAGGATATACAATTATTTGCATTACCAATTTGTCAGATGAAATTTTATTAGCTGATAGAACATTGATTTTGGATAACGGAGAAATCATAGCCGAAATAAAGAAACAAGAATTAATTGATAAATATGATATTTTAGAAAAGTATGGTATTAAAATTCCAACTTTACTAAGCATTTTTGTAGAGTTAAAAAAGGAAGGTATTGATTTACATGTATCTGATTTTTCTGTAAAAGAACTTACAACTACTATCAAAGAAAAATTAAATACAGAAAGGAAATCTATATGAAAGATGTTTTTAAATTTTTAATTTTTATTATATATGCTACTACTATATTTTTCTTACCAAATCATATTTACATTTTAGCATGTCTTATTATAAACTTAGCCATTATATTATTGTGTAAACTTAGTATTAAAAAAGCATTTTTTAATACATTAAAAATTGTTCCTTTTGTGCTTTTTACATTTATCATTAATCTTTTCTTAGATAGTTTTATATTTGCTTTATGGATAGGAATTAAATTAATCATTGTTTGCAACACAACATTTATATATTCTCAAACAACAACGGTTGCAAACTTAGCAAAAACGATTAGATTACTATGTACCCCATTAAAACTTTTCAAAGTCAATACGGAGGAAATTGAAGTTATGGTATGTATTTCTCTATCACTACTTCCTGCCATTAGAAATGATTTAACAGAACTAAAAAATGCTTGTAAAGCAAAAAATATAGATATTAATTTAAAGAATGCTAAATATATTTTGTCTAAATTTTTATTGTCTTTAATTAAAAGAGTTAATCAAATTGATGAGGCCATGATAGAAAAAGGATGTGACTATTAACTGTTTAATAGTCACATCTTTTTACATGTTTATATTTTTTAATTCAATTTCTTTTCCTTTTAAATATGACAATATTCCACTTTCTGTTCGAAAATTAAATTTTAGTTTATAACTACATAACATCTGATACTTTTTGCCGAATTGCTTATTAATTTCATTTTTTCCATATTTACCATCACCAATAATCGGATATCCTATATATGCCAAATGTGCTCTAATTTGATGGGTTCTTCCTGTTTCAATTTCAACATCTAATAAAGCTGTATTATCTTTTCTTTTTTCTAATACGGTATATTTTGTAATAATTTTCTGATAGCCTTTCTTAAATGTATCACTAATATATACATGTGACTTTTTTTGATCTTTAAATAAATAAGCCTCTAGTTTTTCTTCTTTCTTGTTTGGAATTCCATACACTACTGCCAAATAATGTTTTTCAATTTCATGTTCTTTAAACTTTTCCAATAAAATTTCTAGTGCTTCGTCATTTTTAGCAAACATAACCAATCCAGTTGTATTTCTGTCAATCCTATGGCATGGTTGTGGTTTAAATTCACAATTTGTATACTCTTTGTTGATTATTTCTGTTAAAGAATTACTTCCTGTTACTTCGATGTTTGCTGGCTTATTAATTACCAATATATTTTCATCTTCATATACTTTATCTAAGTTTATTTTTATATCTTGTAACTCCTTTGGAAGATATATATCTATCTTATCATTTTCATAGACAAGTATATCTTTATTTATCCTTTTTCCGTTTATCTTTATATCTTTTTTTCTTAATAACTTACAAAATGTAGGATAGTTCATATTGGATAATTCTTCTAATATCACTTTATTTAGTTTCTTTTCATGGTATCTTTTACTTACAATTATTTCTTTCATCATATTATGATTATATCGTATTTCTAGTATTGAAACAAGCTAGTTTCTAAGATTTTTTCATATTTTTCAAAGTTTAGTTCATAATTTTCTATCATTCTATAAAAATATTTTGAATGTGTTTTATATTTTAAATGACAATATTCATGTAATACAATAAAATCAATCACATCTCTATGAAACATAACAATTTTAGGATTTATTGTAATTTTACCATTGATACATCTTCCAATTTCTTTTTTCATATTTTTAATTTCATAGTCTTCAGGTGCAAATCCTAACATGATTCTTGTTTTTTCCATTGCTCTTTCCACTTCTACTTTTGCAATTTGTTCGTACATTTTATCAATTGCTAAATCTAAAATTTCTTGATTGTTATCTTTTTTATAGCGATTAGGAAGTGATATTTTGATTAATTTATTTTCTACATTTAATTCAGGCACTTTTACATTTTTGTATACGATTTTTACTTTGTAATCAATTCCTAATACTGGTACAGGATGTCTTTCTAATGTAGTATTTATATTATTTTTTACACGAATTGCTCTTTTTACTTTATACATAAATATCACTCCTATTCTTGAATTTTTGTTTTGCAAATTATTGTTCGCTTTTGTTGTTCTTATTTTATATTTTATTTTTCACTTTGTCAATACTTTTTATAAAAAAATATAAAATTTTTGTTCGT
>CASEIZ010000024.1 GCA_949288185.1 uncultured Eubacteriales bacterium | reverse complement strand
ATAAATTGTAATTTGTGTTAATCCTTAACGATTTTATTTATATAAATTGCATAACTAATTGATACAACTATTAAAAATATTGGAACAATATATGTTAATATGGTGTTTTCAACATTAAATATTGCTAGAGAATTAGTGACTGAGTGTGTTATTATACAAGGAATTAATGACTTGCTTTTATAAAATATAATAACAAATAAGTATCCAATAGCAGTTGCATAACATACTTGCATTAATGTTGGAATAATATCTGCACCATTAAACAAATTAATTATATGTCCAATACCAAATGTTAAAGCACCTACTATTATGGCACTTTTAATATTATCTTTTTCCATCATTTTAAACAAAAATCCTCTAAATATTATTTCTTCAATAAATCCAACATTTATCATAGTTAATATATAAAATATAATTTCATTTGTCCTATTATTAATATTAATTCCATTCCACAAGTTTACAGTTGCTATTAAGATTAATGGAATGAAGAATAAATATTTTTTTGAATTTCTAACTTTTGTAAGACCATAGTATTTTGTTCTTTTTAAAATAATCATAAGCACAATTAAAAAAATAGAAAAAATAGTATTAATAATTGCACTTCTATAATCAGTTAATCCAAAATTTTGCATACAATATGAATTGATAATCACATACAATAAAATTAATAATATGCAAAATAAAGTTTCGTTTTTTTCAAATATTTGCTTCATAGTTTTACTCCAATCTTTTATATAAATTACTATTCATTTTTTTCTTTCTTAAATTTTTCATAAACTGCTAATTGAGAACATATAGCACAAAATAAACTAGGAATTATAGCATATCCTGCATTTACCTGTCCTTTATTTGATAAAACATATCCTGCACCTATAAAAGTTAATATCATAAATATAAAAGTTAAAATTCTAAATATTTTTTCTTTTTTCATAACATCACACTCTAAATTCATTTCATTAATTGCTTTTCTTAATTTAATTCTTAGTAATATTCCATATCCCCATATAAAGCAACCTATCAATATCACTATTATTTTTTGAATCATTGTTGTTGCTAGTAAAGATGTTAAAGTCATTGTTATAACTATACCTGCAAATATTAAAATTTCTGTTAATATTTGCATATTTTCTAATTGATTTCTTGTTATTAAAATAGATAAAATATTTTTATCTGACAATTTTTTCTGCTCATTTTCATTTAATTTCTTTCCTTCTAAAAGTTCATTTATAGTAATTTCTAATATATTACATAGTCCAGGCATTTTAGAAATATCTGGTAAATTTAACCCTCGTTCCCACTTTGAAACTGCATTAACACTAACATCCATTTTTTCTGCTAATTGTTCTTGAGTTAGTTTTTTTTCTTTACGACATTCACTAATAAAATTACCAATTTTTATTTTTTCCATAATAATTCCTCCTTTACTATTAAATATATCAAAATTATTATAAATTACCACATACCATAGGTTTAATTTTATGATAAATACTTAAAGTTTATTTTATAATTGTAATTTCTCGCACTATTCTATTATTTTTTTGTTTCCAAAATATTGTGTCAAGATTAAAATTAAAGCAGTAGTTGCAAGTATTTTATATTTTTTCATAATTATCCATATCACACCTCCAACATTTCATATACATATGATAAGTCAAATGTATATGAAATGTCAAGAAAGCTATTCGATAAATATGTATAAAAAATCAAAAAATTATACATATTTCAAAAACATGTATAATTTCATTACTATAATTATTTTACTTATTATATTTTTAAATTTATATCTATAATTTTTTCTTTCTATAGCTCTTTTACTTTTACAAATCTGTTATGTCTTAGATTTTCCTACCTAAGGCAAAATTGCAATTATACTTATAATTATTCCAACAATTAGCATTCTAGTTAACTCCTATATTAAAGAGAACATTGCTACAATGGATGCAAATATATTTGAAAGTGCATGTATAAACCAACTCGGTAAAATTGATCCATTAGCCTTTTTCTCATTTATATAACCCATAGCAAATGCGATAATTCCTGTAAAGAATATTATAACTATTGTTTTTACTATTCCTAATACATAAAAAAACATAAAACCATGTAATAATCCAAATATCGTACTTTGAATAATATTTGCAATCATATAGCCAAATTTACTGGCAATTCGTTTTAATAAAAAACCTCTAAATAATATTTCTTCTGGCAATGCTGTATTGAAAATTGCATAGATAAGAGCTGGCAATAATGCACTTACTCCCATTCCAGCAAATTCAGATGTTGCAGTTTCGATATCTTTTATTAAATAAATTGTAATAAAAGACACAATAAGATAACTTATTGCTATTGGTAACATATTGACTACCGAACTTTTTTTATTTTCTTTTTCTATTTTTTTTAATCCTATCCATTTAAAAAATGATTCTTTTTTTCTTGCAGTTATTAACCACCATATTAAAGGAATTAAAGAAAACAAAATTATTTGCATAACACTACTTATTATTTTATTTACTAACATAACACTCATAAAATCTTATCCTTTTCACAAATTACTATTTTACTTTATTATATTCTAAACATTTTTCTTCTAATAATTTAAAATTACAACATCTTAATTTCATATTATCTGGTAGTTTTCCACTATTATATAATTGATATAATTTAAAAGATTTATTTTTTACTTGGCGATAATGAGCATTTAGCCAACTTAATTGCTCTTTTAATAACTTTTGATATTTTAGTTCTGCTATGGTCAATGTTTCTTTATTTAAATCTACTAAAGTATAATTTTTATCAGTTACAGGTATCATATTATTAAAATTAACAGCTCCTAATTCTCCATCTTTTATCTTGAAAAAGTCTATCATGTTTTTCATTTTTTTATGTTTAGGTTTTGGACTAGATAAAGGGGCAAAATATTTACAAGTATCTATTTCAAATAATATACCTATAAATGGTCTTAATTCTTTTTCATGTTTGTTATAAGCTACTTTATTATCAAATTGTCTCAAATAATCACAATAATCTGAATCAACTCTGACTATCTCTAAATTTAATATCATTATATCTTCCTCCTTAAATTTAGTCTATTATATATTATTTTTGAAAAAAAGACAATTAAAAATTGTAGCAAAAATTAAAGATTAGAGCCTAAACTCTAATCTTCTTTTTTAAATTCCAACTTATGGCTGGATACACCGCTTTTTTAAGTTCCATTTATTGGCTGGATTCACCGCTTTTTTAAGTTCCACTTATTGGCTGGATTCACCAACTTTTTAGCTATTTTGTATAGCAATAATATTATATGCAATTCTTATAAATTTATTGCTTACTGTACCTTAAATATATCATATTTTTGTAGAATAATCAATATTTTCTGTTAATTTTATATAAAAACGCTCGATTATCAAAGTTTTGTGTAAAAAGAGATAGGAGCAATATACAAAACAGCCATAAACCTCTACTTCTACTAATTCAAGGCTTTTAGCTGTTCTATGCATACTAATATTCATTTATATATCTTTATTTTCTTATTATATCTATATGATATTCATTATTATTATAATTTTTTTGTATTATAGTTATATCAATACTATAATTATTTTACTTATTTTACATTTCAATAATTAAAATTGCTTAAAAACGATTTTGAAGTTAATGAAACAATAATTTAATAAAAATACTATATTAATTCTATAAAAAAATCACTAAATAACAAATGTTCGTTTTTTAGTATTACAATGTTTGCATTACAAAATTATAATTTTTAAAATTCTAAATATTTATAAATTATAATTTTAAATTTTTTATAAATTTTTATAAATTATTTTCAAATCTTATTTTAAAATTTATTTTTTATATTAAAAATTTTTTTATTTATAAATTTATTATTTTTCAAATTAAAGATTGCACAAAATTTTATTTAATATATTTTCATAATTTTTATATATTAAAAAATGTGCTATCCCCCACTCTACCGTTTTAATCAAATAAAAAAGATTAGCTCTATTTCAAACTAATCTATAAATTGTAATTTATTAGTTACCTTTTATTATTCATTCACTTTTCGACTTATTATAATTAAGATTTAATTTTCCTTATCAAAGGATAATAATATATCTTTTTCATTACCATTTGTAATTATATCAATCTAATTTTTTTAGCAGCTTTAGATACTGTCCATCTTCATCTTGACCAATATAAATAATTTTATCAAAACCTAATTTCACATATAAATTAAGTGCATTATAATTATCTAAATTTACTCCTAATGATAATTCTTTATACTTTAAAGACTTCGCATATTCTATAATAAAATTCATTAGTTTTTTGCCAATTCCTTTATTTCTATATTCTTTTTTTACAATAATTCTTGAAAGATAAAGTCTTTTTTGCGGAATACAATAATCTGAATCATTTTTTTTAAAAACAATTGATACTTCTCCCAAATATTCATTATCGTATTCATATACAAAAGTTTCTCTATTTTTACATTTTAATTCTTTTAAAAATTTTTCTGCTAAATTTTTCTGTTTTTCCATATTCCATATATTATTGCATTTATTATAATTTTCTATTTCTAATTTTATTATATTTTCATTTTCCATATTAAAATTCCTCCAAGTATTATTAAATAATTCCCCTTTTTTTTATAATTATTATCATGATTATCTAAAACACAAATTACTATTTTTCCATTAGCCATCTCGCAATATCATATATTTGTATTCCTTCGTATAAATAATTATTATGTTTTGTTTTGGCAATAAGTATTTTGGGATATGCATCTTTAATTTTTAATAATGAATTTACTTCTCGATTAAATGTTTTTTCATCTTCTATATTATCAGAAACTTGTATATAAATTTTTTCATTTCTTTTCATAGCTACAAAGTCAATTTCTGTATTATACAATTCTCCAACATAAATGTCATAACCACGTCTTAGTAATTCAATAGCTACTATGTTTTCATAACTTCTTCCATAATTCATATTTTTAATTCCTAATTTAGCATATCACAAATATTATATCAGTATCATTTCCCAAAATCAAGTTTTTTTTACTTTTGGGAAATGGCTATATATATTATATTGAAAACTAAGAATTTTATACATAAAAACCGACCATTATCAAAGTTTTGTGCAAATAGAGGTAGGAGAAAAATATAAACCAGTCATAAACCTATACTCTTACATATTCAAGGCTTTTAGCTGCTCTATGCATACTAATATTCATTTATATATCTATATTACATATTGTATTCTATTATTATAATCTTTTGTATTACTGTTATATTAATTATTATTTTATAATATTAAAATTTTTCAAAAATCTCCAAAGTGCCTATTTCTCTATATTTGCCTTATTTCACAGATAACAAATTAATTGTTTTAGAAAATTAGCTAGTCCCCCTCTTCCCTTCTTCTTGCTTTTACTTCGATAAAAAATAGAGAATATTATTATTTTAATATTCTCCGTATCTAATTGTAATTGATTATCCTGCATCGAAAAACCATGTAAAAAAATACATGCTATCAGATTCTGCTAATAGAGCAATTCCATCATTAGGAATATTATCAAAAACCACAAAGTATCTATCGTATTTGTCAAATTCTAATTCTACATTCTTTTTATTAATCCATTTCCATATACAATAATTAGTAAATTCATCTTTTGAAATTTCCTTTGATTCACTTGTGAATGTTATGGGTTCATATAATTCAAGAGCATCGCTTACCATTTCTAGAAAATCATTTCTATTTCTAAAATCTTTTTTGTTATCAATAATAATATCAATAGATTTTTCGCCTTTACCAGTTAGAGCTTGACCGTATAAACTTATAATATTCATTTTATCACTCCTATAAATTACTATTTTATCATTAAAAAATTAATACTAATTCTCAGATAAAAGTTTTATTAATCTAGTATTCTTGTACAATCTTTCTCTTCCAACCTTTTCAGATTCTAAAAGTCCTACTTCTTTCAACTGATTTAAATATGAAGATGCAGTAAGTCTAGTAACATTACATGCTTTCTCTATATATGATATTTTTGTATAAACTTCATAAAATAAACTTTCTAATAGCTCTTTTGAGTATATTTTAGGTAGCTTACTTCTAAATTCTTCTTTGTAATTTTTCATTTCATTTTGAATCTTTTCAATTAATGTTATCGTTTCTTTAGATGTAATTTCAATACCTTTTAAAATATATAAAATCCAATCTTCAAAATTATTATTGTTTCTAACTTCATTAAATAATTTATAATATTCTTGTTTCGTCTTATTTATATATTTACTCAAGTATAAAATTGGGCTATCAATTAGATTATTTAATACAAGATATAGAATATTTAATATTCTTCCTGTTCTTCCATTTCCATCATAAAAAGGGTGAATACTTTCAAATTGATAATGTACTAAACAAACTTTTATTAATGGATCTATGCCATCTTCATTATTATTTATAAAGTCTTCTAAATTTTTTAAATAAGCTCTTATTTCCTGTTCACTTTGAGGTGGAGTATATATTGTTTCTCCAGTAATTGAATTTTTTAATTCTGTGCCGGGTAATTTTCTAATTCCTGCATTATTATGTTCAATAGTTCCTTGAATTTTAACAATAGTATTTGTATTTATATAACCATCTTTTTTAATTTGCTCATATCCAAGCCAAATAGCATTTCTATAATCTACAACTTCTTTTGCATTTTCTTCTTTATAGCCACTTTCTGTTAGTACTTTATAAATGTCATCATGAGTTGTAACAATATTTTCAATAGCACTACTATCTTTGGCTTCATTAATAGTTACAGCATTTATTAAAATATGCATGTTTGGAATTGTATTCGCATAACCTTTCAATTCTGCTAATGCTCTTGATGATAAAGTTAATTGTTCTAAAATTTTATTTGTTTTTAAATTAACATTTTTGTATGGCAACATTTCTAAATTCATATTTTTACCTCCATATATATAAAATATCACATTTTTTATATATTTTCAATAAATATGTATAAAAAATCAAAAAAATTATACATATTTCAAAAACATGTATAATTTTTAGATTGTTTATATATAAAAAGGTTCCGATTATCAAAGTTTTGTGTAAAAAGAGATAGGAGTATACTATTATTGAGATTGTATTGTATTTTCTTCTTGTACTTGTTGTTGTCTTAAACCATCTAATACATTTTTTGCTTCAGATCTTTTGGCATTTCGCTCAGGAGTAGATAGAGCTTCTTTTAAATCATCTTCTTTAATTAGATTATCACCTATATCTTTATTACCTCGCTCATTATCATTTTCTCCATTACTGTACTCATGGTCTTCGTCATATTCTTCATCGTATTCATCGTCACCATATTCATCATATTCATCATAATAAAAATCCGGTCTTGGTTCTAAGTATTCCCAATATAAAATTTTTTGTAACATATCTCCCTCTATCTTTAGAGTCTCAATATCATTTAATTTATAATCCCTTTTTAAATTCATTGCAAAATTATCTACTTCTTCATCGAGATTATCTATCTTTTCAAAATATTTTGGATCACTATATTTACAAAATTCTATAAAATTTTTAACCGTATTAAGTATACTCTCGTAAGAAATTTCTTCATCTTCCATAGCATGTTTAAAATTCTTATACACTTCTGTTGGCGTTACTTCTTCAGTCTGTATGGATGTTAAGACACCTAAATCATTTAATGATTTAACTGTAATATCATATATATTATCAAGAGTTATATCAGATTCTTTAACAATTTTATAATTTTGTTGGTGGTAAAAAGGTACTGATATTTCTCTAGACTTATCTTGTCCATATAATCCGTCAAAATCATAATATGGATCTACTATTTGCATTCCTTGATATCCACTAAAATATATCATATCTTCAGTTACTGAATTTGTTTCGAAAAAAACTAGTTTTAGGTTATTGCTTTTTTCACTTTTTGGCTCATAGTAATATTCATCATCATCTTCTTCATATTTGTCAACCATAAAAGGCAATACAGTTGATAAATTGAACAGTGCATCTTTTTTATTTCTCATCACCATAAAAGTATAGCATCCTGCTGCTCCTTCATTATATGAATCCCATACTCTATCTGTGCTAACTTGAAGAGGTGTTACTACACCATATTTTTTAAAATTATTCAATTCATCTTCGCTCATAATTCTTGCAACTAATAATGGTTCATGAGGTTCTTGACTTTTAGAATGTTCTACTTTATAACGAATTACATCTTCATAAATTTTAGCTGATTCTTGTGCAATGAAATCTGTTCTTTTTCCAAAAAGGAAGCAAGAATGTAAAGAAAGTTTATTCAAATCATAGCTTGTAAAATCATACCAATCTTTTACTGTTAATTCATCTAAATTTCTCGATAAATAAATTTCTCTTGATCTATCTATACTCTTTTTAACTTCTTCAGGAACTTCATAATCTTTATCTAGATATTTTTGTAATAATTGTAATGGTGTTTTAATATCTGGATCAGTATATAAGATTTGAACAGGAACGATTTCGTTATAATATTCTAACAATTGAACATAATCAAATGGAGAAATATTTTCGAATAGGTTAGATATTTTATCTAAAGCTCTTAGTTGTAAAAATAAATACCAATTGTCTCTATATCTATCACTTATAAATGGAAGCGTTAAATCTACTGTTTTATTTTCGTATGTTAATTGTGCATGAGATACATCATACTGGTATTCATGATCGTTTCCTGGATAATAATACGAATATATTTCTTTTTCACCATATTTAAGTACACACTTACTTAATGCTTCATCTATTTTTTCTTTTTCTTTAATAAAGTCACCAAATGTCATATTATTTTTTATCTCCTATTCCTACTATACTTTTGATCTTATTAATTATTCTTTTTATAATATTTTCTTTTTCTATTTTAATTGGATAGTTTGTTTTCTCTATTGCAATATTATTATCAATTTTATTTTTAGTAAACAACTCATTTATTTCAACTTTTTTTAGCTTTTTATTATTTCGTAAATTCTTCTCAAATTCGTCATATTGAATCCATTTCCTTTTTTCATCAAGTGAACATATATAATTGCTATACAATATAGATAATAATCCCCATGTTTCGGGCAGTAAATTTTGATCAGTTAATGCTACTGAATCATTATAATGAAATTCATAATGATTATCTGCAGATTTATTAATAATGTCAATAATATTTTTAGGTATTTTGTTTTTAATACTATCTTCAAATTTATTGATAATAATTTTTAATTCATAAAAAGCTTTTGAATATTCTTCCATTTATTATTCCTTTCAAATTTAAATTCTTATTTGTCCTAAGTTAATGGGATTGTATCATCAAAGTAATTTCTCCTTACAAATCACAAATATTATATTTCAGCACATAATCTATTAGTACCAATATTCATATCAAAATCTCGTTTTTGGCACATTTGTGAATATCTATTTAGATCTTCTGTGGTCCTATTTAATAAAGTCTCCAGCAGTTTCTACCATATGTTGATACATAACATCAATAATTTCTTTATTCATGATTATTCTCCCTCATATATAATATCACATTTTTTTCTTTTTTCTCTCACGCTCTTTCCTTTTGGTATGTGTATATTTATTATACCCAAAAACAAAAATCAAAAATAATAATACAAAAACACTGAAAACTTTTGATTGTAGCATGTCTAGTACAATTCCTAAAAATGGTATATTTACTATTTCTTTCCCGATAACTTCAGTGATTGTTATTTTTTCAATATCTGGATAATAATTTTGGTTAAATTTTGTAGTATATCCGTCTTTTTTATCTACAATTTTATTAATTCGAATTTGATCATTCACTTCATAAGCTATAATATCTCCTACTTGTAAATCACTATCAGTTACTTCTTTGACAATCACAAAATCATTTTTGTGTAAATCATTTTCCATTAAATCTGTTTTGACACTAAAAAAACTGATGCCAAATACATGAAAATAATCTTTTTGCGATATCGTTGTATTTATTAGAAATAATACATTATATAGTACACATATGGTTATGATAAAAGATATAATCGCTATCATGATTTTTTTCAATTTACGTTTTTGTTCAAATTTAATTTTTCTATCTTTTTTCTTCTTCAATTTTCTTTTTTTCTCTCCTATTTTCTAATTTCTCTTGTTTTTGTATCTTTAAAAAGAATAAAATTAAAATGATAAGGATGATAATTAAAACAATTAATTTATTTTCAAGTACTGAAATGATGTTTCCTAAATATGGTATCGTTAAGATACATTTCCCAATAATTGCAGAAAATTTTATATTTTCACTATCTTCTATATTGTTGTTATCACCTTTTGTTATATATGTTTTTTCATTAGTTGTCTGGTCTTCTTCTATTTTTTTGATACGGTGTGTAATAACCTCTTGATTTTGTTCAAAGGTTATGACATCACCTGTTTGTAAATCTTCTTCCTTACATTCTTTTGTAATAATGACATCACCATTGTTAATAGATGGTTCCATGCTGTCTGATGTAATGATGTAAGCTCTATATCCAAATAATCCTATTCCATGATTTTCAGAAGAAATAAAAATTAGTATTATGTTATAAATTAGAATAACTAAAATGACGGTCAATATTTTCTTTATCGTATTTGCATATTTTTTTCTTTTATTGATTGAATCAACATCGTATTTCATAATTGATTTTTATTTCCTTTCATAACATTCTGGTCTAAACATTAACTATTTTATGACTAAATAATCAAATGCTTCTCCCACATATACATCTCCGTCATACAATTTATATACAAGCTTATATGTTCCAGTCATTAAGTTTTGCTTAAAAATAAAATGATTTGTTATTTTTTCAGTCGGTGATGTAGATACTTCATATTCTTTTTCTCTTGCCGTTGCTGTTAAATTGTTTGATACAAATTCTTGTAAGTCAACTAATGTATAGGTTTGTGCATATTCTTCATCATAATCCCTTCTGTATAAAGATACTGCAATATTAGGATTTGATAATTTTGATGAATATTCCACAACACTTTCTACTGTCGTACCATTAGATTCATTGACTCCTGTTTCTTTGTCAATGATTTTATTAGAATCCTTATTAACAACTTTTAGACCAAATGCTGAATTGATAATTCTCACATCTAATTCTATTTTGTCAGATGCCGTTAATCCATAATAAATTCCATCTGGGGAACCAAAGGATTCTATTTGTATCTTATAATCTCCGTGTCGCTAATGTTGTGTTATCAATTGTATTCATTTTTAATTTTGCTAATACATTTGTGACTTTATCTGCTATACATATTCTTGTTGTTCCATCAACTCTAGGATAATATAAATTTCCATCTAATTCAAAATTTACACCGAATAAACTGTCTAACCCTAGTTGGTTTCCATTGATATCATAAATGCTAATTTTGATTCCTAATTTTTGATCAAAATATTGTGTATCATAAATGGTTTTTGAGTCTACAATAGTTTGTGTAAATTCTGTAATAACATTTAAGTTTAATGAATTTCCTAAATATAAAGTTTCTGGTGATAAATTACCATCTAATTTTATAGTAGCATCTTTGTCTTTATATACACTATACACCATGCTATCTCTTTGAATTCCTAATACACCTACTAAAGTTTCATTTTCAGTATCTCTTAATTCCATTAATAGTGAATTATTATGTATGTCATTTGTTATATTGCTTTCTGCAAAATTGATATGGAATATAAAGTTCTCATAGATAACATCTTCTTCACTATGATAATACTGTTTGCTTGCTTCTTTTTCATTAAATTTAGCATCACTACTTCCCATAGATAAGAAGTCTGATAAGTTATATTCAAATTTACCATTTCTAACATCATCACTTGTTACAATATAATAATAATATGTATTGGTTACCATATCTAACATGGTAATTTTTGTGTTTTCAGGTAGTACATATGGTAAATTATTAGAATCCCTTGATATTAAAACTCTTTGGTATGTTTCATAATCATTTACATATTTACTATTCGAAAAATCTTCTACATATAATGAATAATATGCCGAAAATGCACTTTTACTTGTGATAGAAGTTTCTGTTGTTGTAAATAATCCATATTCTTCACCTGGTGTGATAGCAGCTTCATAAAAGTCATTTTGATATAATGCGGTTGATAATGTAATCACTATGTCTATATACGAGATATCATAATTTAAATCATCTATTGGTGTTAATACTTGTAACCTGATGGTTGCAGTTCCTAAAGGCTGTTCAACTGTTATATTTTCTGAATGATATAGACATAAATTTAATGTTGGTGTATATGATGAATTATCTTTATCATAGTCATTGGTTCCAGTATATGAACCACCATTTTGCGTTAAGAAGTTTGTTGTTCCTTTTGTTTGCCAACCAACATTTCCTGTTCTCATTGTTAATCCATATACCGTATTTGCTTTTTCTTCATCAGGTTCAATGGTATTAATTTCATCTGGATCTACTAATGTTACGCCATCTTCTAATCCTGCTGAAAATCCACTCACTGACATTTTTAAGTTTGGATCAGAAAATCCTTGTAATAATAATTCATATGTTCCTAAAGTAGCATATTTAGATGCGGTTAAAGAAACTTCAAATCTTGTAACATTCATAGCATCTCCTACTACCCATAAATAATACACGTCATCTTCTGGTGTTGTTCCTACATAATCAACTTTTATTTTTCCATCATCTTTGTAATTAGTATAAAATCCATCTATTGTTGTATTATGATCTACCATATGTTGTGCCATTACATAAGAGTTAGATGAAAATGTACCTTCATTGGTTATTTCGTCTCCATTTTCAAATGAATGATGATAAAAGGCTGTACTTGTACTTGGACTCATACTATTAGTAAATAATCCAAAGAAAAACATTCCATGTACTTGTCCATAAGCGGTTGCTTGTTCATTTGTTGCTACATTTAAGTTTTTACCTTCTAACATATAGATTCTATTATCTACATTTTTTTCTGTGATTTCGCCTGTATCTGGATTAATCGTAACTTTTCCAACTTCTTCTTTACCATCGACATCTACAAGACTATCTAATTTCTCCAATAAGTTTGCTCCATTACATAAATATAATGTGGAATTATTTTTTAATTTTACTTGATCCACTCTACTTAAAGAGAAAAATGTATCTGAGTATTCATTTGTTCTATCTGTTGCACCTGATAAAGATATGGCTGAATTACTAATGGTAACACAGTCTGTTCTTTGAATAGATATATTGCTTTGAGGATCATCTGCTGTACCATAATTTTGGATATTGATATAACTTGTTCCACTTGTACTTGAAGCATTTCCAGAACCAAATATACTTCCTGTTATTTTAAATTCTGAATGTTTGTTTCCATCTATTTGTATATCAATCCCTTTTGTTACACTAATAAATGAAAAGTCATATATTTCTGAACCAGAAGCATTGGCCTCTCCACCACCAAATACAGTTCCTATAATTTCAATATCTCCTATTTCAAGTGAGGTATCTCCGACTGTATCATATCCTATATTGGTTTGTGTTGTACCATATACAACAGATGTATTGGCACCACCATATACATTTCCACCAATTTTTGCTCCAACAATATTGACTGTACTTGTAGAATTATTTTCATTTTCTGTTCCTGTTGCTGCTTGGTTTCCACCACCAAAGACATTTTTGGTTACTTCATTTGCACCTTCCATAACAAGATTTGTGTTGCCATATACAATAGCAGATGTTCCATTTCCTCCAGCATATACGCTATTTCCGATTTTAGAATCTTTTATATGGACATATGTATCTTGTGTAACGGTTCCTTGGTTTCCTCCTCCATATATTGTGTCTTCAATATTTGCATTTGTAAGATTTACATATGTATTTGTATTAATGCCTGCTTGGTCTCCTCCACCATATATTCTTGATTGGGTTCCTCCTGTTACATTGACATTTGTTTCATTGCAAATTGCTTGATTTCCTCCACCATATACGTCTTGAGAATTTCCTCCAGTTATGATGATATGAGTTATTTCCGTAATGCCACCTTGGTTATTTCCGCCATATATGTTTGTGGCATTTCCACTTTCTATATATACATGACTTGCTGTAACAGTACCTGATAAATCAGATCCACCATAAATATTTTGAACCGTTCCACCTTTTAAATATATGGCTCTCGTTTCATCATCTTTTCCAGATGATACTAAATCTGCTGATTTACCACCATTGAATGCATTTGTTACATTGGCATAGTCTAATAAATAGACATGTACTTTTGCTGTTTCATTTGTAATAGCGGCTTGATTTCCTCCTCCATATACAGCAAGTATTTTGGATTCATATGTTTTTCCGATATTGACATCTATTGTACCATTGATTGTACCATTGATATTGCTTCCACCAAATATACTACAATTTTCTAAATTGCTCCCATCTACATTAACAGCTACATTTCCTGATACAGAAGCTGGTGTATCAGAATCTCCTTCTCCCCCACCAAATACATAACCATTGATAGCTACAATATTTGCTATACTTGGTAAATCTTGAATATTAACAGTGATATCACTATTCACTTTTCCAAGAGAACTTCCACCATATATATTTCCATAAATATGGACATTATTTTTTTGATCAGTAATATTTAATATGATTCTTCCATTAACATTTGTCTCTTCTCCAAGACCGCCCCCAAAGGCAACATCTGTATTGGAATAGTCAAATCCATCTGTAGAGGCTTTGGTTCCTAATTGTCCTCCAGAAATGTCCATCAATACGGATCCATAAATATCCCCTCTGATATTGGAACCACCATAAACAATTCCTTTCACATTTCCGTTTTCTATATCGATATCAACGGTTCCATATATATGGTTTTGGTTTGCACCACCATATATATTGTTGTTGACACTTCCTCCTAAAACTTTAATCGTAACTAATGTATCTAAGTCTTGAGAATTTCCATTTTCAACTTCTTTATATGTTAGAAAATGAAGATTATTTGTATTAGAACTATCTGAAACTTCCCAGCTACCACTTGAATAGTTTAAATATAATGTATGTCTTTCTACTTGACCAAACCATCCTGATGTTTCATGTATATATGTAATCGTTTTTGTATTTGAACCTTGAATCGTAAACGCGGTCTTATTTGTTGTACTCAATTCTATATCAGCAATATATGTAAACCATGAATTGTTAACCTCTCTTATATAAATATATTGATTGGTTGATGCATTTTTTATGTAATAATTGTTTCCGCTTTCTCTTTCAAATATCCATTTTGATGTATCTGATGGAATCGTTGCAGTTGACATATATTGATTTCCTAATTGATTTCCACTTACGGCAAGTCCATTTTCTCCAGATGAAGAAGTTGTTATCAAATATTCTTTATTTTCAGTAAAACTAGAAGTTTCATCATGAAATTCTATGACATCAGGTCCTTGAATATTTGATGAGCCAATAATTCCATAATTTCCTCCACCAAAAACATTATTATGAACAACCGCATTTCCATCAATAATAATACATGATTTATCTGTTTGGCCTGCATATCTCGTGTTTCCATTGGCACCGCCACAAACAGAACCAGCATTCACACCATATAAAACTTCATCCGTATTGGTTATATTGACAGTTTCATTTCCATTACTGTCTGTTGTAGATGATGCACCAATTTGTGCATTTCCACCAACATAGATAAATGATTCACCTGTTAATTGTCCATTATTGCTATCAGAACTTGCTGCTACACCATTTGATCCTCCACTGATACTGTATTTTACATATCCATCAGTGATTTGAATAATTCTATCTCCATAAGTATGTGTATAACCAGCTCCTCCTGTAATATTAAGAATATTACCACCTTTAATATACATGTATGTTTTATACATATCTTCTTCTGTAACATTTAACCCACCGACAATATTGGCAATATTTCCACCTTCAACAAGTAAATATCTATCAGATTTATCATATCCAGTTTGTCCATGCCCTCCTACATATATTCCAGCATAATTTCTATCACTATCATCTGCCGTACTTGCATTATTGAAAAAGTCTACACCAATCGTTCCACTTTTAATAATGGTATTTACGACTTTACCATTTCCATAAGGTGAACATGTTGAAGTTGAAGTTTTTGATGCCATTCTATCATAGATTTTAAGACTTTCATTATTATGCTTCACTCTATCAATATCAGAGCCTATGACAAAAGTGGCATTTGCTGTTGTCGAACTTGATGAGTTAGAACCTGAACCAGCTCGATATAATAAGGCAGAATAATATTTACCTGATTCAACAATCACTCTATATTCTGAACTACTATGATTGTAATATCCACCTTGTACCTGCGTAAACGTACAGTTGTTACTATTTGTAGGAATAGTTCCTCTACCAATTCTTAAATTATACATATTTCCATAAATACATGGTGTTGTAGCTCTTGTTCCATCTGTTGTCGCATAGGAAGAAGCATAAGATTCACCAGAAGAAATATATAGATAATCTAATTGTAAATCACTATCTAAAGTGATATCCATATCTTGTACGTCTAAATATGTTCCTGTGTTTCCATAATTGACACCATCATATAAACTGGTTAATGTAAAAGCTGTATTTGGATTCATTACATCATAACCATCTAAAACCCCATTCATGAGTACAACAATATTAACTTCTCTATCAGAAGCATTTGTACAAGTTTTCCTGTTTGCATTTAATTTACTACTAATCACATTCCAATTGTTATTTATTGGACTTGTTGGAGAGGTTCCTGAGTTTGAACCACTTCCAATGGAACTAACAAAGATAACATTGGCATCAATCCAGTCAGGATATAAATCGATTACAAGATTTCCAGCACTGTCCTGTATATTATTGATATTTGTATTTAATGTTTGAACAAACGTATTGTTATTTGTACTAATACTATTTTTATATTTCGTATTATTGGTTGTCCAACCATTAAATCCTTTTTCAAGTGGTCTATTCATAAATGGATTATCAATTAATTCTATAGATATATTTCCATTACTATCCACTGGGACACATTTTCTATATGACACCAATGTTTGTGGTTCTGTATCAGAAATCGTTCCATAAGGTGTATATTCATCTCCCACCGTAATCGTTGTTTTAAAAGAATTTACAGATAGATTGTTATAAGATATATTATTAATGGTATTTCGATTATTTCCCCTGAATGAAACATAAAATGTAAAAGTCCATGTATCACTATTGCTTTGCAAACCAGATGTATCTATTCCCGTTACTTTCATGATTCCATTACTAAGACTGACATTAATTCCATTTGAAGAATTTTCATTTGAAGTTTCTGATTCATTAAAATAACTTGAAAAATTCGTGTTTGGAACTTGCATTTCCATTGTCCACCCTGAATTTGCACTAAATTCTGGATATTGATCTTTTAAATTCTGAATCCCACTAACTGTACAAGTAATGGTATCTGTCCTTATATAATATCTGTTCCATCCACTACCTCCTTGTTGAACACTACCTGTAGATGTTCTTCTTGCAGTAGCATTTAATGTGATATCATATTTTTCTGGTGTAACAAATTCAGTTAAATCATAATCATATCCATAATAATTGATAGTAACTTCTTTTAAGTTACTTTCTGTATATTTTCCAGAATTTGTTTTAGACATATTTTCTGTATAATTTAAACCTAAATAATAATTCTTATCTGATTCATAATCATCTATCTTTAATGTTGTATTTTCTCCTTCTACTGCCATTAAAGAAATCCCATTCTGAGAAGCATCTTGAGTTGCCAAATTATTTTGTGATGATATGGCATTTTGAGGTTCTTGTAATTCTAAAAGTACATATGCATGTAATTCTTTTACCTCAAATTGAAGTTTATTATCTTCTATTTTGATATCTTGTAATTCATTTATTGTATCTGTTTGTTCTGTCGCATTATCTTGTGTCCTACCTTGCTTTGTGTCTCCCTGTTCTGTATTTTCTTGGATTTTTTCTTCTTGTGTTGGGTCTTCTTCTTGAATTTCAAGTATTGTATACGTTTTATCTTGATTTGGCATAGTCATTTCAATATCTAAAGTTTGATCATATTCTTCAGTTAAATATTCTTTTTGTTGTGACATTAATTTTATATCAAAATTTTCTGTAATAATATGATTTGGATATTTTTCTGATATTTCATTTTTAAATTTATCGATTTCTACTTCTGTTACTTCTAACTCTGTATCATGTGGCATATATCCTGAGACAGATAAAATTTCAGTATCATTAGAATTTTCACTGTTAATAGTTTTTTCTTCATCTGTTATATTTTTATCATCTTCTTTTTTTTCATTGTTTTCTTTATCTTCTAGAACTAGTTTTTTATTATATAATATTTCTCCTTTAATTTCTTTTTTATCATATTCTACTGTTAACATGATTTCTGAATTTTCACGTTCTTCTTGGGTTAAGTAAATTTTTTCTCCTGGCAACTTTTCAACTTTAGAAGTTTTTTCTATGGCTTGTGGATTTGTCGTATCTGCTTGTTTAACATCTATTGTATCTATTCCTTCATTATTTCTTATATCATTTGTAGTTTCATTTGCAGTTTCATTTGTTGTGTTAGTTACATTTTCCTGTTTTTCTTCCTCTGCATTTTCTATAATTTCTTTTTGTGTAACAATATATTTCGTGACTTTTTTTGTATTAATAACATCAGGAAGTGTGATTGAAAAACCACTTTCACCTTCATTTATAGC
Organism: uncultured Eubacteriales bacterium; assembly: GCA_949288185.1. Classification (GTDB taxonomy): domain Bacteria; phylum Bacillota; class Clostridia; order TANB77; family CAG-508; genus CAG-269. The sequence goes on along the minus strand of CASEIZ010000024.1, from coordinate 151,938 downwards.
TTCTAATGTAGTTTTTTCATCAACTAATAGACTGCTATTATCTTTTATATTAGCAGTGATTTCTATTACTTTATTTGCTCTAGAATTACTAAAGGCCCTAAGTAATACAATTATGAATAACATTAATAAAATTAGTATAAATATATTCCTTCTTTTATTTGTTTTTTTCATTTGCATAATCTCCACAATTTTGTAAAATTAATTTATATCTAATAACTTTTTTATCTCACATAACTCTTTAATGTCTTCAATTTTTAAATTTGCTTTTCTAATATAAATAGCCATTTGTATATTTTCAAGTTTTGCAATCAATGCTCCAAGATGTTTGGCATCTAAATCTTGTTTATCAATTGTAAAATGTAATAATTTATATTTATCTGCAATAATAAGTGCTAAATCATTTTCTTCCATAAAAGACGTATGTTTAATCATTGCATTATATGGATTATTTAAAAATTCATTCAATTCATTTACTTTTTCATTGATTTCTTCTGGTTTGATATTTTTAAAATGATTGATAAGACATGTTGTTAAATATACATAGTATGAATTTGCAAGATTTAAGATGTCATATATAGTAGAATCTTTATGAATATCTGCATATATTTTATGATAAAATTTGTTCATGTCTAATTCTTTGTATTTTTCTTTAATTGTTTGAATTAGCTCTTTTGTTTCTTGTGTTTGTCCAGATGTAACCTTTTTCATTCCAAAGAATCCTTTTTTGTTAGCCTTTTTATTTAGTTTATTTAATTGCTTTTCTAAGTTTTCTATTTCTTTTTTGGTTTCTAAATAAACTTTTTTGTAATTTTCTTTTTCCTCATAATATTGTTTTATGTCATCAATGATAAATTTAAATTTTAAATAATTTTGATATTCTTGCAAACTATTTAGGAAATTAATGATATTTCCTTTCATTTCTTCGTTTTCTTTTATATTTTCAGCTATATCTTTTGGCAAAATTTTTGCAATATCTGTTTGTAATTTTTCGCTTTCAAAATTATTGATATTCCATTCTCCACTTAAAAATTTTTCTTGTATAACTCCAGGGTTAATAGCCATTTTTTCCATTAGTTGTTTTTTCAAATCTATGTAGGATTTATTGATTTCTTTTAATGTAATATTTGCTTTTTTCAATTTTTCACTTTTTTCTTTTTCAAAATATTTATCAATGATGGATTCATTTTTAAAGTAAATATTTCTCATATTTAATTCAATATGAATCATAATTTCAGGGCATTTCCAATATATTTCTTCAAATTTTCCTTTTATTTTTTCAGAATGAATATCTCCTTTTTCTAATTCTTGAAAAAAGGTTTTCATATAATCTTTTACATAGATACTATAATTAAAATCTTCTAGAGAAAGTGCAATTCCTACTTTTGAAAATTTATCAATACAAACTTGTATTTGTTCATTGATACTCTCAAAATTTTCTTTATAATATCTAGAAATTGTAAAAATTGATCTATCTAAACCCATTTTTTCATAAGGAGTTTTTTCTTCATTTAATAATTCTAGAATATATGTAATTGTTTTAATTCTTGTCTTTAAATTTTCTATTTCCTTATTTTCTGTTTTTTCAACTGCCTTTTCATATCTTTTCTTTAATTCATTAGAAACATCATCTTGATATATTGTATATTCTTTTTCTAATTCTTCTAATTTCTCTTTAAAAATTTCTACATTTTTAGGATTATTTTTTGGCATAGTAGATAAAATTTCTTTGCTTGCAGAAATCTTTTCTAGTATTTCTTCTGTTTTTATAGACATAATAGCCTCCTGTTTTCTATTTTTATATAATGATTTTTTATCAATTTATTCGTTTGAAGAATTGGCTTTTTCAATTCCTTGCTTTTCTTTTTCTAAATATTTTAAAAATTCGTCAATTTTTTTAGAAAAATCAATTAATTCTCCCGTATTTACATTCTTAAAATCCATTTTTCTTTGGCTCCTTTTTTATTTATATATTCGCAATTTTTAACACTTGTATCATATCATAAACCGTATAAAAAGTCTACGAATTTTTGACAAGTTTTGACTTTTTTATTCTGCTTTACATTTACAGTTCAATCGTGTAGTTCCTTGTGTATGTATTTCGAATAAATGACGAATGTGATTGGAGAATGGTTAGAAACTGTTAAATAATTTTATGGAAAATGTTCGCGTCGAGCGAAGCGAGGACTAAGTGAAAGGGTGCCATAAAATTATTTTAAAGTTTCTTATCATTCGTATTGAACTGAGGAATTTATAAGAAATACATACACAAGGAACCACACGATTGAACTGTAGTGTACTGTAAATCAAAAAAGAACAGATTTTAATCTGCTCTTTTCAAATTTAAAATGTATTACTTTTATGCACCTGGTGTTTCTGGAACTTTAAATTCTAGTTTGAATGTAATGTCTGATCCTGATGCATTGTTTTCACAGTCAACATCTTGACCTTCTATCCACATATACACTCTTATTTTAGTAATTCCTTCTTCTAGTGAAAATGCATTATCATAATCTGTCATTGCAGCATCTGTAATGATTGATGGTGTAACTTGTGTAAAATGTGTTGAATCTGTACCATCATTTGTCTCTCCTAAAGCAACCCCTGTAGTAATTGCTTGATTGATTCCATAATAATCAATTACATCTGCTTCTGTTTGTTGAGTTATTATTCCATAATTACTGTTTGCTGCTGCTACTGCTGCTGCTGTATGAACATCACTATTTGGTTCCCAAAAATCTGTTGCCTCTTGAGATGGTTCTAAAAATGATTTTGCTAAATCATGTCCTGTAACAAATGTTGATGCTTCTGCACCAATTGCTGCATGTGTTTGTTTTATAAATGCTACACGTGCTGCGTTTTGTAGACCTTCATTACCAGCAGTTCCTTTAAATGTTACTGTAGAATTTTTTCCCAAGATAACATTATCTTCATCTTGGTTAACTTGTAAGAAGATATCAAATGCTACAAATTTTCCTGTTTCCCCATCTGTTTCTGCTGGTTCTGCTGTAGCAGTTAAAGCAAATCCGTTATCTTTTGAGTCTACTGTTCCATAAAACATTTTCATAAATCCTGTAGATGTATCAACTTCTCCTACAGTTGATACAGGTTCCATTGTACTTGGTAGTTGATTTGAATTACCTGTATATGCTGCAGTTTTTAAATCATCTACAGTAAGCGTAGATTTCCAGTGTTCACCATCTGCTGAAATCTGTAAACCACTTTGTGCCTCAATACGTACATCAATATCGCTAACAGATACAACTCTATTGGCTGTAAACCATGCATATGTTGATGCAAATAATAATGCTGCTAATAGTAATAATATTAGTATCGCTGTTTTTAAATCAATTTTTCTTTTGCTTTTTTTACTCATTTTCCCCTCTCCTTTTATCTTACAACTTATCATTCGTTGTTTTTTTATTTACTGTTCATAGAATATCACAATATTATTTTAGTGTCAATTCATATCAAAAAAGTAATATAATTGTAATCTTTTGACTTTTTTGTAACATTTTTGTAATATTTTATTGCTGATATGTTTCATTTTTATGTATTTTGCTTTACATTATTCTTGTTTTATATGTTCTTCTTTAATATCCATGTGCATTTTCATTTCTCCGCCAATAATATTATCTAAACAATCTGGGTCATCACCCTCTACAAATACAACAATTGTCATTTTATCAACATCACCTGGTTGAAAATCACTTCTCTGCTCTACCGCAACTTCCTTGTCAGAATAAAATGGAGTTGTTCCTTCTTCTGGTTCACCAGTTTTACTATTTACTTTCGCATATAATTTCATATCATCATTTCTATATATCATAACTCTTATGGCCTCATCTGCATTTTTAATGACATCATCAATTACAACTTCATACCAATAATTAACAACATTACTCCCTTTATTTTCTATATAAAAACTATAGGCAAAATAATTCTCTCCATTTAAGCTTCCTCCACCTCTTTGATGTATATCTTTTGGTAGCCATTTAACAGATATGTTATCTATAAAATCTGCACTTGTTGCTTTTAAAATTCTTTTATCATCTTCACTATTATTTTCATAAATAACTAACCCACTTTTTTGTGCAAAATCTGGATCTAATGAAATTGTAAAATTACCACCTTCATAAAAACTAACTAATAGAAAATAAACAACAATTAAAAATAATGTCATAATTAATAATCCAGTTTTTATAACCTCTATTTTTTTATCTCTATCTCTAATTTTTTCCGAATTTAATTTAACTTTCTCTTTTTTATTTACCTTTGTTTTTTCCTTTTTCACTTTATCCTTCACTTCACAAATTCCTTTCTTTAAAATCCATCTCTTGCTTTTAAAAATCACATATGTTAAAATGAACAAAAACAAAAGAGGTGTAGAAATGAAAAATAATAAAAAATTATTCATATTATTAGTTGGAATCTTTATATGTCTTTTATTATTTTCCATTGTTTTAATTTATGCAAAATATCTTTCATCCGCAGATGGTCAAACAGATATCAGTATTGCAAGATGGAATATCATTGTAAATGATAAATCTATAAAAAACAATACAGATATATCATCTGCTATACAACCGATATTTACTGGAAACGAAAATTTAGCTCCTAATATCATTGCACCTACTGCTGAAGGATATTTTGATCTAAATTTTGATTTTACAGATGTTGATGTATCTTTTCAATATGAAATCAACGTTTCTGCAAATGAAAATAGCTCTGTTACAGACTTAGTAGCAACTGGATATTCTCAAGATGATGGCGAAAAAATTACGTTTGATGAATTTAATCAACCAATAACAGATACTATTTCATTAGGAGACAATATTGACCATAGAAAAATACGTGTATATATTCTTTGGAATGATGACGAAAATACAGCTCAAATGACAGATGATGATGATACGCAATCTACTAAACAAGATAATCCTGCTCTTTTAAATGTTAATATTTCATTCACACAAGTTGCAGATTAAACTATATCCATTTTAGTGAATATCATTTTTTATCTTGTCCCATTCATAAGATGTATGTATTATTATTTTAAAGAATTTGAATGCGACCAAAATAGTTTTACAAATTCTTAAGATAAAATCGTAAAGGGTCCTGTTTCCGGGTATTGTTACGGTTTTATCTTTAGAATTTGTTAAACGTAAATGAAGGGTAGCTGAAAATCTTTAAAATAATAATACATACATCTTATGAATGGGACTTAAAAAATCATTATTTTGTTATTCATTTCTTTGTGTCGCAACCAATGTCAATTTCAATTCTATGCAATTTTCATCTGGATGTGATTCATAAAATTCATAAGCTTTATTCCCCCATGTTGTATCTGCTTCATCATCTCCTGATTCAAAATTCCAATCTAAACTAATGATAAATTTTCCATTACCTGTTCCTTCACTTAATTGCTTATCATCTTTTTCTATGTTAATTTTAAATGGATACTCCGTATTCATTTTTGTTATCATATCTTGAGTTGTTGGACCATTTTCTTCATCTACAGTAAACGTCTCTCCCATAACCGTCAATTCTTTAATTTCATAATCTAAAACAGCAGGTGTTTCACCTTTATTATGTACTTCTACTGTTTTTTCAAATTTATCCATACCAGGGTAAATCCTGCCAATACTAACTAATAAATTTGTTGTAATTTCTCCATCTTCTCCGACAAATTCTACATTCCATGAACTAACATGTGCTGTAATATCAGTAGAAACCCTTGTAGCATATATAAACCAAGCATATGCATTAAATAGTATTAACAAGATTAAAATGAGCATATTTCTTATTTTAACTTTTTTAATAATTTTAATAAATGTATGCATATTTCATCCCTTCATTATTTTTTTGCAATTTATCATATGTTACTATTCTTTTTTTGCTTTGTCATTGTTTTTATCATCATCTTTTTCTTCTTCATCTTCTTCGTCATCATCATCTAATCTTGACTTTAGGATTTGTCTAAAAGTAAGTAATACAATTGGAACAAATACGACGAAATAGAAAACATAGTTATTTGACATCGCTCTTTGCAAAAGAGATAATACTCCCATTTTATAAATCACTTTTCCGATTACTTCATTTTGTGTTATTTCTGGATCTTCTTTTGTATTGGCAATACCCTTTGTTTGAATCCTATAATTCTCATTTTCTTTTTCTATCATAATGACTTGGTGAGTTACAATTTTATCCTTGAAACTACCTTCTTTTCCTTTATACACAATGTCGTCTCCCACTTGAATCGTTGCTGGGTCAACTTCTTTTGAGACTAAAACATCTCCTACTTCATATTTAGGTGTCATACTTCCTGTTGCAACAACAAAAATTCTATATCCAAATAATGTGATTTCATTATTGGTCGTTCTTTGTAAAATTGCAATGATTAATATAAACAATACGATAATAAAAATAATCGCATATAAAATATTTCCAATAATCTTTAGTATTTTATTATTTTTTAATTTTTGTATTTTTTCTTTCATATTTTAATTCCCCTTCATCTCAACCATATCTTCATATCGGTCAATGTATTTTTTAAATATCTTTTGTATATCTTGTAAAACTGCCATTTTCTTATATTTTATCACTTCATATTTTTCTGCTACCAGTTGTCTTAACTGTTCTTCAGTTATATCTTCATCTATATCTAACATTTTGTCTAACATTTGTTCTACTACAATTCCTTTTATTTCTTTTTTGGTATCTTGTTTTTCCATATTATCTTCATCTAAAGTTTTCATTGCTAAATATTGCAATAAAAAAGCTTCATCCATCATCTTTTTTAATTGTCCATTGTCCATATAGTCTTTATTATCTTCTGATTCTATGGTTTGCTCATCAAAATTGGCTTTTAAAAATTCCCATAATTTCATCGCATATTGAAAATGAACATTTTTTAAAACGACATTTGTTTTCCTAATTGGATCTTTTACAAGTGTTATATTCTCTTTGTCTAATATTTTATATACTTCAGTTGATTCAATATCTGATATTTTCTTTTCCAATTCTTCTATTCTTAACAATAAACTTTTATTTCTTTCTTTAGAATCTTTTGGTTCAGCATCAAGTTTAGAATTGATAGAAACATTGATATCTACTTCTTCATCATTTAGTTTAGATTTTGCGTTATATTCTAATTGTTTATTATTTTTGTCTTCTTCTTTATTTTCTGTGCTTATTGGTTGCAATAAGGAATTTTTTCTAATATTTACAAAATACTTCATATTCTGTACTAATGTATATATTAAACGATTTTCATATGTATCATAGGTTTCTTCTTTTCTTACATTTAATAATTTGGATGGTATAACATCTCCTGTTTCTTTATCTATGTCTTGTATCAAATTTGTATGTTTAGATAAATGTTTAATCGTTTCTACTGATACTTTTTTTGCTTGTTCTATTTTTACAGTTTCTTCTTCATTTTTAATAAAACGATTTGGAGACCTAAAAATGGAATCTATATGTGGCATCACTTCTTCCATCATATGTATCCATTCTATGTCTCTTGTTATATACTTTTTCTCTGTTTGTACTTTTAGCGTAGATTCAGCAGTATTTATAAATGTTTTCGTTTTTTCATGATTTGAATTTTCATATAGTTCTATAACTTCTAAGTTTTCCAACTGTTATTCTCTCCCCTCTATGCCATCTTTTTCAATCTTAATAAATAGTCTATACATTCTTTCATTTTATTTTTGCCAAAAGTTGTATTTAAAAATTGAATATATGGATCAATTTCATCTCTAATAGCTGACATATTTAATTGTTCAAATTTTCTTAATATTTTTTTAGCAATAAAATAATCCACCCCACTAATTTCATCTCCACCACATGCCACATATACAGGTACAAATTTTTTCATGTGTGCAACGATACGATTACCAAATGCAATACGAAAATGTTGTATAACATAATTGTCCATTTGTTCTATTTTATCCATTGTTTCCTCAGAAATTGGATTTTCCTGTATAGCTGTTTCAAATAACTTATCTAGATATGTAAAATTAATTCCTTGTGCTTCTGTATAGACTGGTTCAAATGCAACACTTTTTTCATTGATATCTATTGGCATTGCTCTATCATATACCTTATCTGTTACAGCAAAAGTGGAATCATCATTATTGATTGTACCTATATACCACATATTGGCTGGAACTTTTATCTTTCCACCTTCTATATATTTCGGGTCAGTTTTCCAACTATTAGGTACTAATTCGATAATCCATTCATCTCTATTTGGCATTTCCAAAATAGAAAGCATTTCTGCAAAATAATATTCCACACGTGATAGATTCATCTCATCTAAAATGACTGTAAATACTTCATCTACATAACCGGCTGTATACATTTCTTTTAACATTTCTGTTTCATTGAATTTTTTTGTAAATTCATTAAAATATCCAAACATATCTGTTCTGTCTCTCCATGAAGGTTGTACAGATGCAATACATGAGTCATGTCTCATAAATTTTCCCCATGCATATGCAAGAGATGTTTTACCAGTTCCAGAAATACCTTGTAGAATAATTAATTTAGTAGACGCTAAAGCTGAAATAAATATCCTTACCATTTCTGGTTTATAATATAATTTCAATTTTGAAGCAGAAAAGTTCCTAAAATTTTCACATAATTCTGGCAATGTAAATGAATTTTCATAATCTGGTTGTTCATAATCTTCATATTTTAAATCAATTTCATGTAATTTTGCAAAACGGATATCTGGATTATTAGAATCTTCTTCTTGTTCTTGTTCATCAATTTCTGGTGATTCATCTGGTTTTAGCCCCAATTGTGATACCTTCATTGCCATAATATTTTCTTTTTCTTTCATCAAATTTTCTACTTGCTTATTTAGTGAAGCTACTTCTTCTAATAATGCATCTTGGTCAACTGTTTTTTTTCTAAATTTTATATATTTTCTACATAATAAATAAATCAGTGCAATGATTAATCCTACAAATATTAATACACATAAAATAGATACAACCACTAAAACCCATTCAGGTGCTGATAAATCTCCTTTATAAGTATCTATAATATTTTGGTAAGAATTAAAATCAAACATCTGGCTAAAGCCTGTCCCAATTGCTTTTATAACTGTCGTAATTCCTGAAAAGAATTGTTTTAAAAATTCATACAAAAATTTTGAAAACGTCTCCATACTGATTATATTTCCTTTCTATATTTCTATAATATTGTTTTTCACGTCTTGATTAAATTGCATAACTTGTCCATATTGTTTAGACTCTTTATTAAGTATGACATATTTAAACATTTTTAAATTTTCCATATTTTTATAATTTGCTTCAAAAGAATTATCTAAAATAATCGCAAATCTATATCCCTCTCTCATAAGTTCATATACAGCTTCTTTATTTTCTATAAAATATTCATGTCTTATTTTTAAAGATAACTTATCTTGAATTGCCGCATTGTCAATAATATGTAATATGCTTTTTATTTTTTTAGGTTTTGTTAATAAAGTTTCTGCAAATTCCACAATATATTGCTTTTTAAAATTTTGCTTAATAATATCTCTTATAATTTGAACACTCATTAAGTAATATTCTATCACTAATTTGTCCTCATTTGTAATTCCTGAATGAAATACTTTATGAATAGCCATTTCACTGTATTCCATAGGAAATTTTAATTCAAATTTTAGGTTTACTCTGTATACATTTAAAATATTCTTATAATTTGATATCTTTAAGAAAAACTCATCTGTGTTAAACTTAGTTAATAATCTTTCTTTTTCTTCGTTTATATTCATCATTTCTCTATATAAATTTTCTTCAAAGTCAGCATCATCTCTATTTAAAAGTTTTCTTCTAAGTTTGGCTATTTTAGATATCTTATTTTTTAAGTCTTTACAATATACAACATGATCAAAGTATAAAACATAACAGTAAAAAACATGTAACTTGTCGATAAACTCCTTATCTCCAAAATTTTCTGAAATGGCATATTCATATGTTTTTCTTAATTCTTCTAGTATCGTTCTTCTGATTGTTGTATTTTCACTTCCTTTAAAGAAATGATAATATCTTGCATTTATGTATTTGTCAGAATACATATCATCATATCTTTTATCATATGTGTCTTCAAATATTAATTTTAGATATGTTGTAATTTGTTTTTTTGTTAGTGTAATGTATTCATTCATAATATTTATTGTCATTTTATGTGCTTCCTTTCTTTAAAATCATTATATCTATTGACTGCTAACAGTTATAATGGATTTATCATTACTACCATTTGGATATGTATAATCTTGATTGACATCCACTTTATAAAATCTAATTTCTCTACTAGAGATAGCGTCTATTTTAATGGTAAACCCATTTATGTATGTTTTACCATCTATATTTGTTGTTGTTATATTTGTTGCATCTGAATAAGCACTATTTGTTACATCAAATAAAACTTCTCTTGGATTAAATTCAATTTTAACTTCTGCCGAATAACATTTTGATTTTTTATCCTCTGATAATGATAAATAGGTATTTATATCTATCCTATCTCCCACATGAAAAGAATCAAATGCTTCTTTAACAGTATAGTAAGTTAACGTATTTGTAATACTTAATAACATATATGGGTCTTGTGAGTTATCTGTGATTTGATAAGTAAGTTCCTCTTTTCCTACAACAAATGTAAATCTTCCCTTTAACGTCTTTTTGTATGGTGCAGTTGAATTAACGACTACATCGACGATAACTTTGTCTCCATCTTTTAATTGTGTATTTGGTGTAATGGTTAAGTTAAAAAAGTCCGAATTGGTGTCCGCTTTAATAATTCCCTGTGTTTTACTTAATTGGCAAATGGCATTATCACTGCATGTATATGAAATATCATATCCAATATCATAAGTTGCAGATTCTATATTATTTAAACGACTATTCATATTGATTGTAATGGTATAATCATCTACACCTGACCAATTATCAACTTGATAAATAGAGTTATCTTCTGACAATTTATCACTAAAAAAATAAAATTCTTTACTTCTTACAAAAAAATTGCTTACATTACTTGTTAAATATCTACCAAAAATAATGATAAATGACAAAAGGCTGAGTGCAATCAGTATAACAATAATTATTTGATTTCTTTTATATTTTATATTTTTGCTTATAACATTTCCTATTTTCTTTTGCATATGACTCCTCTTTAAAATTTTCACGAAGTTATTTGATGTGAATCAACTTTAATTTCTAAAGCTTCTATAATATTTTGATAATTTGTTGTATTATAATTTTCTGGAAAACGAATAACCAATTCATATATATTGGTTTTTGGTTCTTTATAATATAAATTTTCTTCTTGTGTGGTTATATTTCTAAAATATGTACCATATTCATCTGGTTCTACCGTATTTGTTTCTATTATATTGACTGCTCCATTATCTGTATGTTTCTGATTTTTATATAATTCATAGGTTAATGGCAGATTTGTTGTTGTTCGAATTGTTAAATCATATACCAAATCAATTTCAGCCGTTTTTTCTCCATCTTGATTGCCTATTGAAAATGTATATACATATGCATCATCTTGTGGAAATAGTGATGCTAAGTTTAATGTCATCGTTTTATAATCTTCGTTTAATAAGTAAAATGCAATATCCACATTTGCTGTTGAATTTGCTATGCTTTCATATTTTGATAAAACAAGAACAACGATTCTGATTAAAACTAAAAGACATAATATAAGAATGACAAATTTTGCATATAATCTCTTCAGTTTTTTATTCATTTGTTTATCATTCCTTTCTTTAGTTATAAATTTAGTAAGAAAGTGTTGCTATACTATTCTTACTAGTTATTTTCGTTATTAGCTTTATCATTTTTAGAAAAAAATTGTACAACAACTCCTAAAAGGAAAAGCAAAAGTAAAATAAGTCCTATGATTTCTGGTGACAGAAAAATTTTTCTCCATATTCCTAATTTTGGTATGATATATATAACTCTTCCTAAAATCTGATCTTCTGTTATAGGCTTATCTTCACTATTATTGGCATCTCCTTTTGCCACTAAGTGACTGCCATCTTTTTCTACTAATCTATGTGTAATAAAATTGTCTCCTTCTTTGTATACAATGACTTCACCTTGGTTTACATCTTTTGTGATTTTAACAATCACAACATCTCCTACTTCTATTGTGCCTGACATACTCCCTGTTGCTACTTCAAAAAATGTATATCCAAATAAATTCGCATAATCATTTTGAAATACTTTTATTTGTACAATATAGTAAACACCTATCATGATTAAAACAAAAACGATAAGTAGTAAAACATTCAGAATCTGTCCTATTATCATACTAATTGTTTTCTTTTCTTTATGTTTTGACATTTTTTCTCCCGTAATATTTGTTTTTTATTTATATGAATATATTTGTTTGTTATTCATCAACATAATGATTTAACTCTTCCCCTAAATATTGGCAAACATGCACCGTAATAGGAATTTGATATTCTGCTTCCCATATGGTTCCTAACCCAATATCTTCTTCATGATTATTTTCGTTATCCATCCATTCTACTTCTACTGTAATTTCATTTGTTATTCCTGCTTGTATGTTTTCTAATGGTATAATTCCTGTATATGTATTTTCTTCTGTTTTTACTAGTTCATTTCCATTTAATGTTTCTTTTATAGATTTTATTTGTATGTTTGGATTTGTAAGCTTTTCTTCGTCTAAATAAATATCATATCTTACTGAAACATCTGTATCATTTGGATCAATATTGATTTTAAATGTGCCAGTTAAACCAGGTGCTATATTCCCTGGTTTAACATGTTCATTTTCTTCCACAGTAACATTATTAATATCAAATCGAATATCTGTTCCTTGGGTTATATCTGTTCCATTAACAATAATATTCCATGTTCCATTTTCAAGTTGAACGCTTGCCCCTAATTCACTATGAAAAAGTGCATATATTCTAACAACTCCATATATAATTAATAAAATGATACATAAACACAAAAAAATCAATGCTTTTTTTGTGTTTCGTTTACCTAAATTCGTCATTTTATTCTGTTTCCTTAGCTTCTTTTTTATCTTCTTTCGTTTCTTCTTTAATTTCTTTCTTTGCTTGTTTTATTCCAGTAGCAACTACCATGATTTGATTAACAAATGCAATTAATGCTGGCAATACAATCAAAAATAGAAATCCCCATCTTGATTCTATAATGCCTAATACGGTTCCCACATTTGGCATAACGGTTGCTGTTGATGTAGGTCCTATAACATACTCATCTGAAATTTCATATTCTCCATCATCGATTAAATATTTTATATCAAATTCATTGGAATTATCTATATCATTGACTGTTCCTAATCTTATAAGTACTTGTTCATTATACACATCATAATATAGAAATTTATCTCCTACTTCTAGTCCATCAGCTTTGTCTATAATGGCTAAATCTCCTTTATTAAAATCTGGATTTAATTTATTGTCTGGTACAATTACAAATGATGTTGTACCAAATTCTGATACTTTATAGTCATTATATGACAATAAACAAACTGTTACAAATATTGCGATTACTAAATAAATCATAAAAATAATATTAAAAAATACTCTCTTCATTTTCTCCCCCTTGTATAACAAAAAATTCTAGTGCCAATATATCATACTAGATTTTTTTTTTCAACTTTTTTTTATGAGTTTCGATATTTTTTTCATATTTTTCATTTACAATTTTTTATGCTAATGGTATAATAAAACAAACTTAACATGGAGGATACAAATGATAAACTTTTCAGATAAAGAAAACATGAAAAAATTAATTGAATTAGAAAAAATTTCGTTAACATCTACATTAGAAATTCAAAAAAATTTGAATAAACAAATTTTAATGTTTATTAAAAATTTTATGTCAGATGTTACTTTTTCATATGATATTAATCCTAATGATAGAGCTTTTTATTATTTAAATGAATCAACAAATGCTTTAACAAAATCTAATTCCAATATTACAATTTTAAAAAATTTATTGAGTTCTTTAGAGAAAATAAATGATAATACTGAAAATATAGAAACACAAATAAATGAATATAATCAATTTTTTAAAGATAATATAAATTCTATATACGAAAGTACAGAAATTATAGAAAACTTTGTTCATAGAATCACAACCATAGATTTATCAGACTTAGCAAAAAATTTAACTACTCCTTCTGAAGAAAAACAGTCTAATATTATTGATAATGATATATTATCTAACTTTTATCTTGAAAAAAGTTTGATTATTTCAGAATTTCAACAAAAGGTATTCCTTCCTTTTACGATAAATGAAATTAAGGAATTATTATTAAGTAATAGCTCTGAATATAAGACAATTCAAAGTGTTATTGATCATCTTTATACGATACCACTTGCCGATTATAAATTTCCAGCAATTGCAAGATTTAAAGAAGCCTATAAACTTGTTAGAGAAAAAGAAAAAAGTTCTAAATTAAAAGCTGTAACTCTTGGTATTGAACTGTTTTTTAATTATAATTTACACCCTGCTATTATTACAGCTTGTAAATCTTTAAATGAATTAGATATTTATTTAGCTTGTTTGGAAGATAATACCTTAAATGATTTTCAATTTTTTGATGTTAAATATGAAATTCCTCCTGCTGTTGTAAATTATTCTAAAACGAGTATAATCTAAAAAATAGTAATGCATTAAAAAAAGTAGTAATCTCTGTATGGATTACTACTTTCCAATTGATTTATCCTCTAAAGTCACTGTATTCTCATGATTTGAGCGATTAACTGTATTTTGTAAATCTATATGATTATTACCACTATTTATTTTTACACTATCTTTAAAAGATCTGCTATTTGTTTCTTTTTTTGTATAATCTGTATTTTCTGGTTCATTAAGAAGTTTTGTCTTTTTCTTTGAAAAGAAATTTAAAAATCTTTCTTTAAATGTTTTTCTCTGATTTAATGAATTTATAAATGTGTAATAGGACTCAACATCTTCTTTAGTGATTCCTAAATCGATTTCTGTTAATTGTACTTCTTCTCCATCAATTATTAGTGTGTAGTTTTGATTATTATTGTTCTTTTTAAGATAAAAATCACTATCAAACTTTGGCATAGAAGGATTTTTCCTTAATTTATGCATTTCCTCGTTTTTATTATTTATACTAGTTAGTGTTGGATTAACTGTTCCTTCTTTCTCATTGCCGACAGAAAACTGAACGATTCTATCTTTAAATATTGCTATTTGATATAATGTATCTTGATGTAAAGCGGCATATCTTTTAGTATAATGAATACGTTCTAAACTTCTTTCTAAATCAGATGTCGGATCACATATAAAGGTTTTAATATTCCTATTAAAACTATTTTTTATTTGTTCTTTTGATGTTACATTTAGAAATTCCATTTCTTGATATTTTAAAGATTCTAATTTTTTAAAATCATCTCCAAATTTTTTAACACATTTTTCATATTGTTCTTCATAAAAATCTTTAAAAGATGTATCCTCATTAAAATGAAGTCTTACTTTATTTAAATCTTGTAATTTGTTAAATAAAGTAGTAGCATCATCTATAGTTTCAATTTGACTAAATTTAGAAGTATAGCATCTTTTTAATAACTCGGATTGTAATTGTAACACATCTTGATGTACATAAATACTATCAGTTGCATATTTATTTAGTTTTTTCCTTAAAAGTTCATAAAAATCTTTACCACAAGTATTTTGTAAATCTTTTAACAAATCTTTATTTTCACCAAATGCAAATTCTTGTAGTTTATCTTCACCAAAAATGATACCTAATTGAGCCATAAGAGAAGTAGATTCCATATAGGGTGTTGTTGGTATATTACATTCCATCTTTTGGCCTTTGTTATTTAATAAATATTTACTGCTATATTTTTCTAAAATTCCTAGGGATTTAAAAGTCATATACTCAGTTGCACCTTCTTCAAACCCAGTTATATCTTTTTCAAATTTATAAGGATTTTGAATAGCTCTTAATAAATGAATTATTTCATGAATAATAGTTTGTTCTATTTTACCATTTATAATATTTTCAATCATATATGGCTTAATGCACACTGTTTTTAAATAGGGATAACATACCCCCTCAGTCAAACTTGTACTTAAAAATTCTCTTATAGTTCCTTTCTTCATTATTTGACTTATTTCGTTTTCATCTTTTTTAGTATAAGCATTTTTTATTATCTTAGCTAATCCTTCAAACACTTTATTCTGTTTATTTATTTCTATTTTGTTGCCAACTTTACCATGTCTATTTAAAAAATTCAAAAGAAAGTTCATCAGCTGTTCCTCCTAAATAAAATCTTTAGTTTCTTTCACATCAGAATATTCTCCATATTTTTTCTGTTGTTTTGTAAAATATATTTATTTTATCATACTTATTTTACCATTATTATTATAATAATTTCAACTCCTAGTAAAAAAGTATTTATAAAAGAGAGAAATCGCATATTTCTCTCTTTAAATGTTATTCATTTTCACCAGTATTCTCTACTACAGAAGTATTAGAAGTGGGGGTACTTGTATTTGTATTTGGACTTGTCGTTGTTGTATTAGTTGATGTATTTGTACTTCCAGCACTATTTGTTGTATTACTTGTAGTAGAATTTGTTGTACTTGTATTTGATGAAGTTATATTATTTCTATTTGTATTTGTTGTATTGGTTCTATTATTATCAGTGGAGGTATTTGTTATATCATTATCTGTTGTTGTATTAGTCGTCGTGTTTGTCGATGTATTTGTTTCTGGAATTTCATTTTCTAGACTTGAATCTAATGTTAAGTCTTCGTTAACTACATTTTGATTTGTTTGTTCATTTGGGGTTGGATTATTTTGGTTATTATTTGTTGTAATTCTGTTTCCAGAATGTTCTGTACAATTATTTGGTTTTGTTCCCCATAAGAAATATTCTTCATATGTATTTGTACAACCACTATTTGCAATACATCCAGAATCTGCACAGATCGTTTCTGTTTGTATCCAACTAGGTTTCTCAAATGTCGCATTATCTAATCCAGAATGGATGTTTCTCATAACATTTGCCCAAATAATTCCTGCCGGGTTTTGTCTATTAAAGTAAATGGTTTCATTTTGGTCATATCCAAACCAGGTTGCTGCTGTATAGTATGGCGTAAATCCACATAACCATCTGTCATAGTTTTCGTCTGTTGTTCCTGTTTTTGCTGCTACATCCATTCCTGAAATAGAACAATAGGTAGCTGTTCCATTACTTCCTGTGACAGGTTGCGTTAATATTTCTTTTAAGATATAAGCTACTTGTCTTGAAAATACTCTATGAGATTCAGGATTTGCCTTTACAATCGTTTTTCCTGATTGATTGGTTATTTCTGTATAGAAGGTAGGCTCTATATATACACCATCATTTGCAATTGTTGCGTAGGCTGCAGCCATTTCTAGCGGTGTAATTCCTTTATCTAATCCTCCTAAAGCTAATGATAAACTTTCATCTTTTTCTGTTAAAGAAGTAATACCCATATCTTTTAAATAAGATATAGAAGTTTCTACCCCTATTTCTTCCATCATTTCTACAAATGGAATATTTTGAGAAGATTCTACTGCTCTTCTAACCGTTATTTCTCCTAAATATCCATCATAGTTAACAGGACTGTAGTCTCCCTCAAAAGTTGTTTCCACATCTGCATAGATTGTTGCTGCTGTAAACTTTTTCTTGTCAATCCCAGGTGCTAAAACGGCTAATGGTTTGATAGAAGAACCTGTTTGTCTCATACTTTGTGTTGCTCTATTTAATCCTCTTGCTGTATCCTTTTCTCCTAACCCACCAACACAAGAGACTACTTGACCTGTTTGATGGTCTATAATAACCATTGCTGCTTGTGCTGGATCTCCCCCTTCTCTTGAAGCAATATGATATTGACGTTTATTAAATTCTGTTTCTGTTTCATCTTGAATATTTGTATTTTGTGTACTATTAATGGTTAATCCACCTAAATATAAATAGTTTGTAGCAAAATCTTCTGCTATATTTTTCTTATCTGCTATATCTTGGGTTATTTCAGTAATTAAGGCATCTGTATGATAAGAATAGATTCCATCACTTGCTTCTACTGTTCCTTGTCTAAATCGTAATCCATTATTTACTTCTGATACAGCTGTATCATGTTCTTCTTGAGTAATATATTCTAATTCTAACATTTTGTCTAATACTGTTATTGTTCTGTTAGCAATTTTTTCTGTATTATCTGTTTCTTCATCAAATGGATTGTATGAATTTGGTGAATTATTAATTCCTGCTAAAAAAGCACATTCCGCAAGTGTTAGTTCTTGAATATCTTTACTAAAATAATACTGACTACCAGCACCTACACCATATATATTCGGTCCAACATAGATAACATTTAAATACATATCTAGTATTTCTTCTTTTGAGAAATAACATTCTAGTAAATAGGCTTTCCACCATTCTTTTACTTTTCTAGAAATAGAACTACTGTTATCTCCTGTTAAATTTTTTACCAATTGTTGTGTAATGGTACTTCCTCCAAAAGAAGAGTTTCCAAAATGTATGACATAATTAATAATAGCTGAACCTGTTCTTCTAATATCTACACCGTGATGTCTATAATACCTTTCATCTTCAATAGAGACATACGCATCTTTTAAATTTTCAGGCATATCCTCATTTTCGACTTTTATTTTCTTTCTTTCACTACCAAGTTCTGCAATCACATTACCATCAGAATCTATGACAACAGAATTTTCATTTGTAAACATATCTGTTGTTATCTGTTTCCAATTATAGGCAGAAATACCCAAAATAATAGCTAAGATAATGATAACAATGATAATAACTGCAATGATGATTTTTTTAATTTTCTTTTTTTTAATGGCTTTTTTATAGTCAAAATCATTTTCTTCATTTGAATTATTTTGCTTTTTGCTATGCCTACTTTTTCTGTTTTTGTTAAATTTATTTTTAGATTTTCTTCTATTTTCTTCTTTCATAAATTTTTCTCGTTCTTCTTTTTCTTTCTGCATTTTTCTCATAGCTCTAGGAAGTTCTTCTTGTTTCTTTTCATGATTAAACATATATTCACTTTCCTTTATTATGAATTTATCAATAGTATATCACAATATATCAAAAAATCAATGTCCTTTTGGGGACGTTGATTTTTTATATGTACTAAGATATAATACTATATATACCAAAGGAGTGTGAAAATTATATGTTCAAAAGAGAAGAAAATCCTGACTATATTAATTCTTTTTTAGATTATAGTGCTACGATTTTAAATAAATCCCCAAATAGTATTAAAGAATATAATTATGATTTAGTAATGTTTTTTCGATTTATAAAAATCCATTTTCATATGACAGATGAAACAGATTTTGCAAAAATCGAAATTAAAGATATTCCTATCAGTGTTGTTAAAAAAATCACTTTGGAAGATATTCATGCATTTATTAGTTATATGGCAATAGAACTTAGAAGCAAAGCTGCTACAAGAGCTAGAAAAGTATCAACCATTAGAATCTTTTTTAAATATCTTTCTCAAAAAGCAAATTTAATAGATATCAATCCTGCTCAAAATTTAGAAACTCCAAAAGCAGACAAGAGACTTCCTAGATATCTAAATTTAGAAGAAAGCAAACGATTATTAAATGTTACGGAAAATGAGGATAATCGTAATTATCAAAGGGATTATGCCATTATTACATTATTTTTAAATTGTGGGCTTCGTTTATCTGAGTTGGTTGGAATTGATATCAAAGATATTGATTTTAGTGAAGCAAAATTAAATGTTATTGGTAAAGGAAATAAAGAAAGAACGATTTATCTAAATCAAGCATGTTTAAGAGCAATTAGTGAATATTTACAAGTACGTCCTAAAGAAGGTGTTAAAGTTGATAAATTAAATTCTCATAAAGCCTTATTTTTAAGTGAACGTCGTGAAAGAATTAGTAAAAGAACTGTACAATATATTGTTAATAAAGAATTACAAGCTGCTGGACTTGATACCAATAAATATTCTGTACATAAATTAAGACATACAGCTGCTACATTAATGTATCAATATGGAAATGTTGATATTAGAGCCTTACAGGTACTTTTAGGACATGAGAGTATTTCTACCACAGAGATTTATACACATGTTGATAATTCTCAAGTAAGAAATGCCGTAGAAAGTAATCCTTTAGCAGATTTATAAAATATACAATGAAAATTAATTTTACAAAAAATAAAGCTTAGTGTATATTGAATTTATACATTAAGCTTTCGATTTTATATTTTTCTTATCGTTTTAATAACTTCTGGAATCATTTCAATTGTATCAGATGCTTTCATACTAATATCCGTATATTTTTCTTGTGCCAATTCTCCTGCCATACCTGCTAAGTAACTACCTGCTGCTACTATCTTTGCACATGCTTCATGATAACCTAACATACCAACCAGAATACCTGATAGTACATCTCCACTACCTGCTGTTGCCATTCCTGGGCAACCTCTTTTTACCAAATAGGTAGTTGTGCCATCTGTAACAATGGTTGTACTTCCTTTTAATAATAAGATAACATGATATTTTTTAGCAAAGTTTTTCGCAATTTCAATTGAATCTTTCTTTATTTCTTCAATTGGTATTTTTGACAATCTTTCAAATTCTTTTAAATGTGGTGTTAAAATTACTTTACATTTTGTTTTTTGTAAAATATCTAAATTCATTTGGGATAAGGTATTTAATCCATCTGCATCAATCACACAAGGAATTTCTTTTGTTTGCAATATATATTCTAAATTTTTTTCATTATCCCTACCTTTTCCCCATCCCATTCCAATTGCGACTGCTTTTAATTTTTCTAATGCTTTATCAATTTCTTCTTTTTTAAATTTCATTTTTTGTTCTTCATCATTTTCTATTGGGAAAATAGTCTGTTCTAGTAAATATGGAGCAATAATCGTCTCTATACATTTAGGAACAATGACTCTTATCACACCACAACCTGCTCTTAATGCGGTTGAGCTCATATTAGCCAACTTAACGGCTCCTGTATATTCCATACAACCTCCTATGATGCCTACATATCCATAAATTCCTTTATGAGTATCTTTTTCTCTTTCTTTAAAGATTTCTTTTAAATCTTCATTCGTTAATTCTAAACAATTTGTATCCATATTTTCCTTCTTTTCTATATCAATATTTAAAAAAAAATAGTCAAAGCAATTTTTTCTATATATAGTTTTTCCTATACAACAAGGTTAGGCTTCTATAACATGAATGAAATAAATTTCCATATCATAAAAATCAGTTCAATAAAAATGGCAACCTGTGCAACTCCTGCTAAAGTTCCTGTTATAAATCTTCTTATATTGGTTGATTCTTTAATCTTCTTATATTGGATATACCAATCTAAAAACATGATGAAAAGAAATATACAGGATATATAAATAGGAATTCGAAATTGAAAAATATATATTAAAATTCCTAATAACTGTCCTACTAATATTCCTGTACATCTACTACAAATTGGAAATTGCCAACCTTTTATTTCAAAGCTTCTATCTTCTCGTTGATGACAACCACATCGGTTTCCTAATCTCATGAAAAATGCCCACGTTTTTATTTTTGTACTCTTTTTCATTAAAATCTTCTTCCACAATCATTACAAATATTGGTTGTTCTGGTTTCTGTTGTTGTATCTCCTGTGTTGCATAATCCACATAAGATTCCTGGCCATCCAAATAATAAATAGCCACAACATGCATCTCCTCCATCAAATCCTTTTGTTTTGGTTTTTGTATCAACAATACTAGATATATTGGTACTTCCACAATTTGGACATCTCATAAAATTCCTCCGATTTAATTATAGATTTTGCTACTTTATATCTATATATCATAAATTCAGGATTTTATCAATTAATATTTTATTAAAGTTTTAATATACACTTAAAAGTAGTTATTATTGTATTTTACGCAATTTTATGCTATAATAATAAGTATAAAAAGCAAAGAAAGGGAGCCTCTAGAGTTAGGGGCCAAGGAAAAAACAAAATGAAAGAAAACAAAAGAACTTTTAGAGATGCTTTTAAAGAAGGATTCGCCAAAGGCCGTAAAAAAGCTAAGGAAGAATCTTATCGGGCCAGAAAGAACACTGGCTCACCAACAAAACGGGGACGCACTTAATTTGTGTCCCCTGTTTTTTATTTTAATGTAAATTTGTATACCAAATCATAAAATCACTTGCTAAAGCTATATATGGATTATTAATTGAAGAAGATTGGATTTTTTGAATTCCTTCAACATTTACTAAACTTTTTTCTATTTTTTCTATATCTTGTACAGATTTCGTTTTTATAATAAACTCTGCTGGAAATATATTATTTTCTCCTTCATATCCTGCTAACAAATCTTGATTATCCTTAAATCTTTGTTTCATTTCTTCTAATTTCTCTTCTGGAGAAACATATGTGATTTCAACATCTTCAGCTTGATTTTTTATTTGATTTTGAATATTTGTCATTTGTTCTTCAGAAATATCTTTATTCATAAAAATTTCCATGGTTGTTTGATCATGGTAATAACTAATAAATGCAATAATATGTAAAATAACAAGTAATATAATGAATACACTAGAAATCACGATTATGATTTTTTTCCTTTTTAATTTTTTATTGACTCTTTTTAAATAATCAATTTCAATTTTATCATCTGCATCATCAATTTTTTTATCCTTTTTGATTTCTTCATAAACTTTTTTGCACTCTTCACATTTCACTAAATGTTTTTCTACCAGTTCTTTAGAAGCTGGATTTAATATTCCGTCACAATATCCAAAAATTAAGTCTTGTACAATTTCACATTCCTTTTTCATTTTCTCGATCTCCTTTCATTTTTTGCTTTCCACGAAAAAAAGTAACTCTAGCCCAATTAGAGGTTTTTCCCATTATCTCCCCTATTTCTTCATATTCTAAATTACCTAATATTCGTAAATACATCACATTTCTAGTTTCTTCATTTAGTTTTTGTATGTTTTTTAGTAATTCCAATTTCTGTTCTTTTTGACTAACCATTTCCTCTATAGATTCTTCTGTAAATAATGTGTTTTCTAAAGTATTCATTGGAACTTCTTTTCTCTTTTTTTCTTTCTTATATTGATTAAAGCAAATATACTTTGCTATCTGGCATAGCCAAGTAGATAGTTTACATTTATATTCAAATTTATCAATATTTTCAATAGCTACTAAAAATGTTTCTTGTACGATTTCTTCAGCTATTTCCTTTTTTCCTGTTAAGCAGAATATATATTTATATACAATTTTTGAATATTTATTATATATTTCTTCCATATTCTGCATAACTTTTCCCCCTTTCACTTTATTAGTGTAAAAAGATTTCTTTTTGTTACAACTATTTTAAAAAATTTATATAAAAAAGACAATACTAACCTGTATCGTCTTAAAATTCTTTATTTTTCATTTGCTTTTTGGATTGTATAAAAAAACGTGCTTCTATTTTGAACATATATAAAATTTTTCTTATATTTTTATGTAATGATATTCACACGCACGAATTAATCGATTCATAATGGCAAGTCCTATTCCATCTTTTTTGACACCTTCAATAATGACAATATCTGGTTTGAAGGAATCTACTTTTCTTAAATCTTTAAATATATTTTGTGCAATTTCATTTAAATTTTCTTTCGAACCATATAAAATTTTATTTTTTACATCATAATATCTCTCATTTTCATTACAAGAAATAACCAATGGATTTGTATACTTTTTGGTAATCTCTTGGATTTTTTTAATCATTTTTTCATTATCTTCACTATATACTAATATACAGTCTGATTTTGGTGCATAATGTTTATATTTCATTCCTGGAGATAATACTTTTTCATCAATTTCAATATCTTTTAAAATATGCTCATCTATTTTTACTATTCCCACTGCTTTTTGTATATCTTCTGGAGAAATTTTACCAGGTCTTAGGATATTCGGAATGCCATCAACTACCCTTACTACTGTTGATTCTAAGCCAACTTCACATTCTCCCCCATCAACAATATAATCTACTTTATCAGATAGTTCTTCAAAAATATCAGAAATATTGGTTCCACTTGGTCTTCCTGAAATATTGGCACTTGGTGCAGCAATTGGAACATCTGCATAAGAAATTAATTTATTAGCAATGATTCCACTTGGCATACGAACACCAACTGTATCTAATCCTGCAGTAACGATATCAGGAACAATTTCTGTTCTATCTAAAATAATCGTAAATGGTCCTGGCCAAAATGTTTTCATTAATGTATATTCTATATCAGATATATTTTTAGCAATTTTAGATACCATATCAAAATTAGAAACATGTAAAATTAAAGGATTGTCTTGTTCTCTTCCTTTTGCTTTATATATTTTTTTGACGGCATTTTCGTCTAATCCATTAGCTCCTAATCCATATACGGTTTCTGTTGGGAATAAAACAAGTCCTCCATTTTTTATAATTTCTCCTGCTACCTTTAATTTAGAATAATCTGTTGTATTTTTTAAATCTAAATAGTTATCCAATGTTTTCCCTTCTTTCTTCGATGTATATTATAATGTATTTTTATCATTTTATCAAGATTTATGTAAATATTAATACTTTTCATTATTTAAAATCTATATATTTTTTAGATTTTTTTAAAAATACTAGACATATTTTCCATATTTGTGATATCATAGTAAAGAACTTAAGATAAATTTTTTTGTTTTTAATGGAGGTATAAAAATATGATTAAAAATTTAAAAATATTTTCTATAATATCAATATTGTTAATGTTATTATCCTTTTCTACAAGTGTTTTAGCAGTAGATATGAATATCAATGAGACAAATAGTCAAAGTGCAACATCTAACACTTCTAACACATCGAACACGTCAAATACATCAAATACATCTAACAATTCGAATTCAACTAATACACCTAGAATAAACACTACTACAAATACTTCTTCATCAACAAGTACATCAACTACTTCACCTACTACAAATACAACAACAGTTCAAAGTAGTAGTTTACCTGAAAGTGATTTAGGAATTTCAAATATTTTATCCATTATTTTAATTGCAATCGGTGTATTATTGATACTATTAGCAATTGCCATTTTGATTAGACTTGGTAAATAATAAATAATTGTATTTTAGATTTTAACAAAAAAAGTTAAAATCTTTTTTTGTTTTTTATGTATTTCATCCTTGTTTTGCAATTTTTTCATGTATAATTCTCTGATATTTTTTAGATAATATTAATGAGAATATATTGTCTAATATTATTTTCATTATATTTTGCAAAGGAGGATTAGATATGCAAAAGAAATTATTTGCAATATTCGCAATCATCGTTGCTATCGTATTTTCATTTTCTGTATGTTTTGCAGCAGATGCATTGACAGATGCTACAAATGCAGTAAAAGACACAGTTACAAATGCTGGTAATACTGTCGAAGATGGTATTCATAATGCTGGAAATGCCGTTGAAGGTGCTATGCATAATGCTGGTGATGCTATACAAGATTCTACTGAGAAAGCAGAAAATACAATGGAAAATGCAGGAAATAAAATTGAAGGAACAGGAAATACACTAGAAAAAGATGTTAAAAATACTACTTCTAAAGTTACAAACACCAACAATGATGGATATACTGCAACAAGAACATCGACCAATGGAAATGCAACTTTTATGGGTATGAGTGCAACCGCTTGGACTTGGTTAATTTTAGGCATTGCTGCAATTGCTATTATTGCGGTTGTTTGGTATTACTCAACACAAATCACTTCTGAAAATAATCATTCAAGAAGAGATTAATTTTTTACGCTTCTTAGAGAACTTAAAATATATAGTTAAATCTGAAAAATAGAAAAAAGTTCCCACAAAGCGAGATTTATCCTGAGCAGATAGAAATTTAAGATATTTCTATCTGTTCTATTTTATTATTGAATAATCTATGGTATAATATTCAAAAAATAAAGAGGTAATTATATGAATACAAAGTTAATTGCAAAAAATCCAACAGCATATCATAATTATTTTATTGAAGATAAAATCGAAGCCGGAATGGTCCTATTTGGAACAGAAATTAAATCTATTCGAGCTGGTAAAGTAAATTTAAAAGATAGTTATGCCAACATTAAAAATGGTGAAGTCTACATATCTGGTATGCATATTAGTCCATATGAACATGGAAATATTTTTAACAAAAATCCATTAAGAGACAGAAAACTTTTGCTAAATAAAAGAGAGATTAATCGATTAATTGGGCTTACCAAACAAAAAGGATATACTTTAATTCCTATTAGCATCTATTTCAAAGGAAATTTTGTGAAACTAGAATTAGGTATTGGAAAAGGTAAAAAATTATATGATAAACGTCAAGATATTGCAAAAAAAGATGCAGAACGAAAAATCAATCAAGCTATGAAACAAAAATACAGAGATTAAAATTAAATTTGATCTCTGTATTTTAAATTGTTCATAAAATAATATATTGTTTTATATTTTACCAGCTGAACCAAAAACATCTCTCATTTTGTGAGCAACTGTCTCTTTTATTAAATCTCTTGCTGGTGTTAAGTATTTTCTTGGGTCAAACGCACTTGGATCTTCTACAAATACTTTTCTAATTCCTGCTGTCATAGCTAATCTTAAATCTGTATCTACATTAATTTTAGAAACACCAGATATACTTGCTTCATGTAACATTTCATCTGGTACACCTTTTGCTCCAGGTATATTTCCTCCATATTGATTACACATTTCAACCAATTCTGGTACAACTGTTGAAGCACCATGTAATACAATAGGTGTGTTTGGAATTCTTTCTTTAATTTCTTTTAAGATATCAAATCTTAATTTTGCTTCTCCTTTAAATTTATATGCTCCATGACTTGTTCCTATGGCAATTGCTAAAGAATCACATCCTGTTCTTTTCACAAATTCTTCTGCTTGCGCTGGATCTGTATACATAGCATCTGATGCTGCTACATTGACATCATCCTCTATACCCGCTAATTTTCCAAGTTCAGCTTCAACGACAACACCTTTAGAATGTGCATAATCTACGACTTGTTTTGTTAAAGCTATATTTTCTTCAAAATCATATTTTGAACCATCTATCATAACAGATGTAAATCCATTATCAATACACATTTTTGCTGTTTCAAAGTCTGGTCCATGGTCTAAATGAATGGCAATTGGAATTTCTGGATATTCTTCTACTGCTGCTTGTACCATTTTCATTAAATATCCTATTCTTGCATATTTTATGGCACTTGCTGATGCTTGTAATATAACTGGTGATTGTGTTTCATGAGCTGCATCTGTGATGGCTTGTACAATTTCCATATTATTTACATTAAATGCACCTACGGCAAATCCTTCTTTCATTGATTTTTCAAACATTTCCTTTGTTGTAACTAACATATCTTTTCCTCCTTTTTTGGGTTTTTCCCCTATTGATTTTGCTAAGGTTATTTTATTTCTAATTTATAGATATGTCAAGAAAAAATGAGAAGAAAATTATTCCTTCCCATAAATATAACTTGAACACATAGATTCTTCTGGTTGTTTTGTATTACAATTTTTCGTTGGTTCTACTTGAATTGCTTGTAACTTGCATAAATTTTGATTTGTTTCATTGTATTTACATGTACCTACTGTACAATGTATCTTTTGATTTCCTTCCATTTTTACCTCCAAAAATTTGTATATGAACATCATTTTTGTTCATACTATTATTATGTGAATTTTTTTTATTTGTATTCTTTTTTAGAGGATTTCCATTTTTTAAATCTGAAAATCATTTTTTAAATTCTATTAAACTATCTACTGTCTCGTCTGATACGGTTTTATCATTTCTTAATAATGTTCCATCTAAATCTAATACTAATAATTGGTTCATCTATTTCTCTCCTATTTCTTGAAATTTTGACTACTTTATTATTTTTAATTTTATAATATTATAGTCCTCTTTTCAATATGATTACAAGATTTCAAACGACTTTTACTGTCTTTTAACATTTTTTCAAACGACTTTTTTGAATTTTGCACATTTTTTCGAATGACTTTTTTTATATAATCACATTATCTTGACCAATATTTGTAACTTACGTCACATTTTCTTGACCATATAGAAGTTTCTTTAAAATATTTAACGAATATAATCTATTTTTTGCAAAGAAAAAAGTAAGTTGAATAAGAAATTATCAAACTTACTTTCTTAAAAATTATGTATCACATGTATCATTTATACAATTCTCAGGTGGTTCTTTAAAGCTTAAGTACCAACCAATTCCATTTCTGTTATTCTCTATTTCACTTACACGTTCTACAAGTTCTTCATAAGTTTTTGGTGGTGAAACAATGACTGGTTGATTAGGAATCCAATTGGCTGCTGTTGAACCTTGTGCACAATCTGCCATTTGTAATGCTTGCACAACTCTGATAATTTCTGGTATAAACCTTCCCACATTCATTGGATAGATTAAAATAGTTCTAATAATTCCTTTATCGTCTATAATATAAACATTTCTAACAGTTTCTGTATTACTAATATCATTTGAAATCATACCATATCTTCTAGCAATTTCTCCATTTCTATCGGCAATGATTGGAAAAGATATTTTTATACCTGTTCTACAGTATATATCATATACCCATGCTAAGTGTGAAGAATTACTGTCTACACTTAATCCTAACAATTCTGTATTTAATTGTTTAAAATATGTATGTGCTCTTGTAAAAGCTATCATTTCTGTTGTACATACGGGGGTGACAGTATGTTTAATTTTCAAACTTTTTTATTTCATATAAAAAAGCAAAATTTTGTTTCACTTCTTAACTCACATATAAATATAAACTTTTTTTACTTTTTAAGAATCATGTAAAACTTATAAATTAATATGTACCTATTTTGAAAACTATATATAACGGTACACCTGTTTGTATACTTTTCAAACTAATTAATAAATCTTTACTTATCTCTTTTTACATATATAGTATTTTCAATAATTTTTAAATTCTTATTATCTATTTCATTATTTTCATTTAAAGTCACATTAGTTTTTATATAATTATTTATTTCAAACAAGAAATCTATTTCTATTTTATCATTATAGATTCTAATTTCTTTTATAAATTCAGTTAGTAACATTTTTTTCATTTCAACATCAGCATTTTCAAATTCTTCCTTCCAATTTGGAATCATATTCTTAACTTTTAGAATATCTTTTTGTTCAATATCTTTTCTTATTAAAATTGTTTCTAAATCACTTTTTCTTAATTGAACTTGTTTTAATTCATTATTTTTTTCTTCCAATAATTCATTTAATAATTCAGGTGTAAAATTGCTTTTGCCACTTAATGATTTAACAACTTCTTGTTTAAGAGTATTTATATTATTTTCTATTTCAACTATTTCTTCTTCGCATTTCCTTAACTCGTTTTTTTCTTTTTGCTGATTGCTCTGCATATTATTTCTTATTTCATCACTTAAATCCATCTTTTCTATATTATTTAAGAAATCAAAGATAGTATCTAAAATAGGTTTTTCTAATTTTTCTTTACTAATAGATTTTTTATTCAAATTACATGAATTAGTGAATCTAGCACTACTGCATCTATAATACATATATTTTACTTCTTCACCATTTCTTTTTCTTTTCTTACTTTCTGATGTCATAAATGAATATCCACATTCACCACATTTTAATAAGCCTATAAATAATAAATCTGACTTTGTTTGAAATGGTTTGTTTATTATTATATCATCATCATTTTTTACATATCTATTTCTGCTATCTTTTATTTTCTTTGTTTTATACCATACTTCTTCTGAAATAATAACTAACTCATCTATTCTTTCCTTTGGTAAAATCCAATCTTCAAAAGGTAATTTTCTTTTTGTATGAGCATTTTTTGTAGTTCTTCTGTTATATGCTGGATAACCCATATAGATAGGATTGCTTAAAATTGATGATATAGTCGAAATTCCCCATAGTTTTCCTCTTTTAGGTTTAATCTTCTTATTATTTAGATATTTTGCTATTCTTCCAACACCATAACCATATACAGTATATAATTCAAAGATTTTTCTTATAACATCAGCTTCTTTTTCTACAATCACTAATTTTTGTCTTTCTACACCTTTTTTAGTATATGTACCACTTTTTATAAATTCATATCCATAAGGTGCATTTCTTTTTCCACCATAGGTTAATATGCCTTTTTCTGCCATTTGTTCTTGTGCTTCTCTAACTCTTATTGCTGTTTTTTCACTTTCACCACCAGCTTGCCAGTATGTTAGGTAATTAATTAATTTATCTGCTCTTGTTTCAATTTTTCTTTGTCCCTCTTTTACTGACCATACTTCTATTCCTTGATTTATTAGCCATTGAACAACAAAAGGTGTTTCCTCTTCTCTTCTACCTATTCTATCAAACATAAATACTAATAAAACATCAATTTTTTTGTTTGTTACATCTTTTTTTATGTCTTGTAAAACATCTCTTTCTGACTCTTTTAATTTATAACCAGATACTCCTAATTCTATATATTCTTTTTCAAATTTCCAATCTCTTTTCTTTTTTATAAATTCTTTACAAGCTGTTTTTTGCATAGGTATATCATTCTTTTCAGCTTGTTTTAAAGTCGAAACCCTATACAAACATCCTATTCTTTTATGTTCCATTTTCAAATTTCCTTTACAATTAAATTTGAGATTGGATATCTTATACAAACTTCTACTTTATCATTAAACAATACAATTTTATCAACCATTTCATTTAAAATTATTCTTTTTACTTCTAAAGGGGCATCTTTAAATTCTTGTTCCCATTCTGGAATATATTTTTCTAATTTGTTAATTTCTATTCATGATTTTGTATGCTTACATACATATGGATATTATGGTATTTTCAAACCTAGTGTTGGCGAAGTTCTGGCACAAATTAGGGAAAGAGATGTTCCAATAGTGAAAGCATTTGAAATCATTGAAAGCCCACAGACAGCAGATGATTTCTATAAGGACAGTTTCACATCAATTGCATTTGACAATGGATATCATGTTTCAACTGTTCGGTTATATGTGTCAAAGCATTGATACTATGTTAAAATCGGTATGGTTAAGAGCTATACCGATTTTTCAATTGACTATTTTTCAATAGAATATAGTTAGTTCCCACTATTCTTTGATTTATCAAGTATTTTATGATACAATATATGAAATTCTAAAAAGAAAGGAGAGAATTTTAGAATTCTCACAGGTAGAAAAGTATGCAGGAGAAAATTTACAAAGCACGGTTTTTTAGCCAAGATTCAGGAGTGGAAATAACTCTTGATGAAGCTCAATCTATTTCAAAAACTGGATGTCCTATAAAAATATTATTCAATTTTATTCATTCAGAATTAATGCTTATTGAAGGATTGCTACAAGAAAATACTTTTACAACTCTTGATGGTTATTCTCTTACTGTTGAAGCAGAAGATAATCATTTGGATTTGAAAAATCAAGAATATGATCTTCCTTTCTATTTTGGTTATGCTTCAGAATATAGAGGAAATATGTTTATTCAATCATTTTCTGATTTTCCTTCTTTTCACAAGCATTTGCAGGAACTTAAAAGAAAAAATGAGATTTCTAAAATTTCTGAATATAGACATCTTATAAGAAGAGAGAATCTTTCTGAATATAGATATCTCATTTCTGGAAAATTTAAAAGTAGGAAAGGTTTTAGTGTAACTAAAATCATCCCTATTTCTTTTGAAATGGATGATATAGAAGGAAATATTATAACGGATAAAGCGAATTACAAGTTTAAAGTTATAGGAACAGCGAATTTTTAAGGTGACGTCGTTATTGATTGAGTTTAAAAAGTGGAATCATCTTTCTGTAAAAAGAAGGATGGTTCTATTTTTATTTTTATATTTAACGTTTATAGCTATTTTCTAAAAATGAGTTAAGAGGAGAAAAATAGCTTTCATAATTCAGCTATATTCTCCTCTTACGAATTACGCTTTTTCGGTTCGCATATACCAGTCAAGTTTTGCTGGTTTCATTGAATACCAAAGTTCATTTTTGTAAATCCGATAATTACATTTCATGATTTTATTAAGCTCTGGTATTGCCTCTTTTGAAATGTATCTGTCAAATACAATTGTGACATTAATACGCTTCTTTCTGTTTGCTTGACGTACTTCAGAATATGACAACTTTTTATCAAATGGTCCTTCCCATGGGTATAAATATTCAGTTGTTTTTATTTCTTTGATTTTGTCACCCAATACATCCGCAAGTTTGTTTGCCAATTCTAATTGCCGATCATAAAAAACCTCGTCCCTTGTAATGTTCATATGCAAAAACCTCCTAAAATGTTTATAGTAAGCATATTATAGCACTTTATCTAACATAAATCAAATATTAATTTTATTTTCATTTAAATATATAGAGGATGCTTCTTATTAAAGTTTCATCCTCTATATTTGATTTTATTCAACAATTATTATGTTGAATAGTGGATTTTTACTTGTAACGCACGATAGCTGGAACTGCATTATGTAGCTGATAAAAAGAATTAACATGAAATTCATGAATAGCTGAAGCACAATCATGATTATTAAATTCCTCCGAACCACCAACAAGACACACATGACCGTCCTGCCATGAAATCGCTCTAAACCATTTTGAATCATCTGATTTATTGAAGATATCTTCACCATTAGCAATTTTTTGTGCCCACTCTAGTGCTTGTTCAACCCAATCTGCAAGGTGATCTCCATATTGTTCTGCCAGTGCCACTATCTTTTCTTCAGTATATACTGGTTCTAATTCTGCTGGAGTCACAATTTCAAATGGTCTTGCATACCTTCGTAGGTCTTTCTTCATCTCTATAAATGCTTTTTGAATCAGTTGCATTATATATTCCTCATGAGAATAATAATGCTCTTTTTCCCCTATTTCAAATATTGATTCATCAATAGTAATAGGATTTACTTCAACACCTTTTACTACATTTAGTATTTTGAAATGTTGTTCCAAAATACTAACCAGCTCTTTTTCAGATAAAGTTACTTCCCGTCCTTTAACTGTTACTGTTATTTCGTTTACATCCACTTTAATCATGTCCATTTTCCTCCTGAAATTTAAATTTTGAGCTATTTGCTCACTAATGATAGTTTACCATAATTCAGTATAAAATTCAAGTATTCCAAATCTTCTTGCCTAAATTCCTACATTTATGCTATTTCTATTATCAATTGTTTCTATTTTCTTCTCCTCCTGGATGGACATATCTGTTTACTGCATTAGATGTTTGACCTAATGATTTCTTTAATCTCATATCACTATACCCTTCTTCATATCTTGTTGTCGCAAAGTCATGCCTTAAAGTATGTGGATGTAATTTCTTTTCATTTAATTGCTCAATATATTTATTTAGCATCTTATTTACTGTACTTCTATGAATATGATTTCCAGTCTTTTTAGATTTATTACTAATAAATAAGTATTTGTTAGTTGTGTTTAATTCTTTCAAAATTTCATTTCTTTCTTTTATATAATCATCTAAAGCCTCATAAATTTCATTATTTATAAATGCCTCTCTTACTTTTCTTCCTTTTCCAAAAATAGTAATTCTTCTCATGTCTAAATTAACATCTCGCTCTAATTGAATTCTTATTGCTTCTGAAACTCTTAATCCAGCTTCATCAATTAAAACAATTATTGCATAATCTCTTTTATTCCATTTACTAGCTTCTAATCTTAGTTTTTTAATAGTTTTTCTTGGAAGCATATCAGCAGAAATATATGCCAAATCAATTTTATAGGAATCTCTCTTTTTTATATCTTTTGATTCTTTTATATTATTTTCTATTAAAAAATCTTCATATACAGAAATTGATGCCAATTTTCTATTAATAGTCGAAAATTTATAATTCATTTTATTTAGCATATAATTTTTGTATTCTAATATATGTCCTCTTGAAAAGGATACTATTTTTTCTCCAAACTCATCTTCAAAATATTTTAAAAATAATCTTATATCACTTAAATATGCTTTTTGTGTATTTCGTTCTTCGTCACTTGTATATTTTTCATCTAAATAAATTTCAAATTTTTCTAATATATCATCTTCCAATTTTATTCCTCCATTTATGTAGAATTTTTTTATCTAATTTTCTTTCATTTATGTAGAATTTTATTATAGATATTTTTAGTTTTTATTTCAAAAATTCAACATAAGTGTAGTTATGTGGAATTTTGAAATTGTCTTAAAAATATTCTATATATGACATATAGAATATTCATATGGTTATATATTTTTTCTGATTTCTTCAAAAACTTCCTCTTTTAAATTTTTTATTTTTAAAATAAATTCACTATACCTTACATCAAACTTTTCTAAATTAACTTTAATAGTTCTTTTTTCTGTTAAAATCTTTAATTCTTTTGCTTCTATTTTCTTATCTGAAATTCCTTTTATAAAAATTAAATTAAAATATGAAAATAAGATTGTTTCTAATTCACTAATCATTACTTCGGTTTTTGCATATTCTTGAACTATCAATGTTAATAATTTTTGATAATCATATTCACTTAATATAATTTGAATGATGCCTTGCATTTTTTTAAAATTCATGTACCTTCCCCATTTCTCTTTTTTAAATTATTTACAACTTGCTCAATATATTTTTTATAATCAAAATAAAAATCTTCAATAGAGTTTTGCATAATTCTATTTTTATAATTTTCTTTAAATGATGTTTCAATTTCTTTTAAAGTCTTACCTTTTGATAAAAATGCAGAAATATATAAAATAACCATATTATTAAAATAGGAATAGCATATTCCTAAAATTGCTGAATGATTTGTACCTAAATATCTGTCTGCAATTTCTACATGATAATCTAGCAATTCTTTAAATAATTCTTTTCCTAATATTTCTTTTAGAATTTTATTAGTAGTCCTAGAATTTACATACATTTTTCCACCTCCTGAAGGTGATTATATTTCCAAGAGCTTAAAATACCTATTTGAGAAAAAAATAAAAAATGTACCCATAAAAAAACACACTAATCTATTGCTAGAAAAGTGCATTAATTTTTTATTTATTTTCTTCTATAACTTTTAATTTAACTATTTCGATATATTCTTTATATCTTTTATAAAATTCATTAATATTTTCTTCTATAAACATAGATTTTCCTGCAATGTTATACCAATTAATTCTTTTTGATAATTCTTCTTCTTTGCATCCCCTTGCTAGTTCCACGCCAATTATTGAAATAAGTGACATATTTACTTCTACCATTTTTATTGCTATGTCAATTTTTATTTCTCTAAACATTTTATCTACATCTTTAAAAAGTAAGTCTGATAGCTCTTTAAACTTTTTTTCTCCTAATATATTTTTTAATGTATTTACATATGATTTATCCATATTCTTCACCTCATCATAAGTTTAATACATTTTTATATTAGTTCATAGTTGAGAAAAAATTTTTTAATTACCCCTACTTTGTTTTTTACATTCTTCAAGAAAAGCTTTAAAAATATTATTCATATTTTCATCTTTCTTATACAAGCTTTCTGGATGAAATCTTACACCAATATAGAAATTTTTGTTGGGATCTTCAATAACATCTGCATATCCATCTTCACAAAATGCTACTTTATTTAATCCAGGACAATCTTTAATTGAATTTTTATGTCTTGAATTTACCATTATTTCTTCTTTTTGAATAATTGAATAAAATTTTGATTCTTTATCAATCTTTATACTATGCACATATTCATCAAAACTTTTATCATGTTTTTCTGGATTACTGATTTTAAAAGTTGTTCCTCCAAGACTTCTTGCTATTGCATTTTGTCCAGCACAAATCCCAAGTATAGGAATGTTATTATCATAGCAATATTTTGCAATCCAACTTTCATATGCTTCGCAAGTTATCCCACCTTGCAAAATAACACCATCAAACAAATTTAACTCATCTATTATTTCTTCTTTTCTTATTTTATCTTCATATTCTTTCCAATCGTTTCCTGCATATAATATTTCATCATTTGGTGATAATATTCCAATTACAATTCCTCCATTATCAAATATTGCTTGTTTTACTTCATCACGAATTAAAGAATTAATTTTAGATTGATTATTATTTATATGTTTTGCAACTATTCCTACTACTACTTTCTTATCTTCCATAATTTATATTTCTCCCATTTCTATTATTTACAATTATCATAATATTCTCTTAATCCTAAATATTTATTATTCCAGTATTCAGCTTTTTTATTTAAGCCATATGTATATATAATAAAA
Source organism: uncultured Eubacteriales bacterium (assembly GCA_949288185.1). Classification (GTDB taxonomy): domain Bacteria; phylum Bacillota; class Clostridia; order TANB77; family CAG-508; genus CAG-269. Next base: position 115,560 of record CASEIZ010000024.1, on the reverse strand, counting down.
TTGTTTTTTACTGTATCTGTATCTTCAACTGTATAATCTTCTCTTAAATCCATTACATCATCATACAAATATAATGCTGGTCTATTTTCATAATATGTGGTATCTAGTCTAAAATAATCATATTTTTTTAAATTTTTACAATATCTAATTGTATCTAATAATACTTTCTTACCATAACCTTTTCTACGAAATTCTGGCAAAATTGCAAACCAGTCAAGCCATATCGTATCGTTATATTCTTTGTAAAAGTCAACTCCAGTTATTCCAATTAAAGTATTGTCATAATAAATTAAAAAAGAACAATTATTATCAGCTCTATTTTTAGCTTTATCTAGTAAATCGTTATAATCTGGATCAGATGTCCATATTTCTTTTTGTATTTTAAATGCTATTTCTAAATTATCCATATCTACTGGTATGTATGTTAATCCATATAAAGATTCCATTATTATTACCTCTTAATTTTATTTTCTTTATTATATCAATTTTTATTAAAAAATCAAATATATGAAAAGAGCAGAGATTTTGTTTTTAATCCCTGCCCTCAATTAACACACTTCCAATATCAAATTCCATATATTCCGTCTTTTAAAAGTTCAAGCATATTGGAAAGTGTTTCTTTTTCTTTGTCATCTGCCTTTACAAGCAATGATATTACTTTCTTTAGTATCTCAATGTTTTTAGAATCTCCGACAACCTATGCAAACAACATGAATAATTCACAATCATTTTTGTTGGCAGTAACCAATTTATCAAAAGCCATTATATACTCATCTCTCATATCATAGTTCATCATTTTAAGTAATTCATTATAGTCTACATCAAGTACAGTAGCTAAACGAATTAATTTTTCTCTACTTAACTTTTTCTGACCTGATTGAGCTTGGCATAAAGTTACATTTGTTACTCCTACTTTGTTAGCAATCTGTTGTTGCTGAAGCTTTCCTTGCTTCCGTTTTTCACTAATCAATTTTTCTAAATTATTAGACATAAATTTATCCTCCTGCAATTTTTACTATATAATATTTTAACATGTTTTATGTAAAATATCAAATTAATTGCTTATACTAATCTAATTTTAAATCCTATTAATAACAGCTATTTTTAACTTTATTAATAGGATTATTTTTACTGTTTATGAAAAAATGATTTTAGTTTATTTATTATTTTACTTAAGAATGATTCTTTATAGCTTACTATTTCATTATTTTCTATTGTTCTTTTATTTGTTTCATAAGATTTATTTCTCTCTTTAAAAATATTATCAGGATTATATTTTTCTCTTACTTCATTTTCATATTTTATCTGATTTTCATTTAATACTTTATTTAATTTTAATCTTGATATATCATCACACATATAATCTTTATATAATACTGTTATAAGTTCTTTAGTAGTAGGTAATAATTCTTGCTTTTCTAATGGTAATGTTTTATCTATTTTCCAATTATAATCTTTTGATTTATTACTTTCAATATAGCTGATAATTTTTTTAGGTATTCTAGCTTTTAATGGTGGCGTAATATATTTTAATATTTCACTTATTTGATATAGGGAATTCATATATTCTACATTTTCCATTTTATTCCTCTCTTCCATCAGGTTTATTTTTATCGTTTTCTCTATCTGGATTTAACCATTTTTTTATTTTTTCTCTTAATGAAGATGATTTTCTTTCTATATTTTCCGACCTTTGTTCTCCTGCAATACTATCTAAAGAATCTTCTCCAATTTGATACTCTTGTTCTTGAGCTAATCTTTGCTGTTCATGATAATTCTCTAATTGAGTGTTTATATATTCTTCTATTTCTTCTTTTGAATGATTATCTGCAAAAGTTATAAATTCTTCTGATTTTGCAATTGGTACTAAAAACTTAATTTCATCACCTGACATATAACGTGGTACATTGAATAGACAACTATCATTATCCCAATCTCCATGATTTGTATGATATAGTTCCAAATAAAATTCTGGAACCAATCCTTTATCGGTTTGATTTAATCCAGAAATTTGAAGATTCCAAAATCCTACTGGATATTTCACTTCAAATTCTCCTAATCCTTCACCATCAACAAACTCTCTGTATTCTTTTTGGAATTTTTTACCTAATTCCTGTCTATAATCAACATATTCTTTCATCATCAAATCTTGTTGTGTTAATTGGTCTAACAATACAAATGATAAACCTCTGTCTTTGAACATAAAACTATAATCGCTTGAAATGGCAACATTTCCTTTTTGCATTTCCTCATATAATTTTCTTAACATCTCACTACTTTGTTCAGTAGTTGATATTAAATCAAAGTTTCCATCACCATGACAACCTGCATTCCATAAAGCAACTACTTCAGGAGCATCAAGTTCTCTACCTCCAAATTCAAGCATTACTTTTTCTGTTTTTTTTCTATCTTCATTATGCAAGTATTTTTCCTTAATCTCATTTCTTTCTTTTTCTGTTTTTTGCATTAATTGGTAATTAAACAAAGAATCATTAGTTATCCAGACATTTCCATCATTAAATTCCATCATTTGTACTGCATTAGGATTTTCAACAATTTCTCCATTAAATGGATGATTTTTATTTTTATCAATCAATTTTTTTCGCTTTCTTTGTTCATATCCTAAATAATGTGATTCATGTTCAGTATGAGCTCCATATCCAGCATTAAAACCAACTAATTTACCATTTCTATATAAGACTTCTTGTCCACGATAAGCATATCTTCCCATACCTTTTATCCTTTCATATTACACTATTATTATTGAAATTCTATACTAAATCCTATTTTTTTACAAGAAATATGACAAAGTTAATAGAATTGTAATATTTTTGTAATATTATATTTTATAGATTATCCTTTATTTCTGGAAATAAATCATATAAATTATATCTTAATAAATTATCAAAATAATCTTTCAATTTATATGTTTCTTTTACATGATATTGTGTGTTTGTATATGCTCCTTTTCTATAAATTAGGTCTATTAATCTTTTATCTATTGTATATACCTTTCCTCCTGGTGGACACATTAAATCACACAAATTTATTATCTTTTCTTCTATTGTATACTCATGATTTTTTATAAAGTTAGTTAAAAATGGATTCTCATTTATATCTGGAATTCCTCCAGCAGTACAAATAATATCATTATTTAAATATGAATGTGTTAGGCAAATATTGCAATAATCTTCATCATAACCTTTTTCTTTTAGATAATTATATCCTCTCATAACATGACCATAAATTTCTCCGTTATATTTTCCAATATCATGAACATATCCAATTGCTATTGTTTTATCTACATCTATATTATATCCTTTTTCTTCTAATGCTTTAGCAATTTTTCCTGCTGTATCTCCAACACAAATACAATGGTCTATCCATTTATCTGTTAGTGTTTTTCCTCTATAACTTTCTACTATATCTTTTGTTTCTTTGCTTGTTAATTTCATTATTTTCTCCTTCTAAAATATTTTTGCTAACAATTCTATATTGCTTATATCTTCTATTTTTGGAATATGTATAAATATCATTTTACAATTTATATTGTTTTCTCTTATATATTTAAGTCCATTATAATATAAATTGTTACATAGAAAATTACCAGCATCTTCAGAAATTTCTACTTTAATTCCTGTTTTTTCTATATCTTCTTTTATTTTTGAATAATTAAAATCTGTTTTATATAAATCCTTTTCTTTTTTGCCAATAAGTTCAATCTTTATTAAATCTTTATCTAATGGAGCTTGTCCAAACGAAATTATTGTTTCGTACTTTTTTAATTTACTTATCAATTGTTTAACACTTGTATCAAAACTATTTCTTAAATATAACTTATTTGTATTTTCTGCCATTATTTTATCTAATAATATTTTTGATGAATTATCCTTTCCGTTAAATGCTGTATATAATATTTTCATTTTTCCTCCATTAAATTTTACTTGCCTAAAAATTTCATAATTCTATTTATCGATTCTACAAAATTATTACCATCTGCACAATAAATTTTAGAATTATGAGTTGTATCTCTTATATAATCCATTTTCAATAATTTCTTACATACTTTTTCTCCATGTTCTGTACTTACATCTGCCATTATTTTTATTATCTTGATGTTTCTATCTATTAGTAGTTTATATAAATCAATACATCCTTTTAATAGTGTTGTTATTACACGATAAATATTTCTATATTTTTTGTTTATTGATATTGAAGATAAGTATAAGTAATATTCTTTGTTGCTCTCATATTTTTCTATTTGAGAATCTACTATATCAGCTTCATTCATCTTATTATCATAAACATCATAAAAAGTTTTTTTATTTAATGGAAGTATATTAACATTTGCAACTACTTCATTATTACTGTTCCTAACACCTATACAAGTTAAACTATTCTTTTCATACCACTTTAATACTTCTTCAGCTGGTGTTATATTTTCATTTGGGAAATATGAATGTTCGATATCTTCCATTTTTTCAAAATCTTCTAAATTGAATTTATAATCTATTTTTAGTTCTTCCATTTACTATTTCCTACCATTCATATTCTTTTATCTCGCAATTTGAGTGCATATCATAACCAACATTTCCATCTTCAGGTATTCCATTAAAATACCAATAGATAGCTCTTAATGTCCCTCCATGTGTTACTAATAAAATTGTTTTATCTTTATATTTTCCTTTTACTTCATCTAAACATTCTGCAACTCTTTTATATACACTTTTCATTGTTTCTAATCCTGTATATTTTGTAGAATAGTAATTCCAAAATGCTTTTCTATCTATATTATTCCAATCTTTATTTTCATAAATACCCACATCTCTTTCGATTAGCCTTTCATCAAATATAACTGGAACATTATTTTTATTTATAATATTGCAAGTGTGTTTAGTTCTATCTGCTGGAGAACAAATAATCAAATCTATATTCAAATTCGCTATTTTTTCACTAGCTTTATCTGCTTGTTTAATACCATTTTCGTTTAAATCTTCTTTAATTTCTCCAACGATATTTTTGGAATTACTTTCTGTTTCTCCATGTCTAATTACATATATTTTCATATTAATTATCCTTTTTCTATATTTTCTTTAATTTTCCTATTCCAATGTGAATTTCTTTTCCGTTAATCAATAAATCTTTAATTTTTGATTGCAAACTTGTTTTTTCTGGCAAATCGTAATAACTATCTATTTGTTGCAATCCAAAAACAAAATTTATAATGTCTTTAGTAGCATCCTTTCCTTCAATTATATCAAATAGTTGCTGGAATTTAGCAATATTTGAATTGACATCTAATAGTTTCGTTATATCTTTACTCAATAGCCATGATTCACAATAATATTCGTAATTTTCTATTTCAAAGTATTTCTTTATTTCTTTTTTAGAATTTTTTATGGAATTCAATACTTCATTATAAAGTAGTTTATCTCCTTTTGGTATATGAATTTTAATATATTTTCCTTTTTTATTATTACAATATTCATACTGCAATCTTCCAACTTCTATTAATCTTATATTTATAAAATATATTCCCCATAAAGTTTGAGATAATCTAATTCCTTCTAGTTTTTGATTATATATATCATTTGTTAAACATTCTCTAACTCTGTTTTTATGTGCTAAAACTTGGTATGTATCAAAGTTATATTTACTCATATTTTCTTCATGTATTTTATAACCTGACAAAAGTATTATGTTATGAATGAATTTATTATAGGATTCTCCTAAAAATTTATTCAAATTACTTTCTTTCCATAATAATTCTAACTGTTCGCTTTCATTACTATATAAGAATTTTAGTGCATAATTTATTTTGTTCTTCAATTCACTATTTTTATTAATGTTATCTAAACATTTATAACATTTATCCTTATAATCTTCTATATTTATATTATAAAATGTTAATGCCTTTTCTATATTATCTTTTTCTATTAACAAATCTTTTTCTTCCATCTCTATCCTTTTTCTACTAATTTATCAAATAAATCTTTATATATATCATCTGAATTTAAATAAGTTATAAATTTTATTTTTCTATTATTTTTATTAAAACTATAACTTAAATCTTTATTAATTTCTGGGCAATCCATTTCTTTTTCTTCAAACCAATCTTTATTAATTAAATAAGCTACAACACTTATATCCCAAATTACCCTTCTTGTTTGAATTCCATGTATCCCATCATCATAAAATCTGCCAAATAAATAATTGCAAAGTTCATTTTTTCCTTTTAAATAATGTTCTAATTCATATATTGATATTTTTAAGTTAGATGCGATACCTTTACAAGGAATGATTGTTAAGTCTACTTTTGATTCAAAGATTTCCTTTATTGCTTGTACGTCTTGTCTAAAATTAAATTCTTTATTGTTATCACATATTGGGCTGTGTCCTCCAAGCCAAACAATTTTAATTTTATTTATAATATCTGGATCTTTCTTAATAGCCAATGTAATATTTGTGATTGCTCCAATTGCCATAATATATGTTTTTTCGTTTTTTCTTGCAATCTCTACTATTTTTTCTATTGCTCCATTTGTTTCATTATATCCATTTTCTATATAACCATTGCTACCTTTAAATACTTTATTTTTTGCATCAAAATTTAGCCAATTACAAATTTTTAATATTTCTTGATAACTCTTTTCTTGTCCTTCTTCTATACTAATATCATTATCATGGTGATATGGTGCTACTGTAATAGCTTCTATATTAAATCTATCTTGTGATAAAAGCATATATGATAAAGCGAACTGATCATCACATTCATTATATGTATCTGTGTCTAATATAACATTTATTCTTTCTTTATGTTCTTCTTTTTTATATAGTTTAGAAATTTTTGAATATATTTCATCCCACCTTTTCACTCTTTCAAACCTTGTTTCTTCTTGGTTATATCTCGTATTCATTATATAGCATTTTACACCGTTATTCTCTATATCTTCGCAATTTTTTATGCTATCTTCTATCATAATGTCTATATTGTTTTCTTTACACGCAGGTCCTTTTTCGTGTCTTCCAGTAAGGATTAATTTATCAAAATATATATCATATTTTTCTAGCCATTCTCTTGTCATTTTCTCTGGGTTTATATATTCTCCATTATCTCTAGATGTTATGATATAGATTTCATTTCCATCTGCTTTTAATTTGTCTATTACTTCCTTTGCATTATTTAATGGCTTTAAACTCATTGCTATTCTTTGTATGTTATTGTAATAAAAGTCGTCATTTTCCTCTTTTGACCAATCAAACATTCCGACTGTTATATGATATGGCTTGTCATTTATAATTCCTGTATTTCTTAATTCTTTATCGTGTTTTAAATATTCTTCTAATAATACATCATCAAAATTTGATATGCAATTATCTATATCTATTCCAATTCGCATAAATATTCTCCTATTCTATTTATTTAGGTATTGTTTATTTATCTAATTTTTTTATAAATAAAAAATTGAAAGAGTCTTTTCTTCCTGTCATATTTTTAATAATTGTATCATAATCAAATGGAACACCTAATTGATTATCTCCTATTTCATTAGAATTGATAACATAAAAATTATTATCACTATCAATATCACTAATTACTAAATAATGACCATTTTTAGAAAAAGTTAATGGACTTATTTCTGATGGTCCTACATGAATTATTGCCATGTTCCCTTGCTTCATTAAATCAATTACTTTTTGTTTTTGATTGTTAGGATTTGAAAAATCTATTTTTACAATATCATATGAGATATTGAATTTATCTTCTTTTATTAGTCTTTCTAGGCAATATATCAAACCTCTATCATTGATTCCTTTGTTTCGTAAATATGTAGTATCAAAATTTCCATCACTATCAAATAATATTTTTTTAGCCATATCTATTGGATTAACGTCAAATCCATAATTTTTTAATACATTAGCAATAGATGTTGGTCCACAACCATACTTTTCTAAATTCCAATCTATATTTGTTAAGTTGTCTATTTCTTTTAAATGAAAATCTCTTTGTTGATATCTAAATCTTTTGGTATTCATATAAATCCTCCATATTGAAATTAACTATATTTTTCAACTATATAGAAATATGCCTCTTTTTTATTTTCATATTTTTATCTTTAATATCTACCTCTAAAAAAATCCCATCAGGACTTCCATCATTATTCACATTTTCAACCAAAGAGCCAACTATGAAATATTTTATATTATTTTCTTCTATTTCTTTTGTCCAATGCTGATGTCCTGAAAAAACTGCTACTATATTTTTATCACTTTCCAATATTTCTTTTAATTCGTTTCTATTCTCTAATAAAGCTTCTTCTTTATCTTTTTCAAACCACCAATTTCCTTTCATATTATCTTCAGCTATTCCATAGTGATAACATATAATTGTTGGTAATGTATTTTTCTTTAAATCATTTATTAACCATTTTAAATCTTCAGTTGATATGTTTTTTGTCCTTGAAATTCCTCCATCATCAGATATTGTAAAATTTTCTAATTTAGGACTTAAGAATATGAAGTGATACCCTTTTAAATCAATTGAAAATGTTGCATTTTTATAACCTAATATGTTTTCTACTTCTCTTTTTGATTTCATCATTTTTAAATCATGATTTCCCACTAATGTATAAAATGGAACTTTTATCTGTTTTAAAATATTCCATATATATTCCAAATTTTCTTTATCCTTTTTACTATCATTTCTATCTTCTATTAAATCTCCTAAATTTAATACAATATCTGGCTTTATTTCATGGTTTATTTTTTCTATTAATTTTTTAACCAGAGGCTCTGAATACATTGTCAATTTTCTTGACTTGATAGGTTCTTTTTCATATTTATAATTATCAGAATAATGTATGTCTGAAAAGATAACTATTTTCATTTATTACAATTCCTTTCAACATATTCTTTTAATATATATTTTTGCCATTCTCTATATAACTTGTCCTTATATTCTTCTGGATTCACCCATAACACTTTATGGTCTTTCTCTATTGGTTCTGCTACTTTTTCATCAAATTCTGCTGTATACACATATGCTTCTACTTCTAGATGCCCTTTTTCTTCACCATCTATAAATGACCTAACTTCATCAAATGGTTTTATATTTTTTATGGTATATCCTGTTTCTTCAATAAATTCTCTTTTTAATGCTTGTAGCTTTGTTTCTCCTTCTTCTATTCCACCGCCTATATAAAATAAATCTCTACCATCTGTTACAATTCCTACTTTGTTATCTTCATTTCTTGTCATAATTGCATAAGCTCCTGGTCTTTTTCTATATTTTATATTTGGATTTTCTTCTTCTTTTATGTATTTCATTTTTATCCTTCTTTCTTGATTATTTTTATAGTTTGAATATAGCTATAAATATCATTCCAATTGTTAAAGCATATTAAATTAGAATTGTTTTCTTCTATCTTATTACAAACTCTTATCGTTTTTATTCCAACTTTTTTTACATTTAAACAATTACTTTCACTATCATCAATAAATAAATCAATCTTTTCTTCAATACATGCGTCTTCTTTATTTCTTGCATTTACAACTAATTTATCATAATATATATTATTTTTATCTAACCAATCTTTGCTATATTTATATGGATCATCATGGAATTCTGAATCTCTAGCAGTAATAATTATAATTTTATTTCCGTCATTTTTTAATTTTTTTATAACTTCTACTACATTCTCTCTTGGTTTAGCTTTATTTGTTATACTTTCTTGTATGTCTTTTAAAAAATATTTTAATTCTTCATAGTTAAATTGAAACATCTCTTGCCATTTGTTGCCATTATTGTTTTTATCTTCAAAGTTTTTATCTACTTTTATATCTTTTCCCAATCTTCTAACATAGTTTTCTCCTGCCTCAATTAGTTCTTCTTTTACATTTGTTAATGTATCATCTATATCTATACCAATTCTCATTAAAATCCTCCAATTAAACTTGATTAAGCATTTTCATTCTATCATAACACTTTATTTTTTACAATTACCACCAAGTAAAAGTTTATTTAATGCAAAAAGGAGCTTATCAACAAATTTCTTTATTGACATTGCTCCTTTTTAATAGTTTTTTATCTAAAACTTTTTATATAAATAATAATGAGTTGTTTCAGGAGGACAATCTTTGAATTCTCCCCAAACAATATAACCTAATTTTTTATAAAATTCAGGTGCTTGAAAATTCCAAGTGTCTAACTGTACGCCTATGCAATTATTTTCTTTAGCAAATTCTTCTATTTTCATAATGATTTCTTTTCCTATTCCTTGACCTCTTAAACTTTCGTCTATACAAAAATCAGTAAGCATATACCATCCAAACGAAATGTATCCAACTGCTCCACCTAAACATTCTTCATCTTTGAAAATCCCAAAATTTGCTGTTATTTTATCATTATGTGTATAGCTTGAATGTTCTTCCATATACTTACAATGTTTTACATTATATCTATGTAAACGTAATTTAACCATATTATCTATGTCTTGTCTTAAATCTAATTTTATTTCTATTTCTTTATTATTCATAATATTTCCCTCACTATATAAATTGTTTTATCTAAATTTTAAAATCTAATATTCAATTTCCTTTTCTATCTTTTCCATTATCTTATTTAAAATTTCTTTTCTGTCTATATGTGTATCAATATATTCAATTCCGTATTTTGGACATTCTACTTTCAAATTTTCATTAGTTTCTGCCCACTTTTCTGCATGAGCATCTAAATCTTCGTCAGAAATCCCATAACTCCAGTCTTTTTCTTTGTCATTTTTCCTACATAAATCAATAATTCCTTGTTTGTCTAAATCTCCATGACCTAAACATATACAATAAACATTATAATTATCAATAAGCTCTTTTACATATCTTGGTTCTAATTGACCTGATTCAAGTATTGTGCCATATCCTTTTATATCCTCATCTTTATTTACTGAAGATTTGTATATTTCCACTAAAGTTTTTTGAAATTCATCTCCATGTTCCCATTCTTTCTGTGCTTTAATATTTTTTCTGTAATAAGGTTCTTCACCTTTTCCTCTAATTATTCCCCATTTAATTGAATCTGAATGAATTAAATTATATTGATTCCATTTATCTTTAATCATATTGCTTAATGTTGTTTTTCCTGCTCTCCCTACTCCTATTATTACTATGTTTTTCAATTTACTTCCTCCCTTTTCATTTTAATTAGTTTATTACATAATTGTTTACTAATAAATATTTCAATTATTGATAAAATTAATAATATAAATTCAACTACAACTAACTCATATCTCATTAGTATAAGTGTAAATAATGTGCTTAAAATCAATGTTCCAATTCTTCTGCTTACTTCTATTTTTATTATTATTTTTTGTTGTTCATCTTTATTTGCAATACCTAGTGCCACATCTTCTATATATACTTGGAAAGAATCTCTAATTGCTAAAATCAAGAAAAATCCTAGTGACATTAACAATACTTTTATTACAAATGACGTATTTATAAAATGACCTAATAACAATAATATAAATGCTAAAGCTAAACATATTGATAATGCAATACTCATTTTATCTTTAATTTTTTTATATACCTTTCCAAATATGATATTTCCTAATAGTCTTGCAATTCTTGAAATAAATACAATTGCTGTTATATAGTATGTAACCATTTCAATGGATAAGAAATTTTGAAAATCATATTGCATAAACAATTTACTATTATTTTGTCCCATCTTTATGATAGAATAAAAAACTGCATTAGCTAAAATTACTAAAAAAATGATGTTAGTTATTTTTAGTTTATTATTATCCGATTTCGTAGTTTCATTAATTTTGTTTTTTGCTTCGTAATATAAAAATGAAACACTAAATAAGATTATATATATTCCAATTGATAAATACATTGGTAAATAATTATTTATATTAAATAAACTTCCTGCTACTAATGCTGTAAATAGTGTTATTGATGAATATATTATTTTTGTTTTATTTCTAATCTTATAATAATCATCTGATCTATCTACTGCATTTAGATTGTTTTTTAGTACGATTTCATCCATATTTAAAAATATATATGCGAGTTCAAGTATAGTTTTATATAATAGCATCAAAGGGAAACTATTTCCAAATGTTAAGCATAGAGATGCTATTAAAAGCATAAATGAACCTAATCTTAATGAATTTACATTTCCTATTTTCTTTACAATAGATAATATTATTTTTTGAGATAATATACATATAATTAGTGAAACCATTGTCATTGCTGTTATTTGACTTGCTGTTAAGCCTTTTACTAATGTTAAGAATAAAGTATCTATTGGTACGAAAAAAATCATATCTCCTGTAAACGATGCAAATATTGGGTATATTTTTATGCTTCTTTTTGCTTTTTTTATACTCTGTGTTTCTTCCATTTATTCTTTCCTTTCGTAATTTATAAATTATAGTATTTTTTGATACACATATGCTTTTTCAAATTTCTTATTTCCAACAATATTGCTTTCTATGTTTTGTATTTTAGTTTCATATACAATTTTACAATTGCATTTCTCATAAAACTCATGATTGCAAGATTCATCTGTTAGTATTTGAATTTTCTTTAATCCGTCTTCTTTTGCAAGTTTAAATACTTCTAATAATAACTTTGTTCCTATACCTTTATTTTGATATTCTTTTTTTACAATTAATATAGATATTTCTCCATCAAATTTCTTTTCTATTTCTTTTGGTGCATAATATCCATAATTTTCATCATACTTTTTTATTGCATTTTTATTTTTTATCTTTTTACTATTCATTAATCTATTTTTTATTATTTTTGATAATTTTTTTCTTATTAAATGATTTTTTGAATTCCATTTAGCATATCCACAAAATCCTACAAGTTCACCATTTTCTTTATATGTAATAATCTTTTCACTCTCTTCTAGTATCTCCATTAAATAAATCCAAGCACATATATTTCCTTCAGCTCCTGATTCTTTTTTTCCTAAATTCCATTCTTCGCCTAATATTTTTACTGCTTGTTGCATTTCCTTTATATTCATTTTTTGCTCCTAAATTTTTACTTTTTAATGTATTCGACTAATCTATTTGCCACTTCTACATCCATTCTTTCTACTGCTTCCTTTGTTACTCCAGCTATGTGAGGTGTTACAATTACATTATTTCTTTTTATACTTAAAATATCTTTATAATTTTCAGCATCTATATCTAATCCAACATTAAATGTCTTATTTTCATCAGCATAATTTATTAATTCATTCATATCTACAAGTTCTCCTCTTGAAGTATTTATAAATGTTGTTGTTTTTTTCATTAATCTAATTTTTTCTTTAGATATAATATTTCTATTTTCTTCATTTAATGGTATGTTAATTGTTATAATATCAGCATTTGATAATACTTCATCTAAAGATACGAATTTGACTCCTTGTTTCATTAAATCTTCATGTAGTTCTGGATTTAATGTATTGGAAATAATATTCATATTAAATGCTTTTGAAATTCTAATTACTTCACGAGAAATTTTACCAGCACCAATGATTCCAAGTGTACTACTAGTTATATCGTTACTTCTCATAGATAATTTTCTTCTGTTTTCACCTTTTAATGAAATATCATTTGCTTCTAAAATTCTTTTCTTTAACGCTAGTATTAATGCAAATATATGCTCTGCAACTGATACTACGTTTGAATTTTGGCAGTTAATTATTTTTATATTATCATTTTCTAAAAAAGCTCTATCTATATGGTCTAAACCAATAGATAATGTTGCTATTATCTTTTTCTTTGTCGTTATTGGTAACATATCTTTTGTGAACTTATCTTCTATTCCGATTATAAGGATATCATATTCATCTAATAATTTAATCAATCCTTCTTTATCTGGTCTTTTGTCTGAATTTGAAATATCTAATTGTATTCCATTATTTCTAATTATTTCACATGCCTTTTTATCTAAATTTTTTATTATGCTATATGCTTTTAACATCTTTTTCTCCTTAAATTTATATTCTTTCACATATTATCATAATAATAAAAACTTTTCAATGCTCATTATTTCAAGTTAATAACAACTTATATTTTTGACTAACTTTAAAAATCATGGTACAATTAAGTTTGAATAAATTTTAATTCCAAGAAACAATTACATCTTGGTTGCAAAATTTCTGGGCATAATATCAATAACTATTAATCAAGCATTTATTATTAAGGAGGCACATTATGGCAAAAAGACATTTTAATATCTCTGAAATAGTAGTACAAGGACGTGATAGCGATTATGAAAAAAGATTTGCTGAACATATGAAACAAATAATTGCTTCAGGTTCAAATAAGTATAATCTTACTTCAAAAGAAGCATTTGATATGTATAATTGTCCAGAGATTATGAAAAAGGAAGAGCTTTGACTCTTCCTTTTCATTAGATAAAAATGATAACAAAAAAGATTGCAAAAAATCGCAATCTCCTTTGCCTTGAACATATCTTGGGCTTTAAAATCAAATAATTTTTATTGTTACAACTAGTTCTCTGTTGCCTGTGCTAACATAGCAACCAAAACCTTTTCTTTCTAGTGATTCACAGTAAGGTTTTAAGGCGAGAATATCTTCATCTTGAAAACCAAATAGTTCATCACCCAAATACATCTTCCTTTCAAGATATTTTGTAAAAGGTGGATCATTATAATACTCTTCCTCATATTCTTTTCCGTTTCTTCCAGAAATATATGGTGAAATTCTAAATTCAACATTTTGAAAGTCATCACTTAATTCTGTTATGAAAATACCAAGTTCTGAAACACCTATCATCTTTGTCCATTCCTGATTTCTATACATCTTTTCAAATTCAATCCGAACCTTTGAGATGAATATATCAGTAGCATTATCAAAGATTTCTTCTTCATGAGAATTATATTCTTTTATAACATCCAGTAATGTTTTTACATCCATAAAAATCCTCCTATAGATAGCCCAATAGTCCAAGATTTATATGTAATTCATATTAAAGTATAGCATATTTTACATAATATTTCAAATTGTACTTTCTTTTGTAATTCTATCTACTAATTTTTGAATTCTGTTCTCCGTTTTTAGGTCTATATTTGAAGTTGGCTCATCAAATATATAAATCATTGAATTTTTTTGCCATTTATGCCACTTTTTTTCAATTTAATTATATATCTAATATTTTATGTTTTTGCTTATTAAATTATAAGTTCATTTTTATCATAATCTATTATTTCATTAAATCATATTTGTATATTTTAGTATAACTACCATTTTCCAAAGGTGCTTTTTCTAAAAATTTCCATCCTGTTTTTTCATAATAATTTTCATGTTCTGTTATTAAATATATGTTTTTATAGTTCATCTTTCTTGTTTCTTCTATTACTTTTTCTTGCAATAATTTACCTATCCCTTGATTTCTATATTCTTTCTTTATAAATAATGCTGCCATCCATGGGTATAAATCTTGTCTTGATTTTAAGTCACATCTCCAAATGGAAACACATCCTACTACTTCATCATCATATTTTGCAATATACATTTGAGGAATATCATCTCTATTTAAAGAATGTTTGGAACGATAAATTATATCTTCCAATTTTCTATTATATTTTTTCTCCCATTCTTCATATATCCATTCTGAAACCTCTTCTAAAGACTCTATATCATCTAATAAATTAATAATTTTAATATCTTCTAAAACCATATTTTACATCTCCATAATTATATTATCATCTCTACCCCATCTTCTTTTATGATTACATCTTTTAAGCATTTTTTCTTTAATTCTTCCCTTGTATCATCTCTTAAATGGGTAGCTATCATTTTATTTTTATATGTTTTCCTTATTGTTTCTATATCATCAATTCCCATGTGATAATTTGTACCTTCAATCATAGATATATCTGTTATTACAATTTCACTATTTTCAAATATATTTAATACTTCTTTACATAGACAAGTATCTCCTGTAATACCTAATTTATTATTTATAATATATCCATAGCTTTCTATATTATAATGATTTACTTTTTGAATTTTTATATCATAATCATTTAACACTTCTATTGCTTTTGTTTCTGGCAATATTTCTATGAATTTTATCTTTTCTTCAAAAAACTTATCAAAAAAATCTTGATAATATATATGACACAATGCTGTTAAGTTTTCTTTTAATTCTTTTGGTCCAGCAATATATATTGGTTTTAAATTTCCCTCTACTTCTAAATTCAATATTAGTGCAGGTAAATCTGCATAATGGTCTGCATGAAGATGTGTAATAATTATCATTTCTAATTTTGTTAAATCATAATTAATTTTTCTTAATTCTTTTAGTACACCATTTCCTGCATCCACTAATATTTTGTCATCTATTAACTCACTTGCACAATTATATTTTGAATATATTGCTCCTGTTCCTAATAATCTTACTTTCATTGTTTTCCCCTATTTATTTCAAATTTTAAAATTCATTTATACTACTTTTTATTTTATCTAATTCATGTCCTGTTGCTAACATAGATATATCTGTTAATTCATTATTTATAATATACCCATAACTTTCTATATTGTAATGATTTACTTTTTGAATTTTTATATCATACTATTAATCTAATACAACTCTTTATCTAAGTCACTCTCTTTATCTATTTGTATTTTTGAAATATCTACATGAAACAAATATTGAATAACCTCTCTTATGTTCTTTATAGAGCCGTGTAAATTATTTTCTTGTAGTTCTTCATATTTTTGTCTAGCTGATTGTAATAATTTCATCTTTTGTTCTTCAGATAATTTAGAAATCAAATCTTGCATCATTTGCATTTCTTCTTTCTCATCTATTTCCATTTGTTCTAATACAATACTATATAATGGTAAAGAATCTGAACCAGCTTCTAATAACATTAGACTAGAAAAATAATCTTCATTATTTATAATAGCTTTCTCAAAGGTTCTTTGGTTATTAGTTATAATTCTTCCATTTTTCCAAGAATCTATATCTACTTGAGCTTTAATTTCATCTGGCAAATAATAATATAATCTTTTATATTGCATACCAGATACATCAAATGAACCCCCTTCAAAATCTTCTTTTAAGATTGAACTATAAAGTGACTCTGCCTTAACTTTGTAAGCTTGTGTTAATTTATCAAAATAGTCTTGTAATTCTTTTAATCCTTCTATATTTGGAATATATCTTTCTTGCTGGTTAAAGCTGGTACAGGCTTGTTCAAATTCTTTTTCTCCAAAAGCTTCTCCTTTCGCACAACATTGAACAAATTGTTCTTTAAAGATTTCAGAAAAATGTTCATCATCATCATCTAAAATGACAAATTTTTCTATTTCTTTATGAAGCAATAAGTATAGTTGTATTTCTAACATTCTATTCTGCAAATCATCAGTCATGTCGTCCAAATCCAAATCATATTCTAATCTTAATTTTTCATATAATGTTCTTAAATTTGCATAATCTTCTGTTCTTTCATCTTCTGTAATTGGGTTTTCTTTAATAGATTTTTTAAATTTATCTATTGATATACGGTTACGCCACTTACGCCAAGTGGAAGTTAGAACAATTTTAGCATCATATCTATTTTGAAGTTCTTTAAGATAATTAAGTGCATTATCATCAATATTTTTATATATTCTTCCTTTTCTTGTTTTCATCTCTTTATATTTTTTTATATAATTTGGACTATTTAAAACACCATCTATATCTAGAAAAATTACATTCAATAGTTTGTCCTCCCATTTTTTAACTCTATCATATTTCTTTGCTATCATAAATATTGTCATAAATCTTATTATTTGTTTAAAAATTTATTCACTTTTTCTCTTATTTTATCTAGCTCGTGTCCTGTTGCTAAACAAGTATTCCAACCTCTGTTTTTTGCTACTTCAATATTTTCTTTGCTGTCATCTATAAATAGAATGTTTTTAGGCTCTATCTTACATTCTTTTTCTACTATTTCATAAATTTTCTCTTTTGGTTTACGACAGTTCAATTCAAATGAAAGCCATACATAATCAAACTCTTTTAAATCTACTTGTTTATTTAATCTTTGCTTATCTAATGATCCAAGATTTGATAAAATAGCTATCTTGCATTTATCTTTTAAGCTATGAGCAAATTCTACTACATCTTTGTAATAATCAATTTTATCAAATTCTTTTATGTAATAATCGTAAAATTCCTCTGAATTACATTTTAAATTAAATTCTTTTTTTATTTTTTCAAACCATTTATCATTTTCTAAATAGATATGGTATGTTATATCTTCTACTGATTGAGCATGGTATCTTTCTACTATCGTTTTTTCATCTTCTTTACTATTAAAATGTTTAATAAGGTTTATTATGGCTCTATCTATTGAATATTCTCCTTCTTTATGACTCTCTATAACACCTCCCCAATCGAATATAACGATTTTATTTTTGTTTTCTATTTCTTTTATCTTATTATATACATCATACCAAGAATAAGCTCTATAAATATTTTCCCCTTTACATTCTTTGTTATATCCTGCATTAAAGCATATTACTGGTATATGTTTTGATATTTCATTTATATTTTCTACTTTATCATCTATCATCACATCAATATTATTATTTAAGCATATTTCTAATTTATCATCTGGACTAAATATAATTTCATCATAGTAAATTTCATTTTCTTTTAACCAATTTCTTACTATTTCTCTCATCTTTTGACCTTCAGCTGTATCTCTATCAGTTAAAAATCTTGCAGTTATAATATATACTTTATTTCCATCATTACTTAATTTTTTTGTTACTTCATTTGCAAATTTTCTTGCTGGTTCATTTTTAGCATAATCATATAAATATTTTCTCCAAAATTCATCATCTAAATTTTTGTCTACATCAAATATTTCTGTTACATCATATCCTTCTGGGTTTATAATTCCTTTCTGGTATTTTTCAAATACAACTTTACTTCCATAATCTAATTGCCATTGCTCAATATCTGTTAAGACACCATCTATATCTATTCCTATATTCATTACTTTTCCTCCAATAACATCTTTTCTAAATACTTTGCTACACCATCTTCATTATTAGTAAATTCTGTAACTTTATTTGTTTTTAAATCTATTTTTGCATTTTTCATTGCAATACCTTCTCCTGCTATTTTTAGCATTTCAATATCATTATCTGAATCGCCAAATGCTATTGTATCTTTTACTGCTATGTTTAGACATTTACACATCTCAATTATTCCCTTTGCTTTAGAATATTTATTTGAAATTAGCAATAATTTAAAATCCTTATAATCTTTTCTAAACAATGTTTGAATTTCATCATTTTTTAAAATATTTTCATTAATTTCTTTTAATTCATCAAAGTTCATGGAAAAGAATAATATTCGATTAACTTTTTCATTTAGTTTACTAAAATTATTAAAGTCAATAGTTTTTAGATTATCTTCTATATTATAAAATTCACCATTTATATACCATTTATCAATTTCTGTTTGATATTTATTCATTCTATTATCTTTATACATGTTATTTTCAGTTATTATATAAAAAGACGTATCAAAATCATATGATTTATATATTAACTCTTTTACCATTTTTTCATTTAAACTACTTTGATATATTATTTTGTTTTCTTTCAAATCTTTTATCATTGTTCCGTCTGTTGAAATAATATATCTAATTATCTCATTTTTATTATTTATTCTATTTTTCACAATATGCTCAATTGATTTATTACATCTTCCTGATATTAAGATTATTTCTATTCCTTTTTGTTTTATTTTTTGTAAAATCTTAATTGAATAATCTGATACTTCTTTTTCAGAATTTAATAATGTGCCATCCATATCTAAAAATATTGCTTTACATTCCATTTTATTTGTATATGCAAAAAGATAGCTTTTAAAATCTTTTATTCCCATATACTCTTTTGCACTCCAAATACCAGATAATTTAAAACCATTTCTTTCATAAAACTTATGAGCTTTTTCATTATCACCTAAAGCATATAAATAAATATTTTTTATATCTTTACTTTTTGCATATTCTTTTACTTTATTTAATAAGTATGTTCCTATTTTTAATCCTTGAAATTCTTTACTTATAACAATCTGTTTAATTTGAATATTATTTTTTTCTATCGTTATCCATATGTCATCACCTTCATCTGGTTCATAATCATATGTATTTATAGAAGCATAACCTACGACTTTATCGTTAGATACGGCAACAAAAATAAATTCTGCATTTGTGATATAATCTTCATCCATTAAATAACCGTTATTTGGAAATACGTTTTCACTATGTATTTTTTCTATTTCATCTTTATACTCTTCAAATTGTTCTTTTTCTATTTTTTTAATTTCTATTTTATCTAACATATTTTCACACATTTTATTTTCTCCCATATCTCTACTCTTTCGTCATAATATCATAAAAATTTAAAAAAATAAAGAAATCATTTGTTTTATATAAAAAAGGAAAAGAAAAGCTGTTTTAAAGCTCCTCTTTTCCTAAAAAATTTTGTTTTATTAGAGTTTAATTTTTCTTTTCTAATCAATTTATATAGTCATCATTTTCTCATGCTTTATCATCATATCAAATTTTTCTATAATATCAGAATAGTTTTCTAATGCTTTAGTCATATCACCGTTTTTATGACTTTTTTGAAAAATATTATCTATGACATTACTTTTTATGTATCTAATTTCATCTATACTATAATCTCTATCTTCAATCTTTGAAGATTCTCCTATTAAATCTCTTTCTTCAACTGTAAATTTATCAAATATTTTCATTTTTCTGCTCCTTCTATTTTTATACTTTTTTACTTATAATTCAAATATATTAGCTTTTAGAATCATTTTAGAAATCTTACTTTTATCATCTAATGGTATTTCCCATGTACTACCAGCAATTGACCTTTTTATCTTATGTTCTTTTGTAGGTTCTCCTAATATTTTTACTAACTGTTTTTGTAATGGTACTTTATTTGTATAAATTGATAATTTATTTTCACTATATAAAATGTTTATTGTGGTTTCTGTTTCTGCCTTTATTGCTTCTTTATAAATTTTTTCTTTATTCATGTTAACTGCTTTCTATCAATTTATCTAAAATACCATTATATTTATTTTTAAAAAACATTTTAACAATCCCCTTCTTCTTTTATGGCAATCATAAATTCATTATCCTGCACGGTACGATTTGCATTTTGATATACAAATTTTGCTCCTGTAAAATAAACTTCATAACCTTTTTTTAATAATTTTTCTCTTGCTATTCTTAAAAAGTCATCTACTTGTTTATCAGATAAATCTTTAATTACTTTTAAGTCATAATATTTGCATACAATACATTTTTTATCTATTTCCAATTTTTCTTCTAAATAATTATCAACATATTCCTCTGTAATTTGTTTTTCTTGTTCTTGATTTGACACTTCTATCACCTTCTACTTATAATTATTTATAACCTTCCATATCATATCATAAACGGCAAAAAAATAAAAGTACCCATAAGGATACTTCATCTATTATTATATTTTTTTAACCTCTATATATTTTTCTGTTAGTTTTATCAATTCTTCTGCTTGTTCTAATCTATGTTTAGATAATTCTTTTGAAATTTTAGGACTCACTTAATACCACCCCTTCATTTTGAACATTAATATAAAACGGTAATGCCTCTAACCAATAATTGAATTTATCTATATTTTTAATTAAAGGTGATAAAGCAATATCAAAATTGTTATCAAATTCAATATTATAAGCAAATTCCCATATTTTATCTCTATATTCTGATATTTCATCATCTTTTAGGTCTGTTAATATCATTATATCTATATCAGAATCCTTTTTATAGTCCCCTCTTGCATATGAACCATAAAGGATTATTTTTTTCATTCTATCGCCAAGAATATTCTTTGCACCTTCTATAAATTCTTCTAATATACTATTAATTTTCTTTGGAATATTTGGCATTTTAATCACCTACCTTTACATTCAATATAAGTATAACATATTTTTTTCAAAAAAACTATAAATTTTATTTATTTTATTTATATCCACCTATTATATTGACTTTATTAAATTATTTTGATAAATTTGTCGTAGCTACAAAAGATATATTTTGTCGAAAGGAGGAATGAAAAATGAACAAAAGTGAATTAGTTAGTGCAATGGCTTTAAAAATTTCAGATTCAAAAACTTCTACTGAAAAAGCATTAAATGCTTTAATCGAAATAATTTCTGATGAATTAAAAAATGGTGGAAAAGTTCAATTAGTTGGATTTGGAACTTTTGAAACAAGAAATAGAGCAGCTAGAAAAGGTAGAAATCCTCAAACTGGTGCTGAAATGAAAATTCCAGCTTCTACTTCTCCAGTATTTAAAGCTGGTAAAGCATTAAAAGAAACTGTTAATAAATAAATTTTAAAATACCGAATAAAATCGGTATTTTTTATTCTTAATATTCTATTTTTTCTACTTTGTTTTCTTGTAATTTTTTCAAGCATTTAGTACAAATGGCTTTGCCATTAAATCCCTTTAAGTTTTCTTCACTTCCACAAAATTGACAAGTTATAGTTGCTTTTTCTAAAACAATTCTTCCCTTATCTACATAGATTTCTATTTGCGATTTTTCTTTTATATTAAAAGTTTCCCTAATTTCTTTTGGAATTACTACCCTTCCTAGTTCATCTACTCGTCTAATTATTCCTGTACTTTTCATTACAATTCTTCCTTCTTTCTTATTTTATTTAATTATCATTCTATGTCAATAAGTTTTCACTCTTATTATCTCCTTTAGATTTTTGGTGTGTACCATACACACCAATAGTGGTGTCAGTACATATTTTTTTTAAAAAGTATAAAATGTTATTATTTGCATATAATTATTTGAAAAATGCGGTATTATCTTTGATTGATTATTTTAATTCTCATGATTCTAAAAATTAGTATGAAACTAATCTTATGATTAGTTTTTTATTTTCCTCCTTTCCCCTTTGTTACGAACTAAATATTTTATTTAAAATAATTATAGTTAATACTTTTACATATATTACCACTTTCTGAATATTATCACAATCGACAAAAAATGACAATCATTTTTATAAATATATTAGATTTTTATAAAAAGAAACAGAGAAGCTATTTTGTATAAATAACTCCTCTACTTCTATAATTTCTTTTGACATATCTAGTTAAATAAATAACTAATTACTTCTTTTACATTATTTGCAGGATACATTGATAAAGCACTTAAAATTTTTTCTTTTACTTCTTTACTAACTTTATACCCTACAATAACATCTTCTCTACCTTTTGTTTTTATTTGTTGAAAATCACTTATACATGCTAGTATTACTTTATTTAAACTTCCCATTTTAGTTATAAAATAGAACAAATCGTTATTTTCATCAAATAATTTTCTTACATAATCTCTTATTTCTTGTATTTCATAAATTTCTCTTTGGTCATTATCATATCCATCAAAGATAATCATTATCTTACAATATGACTTTATTAAATCTTTTCTTAATGACTTTAAAACTCGATTTAATGTGTTTGTATTTTTGTTTATAACTTCACTTTTATTTACTGAATGTATTATCAAATCAAAAAAATTCATATCATTATATAAATTACTAGTATTTATTTCGTTCACTCTTATTCCTCCATTCTAGAAAGCAAAAAAGAAATGTAAAAATACATTCCTTTAAGCTACCTTCTTTTGATATACATATTCTTTCTTTGGACTTTTCTTTTTAGTCAATTTATCTTTGTATCTTTGGTATCCAATTCGCAAGATTTTTTCACTTCTTTCAAGCTCTATATCAGTAACAAGTCTGCCAATTGAAGCATATTGATAATATTTTTTTAACTTTCCTTTAACGATTTCAATTCTTGGTCCATCATATTTTCGTATAACATTATATTTACAATTATCGTCATTATATCTTTTATGATCACTTATCCTTACGTTTGGAATAAGTCCATTATCAATTTTAAGATATATACTTTTACTACTTTTTGATTTATGAGCTTTTACTAAAAAACCTCTCTTATTTAATAGATTTATTAATTTTTTTGCAAATTTCTTTTCTTTATTTTTTATCATAATTTCATTCCTCCATATTTTATTTTATATATGACAATCTACAATCGTTAATTCCCATTCAGGATTTGCCGTCTTTATAAATTGTTCTTTATATTTTTCAGAAAATTGTCTTTCTTCTTCAGGTGTTGCGCAAGATATTCCCCACCAGCCCATTTTACCTGGTTCATGCCATTCTCCGTCTGGTGTTAAAACTGCATAAGTATTAAACTCTATCATATCTCGCATATATTCTTTTTCTGTTGGATATACTTGTTCTAAATATTCCTTACTATAAAAAGATGTTTTTATATAATCTTCATAAGGCTCAATGTGTTTTTTACTTTCTTCTATCATTAAATCCCATCTTATATCTTTTACTAAAGCTGAATTTGCTCTAATTGTACTTTCAGGATTATATGGGTTATTTATTATAAGCATATTTTTCCATCTACCACCAACCTCATACCAATCCCATCTTGATTTAGGATTATATGTACTATAAATTCCTCCATCTTCTGATATTTCTTCTGGTTCATAATATTTTATTTCTTCTTTATAAATCCTTTCATCACTCCATTTTGCCATTATTGGAATTCTTTTTATAAATCTTAAATGTGCAATATTTTTAGAGTGTCTTCTTCTATATGCTGTTTTATCTTTCCTATACTCTTTATAAATCTTTTGTAGGCGTTTAATATGCTCTTTTCCTCTTCTTATGACATCTTCCTTTGTTAGTGCTATATATTTTTCTACTTCTAATCCTTCATAAAACGGTTCAAGTAAAGTTTCAACACTCGAATTTTCATCTGTAAATACTGCTACTGAAAAATGACTCATTCTTTTATTCCTCCTTTTAAAAAGGACAAGCCTTTAAATTGGCCTGTCCTTTTCATTTTTATTATATTTTTAAGCAACTTTTCTTTTAGCTTTTTGCTTTACTTTTATATCTTTTACATTTTCTTCATTAAAATTTAGCTTTTTAACTTCTTTTAATGTTTTTCTTAATGCTTTTAAATCTTCATCACTATATATTAATTTTTTACTATTATTCATATTCTCACTCATCTTTCTTTTATTTTATTATGCACTTTTTTGCATATCTATGTATGAATTTGAAATATCATTATCTGCAATAATCATCTTAATATTTTTTCTTGAATCATCAATTCTATCTAGTAAATTGTTGTATATTGGAACTGGATCAGTATAAATTGTATGTTTATCAAGAAAAACATCTATTTTTTTGATATTAAATTCTTTTAAAAGGTAGATAGCTTGTTTTTTGGATATTGTATTTGGCACAGCAATTGTAATCTTATTTAACTTTTTAAATAGTCTATATGCTAACAAAAATTCACTTGCTAAAACAACTTCCTTTTCCTTAAATAAATTCCTATCTAATAGCTGGGATTTTCTTTCTTCTTCTGGCATTAAAATTTGTATCCAATTTTCTGCATTTGCCCCTTGAAATTCTTTACTACTACTAAACCATATGTCCGTTGTTTCTAGCTTGTATTTTTTGTCTAAATGGATTCTCAAGCCATTTATTCTATTATGGTATATAACAGGTATAAAGAAACCTTTATGGCTCTTAAAAGTCCATTTCATTTGTTTATTCATAAAAAAACCTGGTATGCCCAATAGGCTTATTCCATTTTCTATTAACTTATTACATATTGCAATTTTCGTATATTCTTTTTGTGGAATACTTTTAAATCCGTATTTTATAATTTCATCTCTTGAAAAACCTAATTTTAAAAGTATATTATAATGATATTTTGTTAAGCCAAGTAATTTTAAAAAGGTTTCATATACGAAACTTATATCTTCTTGACTTCTTTTTATTGCTTTTCTTATGCTTACAAGTGAAGTTGTCATATCAGCTTCTTCAGATATTAGTTTTATATATGCCTCTTTATTTGTTATAAGATTACATCTTGCGTATAAACCAATTGCTAAACCTTTTTCTCCACATCTCCTACAATAATAGCTATCTTTTACTACATTTAATTTCAAATTTCCTACATTTGATTCTGTGCAAAAAGGACATCTTACATAAATAATGTCACCTTTTGCATATTTTTCTTTTAAACCTAGTTTATTTTTAACATTTATGATGCTAATTCTGTTGTATATATCTATATCTTCCATATAAAAATCCCTTCTTCTATTTTTTTAAGCGACTTTTTTTGTATACATTTTAACAATGTCATTACATTCTTTTTTCCAATTTTCTGGTATTTCATTTAATGAATATGTTTTTATAAGGTTACACCTATCTTCTATTTCCTTATTAAAATACCTATTAGGTAAAAGGTCCTTTCCAATTTTAGTATAAATTTCAAGAATTTTATCATCAAGATTTATAATATAAGCATATTCACACATATAAGTATTGTTTATTTGGTCCTTATAATCTACCATGTATTTTAAATTGCTTTTGTTATATGCTGATAAGTCACCTTGTGTTTTTCGTAACAAACAATAAAAATCTGATAAAGAATGAAACGATACCATTAAATCTACAAACTCTATGCAATTTAATATTTGTTCTATATTAGGAATATCAAATCTACTAACTAATGTAATTTTTGAAAATATTTGTTCCATTTCTTCTATTGAAGTGTTTTTTATAAAGTCAACGATTTTATCTCCTAATCCTTCAAAGTAACTGTCATAATGTTTATAGGTTAACTTGTCAACATTATTTTTATGAAATCCATATATTCCTCTTGTTCCCATATCTATTTCTCTCCTTTTTATAAATATTAAGCACTTTTTAATGCTTCATCATATTCTTCTTTTACAAAATCTATAAAACTTTGGACTAGCTCTTGTGCTTTACTTCCTATCTTTAATTTAGTTCTTATATCAAGTATATTGAAATCATTTAAATAGTTAAATTCACAAAAACTTGTATCTAAATTAAAGTAATCTAAAATTAAAAAAGCTATACTTTCTGCAAAATTCTCGCCCAAATTTTTATAATGAAATCCAAAAGAATACTTGTAAATAGTGGTTACTGCTTCATATACTAATCCATCTAAACTTTTATAATCTTCTGGAAAATATGTCTTTGTTATCAGGTCTTGATTTTCAAGCTCCAAGATAGTATTTTTTACAATATTACATGTATCTTCAACTATTTCTTGTAACTTTTTAATATCATAATTATCTGAATAATATAAATTTTTTATATCTAATACCTTTTTTAATTTTCTAGAAACCATTGTATCTGAAATATCAAATGTGCAAACTCGTCTTAATTTTTCGTCATCAATATATTCGATTCCCGCTTCTTTTCTTTGCTTTTTCTCTTTACCATTTACATCTACTTGTCCATCAATAAATTTTTTATCTTTTTTCTTTTTAGGATTCTTGTATATGTATACTTTGCAAGGATTTTTTATTACCATCCTTCCATAAAGTTTCCATTCTACAAATGTTTTAACAACTGTCGCTTCAGGATTTTGATAAAAAATTAATAACTGATTTTTAAAATCCTCTTTATAGAAATTTTTTGAAAATTTAAGAAATCTTATATAATCATCCTTATTTTCTATTCTTTTAAAAGCTCTTTGTAATCTTTCATAATTTGTAATACTTGCTCTCATTTAATTCACCTCTTATAAATATTTTTCGTATTTTGAGCTAATTGATTTAACCCATTCCATATCTAATCTACTTGGATATGTAGACCAACTTTTTTCTCGACTGTTCCACCAATATCCTTTTTTCTTTAAAGCAAATTTTAATTGTGCTTGTGGCTTAAAAACAAATTTTATAAACACTCTGTCATTTTTTAGATATGCAGTAAAATTTTCATCCTCAAATAAGATTTCTTCTTTTTTCTCTTTTATTTCTCCATTTTTAGATGCTATATACACTTTATAGATAATCGTATTTTTCTTCCATTTATATATTTGGTTAAATTTTTCAAATAGCTCTATGAACTTTTTATTATCAATGTTAGATAGTTCAATTAGTTCATTTTTTATATCAAGTCCTAACTTATGTAATTGCATAATTTCTGCTACTTTTCTCTTTATAGAATCTTCTTTTGAAGGCTTTTTGAAACTTTTATATTGCTTTTCTAAATTACTAAACCAAACATTAAAATCACTTGATAGTTCCATGATTTTATCTGCTTCTTTATTTCTTTTTGCTCCATTATACTTTGCAGGTCCTGCAACAATAACACTTACAAAAATTGCTTCATATTTTAATATTTCCATATTTTTTTGGTACAATCTATCTAGAATTTTTTGTTTTTTTACTTCTGAAATATTCCACTCTAATATTTCATTTACACAGCTTTTATAAATTTTTTCTCTTATATTTCCTCTGTCATTATTAAAACTTACATTATTTGCTCTTTGTAATTGTATTTTATCTAATTCTTTTATATTTAACATTATTATTCCTACCTTTCCTTTTATTTTTTATGATATTTTCTTTTTAGAATTACAATCTTTAGCTATTTTTCTTGCTCTTTTTAAAGCAAGTATCATATTATGAGTATGTAAATTTTCTTCTATATAAGCGTCAATTTTTGTCATACAATTCTCTATTTTATTTTTATAATTACTTAATATATTTTCACTTATATCTGTTTTTTCAATTATTTCTATGACAGTTTCATAATCAGAAATTTCTACTCTTAAATCCCTAATTTTTCTATTATTCTTTTTGATTTTATTTTCATTGTAACCAATAAATTCTTTTATATTATTTAACATATCTATATTCCCCCCTAATTAGTTATTCTTTTATCTACACTTTGTCTATATTTATCTAATATTTGTAATATCTTTTCTTCATTTTCTCCAGTTCGTATACAATATGCTTCAACACAACCTTGTATATCACTTCTTGTCATACAATTCATATTTTTCTTTAAATCTTCTATAAATTTTTCTAAACTATCCATTTTTATCTCCTTATCTTTATAAGCTATTAGATATTATTTATACATAAACGCCATTTATTGCCTTCTTTTTTGAAATTATTGTTATTATTTAAAATTTGTCTAATCTTTTCTCTAACATGATGGTTGTTTTTAGCTTTTTTTGACTTACTTAAAATTTCATATATTTCATCTACTGTTGCTTTATTATTTAGAAATTCTAATGTTGCTTGTATTAAATCTCTCCAAGTAATATTTTCTATTTGCATAATATTTTTGTCTTTACTTGAAGTTGTTTTTACGTTAAAAATCCATATTTTATTTTTCTTAAATACTAGGATATGTTCATGTTTTATTGGAATAAAACGATTTGCATATGTATTTTTATCAGACACACAATTATGTTGTATTTTTATAATATGACTTTCTAAATCTCCAAAAAACTTCATATCTTTTAATATGCTATAATATTTGCCTTGTTTTCTTATGTCACCAATTAGGGTTACATGTCTACCACCTAAAATTAAGCTATGATATATTTTTTCGTTTACCATATCTAATTTATTTATAAATTCTTCATATGTCATTTTATTTGACAAATCATTTTGATGATAGCTATTTCTTTGATATTGATATTTAATAATATCCCAATATGGTGGATGACTAAATACAAAATCAGCTCCAGTTGGTATTTCATCTGTTAAAGCATCCCATCCATTTATTAAATCAAGATGTATACTATTTGTAATTTTAAGCTCCTTTGCTACATCTTTTCCTGTTCCACCACCTGAAAATATTTCGACAAATTTTTTAGGTTTAGAATTTGGATAAAAGTAGTTAATTAAATCTTTTATCACATATCCGAGAGCAATTTCCTCTATAAGAGGATTTACCATATAAGCCTCGATTAGCATAGGAAATAATGCTATTCATAATATATTTCACCTTCTTATATCAAACTTTTATCTCTTCTTATTTTGTGTAATTATTTATTTAAAATAAAAATTAGAAAGTAGAAAAAATCTACTTTCTTTTACTTTTCCTTTTCTTGAATAAATCTTCATGATAAAAACCAAAATAAAATTTTATATTATCAATTAAATCTTTTAGATTTTTATATGGGTATTTACAACCTGAACAATTAATTTCATTTAAGTAAATCATTTTTTCATTTGGATCAATTGTTGTTAAACATTCTATTATTTCTTTATCATCTTCATTATCCATATTTATTGTACCTCTTTCTATTAAAAATTTTACAGTATTTTAAGTTCTTTATTAGAATGGTAAATCATCATTAGCTGGTATCTCAAAATCGCTGTCATCATTTGTCTGCCCAGAATTATTTGCAAAGGGGTCTTGTGAAGCACCAGAATCCTTTTTACCTTCAGCAAAATATGCTTCTTCTGCTACCACTTCTGTTGCATAATGTTTTACACTTTGATCGTCATCCCAAGTTCTGGTTTGAATTCTTCCAATAATTCCTACTTGTTGACCTTTATGATAATATTTTTGACAAAATTCTCCTAATTTGCTCCAAGCAACTATATTTATAAAATCAGCTTGTCTTTCTTCTCCTTGTCTTACAAATCTTCTATTAACTGCTAATGTAAATGAACAAACAAGAGTATTACTACTTTGTGTATATCTCACCTCTGGTTCTTTTGTTAATCTTCCCATTAAAATTACTTTATTCATATTTTTTATCTCCCTTCTTTTTATGAAATTTTTTTATATTTATTGAATATACTTCTATTGAACTATCATACATTCTAAACATAATAACAGTATCGTTATTTTTAAAAAAATTAATTTCTTTTAATTGATTTTTTATTTTTTCTCTATCAATATTGTTTAATATAGGATATTTTTCATTGTATTTAAATGTTTCTGGTATGACTTCATCTTCATCAAAACCTTTAAGGATTCTTTCTAGTCCCATTTTTTCTGCTTTTTTTCTATCTTCATACAATCCAAAAAAATCAACATCTTCCATAATATCTTCATCATAATTATGGTATGTAAATTCATACAACAAATATAAATCCATTTTAGAATTCCTCCCTTTTATTCTATTTTTATTTCTTCAATTTTTATATAATATACACTTTGCTTCTGTTCTTCTTTCTTTTCTTCTTTATATAAATGTACTTCCTTACAATAAATAAAAGGATTATTGAATTTTTTTAAATCTTCATCTATAAAATATTTTTCTAATCCTTCATTTAACAATTCTTGTGCATATTGATTTGCCTTTTCCTTCTCGTAAAATCCTTTAAAAAAAGTGATAGTAGGTTTTAATTTTTCCTCCACATCACCAAAATCAAACTCATATACGAGATAAAGAAAAGTGTCTTCACTTTGCAAATTACTTATTCCTTTTTGTATGATTTTATAATCATCTATTTCATACATTGTATTTAATTTTTCTTCTATCATATTAATTCTTTTAAGTGAGCCACTAGTTGCCATTTTAAGCTCTAAAACAATAATACGAGTATCTTCATAATTGTTTAAATCATAGTTAAATATCTGGCTTTGCTTATATGATATAGAAGTAATTTTTGCATATGTTTTTATAAAATCTTCTATTTGCTTTAAAATCTGTGGTTTATCATTCTTTTGAATGGTCTTGTTTATTACAATAACCATTTGAAATACTGACATTCTCATATATACCTCCTTATGCAGCCATCAGCTCTAGCAAATCTTGTTGTTGATAATTTGCTTCTCGTAATTTTGTTCCAAAAAGGCATGATAAAAATTCTATTATATCATTTTTCTCCCAAATATTCTCAAAAAAAGCCATCTTTCTATAATTGTAAGGGATACCAATTGCTAATTCATATTTATTGGTACTTTTCTTAAATTGACTTGGACATAGATATCCATTTTCAATTGTTCGCAAAAATACTTCTAACCAATAATTAATGTATATGTTATTCTCGTCATTTTTTTTAGACTTTTTTCCATATACATATATCTCTCTTGGTAAGTTAATAAGAGGTGATGAAATAAAAAATTCATCTTCTTTTAAATAATCATCTTTATTTACTCTTACTCTACAACTATTTTTTAAAAAAAGTGAAGGATATTTTCTAAGCTCTCCACTCTCATCTAATTTTTTTAATTTTCTATATATAATTTTTGTATTCACATTAAGCAACATCTTTTTCACCCTCCTCATAATATTTTTGGTATAAATCTTCATAGTAATCATCCAAACTGTATGCTGGAAATGTATCAAAATAATAATCACAATATTCATATTTTCTAGGATAACATTTCTTAAAATTTGTCATGTCAATTTTTTCTCCATTCCAAATAAAACATTTATTGGGCTTATAGATAGTTCCAGTAATTTCATCTGGAAATTCTGATGCAAATACAATTGCATTATTTCTACCATCTTTTAAAAGTCTTATATTTTTAGTATTATCTGCCACTACATATGGTTTTCCTTTACTAAATCCAACAAAAATACTGCCTAATTTTTTTAATGCAGGTAATTCCAGATTATATTTTACTTTTAAATCTAAAATAGCTTCTGTATCTGTCTTCTCTAATACTTTACTAATAAAGCCAACCGAGCTTTCAGTACCATTCATTGCCATTACTTCTTCAGAGCTTCCTTTTCTAATAAACGGATGACAATTTTGATTAGATTTAATACCGATAGAAGCATATCTTGTATGAAATATGCACCAGTCATAATTTATCTTTTTTATTCTTGTTGCTATATCTTTTGTCGATAAATTAAGACCTTTTTCTATTTTTATTACTTTACTATTTTTCATTAAGGCATAGCCATTTCCATCTCCTCCAAATGATTTTTCTAAATAAGTCAGGAAATTTTGCATACCATATCTTTTTTCTATTTCTTTTTCTCCATTTTTATTCATTAAAATCAGTCTACACATTTTCGGTTACCTCCATGTACTTTTTTAATATTGTTTGT
Source organism: uncultured Eubacteriales bacterium (assembly GCA_949288185.1). GTDB lineage: Bacteria > Bacillota > Clostridia > TANB77 > CAG-508 > CAG-269. The sequence goes on along the minus strand of CASEIZ010000024.1, from coordinate 82,600 downwards.
CCTACTTTTCTTGCCTTATTGCTGTCAAAATTTCCTTTTGATATATGATAATTTATGTATTTAGTTGTATCTATGCAAAAGTCAGTTGCTCTTATATATTGCTTTGAATTATTAAACTTTAATAGTCTAAACTCTAATGTTTCTACTGATGATCTCGTATTAAATGAATTGTATCTATCTTCTTCAAAATATTCTGAACAATAATGATTAAAATATCTTCCCCAGAATTTTTTTGTCTTTTCTTTATCCTTTCTCATATATTCTAATAGTGGCGAAAATAACTCTACTTCATAATCTTGCATGATATATTTGTATTTTGTTCCAACATGCAAGTGAGTTCCACAACCATTATTAATATATTTAGCAAATTTATCTAATTTTCTACAAATAGCATGAAACGTTTTTCGATTTGAATATATAGGACTTTTCCATTCTGTTCCTGATATTGAACCATCATAGCATCCAATAAATCCATATTTTAGAAGTTCATACAACTCAAGATTTCTTTCACCTGTTTCAAATTCAAAAGAAAATGTCATTTGTGTTTCTTTTCCTTGCTTTTCATTATTTCTTGTCGTATATCCTTGTTGCCTACTACAACTATGACAAACATATTCTTTATTATTTATTTTATATGTATCATATAGGAGAAATTCTTTATTACAATTTAAACATTTTGCATATTGTAAAAAATTCTTAATTTTAAGCATAATATCCTCCTTTTTGCAAAAAAAAAAAACTATTTTAAAAAATAGCTCTATTTAAGCTGCATTTAACATATTTATATTTCTATCTTCTCTTAATTGTTCGTCAACAGATGCTTTTTTAGCTTCTAATACATTGTGGTAGTTATATAAAACCTTTAATTCACTATATTTTATAAAAATTGCAACTACTATTTGATTGTTTGTTTTTATATTAACATCTCTTATAGATTCTGCATCATCTATGAACATTGGTGTATGAATATTAGCAAGTTCATTTATTAAATTAGAAATTTCAAAATCAGCTCTCATTTTTTGTGAATGTGATAATTTTTCATATTCTCTGCCATTATATTTTACTGTATATTTATTATCATCTATGATTTCTCCAGTAGAAGTATCTACCTTATAAAACTCTATTGTAACTTTATCTAGTAGATTTTGAATCATTTTTACTTGCTTTTCTATTTTTAGCTTTCTAAATTTGTTAGCAACTTCTATTTGCTTTTCATATAATTCTTTGGTATCTGTTAATTTTTTTATAGCATCTTCTACCTTTTCTATTTGCGATTTAGCGTTTCTAATTTCTTCATTTTCCGTTTCTGCTTTTTGATTATATAGTTCAATTTCGAGCTTTTCTTCTTTTAGGCTATCTATTTGTTCTTTAAGAGTATTTATATTTTCTAATTTTTCTTTATTTTCACTTGTATTTAGCTTATTAAATAATGCTTTTTTGGAATTCATTTCTGTTAAATAATTTTTTGCTTCTTGTTTTAAATTCTCAATTGAATTTTCTAGTGTTTCTAACTCTTTATTATATTGCCTTTCTAATGCTTTCCTTAAAGCCTCGTTTACTATCTTTTGTTTGCAGACTGGACATTCACTATTAACCGAAGATACATTATTGATTTTATCTTCTATTTTTTTCTTTTTCTCTTTTGCATTTACTAAATCTTCTTTTAATATTTTAGATAGTTTTCTTTCAAGTAAGTTTATTTTATTTTTTATATCTTCTAGGTTAAATGCTCCAATTCCACCTTTTAAAAGATTTTCATATTGAGCTTCTAAATCAAGAAGTTCCATTTGCTTATCAAATGTCTTTTCCTTTCTTTCTACTTTTAAAGCTGTTAACAGATTACTTTCTTTTATGCCTTCATTTCTTTTTATTTCAAATTCAATTTCTTTTATTTTAACTCTTTTTTCCTTATTGTATTCTTTTGCATCTAGTATTGGTTCTCCTAATATATTTTGTTCTTCCTCTGTCAAGCAACTAAATACTTCTTCTTTTTCTATGTTTGGAAGTAATCTTAATAATAATTCTTTTTGTTTGTCTTTTTCCATGCTTCTAAATCTATATGGATTATATGCACATAGAAAAAATTGAATATCTTTATAAAATTTTGATAGGGCTTCTCTTGATGTCTTTACGCCATCTAGTAAAACATAGTTAGATTTTCCTTTACTTCTAAAGATACTATGTTCTTCTCCTTCATTATCAATTATTGTTATTTGAGCTGTTACATTTCTTAAATTTGGTCTATTATCATCTGACACATCTTCTTGGTTACCTTCATTTAAACTATATCCTGTTATAACCCAAAGTGGAACAGAAAGAATAGTAGATTTAGTTTTATAATTATCTCCTATTATATATGTAATATTTTCATCAAAATTAACCCTTGTTCCATCAGGTAATCCTTTATATCCTCTTGTATCATCTATTGATTTTATTATCATATTTCACACCTCTTTATCTAAAAATTTGAAAACTCTTCATCTATATCATCAAATGTAAAATCACTTATTGGTTTTGCATTTGTATTAGTTGTAGTATTATTTTTCTCCATATTTTGATTATCTGGAGTAATGTTAGTTCCATTAGTTTCATCTACTGTGTTATCACCTTGAAATTCATCTAATACAAAATCATTATTTGCATTATTTGTATTGTCAAAATCATTGTTATTAGTATTATTAGAATTATCAGGTAATTCATCTTCTATTGGGAGTGCAAAAAGTTGCTGAAACATTTGTCTATATGCTCCTGTTGAAGCCATATATGTACTTCTTCCCTTTTCTTCCGTATCACGACCTCCTGCTGGAACTTCTACTAAAATTGATTTTAACTCTGGATCTTCTGTATCTATCACTTCATATGTTACAATAAAACTTGATTCATTTTTCGTATAAGAATAATCTTTTACTTCTCCTGGCTTTATTACAATTTTGTGTTTTGCAAGTATAGGTAATAATGTGCTTACTATTTCTTCTCTTCTTATCTTACCTAACGGTATAATTTCATTCATAATATCTGAAATTTTATTATATATCATTATATATACCCTCCAATTTTTTTGATTTTTATTTTGGTTGATAATTCCAGAATATCTACATTAGAATCATTTTTGGTAAATTCATCAATTTTTATATATTTTTTATCAGAAATTCCTAAAACTATATATTGGTATCCTATATTTTCTTTTTTTAAAATAGGCAATGCTTTTTCTATTTCTTGTACGGTATAATTTGTATTTGCCCAATATGTGTTGCTCCAAATAATTAGAAAATATGTTTTTTCATCTTTGTTAAATTCTTGAAAAATGTCTGCTTTTTTAAACATATTTATAGTTTTATGGTCTTTTACTCTCATTTCATCTAATATATATCTTAATCCTCTATCTTCGATTACCAATCCTACTTTATATTTATCTTTTTTCCTATTTCTCTTTTCAAAAACAGGCGTTAAATCTTCTTCTTTAAACCAATCATTCTTTCCAAAAAATACTTCTACTAGATATTGGTTAAAGTAATAATCTTTTTCTTTTATTCTTCCTAACACATTAGTATTTTCTTCGTTAAATTCTTTTCCAGTGCCTGAAATAATTACTAATTCTCCTTTTTTAAACTTATTCATCATAAGGCAATATTCCTTTTTAAAACTTCATCTATATTTAATAGTGTTTCTTTTATTTTGCTCTTGTTTTTTACAAAAAATTTGTGTATAATTCTATAAGTGAAGAAAAGGAAATTAATAATTAAATGGATTGTTATAAATACGAATTTTTTTATAAATTTAACCATGTGTATCATATCCTTTCTTTGCAAAAATAATAGCAGTTCTAACTCTTATTTAGACTGCTTTTTTATTTTCTTCTTTATTTTCTTTTCTAGGTACAGCTCTTAAAACATTGTAATCTGTTAAAAATATTGTATTATTCTTATCTTTACTTAATTTTGTTATTTCAATTACTGTTCCCTTATTTAACTTTAATAAATCTTTTTTAGATGCTTGATTCATGTGTACGATTGTCTTTTCTTTTTGAGGATTTTGAAGAATTAATTGTGGTATTCTTTGATTTTGATATTCTATCATTTTACCACCAATATATTGAAATAATTTTTTGTTTGAATTTTGATTTTTATTATTTTGATTTTGTAATGGATTTTGTGGTGGACTTTGTGTATTTTTAGGTGTTACATTTTCATTTGAACTTATTAGTTTTATATCTGGCACATATACTTTTCCAGATTTACCAGTTTTAGCATTAAGTTGTAATAAAAAATAGCTTTTTGTTATATCTATGCCTTTTTCAATCATTAAATTCAAATAATTTTCAATATACTTAATTCCCCTACTTTTTGTTGAATAACACCAAATCCCTTTATCTAAAGCTCCTTTAAGCCTAAAATAGATTCTTCCTACTTTCACACATTTACCTTCCTTAAAATACTTACAATTTTCTTCATTACAAGCACATTCTTGTTTTCCTCCATTTCCAGTAATTCTTGTTGCTTTTCCAAGATAACCTTTACATTTAAAACTCTTTGTATAAATCTCATTTGTAACAATTATATTGTCAATTGGCATTATTTCTAATTGTGATGGATTTTCTTTGGTAACACTATTAAATAATGCAACTGAATATTCAGATGTATAATTATCCAAATGAACATCAAAATAACTTAAATTTCTAGGTGAATTATTTTCTCTTTTATTTCCTGACCTAACATTTCCTAGGAATTCTTCCTTTTTAAATGGTAGCTTCATATTATTCATTCCTTTCCATTTTATTTATGCTACTTTTTTTATTTTTTGATTGCTATGTAGAAAATCAGATATTTCATAAACTAAATCTTTTCTTAAATCTTCTCTAAATTTTAGTTGTTCATCTTTTACTTCTAATATTTCTAATGGCAAATCTAACTTCATTGCATCATCCATTTTTTCTTCTATTATTTCAACTATTTCTGATGCAAAATCATCTTCACTTTTCCTTTTTTTCCTTTTTTTAAAGTTAATTCTCAATATTTTACCTCCTTTTATATAAATTCTCTTAAACTTTAAGAGTCGTATTCAAAATAAATTAACTTTAACCTCCTTCCTTTAAAATAAAAAAAGAAGTCAAGTATATAAATGAAATTATTAGGGGATTCTTTTTCTCATTTATACTTCTTGCCTTCTTATTTCTTAATTTTAAGCACACTAATACAAGGACTGTTATTTTGTATTGGTGTCGCTTTACCAATTATACTTGCTTAAAACGCAAGTCATGCTAATTTTATTAGCTATAACCTAGTTTTTCTAGGTAGAATAACTATTTATAGATTGACCTTATAAATAGTTACTTTTTTTGAATACATCTATATTATAATTCCTTTTTGAGCCTAAAAAAATATAATCAATAAATATTTTTTTTATTGATTATATATGGGGTTACAAGTTATTTTTTTATCCAACTTACTTTTCCTTTGCTATTTCTTCTGAAAGGGCTTTTGCATAATTTACAAATCTTTCTATTTTATCTTTATCATCTATCTCCTTTAACATGATTTTAAATTCATCTATATATTTGTCTTTCTTAATATTTTCTGTTTCTATATCATTTAAAAGCATAAAATCTAAAGACATCTCTAAGGCATTTGCTATATTTAGCATATTCTTTAAACTTGCTACTTTATTTCCACTTTCTATTCCAGATAAGTATCCAACTGAAATATCTGCTTTTTCAGCTAACATCTCTTGTGTCATACCTTTTACTTTTCTTTGTTTTGAAATTCTTCTACCAATCTCTTTTAAATCCATTTTTACTACTTACTCCTCTACCAATACTTGTTATAAGTATATTATGAGAAAAAAGTTTTTTACATATACTATATTTATTTAGAAGAATTATAGTAAAATAAAATATGTTGTGTTATACTAATTTTATATATATACTTGAATTTTATTCCATATGTGCTATTATATTTATCGTAAAAGAAGGTGAAAAGTTATGAAGTCTATAATCGAATTAGATCAAATAGACCTTTTGCCATTAGATAATCTTTCCATTTTAAGAGATAATCTTGGCAAATCTGATACTTTTTCATTATGTTTAAGGATTAAAGATATACTTTCAACTACTTTTAAATTTAAAATGAACTTTATTGTAATTGATTCTATACCTATTTTTATCTTAATGTTAAAGTGTAACGAAAAAATCTACAAATGTTTAATTAGTTTGGGAATTACTAAAGAATACACTTATTTGAAAAATCTAATGAAATTACCTTCATTTAATTTATTTCTTTTTTCTGATAAGAAAATGATTTCTATTAAGAAAATAAAAAATACTATGAATAAAAGAATTTCAAAATTGATGAATACTATTGAGAATATGGATATTCATGCAACTTTAATAGATGTTGAGAATGCTAAAAATAAACTTCTTGAAATGTATAGTGATAAGGAACTTTGGAAATTAAAATATTAAATAAATACTTAATACTTTTTACCTATTTCCAATATTCATAAAAAGTAAATCAAAAACAGATATGAAAAATATTCTATATATCCATATCTGTTTCTTTATTTTTATATAACAAACTATCTACTATCTTAATAATTAATAATTACTAATTATTCTAGTTAAAATATTTGACACAACAAATTTAGGTGTTAAATTATCTCCGTTCTTTATTGCACTAGTTGCTTTTATAATATTAGTCTTTATACTATTAATCTTTTTTCCATTTCGATAAGATATATACTTATATACATTTTTTTCTAAATTATCTAATAAATCCATATTATTATTTTGATAAATATATAAAATTGTTTCAAGCATATATAATGTTCCTTTGTATTTCCAGTTATATCCCATGTTAGACATTTCAGAAACAACGAATTCCTTTATTTCTTTCTCATTTGTACTAAATTTTATTTCGTGAATAATTTTTTTAATTCTATTATAAATTATATTATTACTTTCAAATTTACTAATAACATCAAATGAAATCTGTCTTTCATTTATTATTTCAATGAGCTTTCTATCTTCTGAAATTATAACAATATATGGATTTTTTATAGTATTCAAATATTTTATTTTGTCAATTATATATATTCCATTTTCATCTGGAAGATTTAAGTCAAGAAATATTAAATCTATTTGATTATTTGATATAACGTTTATTGCTTCTTTTGCAGTCGTTGCAATATATTCTATATGTATTTCAGAAAATTTATTTATTGTTGTATTTAGTATATTCTTTATATATTGTAAATTATCATCTACTATTAATGCTTTAATCATTTATTGTCTGGTTATTGAAACTAACCTTTCCCCCTTTTGATTTATTTATATGTTATAAATTTTTATTATAAATTTCTACCATTTCTTCTTCCATACTTTTTTCACTATTTTCAACATTATAATCTTGTAAATTTGGAACTGCTACTTGTTCTTCTGTAACATTATCAAAAGATACAAAATATGATATTTCTGTATAAGACTTATTATAAACATCTTGAATTGCTCTAACAATCATCATACTTTCTTTATCTATCCACTTTTCTGTATAAGATGTATCATCCTGTATTTTAAAAACATAGCATTCTTTTCCATTGTATCTATCTGTTCTAACTTGGTATCCCATTCTCATAAATATACCAGAAAAGAATCCAAAATTTGTATTGTATAATTGAACCTCATCTAACAACAAATTGAAAAATTGTCCTTCTTTAACATAAGTAAAGTTTGATGTTTCAATATTTGCAGTCTTTATATCTTCGGTTATTTCAATTCTTTGATTTGAATTAATTTCTCCGTAATCATACATGGTTGAATTTAAAAACTTTTGATTTGGACTTTCTGCTAAACTTTCTTTTTTATACTTTCCATCTTTGTAATAGTACACCTTTGTAAACGTAAATTCATTGTTTCGTTCATAGTCAATTCTATGTTCTACTTTTTTTATTGAATAATTATCTGACTTTTTATATTCTTCTATTTTACTAATAACTTGTTCCATAATATTGTTACTATAATTGTATTTTGCTATAAATATAGTTATTATTGCAATTATTACAATAAGAATAGAAAATAAAACAGATTTTAATATTACCATCTTTCTTCTATATTTTTTTAAGTGATTATATTCAATTTTATCTTCACTTTCTAATTTACTATTTTCAGAATTTTCTGACATCTTTTCTAATAAATTTCTACATTCTTGGCATTCATTTATATGAGCTTGTATAAATTTTTCTGATTCTTCGCTTAATATCCCAGCTATATAACTAGGAAATAAATCTTTTACAATTTCACACTCTTTTTTCATTATTAAATTCCTCCTTTAATTTTATTTTTCCTCTATGAAAGGTTATTCTTGCCCACTCTTCACTTTTTTCAAAGATATTTGCAATCTCCTTAAAAGAAAATTCACAATTAATTCTTAAATAAATTACTTCTTTAGTATTACTATCTAATTTATGAACCTTTTTATAAAAATTAATTTTTTCCTCTTTTGTTAGTAAATTATCTTCAATATTATCTTCTGTATCTACATATTCTAATCTATCATCAATAGGCACTGTTTTTATTTTTTTTGATTTTTTTAAATAATCTTTCCATTCATTTTTTGCAATTTGACATAGCCATACACTAATGTTTGATTTATTTTTAAAGTTTTTAATTCCCTTTATAGCACTATAAAAAGTTTCTTGTGTTAATTCTTCAGATAATTCAACATTATTTGTTAATCTATATAAATAGTTATAGACCAACCTAGAATACTTTATATATATTTCTTCCATTTTATCCTCCTATTATTTTAGACCTATACTTTATTAAATTTGTTACAAAAAAATCAAATTTTTTATAAATTATTTTAAAAAAGTTATTTTTTCTTATCTTTTATTATATTTTGCTTTCTTTTTAATTTTTTTATAAAGAACTAGTTATAATTATGTTAATAGTTATATGCTATTTGTAACTATTATGACAAACTTTCAAGTTTTGTCAAGCATATAGAATTAGACCTTTATGTTCAAACAATTGGAGGTATCATTATGAATAAGATTAAAAAACGGATTTTTTCTGTACTGTTGACCTTGGCACTTTGCTTAACCTGTGCTATGCCGACATTTGCGGCTGAAAAAACACCTGCCGAGGCATCCACGGAGAAGACAGCTAAACTTTATACCTTTGAGGTAAATGGTGATGCTGAAACTTCTGTTGCCAGAAGTAGTATTAGTGGATATAACCAGAAAAGTTTAACCTCTGGTAATTCCATAATAGAAATACCTGTTTCTTCTTCTGGATTAGGTGGAATGGGAATTACAATCAAAACAAGTTGTTCAGGAAATTATCAGTTGGACTATATCGGATATGTAAGTGGTGGTGAACCAGCTTCTGATATTAGTGGATCAATGTCTTCAAATGACACGGTTGAACACCACGATTTATGGCATGGTCCTGGCACAAGTGAATATACATTGTTGTTTGGTATTCCTCAGGGTGCATCTGTTCTTGTTCAGGTATGGATTTATGGATAATCTTTGATTATCTAAAACGATTTTGTAACTAAATAATTTTAGGTCTAATTCTATATGTGAATCATCTAAAAGATGATACGAGAGCTTCCAGGGTTGGATGCTCTCGCTTTAATTTTTTATTAATTATATAATGATTATGAACCTTAACTAATTTCTTTTTATATAATAATGACTACAAAATGCCCAATAATGCTTGTCGCTACTGGGCAAAATATTTTATATACTAAAATCTAAAATTAATGGTAAATGGTCTGAAATATTTGTATCTATAACTCTAAAATCATTTATTTTTACTTTATCATTTACAAAAATATAATCACACACTAGATTTCCTTTATCTAATCCATCATCAAATTTAGGTCTAGTAGATTTAATATTATATTTTTCTATTAAATTTATCATTTCTTTGGATAGCTTTTCAATGCTTTTTGTATTTGGTAATAAATTAAAATCTCCTACTACAATGCTAGGTATATCATATCTTATATGTGATAGGATTTTTTCCATTTGCAAAATAGTTCTATCATCATCTTTTTTATCTTTATTCCAACATCCATGTATATTTATAATCTGTAACTTTGTACCTTCTATATCTAAAATTGCATCTATAAACGCTCTTGGATGATCTTCTTTTCTAAAATTCGTTGTATCTGAAAATTCTAAATATTCTTTATAGTAAAAAACGTTATCAGCCCTTATTATAGGAAATCTTGATAATATTTCATTTCCTTGTTCTGTTGTTCCTCCAAAATCTCTTTTAATCTCGCTGTTTTTAATATGATGTTTTGCATACCATAAAGGTCCAAAAAAGCTATATTTAAAATTAGTATTTGACTTTATAACATTACTACTATCATATCTATCATAAACTGAATCATCCATTTTTCTCATAACTTCTTGAAATGCTACAATATCATATTGTTCTTTTTTAATTAGCTTAATTACATCTTTACTATTATCTAGTTTTATTCCTAAATTTAAGTTTAATAATTTCAAACTTATTTCCCTCATTTCAATTTAATTTTATTTTAATTTTTTCTTTAAGAAATACTCTATTGTACCTGGAGGACAGTCTTCAAATTGAGCATATACTTCATATCCGTTTTTCTCATAAAATCCTCTTGCTTGAAAATTCCATGTTTCCATTCTTATTCCTGTTAAATTTTTGCTTTTTGCTAATTCTTCTATTTTTTCTATTAGCATTGTTCCAATATGCTTATTTCTATATTTTTCATCTATCCATAGTTCTTCTAAAAAATACCAATCAAATTGAATTATTCCTGTTGCTCCTCCTACTAATTTTCCATCATCATATACTGCAAAATTATAATAATCATCTTCTGGAATATCGTCTAAATTATCTTTCATCCATTGACATTTGCTTTTATTAAATTTTCTTAAATTGGTCCTTATTATTTTATCAAATTCTTCATCTTTATTACTTTTTATTTCTAACATGAAAATACATCTCCTAATTGTATATTTGTTATTTCAAAGTAATAATAGCATAGAAAATAAATATTATCAATTATATGTGAATTTTAGTATAATTTTGTTGTAAAATGAATAAAAGTGAGTTTTGTTACTCATTTTCAGCCCTATTGACAGATTTTAAAGACCATGCTATTATACATTAAGCAATGTACTCTGGTTCGGCTTGTGTATATTGTTTATCCGTATGTGTACCTGTAATGCACATACTTTTTTTATTTTAACTACCTTTCATCAACTTATTCAAGCGAACAAAATAGGATTTATTTAATTAAATAAACTTATACTAAAATATCTATAATATCACAAATATTTATATTCTCTACTTTGTTAATTTGTATTTTCTTTTTTATATAATCAATATTCGTTAATATTCCTTTGATTTCACTATATTTTCCATTTTTATAATATTTTATTTTAATATATTTTCCATTTTCTATTTGATTAAATTTATTATTTAATTCATGCAAAGTATCTTCAGATAAATCTTTCTTTGCTTCATATTCTATTTCTTTTTCCCTCAAAGCCTCTTGTAATCCTTTTAGTGCATCAAATGGAAGAAATTGTTTTGCCCTTGCTACTCTATTCACCACTATTATGACCTCCTATTAATTTATTTCTAACTAATGTTGTTGCTCCTTCTTCTAAATTCATTCCTCTTAAAATTGTATTTTTACCCATCTTATTTTTTATGCTAGACATTGTAAGTTCTAATTTTCTTTCTTTATCTATCTTTTCTTGGTCTGTAAATAAACTTAATTGCACATTTTCTGTTTCAATTACATTTGCAAAATTTACACCTATTCTTCTAATTGCAACACCTCTATTAATATTATTATCATAGATTTCTAAAAATACTTTTAAAAGCTCTGAATAGACATTTGTATAATTTTCTAATTTTTTAGATTCACTTGTTGCTTTTATAATATCTTTTGAATAACCTATATATAATCCTACTGTATTAGTTACTAAATTATTTTCTATTAGCCTTAGGCTTCCTAGCTCTACCATTTCTTTTAAAACTAATCTTGCTTTTTCAAATGAATAATCTTCAAATAAAACTTGACTGTTAGTTATAGAATTTGTCTTTGGCTTATATTTTTTAATATCTGCAATCGTACAACTTTCTTTTCCCCAAGAGTGGTCCATTAGGTACTCTGCATTAACACCAAATTCCTTATATAGCCTTTTTTGGTCAGTATGGGCAACATCATACATGGTAAAGACTCTCATTTTGTTTAATCGCCTTTCTATGCCTTTCCCAATTTGCCAAAAATCTGTAAGAGGTTTATGATACCATAATTCTTTTTTATACTTTTCTTCGTCTAAATAACCAATGTTAGTAGCACTATGTTTTGCTGTAATATCAAGTGCAATTTTTGCTAAATACATATTTGTTCCGATACCTGCTGTTGCTGTTATTCCATAAGTTTTAAATATGTCTTTAATAATCATTTTAGCAAGTTCTACTGGATTCATTTGATACATTTTTAAATAATTCGTAACATCCATAAAAGCCTCATCTATTGAATATACATGTATATCCTCTTTTGAAAAATATTTTAAGTAAATAGCATAAATATTAGCAGAATACTCTATATATTTCTTCATTCTAGGCATTGCAATCATATATTTTATTGTTGGTGGAATTTCAAAAAGCCTACATCTATTTTTTACCCCAAGCATCTTCATTTTTGGGGTTATGGCTAAACAAATTGTTCCTTTTCCTCTTGATTCATCTGCTACTACTAAATTTGTATTAAACGGATCTAGTCTTCTTTCTACACATTCGACTGAAGCATAAAAAGTCTTTAAATCTATACATAGATAATATCTTTGCATTTATTTCACTTCCCAAATGATAACTTTAAAATGATTATAACATCATTTTTTCTTGTTGTAAACGCTTGTTCGTGTATTAGTTTTAAGAAATTTCTTCCATAAATGTTATATTTTGGTATAAAAAAACAACTAGCATTTTATTTGCTAATTGTTCTATATTTGATTATAATTATATTTTTTTAATGATTTTGTCCCAACACTATTAAAAGTGCTGGGACTTTGGATAAAACATTTCTTTAAATACTACTAAAATGGTCAGCTAACCTTTCACCTAAAAAAATAGATAGTGGAAGTCCTGCAATTAATGAAATTACAAATAAAATGGAAAATAAAATAGCTAAAATAGAACCAAATGCATCAGTAAAATCCAAACATGAATACACAAAAAATATCATGCCAATATTTGTTATTGACCATATAATTCCAACGATACGAAACATAAACATGGCATCGCCCAAAATTGGTTTAATTGATTTTTTTCGTATGACACTTGATTTGGTGCTTTGTATAGCTTCTAAAAAAATACCGTAAATTCCTATAATTGCAGCAAGTACCATAAATATTAGGAATTCCAAAATACTAATTGCACATAATGTTATAAATATTATGCCTTTTGTACTTGTAAGCTCGGTATTTCTTAATTCTATTAAACCTATTATGAAAATTCCAAATGAAATAAATAGAAATGCCACTGAAAGTCTAAAAAATACCTTTCCTGCTACATATACATTATTTACCTTCTCGCTTTTCCGTACTAATTTCTCTAAAGAACTCATGTTTTTCCTCCTTTAACTTTTGAATCACTTGTTTCTAGTTACCTTCTATATAAATACCCATCTAGGTTTTGCTTCCAACATTATACACTATTTTCTAGTTCTTTTCAATTTGTTAAATTCTCTTTAATTAAAGGGCATCTGAAAAAAATTCAAATACCCTTTTGATTTTAGCTTATACAATATTCATTTTTAGAGATTTGTCAGTATTTTCCTAATGCTCTTTGCCTTCTTTTTCTGTTTTTATCACAAATTTTTCTGCATTCTTTTTGAAGTTTTGTGACTGAAGCATTAGTATTTAAGACTGTTCCCTTTTTTAAGTCTTCTCTTGAAAGTCTTGTAACTTCAATTGGTTTTGCTACTTCAATCATTTGAATCCTCCTTTAATAATTATTGCTGTCTACGGGTTTCATTTATGTTTAACTCCAAAAAGGAGATTATATAGGTTAATGTGTTATATTTTACCATATTATTTACTAAGATTCAAATTTCATTCCTGCTATCTAAATTTTAGCAATCGCATCCAATTAATTGTTCATGACATTTTGGACAAGTTTCACAGTCACAACCTGAATGATGGTAATAACCCATTAATGCACCACAATCATGACATCTTGTATTTTCATCCAATTTTCCATAATAAAAATCATATTCATCTCCAACCGCTATTCTATTATATGTTTTACCATCATTTAAAATTAATTGGTCAACATCACATCCATCACTTTTTAACATATCTTTATTACAATATTCACATTTTGCCATAAGCTATCACACCTTTAAATTTTAATTTTTCATCATCTAAATATATTTTATTTTTAAAAAAGATTAGTTTTTCATAGAAAACAATTATTGGCGTTATAATCACACCTTCATCTTTTAACTAATCAAACTAATCTTTTTATTGAGAATTGCTAGTATCAAACAGTTGGAGCTAAATAAATTAGCCACATAAAGCGTTATAATTACGCCTCAACTACTTTCAATACATATTCCCAAAAAGAGCTATTAGGAATCGAACCTAATTATATCCTTATTTATATAGCTCTTGGTTTATAAAAATTATATTAAATATTATACCTTAAAAATATATAAATATCAAGGATATTCTATGAATTACTATTCATCTTTTAAATATTTTTCCCAATCCATAAAAGCATGACCTGTTCTTAATATTAGTGCTTCAGAATTTTCTTCATCAACTATATAAAATACTATATAATTTCTAACATTAATTTTTCTGATATTTTTATGACCAGTCAAATGTTCATCTAAAATAGGCATACTTCCTGCTATATTTTCTAAATCTTTCAATTCTTGTTTAAATAAAAGTTTGTATTTATCTGCAATAATATCTCCTGATAAGTTATATCGAAGATATGAAATAATATTTTCTAAATCTTGTTCTGCTGTTTCTGAAATCTTCACTATATATTTTTTCATATTATTTGCTCCAGTCTTTTATATATTATCTATTTTAGAAAAAGCTTCATCTAGAGAATATACTTTATTTTCTTTTATGTCGTTTAATCCTTTTTGTAGTTTTTCTTTTAAGTCTTTTTTACTTTTTATTGTTACACTATCTGGAGCTTCTGTATCTACATATGAAAATTTTAAATACTCAATAAAATTTATAACTTGATTTGTAAGTTCTTCTGGTAATGTTTCAATTTCATTATATAATTTTTGTTTTTCAATAGACATATAGATTACCTCCATAATAAATTTACAGTATTATTATACCATTTTTTTCTAAAAAAATCTACGCATTAAAAAAATTATTTTCCTTTAAATAATTTATATTTTCTTTAATCCAACTATTATTAGCAACTACTTTATTTATTTTCATTTCTATTTTCATAGATTGCGTTTCAATTACCATTTCATTTTCTAATAGACCATTTTTCATTTTAAATCTTCTATTTTATCTTTTAATCTATTGGCAATAGTTGTTTTTCCTACGCCAAAGCTCCCATTAATCCAAATAATCATTACAACCTCTTCTTTCAGATAATACTTTCATTAAGATAATGACTTATATTATTCAAATGAATACACTATTTTTACCTTTCTGCCACCAATTTTATCGTAAAATAATTCGGCTTCATTTCCATACAAACAATGTAATTCAACTTTTTTTGGATATGCTTTCTTTCTAATTTCTTCAATAGCTTTTTTACCATAACCCAGTTTGCGATATTCAGGTAATATGTAAAAAGAATCAACATATATAATAGGTTCATTGTTAATTTCTGAATTTCTTTCATAACTAGCTATTGTACCTACTATATTATTGTTATCCTCTATAAAATAATAATTAACTCCTGCTTTTTTAAAATCACCTATAATATTATATACATTATAGTTTTCCGTTTCATGCTCATAATCCTCATATCCAATCTTATTTCTTAATTCAAAATGTTCTTTGCATAATTTCATTACTATATTGGCATACTGAAATAAATTTTCTTCTGTTACTGATTTTAAAATAATACTTTCCATATTTTTCTCCTTAATTATAAGTTATCTGGTTTATATTTATTTTATTCAAATGTTGTTTTTTCACTTGTTTTGTAAAATTTTGTCCCTTCACTATTAACCAAAGTATTTTCATCTTCAATAATCAATTCTTCTGGCTCTCTTACAAAATCCATAGGAGAATTATCAACTGGAGAATGTGTTACCAAGTAAGTAATTTTTATTTTATCTCCATCTATTATATATGTACCGTCACTATAAGCATCAGATGCAAAAATTACAGAATTTTCAGAAAACACATAAACAAATGCCTCTGTTCCTTCTGGTCTTTTTGCATTATATGTACCTAATATTTTATATTGTAATCTACCTTCATTATTAACCTCTTCTATATTATTTACATTTAGATTTTCTTCACTCTTACTAACAATATTTTCTTTAACTTCGTTGTTTTTATTAGAATCATTATTTCTTCCTAATAAAAATAACATGGTAAACACCAACAATATAATAATTATTATAATTACATAATATTTCTTTTTCATTTTTTCCCCTTTTTAGTTACTTCAAGTATATATTCTTCTACTTTTTTAGCAAATTTATCTAATAATTCTATCTAACCAGTTTTTATAACAATTTAATTGTTTTTCTGTATGAAAATAATGTTCTCCACTTTTTAATATAGTCAATTCACAATTAAAATTATCAGAAAATTTTTGTATTACATTTTTATCTTGCATATTGTCCTTATATCCATATAGAATATAAGTTTTTTTGTTCCATTGAGTTATTGGATTCTCTTTCACATACAAATAATAATCCCAATATAAAGTTTGTCCAAAATCCGTTCTTATTTCTTGTTTTTCCTTCAACTTGCTTTCGGTTGTATTACTCCATTTCATCATATTGTCAATAATTATTTCCATATTAACAACAGGAGATAAAAATATACATTGTTTTATATTTTCATCTTTATATGCTAATAAACTAAAATATGCTCCTATGCTACAAGCCCATATATTTATTTCACTATAATTAGTTTTTGCATAATCTATAATTAATCCTAAATCATTTATACAATTTTGAACTTTGCATAAATAGTTTGTATCTAATTTTCTTTCTCCGTGTTCTGGTAGGTCAAAACTTAATAGTTGATACCCTTTATTTATAACTTTATCTGCTAATATCTTTATTACTTCATCTTCTTTACTAGACATATTTCCGTGTATTGCTATAAATACTTTATTACTTTTTCCACCCCATATTATTGATGGAATATTATTTATTTTTATTCTTTCTATTTGCATTATATTGCCCCCTACAAATTACTAAATTGTAATTTTATTGCTTTCTTGATTTTAATTTATCAATAATATAAAAAATAATATCTAAAAATATTCCAAGCATTATACCAAATATGACTTCTTCATTTTTTTCTCCCTGTGCCACTTTTAATATCCTACATAAAAATACTGCAATGATTGGAATAACTATATAAAATAAATATTTTTTCATAAAATTCCTTCCTGCAAATTACTTATTATAAAAATAATTTTTTTCTTTTAAATAATTTATATTTTCTTTAATCCAACTATTATTAGCAACTACTTTATTTGTTTTCATTTCTATTTTCATAGATTGCATTTCAATTACCATTTCATTTTCTAACAATCCATTTTTCATTTTAAAATTTGATATTTCGCTCCATGAAATAAATAAATTATCAGCTATATTCCAATCGCCTTGAATAGGAAAGAAATTAATTCCCTCCTTACTAAATCCAAATAAATATGATGTTGCCTGTTCAAATGCCAATATATTTACAACCCCTGTTGGCAAAACCCATTTTATTTTTGACTTTGTATGTCCACATAGAATATTGTTATCATAGGTATAATTGTATTTTTCTAACTCACTTTTTACTTTTTCTAAACTTAACATACTTTTACCTCCAAAAATACTACTTTTTAATAACCTTTATTTATATTTTCATTATCTAGTAAAATCAAAATATCTTTATTTTCATCTAAAATTACTATTCTATTTACACCTAATGTTTTATTATTAAATGGATTTTCATAATCGTACTCAAATCCTATACTATATTTTGCACTATTTGTTGTTATGTCTATACTAAATCTATAAGTGGTTCTGTGTTTGCCATTATCCCAATGTGTTTCTGAACCATTTGATTGTGATTTAAAATCTGTAATGTTTTCATTTGAAATCTCTATTAGTTTGTTTATTCCTTCATCTAAATTTTGAACATTATTTATCATATCTATTGAAAAAATATTTTTTATAGTTTCATAATCTTCTGTTTCTATTTTATTCATTATATCGTTGCAGATAACTTCTATTTTTTTATCATCTGACATAAATAGTTGTTCAATAGGGTTGTTTGACAAAATCATTTTACCATCTTCTTGTCTTATATTTATACTCTTATCATTATTTATATCTATTTCATTAAAATTCTTTATCAAATTATTTATTGCAAAGAAATCTATAATTACAAATAATATGGTAATAATCAATAATATAATAAATGTCTTTTTAAATTTCTTTTTTATAGCTCTTATTATTCCAAATACTATTGTAAGTATAATTAATATAATACTTATTAAACTAACAACAACTGTTAATATTCCTGATATTCCAAATGTTATTAAATCCATGATAAAACACCCCTATATTTTAAAGTTCTAAACTATCTATTATTTTTACTATATCATCATAATCTGGCACATTTTCTTTGACTTTACTATAATCTTTTTCAAAATTTTTTAGTTCTTCTCTACCTGATTTATCTACTCCATATCCAACGTTTGTTCTTATATCTAAATCTGTTCCATAGTCTAATAATAGCTGTAATGTTTCTGCTGCCTTATCATTATCATAAAATCTTAAAGCAAGTAATCCGTTTTTATTCATATCAGATTCTTGATAATTTGGATCAGCACCATTTTCGAGTAATAACTTTGTTGCACCATAATATCCACATTCTGTTGTATAAGTAAGTGGTGTATTAACTCCCTGTGGTTCTTCAAATATTTGCACATCTGGATTTGCCCCATTTTTTAATAACAATTCTAATATGCTCCATTCATCTTTTTCTTTGTTTTCATCTGGATTATATTTTATTGCATAATATATAGCTTTTGTTGTTTCGTTAGGATTCCAACCATTATTTAGGTATTGCTCTACTTTATTATAATCATAATCTTTTATAGCAATTAGTTCTTCTCCTTCTTCTTTTATCTGTTCTTGTCTTTGTATTTCATCATAATTCACAAAATTATTTATAATTTTATAATCTATAAATGCAAGAATAATTGTTAGAATTAGCAATATGATAAATGTTTTTGTAAATTTCTTTTTTACTAATCTTATTACTCCAAATACTATTGTTAATATTAGTAATGTAATAATTACTACATTAAATCCTATAAATAAAATTCCTAACATTCCCATTAAAGGAATAACTGTTAAAGCTGCCATAAACAATCCCCCATATAAATTACAATTTTTTCACATAACATATATTATTTTCTATTAGGTTTTCTTTTTATAAAAAGTAATTTTTTTAAGTCCTCTAATATTGCATTATCAGTTACATTAAACATAACCCATTTTCCATCGTGATATGTTTGTGCATTATCATAAGTTTCTAGTACATCAAATGAAAGTTCATTCCTTATTTCTTCAACTTTAGTTCTTTCGTCTTTACCAAAGATAATCATAAATCCCAATGTATTATCTTTAAAATAAAAAGCACATAAAGTTTTTCCAGCTTTTCTAAATTTATATTCATAAGTCCATTTTTTTCCACCGTTATTCCATACTTGTTCCATATCATAAAGTTTTGTTATTTCATTCACAATATTATAAAAAGTATTAACTTTATCAATTCCAACTAATTTTTCTAGTTCTTCTCTCTTTACATTTTCCATTTTACATCTCACTTTCAAATTACTATTGCTATTTGCTCCATATTATCATAAATGAGAGTAATTATCAATATAACTACTCTCATCAAAATTTGTCTACTTAAATATTTTAATTTTTTAAATAAGCGTCTATTTGATTGCTGTCCATGTTATCATATAAACTTAATAATCCCCTCTTTATCACTTCAACATATTGAATACTTGGATTTTGCAATAAATCATTTAATTTATGTTGAGCCGTAAAAGTAAAAACAGGTAAACCTTCAATATAATCAACTAACAATATTGCATCATATAATTTACATCTTTGTTCTTGTTCTAATATTCCTTTAAACTGATTCATTTTTACTTTATATAGTTTTCCATAACTTTTTCCCTTATGCTCATAATCTAAAAAAGCAAAACCTCCTTCTCCCCATCTTTTGCTATTTCCAGCAAAATAAACAGGACATTCAAATATATATTTTCTTTCTTCTATTGGTTCTGACTTATCTTCGCAACCATTTATTGTACTATATTTTCCTTCTATATCACCATTTATATAGTACATAAATCTTTCATAATTTATATTAGAGCCATAACAAGCATACCATACATAATCTTCTTTTTTATATTTATCTAAATATTGTTTATTAATTAATCTCATATTCTAAACTCCCATACAAATGTTACTATTTTTCTATAAAACACTATATTATTTTTTACATATTTCTAATACTTTTTTCATGGTATTAGCAGTTCTTATAGTAATTTTATCACTTATATTTGTACTTGCTGTTTTGCTCCACCAATTTGATTTTCTATAATTTTTTAAATCATACGACCAAAATATAGAATTATTGTATTCTTTTATTTTTTCTATATCTTCTTTTGGATTTCCAATAGCATTATATACTTCTTCATATTTTGTAGGTGGAATAATAAAAATCAAATTATCATATATCTCCTTATTATCCGTTCCCCACCAGCTAGGATTATTATTTAATATATCTTCAAGCTCAAATGCAGTCATAATAAAAATAGGTATTTCAAGATTAAATTTATTTTTAATAATTTTATAAATATCTTCCATTATAGATTCTTTATTATCTATATCAGTTTCAAAAATAACATTACCAGAATTAAGATAAGTAGAAACATTTTGATATTTGTTTTTTTCTAATTCTAATTTCAATTCACTCATTGGAACTTTATTTTTGCCACTTATATTTATTCCTCGTAACAACGCTATATATTTCATAATATTTCTCACTTTCACATTTCTTTTTTACATCACGATTATATTATAAAAAGCAGATAATTTCAATTTATCTGCCTCAATTATTGTAGTTTATCAAATTATAAAAAAACTGTTCTTATAAAAAATATTATTAAAGGAATTATTATAAATAATAAACAAAATACTGCAACAATTATTAGATATGTTTTTATTCCTTTTTTAGCTGTTCCAATATCTTTATAAAGTGAATCAATTTTTTCTTGATTCATTTCTTTTGTTATAACATTAGGAATAACATCATCCTTTACTAATTCATCTATACTGATTCCAAAGATATTGGATAATTCTTCTAATTTGTCCATCTCTGGAGTTGTTTCACCCAATTCCCATTTGCTTACAGTTTGCCTTGCAACATTTAGTTTATTTCCAAGTTCCTCTTGTGAAAATCCTGCTGCTTTTCTTAATTTAATTAATTTTTCATTAAATTTCATTTCTACTTTACTCCTTTCATTTGATATAAAGAGCCTCTTTATTTGTTAATATAATTATAAAATTTTTTAGCACTTATATCTACCATTTAGAACTGGAAATGTGTCACTTAAACGTAACATTTTAATAAAATGTTGGTTATAGCTACTTTTTATTAGATTTCTTTTTATAAATTACTCACTTAAAAAATTTTAGTTTATCTCTATAATATTATATTAAATTCAATATACTCGTCATCATTTTTTACATTTATAGTACCATCATGTAATTCTATTATCTCTTTTGTTATAGCAAGACCAAGTCCTGCTCCACCAGTAGAGCTAGTTCTTGAATCATCTCCTCTATAAAATTTTTCAAAAATCTTATCAAGTTTATATTGTGGAATTTTATCTCCCTTATTTTTAAAACAAATTTTTATCTTATCATTTACTTGTTCTAGTTTTATTTCAATAGTAGTATCTTTATAACTATAATTTATTGCATTTTTTAATAAATTATCAAAAGCTCTTGCCAATTTATCACCATCACCTATATACATTACTCTATTAGGTGCATTTAATTCACATTTTAAATTATTCTTTTCTAGCATTGGATAACATTCATCAACTAATTGCTCTAATAAATAAGATAGATTTATTTCTTTTTTGTTAATTGGCATTGAGTGTAAATCATATCTTGTTATATCAAAAAATTGATTTGTTAATTCTTCTACCCTTAAAGCCTTATCTAATGCTATTTTTATATATTTTTCTCGTGATTCTTTTGATATATCTTTTTCGTCTGAAAGTAATGTTAAATATCCAATAATTGAAGTAAGTGGTGTTTTTAGATCATGAGCCATATACATTATCAAATCATTTTTCTTATCCTCTGCTTCTTTTGCATTTTTCTTGCTTAAAATATAATCATATTTTATATCATTTAACTTATCAGAAAATTCATTGACTTCACTTGGTAATTTAATCGTTTCATTATCTTCTTTTAATATTAAATCCAAAGATTTATATACTTCATTTATACTATCGACATACTTTGAAATAAATCTAAATATTATAACAGCTAAAACAATAAAAATATAAACATAAACAACTATATCTCTGTTATAAACTATCCAACTATATAAATCATAATTTAATCTGGCTACTAATTCAGATAAAGTATTTTCAAAAAATAAAGCTAATATAAAATATACTACAATAGAAACTATTACTGCAATTACTAGATTTCCCATTAAAGTCATGAACATTTTTATTTTTCTTTTTTGTACTCTATTAATTTCCACTTAAAATCCTCCAAAATCTCTATTTTTAATACTGTTTTTAATTTAATAATATTGGTTCTATATTAAGAGCAAACCAAAATGGAAAATATAAGAAAAACATTCCCAAGAAACTTAAAGCTATATAGATAATAGGACCTTTGCTTCCATTTAATCCACCTTTAAAATTTTTATTAAAGATTTTAGTAAATATCAGCCAAATAATATATCCAACAAATGCTCCAATAGTATTTGCAATTAAATCATCAACATCTGTTGCTCTTGTTGTAATTAATTGAGAAATTTCTATTAGCAATGAAAATCCTGCTCCTAATAATAACGTTTTATATAGCTTTCTATAATCTTTCCATATAAAAGGAAGTAGAAATCCTAATGGAATACACATTATTATGTTTAAGTAAAATGTAATTCCAATCCCATTGCTAAATGGATTAAGATTAATATTTGCTTTAATAATGGAATCATTTCCACCTTCTGGTGCATAAAAGATGTCAGTTAATCCTCCTACTCCTGTTACATTATATACCATCCAGATATATAAAATAAAAAGCAATATAAATATTAAATAGAATTTTTTTTCTTTTCTATTCTTTATAATTAGATAAGAAATGCAAGGTAAGAAAGCACATAAGGCACTATAAATAGCTACCATACTTATTCCTCCTATTCTATTTTATATCCTACTCCCCATACTGTTTTTATAAACTTTGGATTTTTAGTATTTTCTCCTAATTTTTCTCTTATTCTTCTTATATGAACCATAACTGTATTGTTGCTGTCAAAATATTTTTCTTTCCATACTTTTTCAAATAATTCTTCTGAACTTATTACTTTTCCTCTATTACATGCTAAATATAATAATATTTCAAATTCCATTGGTGTTAGGTCTATTTTTTTATCGTACAATAAACATTTATGTTCATCTTTATCTATTACTAATCCATTTATTTCAATAATGTCCTTATTATTTTCAGTATTATTATATAGAGTGTATCTTCTTAATGCTGATTTTACTCTTGCCACCAATTCTAGTGGATTAAATGGTTTCGTTATATAATCATCTGCTCCGAATAGTTAATCCTTTTATTTTATCATTATCTTCTATTTTAGCAGTAAGCATAATAACTGGAAATTTCAATTTCTTTTCTCTAATATATCTACATATTTCAAATCCATTTTTACCTTGTATCATAATATCTAAAATTGCTATATCTAAAGGTATTGTATCGATACATTTTATTGCTTCTTCTGATGTATAAAATTTATAAACATTATAATTCTCATTTTGTAAATATACTTCTACTAAATCTGCAATTTCCTTTTCATCATCTAATACTAAAACATTCATTTTTCTTCCTCCTTTGTGATTATATCATAATTATTTGTAAATTTCATTTAATCACGTCATTGTAAGAAAAATTTAAGAATTTGTTAATGGTTTATTAAAACTCTTTTCGATAATTATAGTTATAATTGATTTAGGTTAAGGGGGTATTAAATTCATGAAAACAAATAAAAGAAAATTAAATAAAAAAAGAATTGTTATTTTTATATTATTTATTGTACTGATTATTTATTTATATATTAATTTTGTAAATAATATCTCCATTTTTTCTGATATTAGCCAAAATTTAGATATTTTAAATCTTTCTAGTGAATATAAAATAATAAAGAAAGATACAAATAAAGATTATCTAGGAAAAGGTCAAGAAAAAGTAAAAAATAAAGATGGTTATTTCACTACCTTTACAACAGAAGATAATTATAAAAAAACATATATTGAATATAAACAAAATGGTAATTCTTCTTGGAGTGACAAAGAATATTGGGGTGGCACAATGGCTGAAAACGGATGTGGCATAACTGTAATGTCAATTATATTAAGTGGCTACGGAAAAGATTATACTCCAGAAGATTTAAGAGAAATGTATTATCCTGTAATGGATTATGAAAATTTTTCTAATGAATTATCTTCAACTTTCGGAATAAAAAATTCTGATTTTTATTATGATTCAGTACATTTATCTAATGAATCTATAATAGAACATCTACAAACTAATAGACCAATTGTAGTTTGTGTTTGGAATAATCCAACTGATAATCGTTGGACTACTGCATCACATTATATGGTACTTCTAGCTACTGATGGTAAAAATATGGTATATGTTTCTAATCCAAATGGTTTAGAAAACGACAGTAAAAGTTCAGGATGGTATGATATTGATGAGATTACTCCTTATCTTGCTAAAGCCTTATATATAGAAGATTATGAGTAATAAAGAAATAAATATTCTCTAATTTATTCTTTATTCTCTTTTATATCTTTTATACTTAATATTGCTAATATAAATGCTATAACTAATATTGAACTATCAGTTGCTGAAACATTAGGCATACAATAATCTACTATTGTCATGCCTATTGCAGTTGCAATGGTATCTAATAAGACAAATATAATTCTTGCACTTACTATATTAACTTTATTTAACTTTAATAATGCTTTTGGCAATCCCTCTGCAATAAAATTTATTGGTAAAGATATAATTGTAGAAATTAAGAAAAATAAGATAATATCCCATACACTATTATATCTAAAACCAAAGAAGTGCATTATTGCACCAGCAAATATTGCGATTATAGAAACTATAATTAAAATAATTGTGATTATTATAATCCAACCAAAAATATTCTTAATTAGTTCATTATTTTTCATATATAGCTCACTTTCACATTATTATAATTCTACTAATTTTTTTTCAAAGTCTTTAACATAGTATTTAATATTCTTTTTTCCTTTTGAAATAATTGTATGTCCTTCTTCTTCTAGTAATCTTTTTTGCAATTCAATTGCTCCTGGATATTTAATATTTAATTCTCCATCTGTTTTTAATGTTCTCCAATATGGTGTTATATCTTCACTTCTTTGATAACTTGCCCAAGCTATAATATTTACAAATATTCCAGCTGTCATAGGATCAGTAAAATCAGCATTATTTTGTTTTGCAAGATAATCTCTCATCTGACCTACTGTAATTAATTTTCCTTTAGGCACTTTCTTCATCAATTCATCATAATAAAGTGGTGGTGCAAAAAACATTTTAGTTCCACCATATCTTTTAATTGTTTTTTCATCAGTTATAATTTGTGTTTTAGGCATATCCTTATTATCTTGCATCATAGCATTAAAATCTTTTTTGTTTTCATTTGCCATGGTTAGTTCATCTCCATTCTTTTCTATAATTTGTTTCTCGATTCATTTAATTATTTATAATATCTCTTTTAATTGTATTAAATTTGTAATTTGATAATATGGCTCAATCTTTGTGTTATTTATTTTATTATCAGGATTATACCAAATTGCTTTTAGATTAGCATTTTTCGCCCCTTGTATATCTTTTTCTAAACTATCACCAATCATAATTACTTCATTTGATTTCATATTTATTTTATCTAATAGCACTCTAAATATTTTAGAATCAGGTTTGCAACTGTTCACTTCCTCTGACACAATAATATCAGAAATAAATTTTGATATTTTACTATTTCTAATTCGTGGTTTTTGTAATTCAACTATTCCATTCGTAACTACATATAATTTATAATTTTTGCAATATAAATATTGTGTTATCTCATAAGCATTTTCTGTTAAAGCTGTTGAATTTGCTAATCCTTCTTTAAAAAGTTCATTTGCTTTTCTATAATCATTATAGTTTAAATCTATTCGTTTAAAAAATTCTTTAAATCTATATTCAGGTATATCTTTCTTTGGAATAGTATTTAATCCATGTTCAGCACTATCCCATAATTCTCTATCTAATGGTCTAAAAATACTTTGATATTGTTCTTTGTATTCCTTGTCTATTTTACTAAATAAAAATAATAATGCTTGTCTTTCACATTCTTTATGGTCTACTATCGTATCATCTGCATCAAAAAATATTGCTCTTATATTATTCAATTTCATGACTTTCTCCTTTATATTTTATTTCACTTTATAAACCATCATTATTGAATAAAAATTATTTAATCCTTGAAAACTTCCATTTGCTGGTCTATAATCTCCCATTTTATAAAATCCTATTTTTTCATAAAATTTTAGTGCCACTTTATTATCTGGAGTAGTCCATAAATATAAATTTTTTATTTTATTCTGTTTAGAATATTCCTTTAGATTTTCTATTAGTTCAGTTGCAATATTTAAACATCTATATTCTTTCTTAACCACCAAATGTTTAATTACTAAACTATCCTTTATTTCTGGTTCTTCAATATATATTTCATGTTCTCTATCTAACTCTTTTTCTATATTAAAAGTAATTGCCATATATGCTACTACTGATTGATTCATTTTTGCAATTACAATAATATCAGAATTTATTAAAAAGTCATCTGAATATAACATACCACCATTCTTAAAGAAATTTTCATTAAAAATAGTTAGAAGCTCTAGTTCATACTTTTTATAATGATTTGGTGTTAAATATTCTATTTCTATATTATTATCCATTGCTACCACTCACTTAAAAATTCTACTTATTGCCTAGATAATATCATAAATGAGAGTAATTATCAATAAATCACTCTCACTTAATATTTTATACTCTTAACTTAAATGTTTTAGGTGCATACTTATATGCCGAGAATAATGAAATTAAACAATAAGCTATACAAAATACTATTGTTGCTATACCAAAAGAAAATATAGGCATTTGAATTTGTATCATATACCAACAAACAATATAAGTTAAACCTTGAACTACTTTATATGTACTACTTTTCATTTCTGTACTTACGTTATATGGTTGCAATAAATAATACATTACCAAATAATGAACTGAAAAGAATATACTCATTGCTATGATTGATATAAATAATATTGCATAATTAAGTGGGTTATCTGTTCCTCCAGATAAGTATAATAACAATGCTAATCCTCCACCCATTAATACTGCTGGTAAAAGATTTATTTTTATCAATGTTTTTAATCTTTCTTTAAATATTCCTAAAATAACTTTTGGCGTTCTATATATTCTATATGTTAGCATACTATGATCGCAATTCATAAACATTGCTTGTGTAACTGATGAACTTCTATTTATACAATACATGATAAACACAAAGTATGGTAAATATACCATTAATATTTCGTTTGTTTTACTTTTAAAAGTATCATTTACACTTATTCCAATAATCATTGCTATAATTAAACCTAATATAACAACTGATTGTTTTTTTACTGCTTTTGTTAGTATTTTACTATGTCTTTTTACAAATAAATCGTGAAAATATGCAAATCCAGATTTATTACTTGTATAATTCTCGTCTAATTCTATTTGTTTTAAACTTGTATCTTTAATTAGCTGTGTTCCAGCTTTTCTTTCTTGCATGTATACATTTGATTCTGTTAATACTTGTTTATACATTCTTCTATAATCTTTAAAATTATGTATTTTCACTAGACTATATATCCCAAGTATGATTGATATAATAAATACACATAGGAAAATGCTTTGATTTATTACAATATTTATTGCAGGTAAGCCATAAGCAAGTACCAAGCAAACTGCTACAAATCCCCATACAAATTTTGTTGGTATATTTTCATTTGATGCTTTATTTGTTTTCTTGAAATCATATATGCTGTAATTCATTACGATTAGTTTTATTGCTAGTGCAAAAAATGGTAATGCTATTTGAATCCATAACGGAACACTGGCTATCATTCCAAAAAGTATAGTAAATGGTAAAAATCCAACAACTAATTTTATTAATTGGTAATAATAGTTAGATAATCCATATTTTCTTGCATCTATATTCATTAGAATAATTGCATAATATTTATCTTTTGTAGGATTTAACATATATGTATTTAGCACTCCTCCTGCAAGTGTTAAAAATACAAATAGATGTATAAATGTATCTGCTTGATTTGTATGATACCAAGTTAATGCCATAAAAATCATTAATAAAATATATAAAATTTTTCCAATAAAAATATTTATTATTTCCCACAAGATGCTAATAATACTTGCGAATATTTTTAATCCTCTATTTTTGTATAAGCTATTTGGCAATATTCTTTTTATTAATGGTAATTGTTTTAATGAATAGATAATGCTGTTCGTTCTATATGTATTTTGCAATTTAAAGGAAGTTATAAATGTTTCTATCATCTTTCTATTCCTCCTTTAATGCTTCTATTATTTTATTTTTGAATTGTTCATTATCCAAATTGTTTTTATCAACTTCTTCTAGAACACCTTTATTTAAGATAACGATTTCATCGCATAAATCTAATGCAAGTTCCATTATATGAGTAGAGAAAATAATAATATGATCTTTCTTTATTTCTCTTAACATTTGTTTCATTTCTTCTGCAACTACTACATCAAAAGATGTCAGAGGTTCATCTAACAATAAAACATTTGGATTTGCAATTATATTTACAAGCATTTGCATTTTGTTTTTCATACCGTGAGAATAATCTTTTAGCAATCTATCTCTATCTTCTTCTTCGATTTTCATAAAATCAAAATATTCATCTATTGTTTTTTCATTTTTTATTCTTTTTTTATTAATATCTATAAAGAATTTTAAAAACTCTCTTGCTGTTAAAAATTCTGGTACATTTGGTGTAGATAAAACATATCCTATATCTTCAGCTTCCATTTTTCTTTTGCTACCATTATCTTCGATATAGAATTCTCCTTCATTTATATCTATATCTTCATTTAGGCAATTAAAAAATGTTGTTTTACCTGCTCCGTTTCTTCCTAGTAAACCATATATTTTTCCTTTTTCAAATTCAAAATTAATATCTTTTAATACTTCTTTTTTCTCAAAATTTTTCTTTAAATTCTTTACAACTAGCTTCATATTAAACTCTCCTTTTATGTTCAATTTTAATTTTATTACTCCGTTTCCATCTTCATTGTATATCCTGTCATTTTAAATCCGTTATTTTCATAAAATTTCATTACTTTTTCATTTCCAACAGATACATGCACATCCATACTTTTAGCACCGTTATTGTTTAACCATTCTAATACTTTATTAAATAATGTACTTCCAACTTTTTTATTTCTATATTTTCCAGTTACAAATAAATCTTCTATAAATCCCTCATTATGATGATTTAGATATGCTGATGTAAAACCTATAATATTTGTTCCAACTGATGCAACATATACAATAGATTTATATTTTCTTTTCATATATTCTTCAAAATTATTTTCATTGATTTCTAAAAATCTTTCGCTGTATGGTCCATTTAAATTATAATGATATAATTGTTGCTCATTTAGAATATCTTTTAATAAATAATATTCTCCAATTTTAACTTCTTTGTATGTAAAGTTATCTTGATCACCAAAAATATCTTCAGCCATTTTCTTCTCCCTTCTTCAAAAATAAACTTGTCTTCACAATAATACTATAAAATATATAAATAATCTACTTTTTTATGCTAAAAGATATAAGATATCTAAAATAATTTGAATTTTTGACCAATATTTCTTATAAAAGTAAAAAAATTGAGGTTGTTTCCTCAATTTCATTATATTATAAATATTTTAATACTGAAAAAATAACGTCTATAAGCAATATAACAATTAAAGTATAGCAAATAATGTTTTGAATATTATACTTATTTCCATTTGTTATGCTCTGTAATTTATTTTGTATAAAGGGATGCAATTTTTCTAAAAGAATAACTCCAGCAATTCCCCAAAATATAGAATACAATAAGCTAACTCTACCTTGAATATTTAAGAAATCGTTTGAATAATCCCACCATCTTAATCCAAATAACATTTCAAGTACAAGAGAAACAATATATTCAAATACCGTAAATGCAATTGTTGCTATTAAAAACTTCTGAAATGGCTTTTTATACATTTTTTGAGTGATAATTAATAAAATAACTGCTCCAAAACCATAAATAGGACAAATTGGACCATATAAAAATCCTCTTTTTACAAAATGTCCATGTATGAATAAAGCATAAATTGTTTCTACTACCCATCCCAGAAAAGCATATATAAAAATATATGTTATATATTCTATTACTTTGTCTTTTGTTGTTTTGGCTTTTATAACTCCTTCCATAGTATTCCCCTCTATAAATCAAATTAATATCTATATTATACCATGTTTTTTCTCGAAAGTATATTAATATCAATATTTTTAGTCTTACATTTTTGTAAGATTAGTATAACAATTATTTATTAAATATCAATTTATAATTTATTAAAATTTGATTAAGATTTAAACGCTTAAGTTTTTCTTACTTATTGCATTTCTTGAAAAAAACCAAAAATTATGGTAAACTATATATAATTTTCTTATTTATCCTGTTCTGATTTATGGACAGTTTATATAAATGCAACTATTGGAAAATGATTAGATATGCCAAATGGCAAGGAGGGAAAATATGATATTTAAAAGTGTAAATATTGGAGGGCATAATTATTTTCTTTCAGATTTTACACAACTTTGCAAAAAAGATTCAATCATACTTGTTAAAAATTCTGAATTATCAACATTGTTAAGACTCAAGTCAAAACCTATACAAATACAATTTGTCGAAATCAAAGATTCTATTTTCTTATTAGAATCTTTCGGAAATCAACCAATGATACCTTCTAGCTTAATGAAATGCTCAACTATCTACTATTTGTATGATGATAGTTGCTGTAACTACCATAGGAGTCATAATATTGTAGAATATGTTTCAAAAGATGAATTTGCTTCATTTTTGGAACGTATCGATTACAAACATGCCAAATGGAAAGTTTTATCAAAAGCTTTTCTTGATGACAAAATGTATGTTACTGTAAAATCAAGAAGTACCAATAACAAGATAGTAGAATATTGGTTTAGTGATTTATATACATCTCTATGGGATGTTGATGACGAGTGGACAGATTTTTTGTATAATCGAGTATTAAAACAATGGCTTGAAGATTATTATAATAAGAAATGATTGAAATGATTAAAGAGATTGTTCGCAATCTCTTTAACCGTTTTATAATATTTATTTTTTAATTTTAACTTTCATTACGACATTAATAGCATCTTCCAAAGTTTGTTCTATTTTTTCATCAATAATATTTAGTTCATTGATTGAATACAATTCATTTTTTACTTCATTGAATTTATGTACTTCTGCAACTTCAAAACCAATCTCTCCAAAAAACTCTTTTACATGTTCTATATCTTCAAACCTATTATCTAAATTATTTCTTGATGTAATTGTTGTTACATTATTATTAAATCCTTTTAAAGCTCTATTTTGTGATACAATAAATTTTTTTGGTGTTACATCAGATGTAATCCATATTCCTCCATATTTTGATAAAATTTCGTAAATATTTTCAGCTACAATCTTTTTCTCTTCAAATGTCAAATATCTCAACAGTCCTTCATTAATTATTGCTACTGGTTCATTTTCTTTTAAATATTCTTTACATTTGTTAAAGTCATCTTTGCTTAAGGCATTTCCTGTAACAATTTTTAAATTAGAAGGAATATTTGAATTGATAGTATTTAATAAGTCTTTTTTATTTTTTGAAACACCTTCAAGGTCCATTTCTATATAATTATATCCTTTTTGAGAATAAATTAATCCTCTAGAAGAATAACCTGCTGCTATTTCTATAACTTGCTTTATTCCAGATTCATCTAATAATTTATTAATTTGCTTATATCTTGCTTCTAATTCTGGAGCTAAATTTTTATATAATGTTGTTGGTTCTTCACAATGGTTTTCTAACCAATCATATATTTCTTTTTCATAAGGTATATCTGTAAAAGTTCTTGGATATGATGTCACTATTGCTGTTGGACTTATCTCCTCATACTCTTTATCTTTAAAATCCATTTTAATTTCCCCTCTCATTACTAAAAAAGAATATTGTTGTTTCAGTAGTCTTACAAATACTATTTACTTTGGTCATTAAAATAGTTATATATTATTTATTATAAATTAAAAATTAATTCCGTGTGTTTGTTTATGCTTTTCTTTGTTAAATTCTTGTATGTTTTCTATCTGTCTAATATCATCCGTTTTCAAATCTAATACCTCTTTTAGTTTTCCTTCATAGCTTACTTCCACAGTTCCATCTTGTTTCAACATTATATATGTTCCATTGTAAGTATCTATATCATTGATGTTTATTTTTATATTATCATTTTTAATATTGTTCACAAAATCTTTAGTTCTATTAAAATTAATGTTATCAATTTCAAAATATTTGTTTATATTCTCTGAATTATTTTCTCCTAAATATCTAAATAGTTTCCATCTTTTTATAAATTCATATTTTGATATAAAATTATATAAATCAGGTATTTCTTCAAAATTTTGCTTACATACTAAAGTATTTATTTTTATATTTACATTGAGATTTTTTTCTTTTAAATAATCTAATATTACCCTTATTCTGTCTACATGAAGATTATTTCTACTTACTAATGTTTCAACTTCTTGACTTGACGCATCAATTGAAAAACATATCCATTTAAAATGTTTTATTAATTTATTTATTAATTCTTCATTTATAACAAACTTACCATCTTCTGGATTATATTTTGCAAGTTTTATTCCATTTGTTACTATTGATAAACTTATATCTTCTGGCTTTTCAATACTTCCCAATAAATCAAATAAGCCTTTATATATTAATGGTTCTCCGCCACATATTGTCAATTTATTAATTATTTTTGAATCATATATGTTCTTTAAAATCTTTCTATTTTCTTCTACACTCAAATCTTTTTTTATTTTATTTCTATAACAAAATTTGCAATTATCATTACATTTAGATGTAATATCCCAACACATATTATATTTCATATTTCTAGCCCCCTTATTTAAAATATTTAACTAAATAATATTTATTTAATTTGTTATTTTCTTTATTCTTTCTTATAAATTCTACTTCAAAACCACATTTTTTATAAAATTCTGGTGCCTGAAAATTATATGTAGTTAGATTTATATTTTCAAACCCTTTATCTTTAAAATAATCTTCAACTGTTTTCATAAGTTTAGTTCCAATGTGTTTATTTCTATATTCTTCAAGGATGATAAGGTCAGCTATAAAAACTTCTTTATAATATGAATGACCTGTTATTATTCCAACAATTTTATCATTCTCTTTTGCAATAAAGTTAAATGGTGTGTAATTGCATGTTAGACCATTTTTTACAGCAACTTTATTAAATTCTTTTCCTATTAAGCAATCTAATTCATCATCTAAATATTTCATATATTCAATATTTAACATTGTATTCTCTCCTAATAAATTTCATTTATTGTTTAGATAATATCATAAATGAGAGTAATTATCAATATAACTACCCTCATCAACATTCTTTATAAATATTCTAATAAAACACTAATTTCTTCACCAGTTTCATTTTTATATACATACTTAAATCGGTTATCCTTTTCTTTAATTAGCATATAAAATTTTTCACTTGTATCTATATCAAAACTTGTATTTTCATTATTTTCAGATACTTTAACACTATTAAAACAATTCTCATTATCCACCTGCAATTTTTCTAATCCTTTTGCTAAAAATCCATGTTTATTTAAAAATGTTTCTAATTCTTTTCTAATTTTCTTATCTTCTTCTACTATTAAAATTTTTTGCATAATTTTAACCTCCTGAATAATTATATCACATTTTTTTGTTCTTCAACTTACATTTTTGTAAGATAGCAAAGGAAAACAAGAGGATAGCATCTGCTACCCTCCCTTAAAATCACACTAGTCTTAAATTGATGTTTTAAAATCCAAAAATTTCATAGTTCCTTATGTTCTAAACGATTCTTGCTCCAAATGGTGCTAAAGCAAGTTTGGCAATCTTAAAAAATTGCAATCCAAATGGTATTCCAACAATTGTTATGCACCAAATACAACCAAATATGAAGTTCTCTATTGCCATTGGAATACCAAAAAAGATAATCCAAATTATATTGGCAAATAAAGATGGTACTCCTCCTCCATATTCTATTTCCTTACCAAAAGGTGCAAATGACATAGATGCAAATTTAAAACACTGCTTACCATATGGAATTCCAACGATAGTTATACACCATATTATTCCTGATAATACCCATGAAAGTCCACTAAATAGACCTCCAAAAATAAACCATAAGATGTTTCCGATTAAACTCATATTCAATTCTCCTTTTCTATAAACATCAATCTAGTGTGATTTCTTGCATAGTTATTTAACTCTTACAAGTAAAATATAATTAGTATATAGTTATATTAACTATTGCCTTGATTTAATTAATACCTAAATAAAGTATTATCTATATTATATCAATTTATTGTCTATCTTGCTATTTTTTTATCTTACAAATTTCTTACATTTTTGTAATTTAAAAGATTAGTCATAAAACTAACCTTTTAAATCCTTATTTTAGCTTATTGCTTTTTTATTTTTTTAATCCATAAACTATAAAACATTAACCCTACCAAAACACATACAATAGCCCCTATTCCTCTTGCTATCCATACATTTACAGTTGCTTTCTCAAAAAAGTTACATACTATATTACCAAATTTTATTGATATGAATAATGATATAAGATATTTAATTGTAATAATAAAATTTTCTTTATTCTTAATCATTATAATCCACTCCTTTAATATTTATCTTTTTTATCTTTAATTTTCTTTATTATAAGTACAATGACAATTACAACTATTATTCCAATTATCCAACCTAATAACGGAAGCCAAAAGTCTGTTATGCTTTGTATTACTCCATTCCAATTAATATTCTCTGGCATTTCTGTTCTCCTTTATAATATTTTTGCTAGATAAATATGTTATTAAGAAATATCCACCATAAATTACTACAATAAATATTGCTGTCATAATAATTGATGGTAATAGCTGTTCGTTTCCAAATGTTTCTATAATATAACTACAAAATGTTATTCCAAAGATTGAATGAATAATTGCTATTAACAATGGGAACATAAAGAAAATTGCAATTTGTCTAAATAATGATTTATTTATCATTTTTTCATCTGCTCCTAATTTTCGTAGCATATTATATCTTTCTTTATTGTCTGCACTTTCTGTTAGTTCTTTTAAAGCAAGAATAGCAACACTTGCTATTAAAAATACAATTCCTAGATATAATCCTAAAAATGTTACCAATGTACCAAGTCCAATACTTGCTTCGCTTATATCTAATCTAGTATTAACTGTTGGTAAATTGTATTGTTCTGAAAGTGGATTATTTATTAAATTTTTTATTGTATTTTCTATATCTTTTTGTTCATCTAAAGATTCTGTTTTATAATTTCCAATTATTGAATTATATGCCTTAAAACTATTATCTACAACACTATCTGGTACTACTATTATTCCAGAATTTATATGATTACTTGACATGTCTACAAATCCATCTTTACATTCATTATATTTTGGTTTTAATGTATGCCCAAATACATTTATTTCTTCATTATTCTTTAATGCAATATTTCTAATTTGAATCATTGAATCATAATCTGCTATTATCATATATTCATCATCATTTAATGTATATTGTTCATTATTATATATTTTGGCTACATTGTTATAATCGCTTATTGTCATAATCATTTCTGAAACAGAATAAGGTATCATAGAAGTTAAGTAATTTCTTTCAACTTCTTCCATGCTATTTCCTAATGTATCATCAAATGTTAAATCTTCTGTTCGATATATGTTATATTCTACACTTTCATTTAAATAATTATCTAAATCTAAATTTAGAGCTTCTAAATTTTTTCTAACACCTAATTTTGAATTTTCTATTTGTTGTTCGTTATATCCTTGATCTAACCAGTCATCATCTTTAACTGAAATAGTTAATTGAATATCTGCTGGTGCAAGTTCATCTAAATTTGCTGTCATAGAATTTTTAAGTGATAAACTACTTGATAACACACAAATCGTTACAAATAGCATTAAAGATATAATTGTCATTGAAAATACTGTTGTGTTTATCTTACTACTTAATTGTCTAAATGTAAAAGTATTTAATCCTTTTACATATAAATTTTTCATACTCATAACGGCTTTTAAAATTAATCCTGATAAAGACCAAAATATGAAAAATGTAGATACTGCTCCAATTACAATTGGTTTAAATATATCTTCTGGAGTCTTAATTGTTTCATTTATTCCACCTGTTACCATATAATAAGCATATCCTAGAGCTATGGCTGATATGATAAATACTATGGTACAAAGCACTGGATTTTTCATTTTTACTGTTTCGGATTTTTTATTAGTTTGGATTAAATCAATTAATTTACATTTTCCAACATTTATTGTATTAAATAACATTACAATGGCGTACATTATTCCAAAATATATTATTGTTTTAATACATGCTTGACTTGAAAAAATAAATTCATATTTTGTCATATCTGCTTCAAACATATTTGCAACTAACATACTCATAAGTTGTGAAAGCAATACCCCAATTCCTAACCCAACAGCTAATGATATAATACCAATTAAGATAGTTTCAAAGAATAGTATCATAGATATTTTTCTTTTACTCATGCCTAAAAGCATATATATACCAAATTCTTTATTTCTTCTTTTTATTAAAAATCTACTTGCATATATTATTAAAAATCCTAGAATAAATGCTACGAAGACACTTGCTCCTGATAACATATTCGTCATCAAATCTATAACTTCATATGTGCTATTTGTTACATCTAATAGTACGGTTTGACTTTCTATACTGTTAAATACATAAAATATTGCAACACCTAATATTAAAGTAAAGAAATATATTGCATAATCTTTAAAACTTTTCTTTATATTTCTAAAAGACAATTTAATAGTTGTCATTTTCCTCACCTCCAAGCAAGGTTACAACATCTATAATCTTGTCAAAGAAATCCTTTCTTGAACTGTTACCTTTTATAATTTCATTAAATACTTTACCATCTTTTATAAATATTACTCTACTTGCATAAGAAGCACAAAAACTGTCATGTGTAACCATCAAAATTGTTGTATTTAATTTTTCATTTAAGTAATCAAAACTTTCTAGTAACATTCTTGATGACTTGCTGTCCAGCGCACCTGTTGGCTCATCTGCTAAAACAATTTGTGGGTCTGTTATAATTGCTCTTGCTGATGCCACTCTTTGTTTTTGCCCTCCTGACATTTGATAAGGGTACTTTTGTAATACATCTTTTATTCCTAATTTAG
Organism: uncultured Eubacteriales bacterium; assembly: GCA_949288185.1. GTDB lineage: Bacteria > Bacillota > Clostridia > TANB77 > CAG-508 > CAG-269. The sequence goes on along the minus strand of CASEIZ010000024.1, from coordinate 44,313 downwards.
TTGCTACATCATTTACCCTTTTTTCAATTTCTTTTGCACTCTTATTTTGAATAGAAAGTGCCAATGATATATTTTCATAAGCTGTTAGTGTATCTAAAAGGTTAAAATCTTGGAATATAAATCCTAATTTTTCTCTTCTAAACTTATTTAAGTTATTTCCTTTTAGTTTTGTAATATCTTCTCCTCCAACGAAAATGTGTCCAGATGTAACTTTGTCAATTGTAGAAATACAATTTAATAGTGTAGTTTTTCCAGAACCTGATGCTCCCATGATTGCAACAAATTCTCCTTTATCTACTTCAAATGATAGATTATCTAAAGCCTTTGTTAAACTTGACTTGCTACCATAATATTTTTCTACTTTATCAATTTTTAAAATATTTGACATCTTTCATCTCTCCTTTCATTTTCATTATAGAAGATTTGCTTTTATTTGTCCTTCTTTTAAAATTACTAAACATTACAAAATTGTAATGTTACTTTGCAATATTTAAAAAATCATCTTTATTAAACAAAATAGATACTTCAGTAAATTCATTTTCTTTTGAATCTATTGCAATTTTATGTCCTAGTTTCTTACAAAGTTGCTTTGCAATATATAATCCCATACCAGTTGATGTTTCTATTTTTCTTCCATTGCTTCCAGTAAATGTTTTATCAAATACTTTTGGAATATCACTTTTTTCTATTCCTATTCCATTATCATATATTTTTAAAATCGTATTTTTATTATTTTCTTCAGCTGTTATTTTTATGAAATGCTCTACGCCATTTCTTATATATTTAATACTATTACTTACAATTTGATTTACGATAAATTCAAGCCATTTAGAATCTGTTAAAACTTTTTTATCATCAACATCTACAATAAAATCAATTTTATTTTCAAGTAATATATCTTTATTTTTCATAGCAACATTTCCAATTACTTTATTTAGTTCTGTTTCTTTAATTAAATAATCTTTTTCAGCATTTTCACTTCTTACATAATATAGAACTTGCTCTACATCATCATCTATTCTTTTTAATTGTTCTACAATCTTTTTGTCTGATAATTCTTTATGATTATGTATCATTAGATTTATTGAAGCAAGTGGCAATTTTACTTCGTGAATCCACATTTCTATATATTCCTTAAAATCTTGTATGTTTAAACTATATTCTTTTATTTTTTCTGACATGGATTTATCTATTTCATATAAGGTATCATATAAGATTTCTCCATCATAAAATTCGGGTTTATCAATCATTTCTGTTATTAAATATTTTTTGTCCAATAAATCTAAATCATTTAAGAATTTATTATAAAATTTCTTTCTTCTTCCAAAGTCGTAAACTACATATATGATAAATCCTAAAATAGCTGTTAAATTTACACCCATTATTGCTTGATTTTGCACTTTGAATGATACTAACATTAAATTTATGATGGATATAATAACAATAAACAATAATATAATTAGGTAATTACTTCTTAAATATTTACTTAACTTCATTCTTTTTTCCTCGTTTCAAAATTATTTTAATATATATCCTTGCCCTTTTCTTGTTTCAATCGCATCTTCATATCCAAAATCTTTTAATTTTGTCCTTAATCTGCTTATATTGACATTTAAGGCATTATCGTTTATGTAAGAATCATTATTCCAAAGGTCAGTCATTAACTCATCTCTTGTTACAATATTTCCTTTATTCGCTAACAAAAATGTAAATATAATCATCTCATTTTTTGTTAAAATAATTTCTTCCTTTTCATTTTTTATAATTCCTTTTTTAGGATCTATTTCTAATTCATTATAAGCTAAAATATCACTCTTATTTTCCATTCTTTTAAAGATTGCATTTATTCTTAAAAGCAAAATGGTTGGATTATATGGTTTTGTTATATAGTCATCTGCTCCATAGCTCATAGATAAAACTTCATCTGCTTCTGTATTTTTGCTTGTTACCATGATAATTGGAACATTGCTTTCTTTTCTTATTTTTTGTAATAGCATTTCTCCATTCAATTTTGGAATGTTTATATCTAATAATATTAAGTCTGGATTTTCCTTTTTTATTTCTTCAAAAGAGTTTTCAAAATCTTTTAAAACCACTCCATTAAATCCTGCGTTATCTAATAAATTTTTTAATTCTTCACTTATACTTGTATCATCTTCTACTATTAATATTTTTTTCATAACCTTCACCTCATTTATACATTCGGATTTATTATAGCATAATTACTTAATTTATACATTATTTAAGGCAAAAAAAATATTCTATACTTATTACTAAATATAGAATATTTCATAATTTTATTTTGCAAATAATACTTTTTCTGATTTATATTGTTTTATAATATATGCCAATACTAAACTTATATAAACAATTGTAGATATTGTCATTAATGCAATATTTAACAAATCTATCGTTCCATTATTTATATCTGTAAAAATCAATGTAAAGTTTAAGAATGGTACTATTGAAAGTATTGGTGTTGAAGTTATTCCCATCATAAATGCAATCATCCCTGGAAAGAATGATATAAATGTTAGAGGTGTTAATGCACTTTGTGCCTCTTTAAATGTTTTTGATGTACTTGCAATAGCAATACATAGACCACTTATAAAGAATGAGTATGCAATAATTACTATTACTGCAAATACTATTGTAATTGGTGAAAACATTACATCTATTCCTTCATATATTGAAAACATATTCTTTGTAACCACTAAAGATACAATTGCCAATAGTAAGCTGATGATTCCTGTAATAATTGATGATACTGTAACTCCTAAAAATTTTCCTACAATAATATCTTTGCTCTTTATTGGAAATGTAAGTAATGTTTCTAATGTACCTCTTTCTCTTTCTCCTGCTGTTGTATCAGTTGCAGGATATGTAGCAGATACTGTTATTGCCATCATTATAAACAAGAAAGCATAGTTTTTAATGTAGTTTGCAAAGTAATTATCTTGTTCAATCATATTTTCTTCTACTGTAATTATATTTAATACCTCATCTGGATTTAGGTTATTTTCTTGTAAATAACTTTGTTGTAAGTATTGTTTATATGTATTAAAATATGTTTCCATTAAACCACTTGCGAATGTACTATTATCAGAACCATCTGTATTTATAATATATTTATTGTCTTGTTTTGTAATATAAAGGTCAATTTCTCCTTCATCATATTTTTGTTTTAATTCTTCATCATTTCCATTTACAATTTCTATATCCATTTCCTCTGCTATACTTTTTTCTACATCTGTCATTTCATATGCGAAACCAATTTTATTATATTCACTTACATCTTTACTTATTTGTGATTCAAATAAAGCTGACATTCCGATAACTAAAAGTGGTATAAATATTGGTATAACAAGCATCATGGCTAAAGACTTTTTATCTCTAAATAATTCTCGAAGCTCCTTTTTTAATATATTCCATAAATTATTCTTCATCTGAAACACCTCCAATCATTGCAAAGAACGCATCTCTTAAATTTGTTGTATTTGTATCCTTTTTAATTTCTTCTGGTGTTCCAGCTTTAATAATTTTTCCTTTATTTATCATGATTACCCTATTACATATGTTTTCTGCTTCTTCCATGTAGTGAGTAGAGTATAGTATTGTTTTTCCTTTTTCTCTTTCTTCTTTTATGAAGTTTAATATAATTTGACTAGATATAATATCTAATCCTGTTGTTGCCTCATCTAAAATATAATATTTTGGATTATGGACTAAACATCTTGCTAAATTTACTTTTTGAGTTTGTCCTGTTGATAGGTTTGCAATTTTATTATACAAAAATTGTTCCATTCCTAATACTTTTGTAATTTCTTTTATTCTCTTTTCGCTATTTTCCTTATCTACTCCATATATATCACAACACATTTTTAATAATTCATAAGTTGATAATGTGTCATATATTTTTGTATTTCCTGATAGATAAGCAATATTTTGCTTAATTTCAATTTCATTATCTTTATAATTTTTTCCATCAAAAGTAATTTTTCCTTCTGTTGGTTCTAATATTCCTGCTATCATTCTTAATAGCGTTGTTTTTCCTGCTCCATTTGGTCCAAGTATCCCAATAATTTCTCCGTCATTTGCCTCAAAGGTGATGTCATTGTCTGCTAAAAAAACTTCTTTTTCTTTTTTGTTTTTATTTCTAACAAATTTCTTTGTTATATGCTCTACTTTAATCATCACTTTCTCCTTCCCTTTTTTATTCTCACAGGCAACATTATGACATATTATAAAATTAAAAACAAGATATATGTCTAATATTTTTAACGTATTAAAATAGACCAGTTTAAAAACTGATCTATGAAAATTATATTATTTTATTTGCCAATTCATATTGTTTATTATATAGATATTTATTTGTTACTACTGTTGCTACTATATATAATATTCCTAATAATCCCATTCCTAAATATACATTTATGTCTTTTAATAAAAAGACTGCTCCAACCATTATTACAATATTAAACATTGCAAGTAACATTGGAAAAACTAGATTTAAGTTTTGTTTTGCGACTGCATATTCAGAATCCCAATTTAATTTTGGTCTTTTTAAATCTACAATAATCATTGCTATACTTTGCAAAATACCCATTATAGTTGCAACAACAAATAATGCAATTAAGGTTGTTATTGGTAAATGTAAAATATACTCTGCCATTCCAAGTGTGATAATTATTGTCACAATATTCATGATAATATTTGGAATTATTTTATACATATATTGTTTATATAGTGATACTGGTATATACTTCATAAATACTGCATTTTCTCCATCTCTTGATATTGCTGTAATTGAAATATATATAAACATTGTAAAGAATTGTATAATTCCTAAAATAGCACAAGCAATTAAGAATGTATTTGTAGGCACTTGTTGTAACATTTGGGTAATTTGCTCTAGCCCCATTCCTTCACTATTTAATCCTGCATAAACTACCACTACCATTACAATTGGTATTAAAATTGCTGGTATTAAACATTGCAATAAAAATACTGGATTTCTTGCCATATTTTTAAATTCTTTTCCAACATAACTTTTATATAATTTACTATTTCTGTATTCATTTTGATTTATTTCTTTATTTGAACTTGATGTTCCTCCTCCAAATAAGTTTCCTACTAAACCTTTAAAATATATTTTTTGAGCAATTAGCATATAAAGAATAAATCCTATTATTGTAATTCCTAATGTTTTTAATACCTCTACTATTGCTATAAATAAAGAATTTGTTGTTAATGCTTCCATTAAATAATCTATTGTTGGAACATATCCTTTTACTAATTCTACCATTCCATTTGCTTGAACTACCATTTGTGCCATTTCTTCATTTGTTAAATCTTGCTTCATTCCACTTGTTGAAATTGATAAAGCTATAATAATTGCAAATACCAATAATGTAACAAATAATTGAAATCTATTTCTGTTTTTCGTAAGCCTTGCAAAACTCATTATAAACATAACAAGCATACTAATCAATAATACTGGTAATATTGGTACTAAAATAACTGATAAAATCATTGTTAAGTAATATACAATTCCTGCTCCAGTTAATATTCCATACATGACAAGAGGAATAAATCCTATTAAAAATATAATTACATATTCAGCAATTAACATTACATTTGTTCTTGCAATTATGATTTGATATGGTTTTAAAGGTAATGGTAATAAATATTCACTATCTTTTGTAAAGTATAAGATATTTATACTCGAAAATATGGTTTGAATAATAGCTAAACCAAATATCATAAATAAAATCATACCAACAAAAATTGTTTCTTGATGTATTGCAATTAATCCATCTAATAAGTTATATCCTAAAAATATAATCAGTCCTGCAAAATATAAGAATAGTATTCCATAAATTAAAATTTTACTTTTAGATTTCGTAGAAATTCCCATTCTTGCATCCATATTAGAAAAGGAATTTTTAAGAAATATCTTTGTTAATTTTATTACTTTTTCCATTTTCCATTCTTCCTTTCTAATATTATTTTTCTGTAATTTCTAAGAATAAATCTTCTAGTGAAGCATTTTCTTTAAATTTTTGTTTCATCTCATCAAATGTTCCTACAAATACTAATTTTCCCTTATTGATAATTCCAACTCTATCACATAATTTTTCTGCAACTTCTAATATATGTGTTGAGAAAAATACAGTTTTTCCTGACTTTGCGTGTTCTCTCATCATTTCTTTTAAATCATAAGAAGATTTTGGATCTAATCCTGTCATTGGTTCATCTAATATCCAATTTTTAGGTTCTGAAAGTAATGCACCACAGATAACTATTTTTTGCCTCATACCATGTGAATAGCTTTGTATTTGATTATTTAACTCATTATATATTCCAAATTTTTTAGTAAGTTCTTCTATCTTTTCCTTTCTCTTATTTTGTGGTACATCATAAACATCTGCCATAAACATTAAATATTCTATCCCCTTTAATTTTAGAAACATATCAGGACTATCTGGTACAAATCCAAAGTTTTTCTTTGCTTTTAATGGCTCTTTTTTTATACTTTTACCATCTATTAAAATATCTCCTTCATCAATATTTAATATTCCTGTTATCATTCTTATTGTTGTTGTTTTACCAGCACCATTTGGTCCTAAAAATCCAAATATTTCTCCGTTTTTAATTTCAAGATTTAAGTCTTCTACTGACTTTTTTCCTTTTACATAGGATTTTGAAACATTTTTTATTTCAATCATTTTTCTTCCCCCCTACTTTCTATCTTTATAAAATAAATATATTGAATATATTGAAATTAAAATAGCAACAACTATAATAATTCCTAATAATATTAAAGACACCATTGAATTTAAAAATGCTGAAATTATAAATGCCAAACCAATTATTACAAAGAAATATCCTGCTGGTCTTTTAATCTTTTTCCAAAAATCTGCTCTTATATAATTCATTTGAAGTTTGTTAGGTTCAGTTTTTGGCATATAATTTCCTACAAGCGTAAAAACAATTCCTAATGTAATACATACTATCATTCGCATATCTAATTCTATTCCAGCTCCATAAGCTAACATTGTTAAATAAACTACCATTTCAATTATTGGTATTATCCATTTATAAATTGTAATATATTTTTTATTTTGCTTTTTTTCTTCCATGAAATCACTAGATATGCAACAAAATACCTGCAATATAAACATCAATAGTGGAATACCAAACAAAGCAAATTCTTTTGGTGCAAAGCTATTGGGTTCATTATTAACTCCAAAATGTACTGCCATTTGCTCTGGTAACTGGTCATATAATATTACTCCAAATATTATTGGTATCAAGCATATTAAACTTGTTATAATTAAAATCTTCCAATCAATTTTCTTCTTCATCATTTTTATCCCCTTCCTTGTCTTCGTTCTTAAATTGATAAATCCAAACTAGTATCTCCTCAAAAACAGATGTATTTAGTTCATAATAAATATAAGTTTTATATTTCTCTTCTTTTACTAAATCTGCTTTCTTTAAATATGATAAATGATAAGATACTGATGCGTTTGTTATATTAAATTTGTCTGCTATATCACCTGCTGTCATCTTTCCTTTTCTTAACATTTCCAGTATATTTCTTCTAACAGGATCTGATATAGCTTTTAATGTTTCCGACATTCCCATTATACTCACCTTCACTATTTAGATATTTATCTAAATAGATTTTACTCTTTCAATTTTGTAATGTCAATAGTTATTTAGACATTTATCTAAATAGTTTATAAAAACACAAAAAACAGCTATATTTCAAAATGTTTTTATACTTATACAAGTTCATTTATCTTGAATTTTAAGTTAAAATATAGTATAATTAAATTTGAATTATGTTTTTGAAACCATAAAAGCAATCACTTGGAGGTTTCAAAGCCTCCAAAAAAATTTTAGGAGGTTTGACATGAGGAAAAAATCTACTGCATTATTAAATTTGTATTCTTATCACGACAGGAAACGGTCTATTACTGAACATTGGAAGGATAAATCATCTAGATTAAATGTATATTTAAATCGTTCTCATAGTGAAAGAACAAAAAAGAAATAGTGCATAATTTAAGAGGATTAGTTTGAAATATAACCAATCCTCTTTTCCTATTTCCAATATTTGCTTATTATACTTGCTAATTCTTTTGGATTTTCTTCATTTACAACATGTCCAGTATTTGCAATAATTTTTAATTCTGCATTTTTTATATTTTCTGATAAATAATATGCTGATTTAATATTAGCACTATCTTTTTCTCCTGAAATAACTAAAGTTGGGCATTGAATTTTATGAACTCTATTACTAAAATCTAATTTTTTCATAGTGTTTCCCAAAATAAAAGTATTCTTTTTATCAAAAGCCATTGTTTCAAAAATGGATTTCGGTAAAAGTTTAAAAACAACATTTTGAATACTAAACATTATTTTAGGAACTTTATGTGGTGTTCCAATTAAGATTAATCTTTCCACTTTTTCTGGATAATCAATAGCATAGTTTAATGCTATTATACCACCTAGCGAAAGACCACACAAATTTATTTTTCCATCTATTTTATTACAATATTCTGCAAAAGAAGAATATAAATTGGTATAAGTTGCTTCTTTTCCATTTAGAATTGTATCTAAATTTGGACATAGTATATCTTTATCATTATTCATATATTCAATCACTTCGTTCCAACTATCTGCTTTATGTCCTGATCCGTGAATTAAAATCTTTTTCATCATAGACCTCCACTAAAAATTACTTTTATATTTTTTCTTTATCACTGTTAAAAATCGTATTCCGTATTCAAGAGCTAATACAAAAAGATAAAATCCTAACCATACAGCAAAACTTACTAATTTTACATTCCAATTATTTGTTGTTCCACTTCCATCAACACTTCTTACAAGAAGAAATATACTAACTCCTATAAATAATAATAATTGAATAGTTTGAAACACTTTCCATTTATTTATTTTCATGGCATCCTCCTTTTTAGAAAATATTTTCTCTCTTGATACAGTATATCATTTAAGAGGAAAATAATCTATAATTTATATAAAATTAATCTACTCTAATACTTCCAGATGTAGTAGTTATTTTTAATACAATTTCAGCCATTCTGTTATTATTTTTCACATCTTCATCTCCTGAATTAGTTTCTGTTTCTACATATATATCATTTTTATTATTTATAACTACATTACCAGAATTAGCTTTTATTGAAGAATTTTCAGTGATATTTATTGTATCAACTATGATATTTCCAGATGTTGAAGATATTTCACAATGATTTTCTATACTATTTATTTTTATATCTCCAGAATATGCTTCAGCTTTTAATTTATTTGCTCTGTCAAGTGTTATTTTTCCTGATGCAGTTTTTATTGTTGCATCTTCACTTATTGTTCCTACTTCAATATCACCAGATGATGTATCTAGCGATAATTTGTTAAAGTTACCTGCTTTTATACTTCCAGAACTTGCTTTTAAAGTTACTTCATTTCCATTACCTATTAAAATATCTCCAGATGAACTTTCCATTTTTCCATTATTTATATTTCCACATTGAATTTTTCCTGATGATGTTTTTAATTGAATATTATCTCCTTCTAAATCTGGTGCAATAATATCACCACTAGAAGTTTGAATATTAAATTCTTCATCACAATTATTTGGAACTTGTATAATTATTTCTTCTCTACACCAATATAGCATTGTAAAAATAAATACTCTTGTATTTTCTTTTGTAATTGAAAGTTCATTTTCATTAATTTCTTCTTTTATTTTATCATCTTTTTCGCCATAAGCAGTAATTTTGATTTTATCTGTATCTGCTTTTTCGATTTTTATATTTGATGATGAAACATCAACACTTATACTATTTAATTCTTCTGGATTATATTCTTTTTCAAAAATCATTTCTGTATTATCACCAAATCCAATTAAAGATAATTTAAATTCTCCATTCTTGTTAAGAATTGCATATACCATAAAATTAATTAGTACAATTACTAATATAACTAATATGATAATTAATGTTATTTTTGCTCCTTTATTTTTCATTCTTTTCCCCTTTCATACTAAAAATTGATTTTATAATTAGTTCTACAAAAATTAATACTATCCATAATATCCAAGTAATATGCCATGCACTCGTTAAAAAACTTACCAAAAGATAAATTATTAAAAATAGTATTGCAACTATTTGTATTGCTAATGCCTCTTCTTTACTCTCTGCTCCAACTGCCTCTATCTTTATACTACCATCATCTAACTTTTCAATTTCTTCTATTACATCATTTAGTTCTTCAATATCTTCTTTTATTCCTTTTTTCTCTTTATCTTCTTTATTAATATTTGGATATGCAAGAAAGAAATATACAATCATAACAGTAGCAATCGTGCATAATGTTGCCCAAATCATGACAGCATGAGCATCTTCATATTTTAATACTTCTGTCATGTATGGTAAACTAAATGTTGCTATACAATATAGAAAAATACTTATACTTAATACAATTGCCTTTTTCTTATTTCTTTTATTAGAATATTCCATTTGCTTTTTTCTAATTTCTTCTTTTGCTTTTTCCAATTTTATTTTTTCTACTTTTTCTGCTTCTCCTACTTGATTTTTCTCTCCTGTTATTAATTCTTCTGGTGTTATTCCTAAAGCCTCACAAAGTGGTAGTATTTTATCAAATTCAGGTGTGCTTTGATTTGTCTCCCATTTAGATATTGTTTGTCTAGATACTCCTACTTTTTCTGCCAATTTTTCTTGGCTCATTCCAATATTGGTTCTACATTCCAATAATCTTTCCCCTAACGTCATTTTTTTATTTCTCCTTTCAATTTTCTTAACTAAATTATACTGTAAATTTTGGTTGCACACTACCAACTAACCTTGGAACTTTGTCAACTAAACTTAACATTTACTATATTTTTGCTTTTATTATAGCAAATAATATATTGTTTTTCTATTTTTTGCACAAAAAAAGACTAGTTATAACTAATCCTTTCTTATTTCCAATATTCACTTTCTAAAAAATTTATCTTGTCCAGCTATCCCCTCTATTTTGAACAGCTTTTTTGTGTGCTTTTCCTAATTTTTTTAGGTCACTACTTTGTTGTGCAAACGCTGTTGCTCTCATTTCTTTTGATTGACTTGCTCTTTCATCTGCTGTATTTTTATAATCTTCTATTCCTTGTTTTAATGCTTCTCTAACTTCTCTATCTTCATCAGTATAATCGTGTCTTGTATAAAATTCGTTTCCTAATTTTTTGCAAAAGTTTTCATGATCGTTCATTTTTTATCCTCCATTTATATTTTTGATTATTATATCATATAAACAATAATTATTCTATATTATTAAAGATTAGTTATATTTCAAACTAATCTTTAAAATTTTATATTATAAGGAATTTATTAACTCATCATACTCATTCGATAAACTTTCACTATTAAATACTATATTTTCTCCTTCAATCTCCCAAGCATCTTGATTTTCTGATAATAAGTTTAAAACTTCTTCTGAAGTATTTAATATTGATATAACCTCATCTATTGCATCTTGAACTGTTGTGTCTTGTGATGCTAAATTCATATCTCCCATTAACTCATTTCTATATAAATCTGTATAATAACTATCTAGTCCTTTATCATTAATATATGACATTGCTTTATCTTCGTTAAAAAATTCTGTATATTTATTTTTACAATCTTCTAATTTTGTTCTAGTATTTGTAATATATTCTTTAGATTCTGTAAAATCTTTTCCGTCACTTTCATAATTTTCTACTGTTAATAATGTTGTAATCTTCTCGTCGTTTAGTGTTTCTGCAATTTGTATACTGTTATCAAAATTTTCTCTTAAATATGATTTAAAAGCATTTTCTACTACTGCATAATCTCCAGTAGTTATAGTTCTATCTAGTCTGGAATTTATTGCATCCATGTCAATGTTTTCTGTGTTTACAAGTTGTTGTAATTCAGATAATTCTGTTTTTAGTTTATCCTCTTGCATCATATCACTAAATACAAGATATCCTACTACTGCGATTGCTATTACTATAATAATAAGAATAGCGATTAAAACTTTCTTTTTCATTTTTTAAAATCCTCCTTTTATTATTTTCATCTTAACTATATCATATATGAAAAAAATATTCTACGTTTTGCTAAAATTTTTAAATAAAACTTGAATTCATTCTACATTTGTAATCTTATCTAAAATATGCTATTATTAAAGCATCTATTCGTAGCTATGCGAATCAAAACAAAATAGTAAGTTGCAAATTCTCAAATTATAATTATAAGGAGGATTTTCGTTATGGGAAAATTACAACTAACAGTCTTAACATCAAAAGATTTGAAAAGACGGTATGACGCTTTAAAGAACACAAACATGGCTCGTTTTACAAATGAGGCAATTGCAAGAGGATATTCAATAGGAATATTGGAGTATCCTGGTTTAAGTGAGGATGATGCAAGTAATTGGCTTGAATATGCTAAAAATGCAATTGCTATGAATTTTAAAGGGCAAAGTTATAAAATAGGAGCATTTACAGATTTGTCTGAAGTTAGCAAAGACAAGTTGTATTTTTCATTTAAAACAAAAAAAGGTGTTCAGATTGCTCACAGTCTTTCAGGTTGTGATTCAGAAGGTTTTATATACAACTGTTAAATGAAGCCTAAAACAGACATGGAAATTCACAATATAATTTCTATGTCTGTTTTTTTAATTAATTCTATATTTCTTTAATAATCCCAATCCAAAAAACTACTTATATGCCAAGCATTTATTCCTTTTTTCTCTGCTTCTCTTAAAATTGTAATGACATCATCTACAAATATCACTTCATCTAATGAAATGTTATGACTTTTACAATATTCTAAAATTGTATCTGCTTTTGATTCATTTTCGTAAATAGGAAATACTCTTTTAGTAATACTTGGATAATATATGTCTAACCATTTTTCTTTATCTTCTTTTTCTTTTTCATTTATGCAATGGCTCATTATGATATTTTCTTTTGCATCACATTCTTCTATTACTTTTTGCATATGTTTAGATGGTTTTCTTTCTAGAAATATTCCATCTTCTATTTCTTTTAAAGACATTCCACTATTTGTTCCTTCTGGATCTCCTACATGATTATTAAATCTATATGGTGCTAGTGTCCCATCTATATCCCAAAATATATATTTGTCCTTGGTATCAGCTTTTGTTAATGTGGATTTTAAATTAAATTGCATTTATCTGCTCCTCCTAAAATTTTATTTTACAAATGTCTTAAAGAATTTATCAAAAAATTCTATATCTTTTAATGCTTCAGGATGCCATTGAACACCAATTATATTTCCATATTCTATTGCTTCTATTATTCCATCTTCACTTGTTGCTGTCACTTTAAAATTATTAGCTAATTTTCTTACTGCTTGTCTATGAAATGAGTTTATTTCTATATCTTCTTTTTGATAAACACTATATAAGAATGAATCTTGTGTAATTTTAGCTTTATGCTTACTATTATCTTCTAACTTATGATTTAATACATTTTGGTTTAAATCTCCTCCAAAATATACATTTAATGTCTGCATACCACCACATATTCCTAAAATAGGCTTTTTAGCTTTTACAAATAAATCTATTACTTGTTTATCTAGTTTATATTCATCATATTTATATTCTTTACCTGGGAATGGTACATCATTATAATATTTAGGATCTACACCAATTGCACTGCCTGGTAATATTAAAGCATCACACATACTTTCAATTTCTTCTATATTTAATCTTGATAATACTGGTATAATTAAAATATTTAATACATCAAACATTTCTCTAAATGGGTAATCTATTGTATATCTTTTGTTAAATGGATAATCTTCTTCATAATCTTCTAATCTTCCAACAATTGCAACTTTCATAACTTCTTTCTCCTTCTTTAACTTTATTTTATATACTATTTTACAAATGTTTTAAAAAATTCTTCAAATAGTTTTATATCATACATTGCTTCTGGATGCCATTGAACTCCTAGTATATTTCCATTCTCTATTGCTTCTATCACACCATCATTACTTATTGCAGTAACCTTAAAATTTGGAGCTACATCTTTAATTGATTGTGAATGATAAGTATTTACTTCCATATTTTCAGTGTTATATACTTTGAATAAAAATGAATCTTTCTTTATTTTTATTTCATGTCTATCTATATTATACTTTTTAAATGAATGATTTGGTATTGATTGATTTAAAGTTCCTCCAAATATTACATTTAGTTCTTGTATTCCAGCACATATTCCTAAAATTGGTTTATTAGCTTTATTAAATATTTCTACTGCCTTTTTTACAAATGGAAATTCATCAAATGTATCATATGTTCTTTCCTTTATTGGTTCTTCATTATAATATTTTGGATAAACATCATTACTACTTCCTGTTAAAATTAGCCCATCACACAAACTACATACTTCTTCTAATTTATTTTCAGATATTACTGGAATAAGTAATATATCTAATTTATCAAATATTTCTTTATAATAATTATTTAAATAATATGTTACTTCAAATGGTGCTTCTCCTTCTTCTTTATCTAATCTTTCTATTATTGCAATTCTCATTTCAAATACTCCTAACTTTTATTTTCTTTTACTATATCATAAAAAATAAAAATACTCTATATATTTATAAGTATTTAATTATGAATAGCGAAAGCTTTTCAAATTTGAATTTTATGTTAAATTGTGGTATAATTAAAGGTGAACTAAAAACATTTTATAATAGAGGCGACTGCCTCTTGGACAACGAAAGGAGATAACATTATGAGAAAAAATTCACGGGGTTTAAGAAATTTTCAGTTTTTTGGAACTGTTATTATCATTTCTCTTGCAATTGTAGGAATGATAACAGATTCAAAAGTAATCGAAGATGCTATGGGCATATTGTTCTTAATCACGACTCTTGGCGTACTTGCTTGTTTAGTTATTATTGTAGTGGTAAACTTTTTTTACACACAAAAAATATACAAGTATTTAATTTACTACTATCATGATAAACATTCTAATGAACAATCTAAGTACAAAGCCTATTTTGCAGGATATTCAGCAGATAGAATGGCTGAAATTGAAAAGGTATATAATGATAAAATCTCAAATGCTGAAAATAAACTTAATGAAAGTTTGGATGTCTGTCTTATTAATTACTATTTTTTAAGTCGCAAACAGCGTCAGACTGTGAGTGACATAGTAAAATCTCGTGAGTCCAGCAGAGCCTAATCTGCTGGATTTTCTTTTATTTAATTTCTTTTTTAAAGAAATCATCTCCTTCTACTGTATACATTTCTATTTCTAAATTATCTATCTTCTTAAATGCGTTTTTTATATAAAATTTATGAGCATTTTCTAATACTTTGCCACAAGCTAGATATATAGTTTTTATATTCGTCTTTTCTTTTACATATTCTTCAAAAGCATTATATAACTTTGTTCCAATTCCTTGATGTTGATACTCATTTTTAATATATAGCCTTTTTAAAATCCCTTTATCTCCTCTATTTTCTAGAGCAATTGTTCCTATAATTTTTTCATTATCTATCGCAATCCAAAAGTTACCTCCACTTTTAACATAATGACCTTCAATGTCTATAATATCTTTTAATTCTTTAAATGGTCTATTTAAAAAGTCATACATACAGGTATTTATAAATTCTAGTATTTGATTATTCGTAAATCTACTATTTAAATTTTTATATTCTATAATTTCCATTTTTTTATTCTTCCTTTGCTCCTTATATCTCTAAAATCTTTCCATCCTCATATATAAGTAAATTATCTTTTTCTAACTTTTTAGCTTCTTCTCTTGTTTTATCGTGCATATGTATTGGTATTATTTTTAAGTTCGGATAATCTTTCATAATTTCTAAAATATTATCTATTCCCATATGTGAATCATTTCCTAGCATCAATGTCATATCACAAATTAGATAATCTACTTTACTTGCAATTTTTCTTACACCTTCACAATAACTTGTATCTCCTGTTAATCCAATACTTACATTTTTGTCTTTTATAATATATCCATTAGCATATTTAATCTCGCTATGCACCATTGGTTCATTTGATATTTCTACATCATCACATATCTTTGTATAATTTACATCTTTACTATCAATAAATTCTTTTTCTACTTCTTTTGCAGAACTAAAATAAGATAACTTTATTAGAGTTTCTATTGTATCTTTAGTAATTTCGTCTGTTATAATTTTTGTAGATAATTTATGTCCTGGTTTATAATAATTCTTCTTATACCATAATAAAAATGGTGCATCAAAACAATGATCAGCATGAGTATGAGATATAATTAAAGTATCTATATTCATTATATCTATATTTTGTCTTATCATTGCTTTTAAATTGCCATTAGGCATATCAAATAATATATGGTCATTTATCAATACACTTGCACTATTAGCAATATCAGGTATTGTTCCTGTTCCTATTAATTGTATTTTCATGGTTAAAACTCCTTTTTTAATTGCAGTATATCATATGAATTAAAAATATTCTACAAACTATAAGTATTTTATTATCCATAAGCTCCTAAACTCTTGATTTTTTTGATATTTTAGCCAGAATATGCTATAATTAATTTAGTAACTTGTAAATTGTTTGCGAGATTATCGCAGAAAGGGACATTATGAAGAAAAAATACACCAACACAAACGAATGTGTTTGCATCTCAAAAAACCATGCAGTTTTCAACTTTTCCATCTGGGAAGATTTTGATACTCTCCTTGTGAAAGGAAATGTTATCATAAATCGGAAACTGAAATCGAATACACAAGCTTGTGTTATGGTAAAAAACGCATCTGTTCCTGATGATGTTCTTCAGGAGGCAATAAAAGATTGCGTTAACAGAGCCAAGTTCATATTCGAGGAATAGAGCTTCGGCTCTGTTCTTTTTAATTAGAAAAACTACCTAAAAATAGGTAGTTAATTTATTTTATATTATTCTATTCCTTTTGCTTGTTCTTGTTCTCTATAATTTTCAATTATATTTGATATATCAGTATATGAGCCTGGAATTAAACCATTTACTGTTATTCCATAGCTTTCAATCATTTCTTTATCTACTTTTTGATATTCTTTTTTAGCATTTTGAATCATTAAATCTATTGTTGTTATAATATTATTTGTTTTTTCTTTTAAAAATATATTGATTTTATTTTCATCAAATCTTGGATATACTTCTTTATTTCCTTCTTTAATTGCTCCATATAAACATTCTATTGCTGTCAAGTCATTTTCTGAAAGTAGGTTATCTGTATCATATTTAGCTTTTATATTTTCTTCACTAAATTTGCCATAATTATATTCTTCTGATAAATCTTCAATTATGATATCATCTCTTAATTCTCTTATAACATCTTCTCTAGTTTTTTGTGGTTTTAAATTTGATACATCTACCTTTGGAATCCAGTCTGTATTTTGCTCACTTGTTTTAGATTCTGCAACTTGTTCTTTACTTCCTTCTTCTAACATATAATCTTTTTTACTTATTTTATTAATTAGCTTTTTAAACCAATCTGCAATTTTCATAAACTTTTCCTCCGTATCTTACTTCTTTTCATCATGTGTATTTCTCATAAAATCAATTTTATAATATCATAACGAAAAATTTTTTACAAGAATTTTGAAGATTTAAGAAGAAAATTCAGGTAAACTTGTTGTAATCGACAGATTTTGACACACTTTTTATTTGTTTTTTGTTATAATTAAAAAAAGATGTAAAGGAGATGATGACTTATGGATATTAAAATTTTTTATTTATCTTTAAGGAATCGTGCAAAACTTGAAAAACTACTTATAGAAGGAGCTAATAAGAAAAAAATATTACGACAAGAAAAATTACTAGAAAAATATCTACTAGAACAATTAAAATGTATGAATAAAATTTGTTAAACAATAAAATTAGAGAGAATTTGTTTTTCTCTCTTTTAATATTTATCTAAAAATTCAGCTACCGTCATAATTTTTAGTCTATCTATATCAACATCATTATTTTCTATATTCCTTAATCATTTCTACAACATCATCTTCTGTTTCCAATCCAAGCCTTTCTGCTTCTCCATCAAATTCATTTTGTATATTTTCTAAAGCAATCATTGCTGAATTTTTAATTATAACATCATTACCTTTTTGAATAAAAAGAATTTTGCTTCCTTCTTTTAAATCTAAAAGTTCTCTGATCGATTTTGGAATAGTAACTTGACCTTTTGTTGTAACTTTTGCAGATTCCATAAGACCACTTCCTTTTTCACTTTTCTTATTTATATTATATGCTATTTTTTATAATTTTCAATATTTTTTCAATTTTAGTAATATTTAAAATCATACAAAAGTTTTATTTAGTTTGCATAAAATAGTGCAATATGATATAATTGAGTAGTAACAAAATAACATACGTTTTGCGATATGCAGAAAGGATGAACTGTATGAAAAAAAGAATTGCTCGGATTACAAGAGTAGACACTGTACTGAATGTGGTCGACAGAAAACTTGAGCTGGGATTTCTCGTCCAATTTCGTGATAACGAGAAAACTCTTGCAATTAACTTCAGAGAAGATAATGAAAAAAGCTGGAATACATTTTTCTTATTGATGGAACTGTATTACGGATATGAAAAGATTTGCATGTTCAACGCACTTCGAGGTCGTGATATCTGGATTCTTCAGGGAGATTCTCGTGGAATTGCATTTGCAGTTCCATATACTGAAAGATGGGTTGTCAATGGAGAAGATGGGTTCTATGTTGAAGAAGATGCTCGAGAAATTCTGATAAACAAAAATCAGAGCAAATAAGCAAAACAAAATCTGCCACGAATATGGCAGAAACGGTGGAATTCTATTTTAAGATTCCACCGTTATTCTTTATATTATAAAATTAATTATGCCCTATACTCATTATAGCAATCATCTAAATTTGTTTATTTTGCATAAAATGGCTTCATATGCTATAATATAGCAGTAGTAACCAAATAACATATGTTTTGCAAAATAGAAAGGAATGATTCTATGAAAATGGAGGCTCAAAAAGTTCGGATTGAAAAAGTTGAAACTAATGTAAATTTAGGAAGGTGGGAGTTCTATGTTTCATTACATCTTATGTCTGAAAACAAGGATTCAATCGAAATTGAATTTTATGAACAAACTTCATTCTACTCTTTGTGTCAAATATTAGAATTATATTTTGACCATGGAATAGTGGATGTAAAGAAATTGCAAGGAAAAGAAATGTTAATTATCAAAGGAAAACATCCTACCGACATTGCTTTCTCAACTCCTCGTTCTGGTCGTACTACTAGGTGGGTAGTTTATGGCTGTTGTGACAGACTATATAATAAAACTGAAACCAAACGGATATTAAAAGAAAAATCCGAGTCACTACCTTCTATTGAATGTATACCTGCTGAATAATTTAATCTGGACATCCAAAACCAATAAGCAAAACAAAATCTGCCACGAATATGGCAGAAACGGTGGAACTTAATTTTAAAGATTCCACCGTTATTCTTTATATTATAATATTAATTATACTCTATATTCATACTCATTATAACAATCGTCTAATATTTTGTCTTTTTCTTCTTCTGTTAATTTTCGATTCAATTCTTTTTGTCTTTCACCTATTCTTTTACTGCTTTCTTCCAATAATATGGCAAGTTTCGTTGATAATAAATCTTCTACTTTTAATCCTTTCTTCTCAAAATATGTTTCATAGACAAATATAGTAACTGCAATTCCTAAAATAAATGCTAAAATAATATATAACATAAATATCTCCTCCTTTGTTTTTTTATATACTATAATCTTTATTTCATTTATTTTCAATTTGAGAAAAAATTTTTTAATTACCCCATATGTCTTTAGTAAATAATAATAGGTAGAGAAAGAGGCTTCTCTACCTATCACACAAAGAAAATACAATATAAACTTTCACATAAGCTCAATACTGCAATAGATTATCATGTGCTTAAAAAATCTTTCAAATTTATCATATGCTTTTGCCAAGATTGCCGTGTTCTCATCACAAGAATTTCCATTGTCAGCTTTAGCCTTCGCTTCGTATAATTCATAAATTAAGTGAGGGCAAGGCTGCACCAAGAAGAACTCTGAACCATTATCAAGTTTTACTGAAAATCTACCATAATCATTTAGGTAAACATTGTAAACATTTAACTCTTCACTAATATCATGGTTGAAAATGTAAAAATCAGTATATGTCCAAATAAGTCTTCTGATTCCTTTTGCCACCAATGATGCCTTTGTCCATAAATCTTTATTAACTTCTTGCATAATAATAGCCTCCTTATAAATTATAATCTGTCGCTAAAATTATTCATATCTCCTTAAAGCCTCTTCCCTCCTTATCTTAAATTATCAATGTACCTCTTTGTGTTTTTTCACTTAAAACATTTTACAAATAATTTATATTAAACTAACCATATGGCTAGATTGCATAAGTGAATATATGTAAAAAGCTATAATACTTGTAGATATTAATTATAAAGGATTTCCTACGAAAAGTCAATTTTGACATAGTTTACCTTTACTTTAATTAATCTTTCCTATTATTTTCAAAGGATATTCGCAAATTAGACATTCTCGATTTGTTTTTATATCTTCAATGTTATACATTTCTTTATTTTCTATTACTAGTATAATTTTATCTGAAGATGATACTTCATCTAACATTTCAAAGATTCTTTTTTGCTCAATTAATCTTGCAACAATAATATCATAAGAGATATTTTCTACAATAAAACTTATTATTACGGGAAACTTTCCTTTATCATACATTTGCAAATCTTTTTGATATTTACATATTAAATCTAATGCTACCATAAACTTTATATCTAATCCTCGAAGTTTATGATATATTAGCCCTGTTTCTTTGTCCTTCATAATTAGTTTATTTGTTAAAAGATAATTTATATCTTGCATATTACAATTGGTTAATTTAATTAGCTGATTTTCTGTTGCAGTTTTGAATTTTAATAAAAATTGGATTACTTCATTTTGTTTTTTATTCAAATGTTTCCCTCCTTACTATTTTTAATAAAGAACTATATATCTTTCTTTTTTCTTCTTGAATTTTCTTTATTTTTATAACAACTTTATCTCCTATGATTGGTGGCATTTCCATCCAATTTGGAAGTGTTGCCATTGTATCTATTCCTTGTTCTAGATTTACAAATACGCCATTATCAGAGTATCCTGTAATTTCTCCTAGATACTCTCCACCTTCTACATAATTTTTTCTAGCAACCCTATATGGATCTTCTTTTGTATCCTTGTGGGAAACTTTTAATATTTCATTACCTGCATCTATTTCCTTTATTAACACTTTAATCTTATCTCCTACTTGATATAGCTTTGACAAATTAGAAATATATCCATATTCTAAATCTTCTGGTTTTAATTTTATATCTACACCTAAACATTCTATATCTATATATTTAGGAAAAACAGAAATCACTCTTGCAAAGATTTTATCACCCTTATCATACTTTTTTAATTGTACTTTCCTTATTTTCTCCATTGCCATTTTTCTAGATGCTACTGCTTTATTCGTTAATTTATCTACTTCAACAACTATAAATCTTAATTCTGAACCAATCATATTTCGTAAATTCTTTTTATCTACTTTTCCTTCTCTTATTTCTGATGCTGGAATTAAAACTTTTATATTCTTAAAATTTACAATCAAGCTATCTATTGGCTTTTTTATCTTTTTACCATCTTGGGTTAAACTAACTATCTCTGTTTCAATTGCTATTGCTGTTCCCTTTAAAATTTTTCCTTTTTGATTTGAAGTATGTATATTTTGCCATGCTAATTGTGTTTCACTTATCATGCTGCACCTCCCTTCTTAACTTTTATAAATTCTTCAAATGTTGGTAATTTTTCTTCTGGCATAATTTTTACATTATCTAATGATATTTTCTTTTTATATTTCTTGATTTCTATTTCCTCAATTTCCTTTGACATCCAATATTCACTATAATCAAACTTCTTACATATTAGTGGTTCTTCTCCTCTTATAATAATGATTTCTAAATCATTGTTCATCCTTATAATTTCATCTGAATTCATAAGATTTCTTGCAACAGTAGCTATTCCTGCATTCCCTAAATCTAATTTTCCATCAAATCCTGCATCTTTTCTAATCGTGTTATTTTCAACGGTTGATACACCGTAACATCCTTGAAATATAATCTGCTGTTTGAATGTCATTACATCCAGTTACAATTTTAATATCTGTGTTGGCAACAATTCCCTGCCATAAATTATTAGGATACAAAGCCTCCAAATTGCTGACGCCCTGGCACACTACTATACATGATACGCCCCTCGAGCGAATTGTAGCTAATTTCTTCTGGAAGTCTTGTATTTTTCCTATATTTGGAAATTCTTCTAGTATAATACAAAGTTCCCTTTTTAACATTTTAGTTGGACTGTCATCAGCCATTCTAATAACTTTAATAAATAAAAAGGAAAAGAATAAACTACTTAAAAATGACATGGTAGAATCCATGTCACTAATAACACAAAAAATAGCTAATTTTTCATCATTTAATTTTAAAAAGTCTATATCATTTTTCTTTGTTATAGCATCTATTTCTTTTAACTGGAATATTTGTAATTTGGTAGCTAAGCCAGTTATTACTGACTGCTTGATATTGTCTGATGCTTGAGCATAAATATTATATGCCATCTTGGTTATTTCTTTTGAATTTTGAAATACTCTATCAATTTTCTTTATATCACCAGAAGCTAAAATGGAATAAATATATCCCATATTTCTTTTATCCTTATCTTCAACTTCTAAAACTACATGTAACAAAAGAGCTTTTAATAAATTTTCTTGAGTATTTTGCCAGAATTCATCTCCTTTTTTAGTTCCTATGTCTGACGTTGTTGTCATAACTACTTGTGCAAATGTTTGTGCATCTACATCTTTGTCTATAAACCTTATTAAATCAATACCATCAGAATATTCTGGATCTACTAAATTAAATAATTTTACATTATATCCTTCTTTTTCAAGTAACCTACAAGTCTTACAATATAGTTCTCCGTTTCGGATCAGTTACTATCATATTTTTACCTTGTTGAATAGCATTTTCTAAATTTCTTGCTCTTTCATCCTGTTCTGCAATTTTTAAGATATTTGGTACTATAAATTTTCTAGATTTTCCTGAACCTGAAGCACCAAATACCATAATATTTCTGTTTAATTTTTTATAAGAGTCTGGCAGAATAATGATTTCATCTGTATCTATGGTCTTTCCTAGAATAATACCATTTGTATTTTCTTCATTTCCAACTTGTAAGATGTGTTTTAAGTCATTTATATTTGCAAATCCAGCTGTTCCGTGTGTTCCATCCTTCTTTTTAAATATAATTCCCTCTGTTTCAATATTAGCATTTTTTAAACTTGTCTTTAAATTATAATATGCCATAAAAAAAATAACTAATATACCAATTAAAATTACAAATATTATTGGATTATTAGCTAATATTTTAGGACTGTTTAATAAATTAGTAACATTTATTACATAATTTGTATTAAAACACTTTTCTATTTGTTTAATATATAAATAAATTAAAGGTACTATTATTTCTACCAAAAAAATACCAATTATAATGAATTTAACTAACTTAAATTTCTTTAACTTGTGTATCTCCATTATTTTCTCCTTCCAATAACTTGTTATTTTCCAGAGCAATAATCCTACATCTTTTATCTTCTTGTACTGCTTTTTCTATAAATTCTTTATTCTCTTCTAGAGTGAATATATCAATATGCTTATTTGTATTTCCATTTTCTCTATAAAACCAATTAATTTCATTTAATCTTTGCATATCAATAAAAATCATATTTATTATGTAATAGTCCTCATCTAAATAATAATCTGCTAATTTCCAATCACTAATAAGTAGCCCTTTATTTTCTTGATATCTATCTTTTATAATTTCATAAAAATCTATTTCATCAAATTTTGTAAGTATTTTTCTATTAAAAGAAGAATTTTTTATTAGATATGTATGTTCTTTATTAAAGTACATATAATCTTGTTCATCTATAATATTTTTAAAATCATCAATAAAAATAATAATTGAATCATAATTAAATACTTTGTTTATATCATAGAAAAGTTGATGTATATATCGTTTTTCCTTTTTCCCTGATATATAATAGATTAAATATTTTTGATTATTTATTATCATCTCTGCTAGATATTTTCTTGCTGTATCGGTATAGATATTATTATCTTTCATCTCCCAGCTTGGATTTATTTCTACATTTGAATCAATTGTCATTGTTGCAAGATGTGATAATTCTTTTAAACGTTCCATATACGATACGTTATTTTTATTTTTTATATAATCTTTTCCAACCTTTCCTACAAATCTTCTTCCATTTCTATCTAACTCGATATAATAGAATTTATATTTTTTTACATATCCATCTTCTATTAATCTTTTTATCCTTTTTCTATGATACCACTCTGATTTATAAATAATCTTTGTATCTTCTACTAACATGATTTTATATTTTGATAAATATTTAATTACTTTTTCATCTTCTTGTGTTAAT
The DNA here is from genome assembly GCA_949288185.1 of uncultured Eubacteriales bacterium. GTDB lineage: Bacteria > Bacillota > Clostridia > TANB77 > CAG-508 > CAG-269. The sequence continues at coordinate 19,652 of CASEIZ010000024.1, read as the reverse complement.
TTACTCAAATTTTTTCCTTTCCTACTACATAATATTTTTCTATTTTTTTCTTTGTTTAAGGCATTGTTTTTCAACAATGCCCTAAACTATATGAAAAAATATTCTTAAATTTATCTAAATTTATAGTATTTCAAATATTTTTTAATGACCAATGTAAGAAATTTTAAAATTTAATTAGATTGGACATTTTTAAAATAATTTTTCTAAATCTTCTATCCACTCATCAATATATTTGCCATCTAATACAAAAGTTTCTGTGTATGGCTTTTTCGTATCATTTTTTCCCATTGCTATGTAAAACATATTTGAGAAATTATCATCTTTAATAACTCCTGATGTTACTAATCCATCAATTATCGGCTTTACATACTTATTATCTATATCCATATTCTTTTGCTTCTCATGAACAACAATTATTACAAGTGTTAACTTATCTTGAAATAAATCTTTATATTCTTTCGTACACTCTGCAACATTTGTCATGATATTTTTATATGAAAAGCTACTAATATTTTTATATTTTGGTAAGACTTCTGGAATATAAATATTTAAAATATTTTTTTCTTTTCTAGCTTTATACTTATTATTTACAAAGCTAATATCTTCTTCATTTGAATACTTATTTTCTAAATTTACATTTTCAAATAATTCATATCTAATTTTTTCTAATTTTCGTAAATATTTTTCTTTGATTCTGCTATCCATCATATTTCCATATAGGAGCATATCGGATGTTTCATCTTTTAACTCATCTAAAATTTCTATAAATCTTCTATTTTGCATTGTAACCTCCTAAAAAAGAAAGAGGCTAAAAACCTCTTTCTTAAAACTATTCTTCTGTTCCCTCATCATATTTTTTTGATATTTTATTTAATATTTCTTGTCTTGCTTCTTCTTTTATTGGATATACAAAATTTCTATATCTATTTTCTCTTTTTAGTCTTGCACCTGGCATAATAATATATCTTCCATTTTTTCCATCAAATAGCTTAATATCTTTTATTACAATTAGGTCGGATATGCAAATACTTGCATATCCTAGAAAACTTCCTTTTTCTATTTTTTTAAATCTTATTTCAGTAATATCTAACATATTTTAATTCCTCCTCTTAAATATCAATTTTGTATTTTTACATTCCTGTCTTTGGTAATTCTACTTCTTTATTTTCCTCTGGAGTATAAACTATTGTATGTGCATCATCTTCATCTTCTAAAGGTGTATCTACATATTTTCCGTTTACATAGCAGTCATTTACTATAATTTTATTATTAGCCAAATCTTCGTTAATTTTTACCGTAGCTGTTGGCTTTTCTTCTTCTCTAAATCCTTCTTTTACATCTCCAAATATGAATTTATATTCAGTTACATATTCTCCATCTTGAAGGTCTAATGTAGTAAAATCTACTGTATAATTTTCTTTTGTACTATAATCTTCTCCAATATATGCCCAATTTGTATTTTGATTTGTGATATATTGAATTTTATATGTCAATTCTTCATTCCATGTTCCTGTTGTAATGCTTTGTAATCTTACTTGTCTTGGTAATTTATCTCCAAAAACAAAATTTGAGATTGGAACATTAGAAAAGTTTCCAACATGATTAAAGTCATATGTGATTATATCTCCTTGTTTTGCTTGAGTTGGACCGTTTTTTTCTACATCTACTAATAAATTTACATTGTCATTTTCAACTGTTAATTCTATTGTTTGTCCATTTTCTTCAAATTTAAATGGTATTAGTTCCTCACTTATTACATAATAATTATCTACTGATAATTCTTTTAAGAAGTATTGTTTTCCAGTTTCTAAATATTTATATGTAAATTCACCCTCTGTTGTTTTTACTGTTTCTACATGATTTTTATTTTCATCTAATATTTCAAAAGTAGCATTAATTTTGCTTCCTTTTTCAAGTTCTGTATATTGGTTATATTCTTTACTTACCTTTGTAACTTTTAAAACATTTTCATAAACTTTTGTTGGAACATCATCTTCATCTTCTGTTGGTACATCTATATATGTTCCCTCTACATTTACATTGTTTTCAAATACACTATCTTTTTCTAATCCTTCAATTGCTTTAGTTGTAACTGTCATTTCTTCAACATTTGAAAATCCTATTTTTACTGTTCCAAATTTTAATTGAAACTGTGTTACATATTCATCTTTTGCAAGTTCTAAATTTGTAAAGTCTATTTCATTATTTACTTTTGTACTTAAATTATCTTGTAACTTAATATTTTCTCTTTTGTTTGTATTGTAATATATAGAATATTTTAAATCTTCATTATATGTACCTGTTTGAAGTTTTTGCAATCTTACTTCATCTGGCAAGTCATCTGTTAAAGTAAAATTGTCTAGAGGTACATTAGATAAATTTTTAATATTGTCAATTGTATATGTTAAAATTTCATTTCCTTGTACTTCTTCTTTATCAGAGTCTTTATCGACATTTACCTTGATGTCTACTGGTGTATTTTCAAAAACTACTTTTTGGTCATCTCCATCATGCTCTGGTGTTACTTCTACTTGCGTATCTTTATTTAATAGATAATATTTTGCTGATTCTAATTCGGTTATAATATATTTTTGAATATCCATATTAGATAAAGTGATTTTTCCATTAGCATCTGTATAATAATCTTTATTAAATGAACCATCTTCAGATTTTACATTAAATTTTGCTCCTTCTAGTGGTTCTCCTTCACCTTTTCCAGTAATTTCACTTTCACCACTTGATATTTTATCTATTTCTATATCTACACTTGGTTTATAATTCATTTGTGATTTTGCTGTACTTACAACAAATGGATCTGTTGTTAATACATAATCTTGTACGTTATCATTTGGTGCTTTTCCAAATAGAATTGGATATGTTTCACATTGTCCTGATAATGTAAATTGTACTGTTATTTCATCTTTTATATTTTCTCTTGGAACTAGTATTTTGAAATTTTCTCCTTTATCAAAGTTTGTTCTTTCGTTATTGTTTATATCTGTAACTTTTGTTCCAGTAGGAGCTGAAAATGTATCTAATATAACATTTATGTCTTTCATATTAACTTCAGAAGATACATTAAATGTTTGAGATATATAATTACTATCGATACTATCTACCCCTGCTGGTGAAATACTTGATACATTAATTACTGGGTCTTGATATGTTTGTGTTCCATTTCTTCCGATATCTACTAGTCGTCTAACTGCATCTGCCATTTGGTTTCCTATTTCATCTACTCCAGAATATCTACTTGTATCTCTACCATCCAAAACAGCATAAACTGCTTGTTTAGTAACTGCAAATGCTGACCTTTCATCAGGAACACCCATTTCGGCTGGTGTTTTGTATGGGAATCCATTTAGTAACACTCTCCAAACCATTTGATTGTTTGCGATTTGGCTCATATCACCAATTTCAACGCCATAACTATCCTCATCATCTACTCCGAGGTAGGTCTACATCTAGGCAGTACGCCGTATATTGTTTGCCATTTTCGTTATATACTATATAGTGTGTTATGATTACGACATCTTGACCAGCTGAATTTCTGTATTTTAAATGTCTTCCACATTCTCCAAGACTTACTAAATCTACTGTTTGTCCAATCGTTGCTGCAAAAACGTTTGATAACTGTCCTATTATCATAAAAACAATTAGTATTGCACTAATTACTCTTTTACTTTGTTTCATATTTAAACAATCTCCTTCCTATCAAAAAAAGCATTGGAATTTTTACTTCCAATACTTTTTAAATTTAATTTAATAATTTGTTACACTAATATAATACCTAACCTCATCTTGAAATCCAGTTTTTTGATAAGTTACTGCATAAACTAGAAATGTTACTGGATAAGAATTTAATACAATTCCTTCTACTTGTGCTTTTCTATATGGACACATATAGTTTCCTCCAAGTAGACTAGATGATATTTGTATTTTATATCTTTTTTCTGAATTTTCTCCCCATAGGTCTTTATTTCTTTTTGCTATATCATCTATATCTTGTATTAATTTTTGAGTTGCAGTATCATTATAGGTTATTTTTTCTTTTGGTATACTTGTTTCTTCTTTATTATTTGTTGTTTCTTGATTGCTTGTATCTTTTGAACTTTCTTCTTGTTTATTGTTACTACTTGATGTATCTTTTGAATTACTTTTAGTTGTATCTTTTACTATGGTTTCACTACTTTTCTTTTCTTCCTTACTTTTACTTACATTATTTTTTTTACTACTTGTATTTTCTTGTTTTAATGTATTTTCATTATTACTATTTTGGCTTTCCTCCGTGTTTTCTTGTACCATTTCTTTAGTTTCATTTGAAGTTTCAGTTAGAGCTACATCAGTAATTTCATTAGTTTCATTTAAAGTAATTTGATTTTCTGTATCTGATTTTACTTCCTTATTTCCAACATCTACTACACTTGCCACTCCTACTATACTTAAAACAATTGTCGTACAAATACTTATTATTACTTTTTTTAACATAAAAATCCCTCCTCTTATTTTAGAAACTTTTCTAGTTTCTTTTTTTAGAGTATAGGATTTATTTATATAAATTTTCAATTTGAGAAAAAATTTAAAAGTGTACCCATATTATTCTTTTGTTTCTTCACCTTGCACACAAAGCCTTAATTCTGGCTTATTTGCAACACATGTAATTAATGTTATTTTATTTTCTTTTGTATCTTCAATTTTTGACCAATCTGTACTTTCTATTTCTAGAATATCTGTTACCTTATACCTCCTTTCTCCCATTTCACTTTTATATATGATTAAATCTCCTTTTTCTAATTTATTAATATCTTGGAAATAATGTGCGACATTACTGCCTCTATTGTGAGATGCTAACGCAATATTTCCATTCCATATGCTTGAATTTGGAAAATGTCCTATGTCAGTTTTTAATGTATCTAAATCTACACCTTCCTTTATTTGAGCTTTTAGATTGATTTTTGGAATTTCTAATATTCCAATTACATCATTTGGAATTAAATCATCTTCTATTGTATTTTCTTTAATAACAGTATTTGTATCATTTGAGTTTGTATTTGTATCTTTAATAGTAAATGTTTTTACTAAAATATTTGCTACAAATAATAAAATAATCATTATTACTATAATTAAAATATATTTTAAAACTTTTTTTATTTTCATTTCTTCACCTTCTATTTTATTCTATTTTTATTTTTCTTTATTTTTAAGTCATATAATTTTTTATATACCTTTGAAATATCCTTAAATGATTTTGGATTATCTATTAATTTTTTAATTTCACTTGGATAGAAATTTCCAAATACTAAATCATAAATACCTAATTTCAAGGCAATCTTTACTTTTTCTTTTTCATCTTTTTCACTTGTAAACAAGAGTATGACTCTAATATTTAGCTCTCGAAGTAAAAATAAATAGTTTTCAAATTTTTCTTCTTCTATCTCTTGAGCAGCTATTATTGCTGTTTGATTTTCAAACTTTTCATTTTCTATTATGAAATCTAAATAACTGATTGCCATACTTCCGTTTTATTTCTTCTTCTAGGATTTTATCTATTTCATGTTTTCCTGTATAAATAATAACCATTAAATAATACCTCCTTTTTCTTCTTCCAAAGCATCTTTTAGATATTCTTCTGGATCTACTAATTTTCCATTTTCTCTTAATGTAAAATGGCAATGGCATCCTGTTGTAGCACCATTTGTTGTTTTTCCAGTTGAATCTTTATATGGATTATTTGCTGGACCATCTACATATTTTGGTCCTACTGTTCCTATTACTTCACCTTGTACTACCTTTTGTCCTGGTTCTACTATAAAATCTGGACTTGAATGACAATAACTAAATTCATACACACCATCTTCACTTTGAATTGTTATTGTATAACCTCCAGCTCCTCCCCATCCAGTAGATACAACTGTTCCATCCATAATAGATATAATTTCCGTTCCTTCTGGTGCTGGAATATCTATACCAGAATGGCTAGTTGATGCACCGTGATGTTGGAGCATCTCTTTTTCCAAAATGACTACTTATATATGTATGACCAGGAACTGGCCATCTTGAATCAATAGTCTTTTTAAATAGACCAGATAGGAAATCTGCTACACTATCAAAAAAAGTAGTTGTATCTTCTTTTGTATATTCTTCTGCTGTATAATACTTTAATTCTTCTTTAAAATTTGATTCTTCCTCATTATTTACACCAATATAGAAAATATCTGTGATATAACATACTAACCAAATTAAAATGATAACTATAATAATAGGTATTAAAAAAGGCTGTATAATCACAAAGCCTACTTTTAATATCTTTTTTCCTAATTTATTTTTTAGTTGCTTTTTAACCATTTCTATCATCCATTTCTATATGAGTTGTTGTTGTATTTGCTATATCTTTTTTTCTTTTACTATCATAACGATTTCGATTATTTTTGTTATAACGTCTATCAGTATTAAAATTTCTTCCTTCTGCCATATACATACCAGTATTCATAAATGCTTTTCCTGCCTTTGCTGCTTTTTTCCTGAAAGGTTCATTTCTTTCATTTATTGGTTTTGTATTATCCTTTTTATTGTTTTGGTCTACTCTATTTGTATTAGCCATATTTGTTTCAATTGGTTTTGTTTTTACTGGTTGTGTTTTTGCTATATTTGTTTGAACTGGATTTGTATTAGTTGGTGTTTCTTTATTTCCTATAACAGATGTCTTATTTAGGAAGTTTGCAAGTAATCCAGATGAATTTCCATCTCCATTACTGCCTGGATTTTTAAATTGATATGTAAATGCTTTTATTGTATAACCCATATTAGATGCCATACCGATTCCTCTTTGTGCCACTTCCTCTGCTGGTACACCTGCAATTCTAGATATTAAATTATGGAACACATTTAAAAGTGCCTCTGCAAGTGGAAGTATCATCAATGCCCAAATTAGACTTACTGCCCATCCTCCTGAAACTGGTAGAAAGTTTAAATATACTAAAAATAAAAAAGCATATACAAATTGCATAAAAGCATTAACTAATATTTCTCCAAACCAAAGCGAAGCTCCAATTGCTCTACGGTTCATTATCCATAAAGTTGCAACAACTGGCGTAAATATTGTAAATACTAATAAAGTAAAATGTCTTATCATAAATTTGATATTTAACTTGGCAAATAGATATGCAAACATGGCAATAACAATTGCAGTTAATATTGCATTTCCAGTTCTTATATTAGAAAGAATAGAATTACCCAGTAAATCATTAAGACTTCCACCATTTGCTTGTAATACTAATATTTTGACAAGGTTATTATTTAAATAAAGCACTAATTTAACAAATAGTGGTGCTAGTGCAATTGCAGCTGCTCCAAAAAATAGCCTTAAAATGTTATCTTTTGCTTCATTTCTTTTTTCTATATTAAATCCACCAATGATAATTTTATAAGCAAGTACAACAACTGCAATAAGGATTGGAACACCAACAATTGTGGTCATTACTTTATACCATCCCATAATCTTGGTCCATTGTTCATCCGTAAATGGTGCTATATCATTATCGGTATTTCCAAAGATTAATTCATCATATTCTTTAAATCCAACCCCTAACTCTTCATTAGTAGTTAAGCTAAATACTCCTTCAGCAATTCCTCCAATCATCTTTGCGATTATCTTTTCAAATAATCCTCCATCATCAGCATCTATTGTTTGTTCTATTGAACTTGATTCTTCATCTGTATCATCATCAAAAAAACTTGCATAAACATTACTTGTTGTCGCTAAAAAAACAAGTATAATTATAACTATACTTGTTAAGAACTTTTTTAAATTCAAACACTTCACCACCATTCCTATAACTTAATCATATCTTTTTCTTGTTCTAGCATTTCTATTGATACTGCTGAAACTGTTCCTCCTCTATTTAAGAGTGCTTCTCCTGGCTGACATTTAAGTAAAAAATCTCTTGTTCCATCTGCTAATTTAAAATGCTCTATAACCTTATCAACTGACATTGGTGATTGCTTCATTAAAATAGTAGTATCACAATTATTTAAGATTGCTCTACCTTGTGGAGAACTAACAAGCTCATCAGGACTTTGTGTCGCAATTACAAGACTTACACCTTTTTTTCTTGCCTTACGAGCTAGAGTTTCTACGAAATCTGCTGTTTCCTTATATTTTATTATTGTCCATGCCTCATCTATATGTACTGCCTTTCTAGGATACTTGTCATTTTTCTTCATATATTTTTCTAATATCCAAGTAGTAATTACCAAATTTGCATAGAATTTTGTTACCTCATCTGATATTTCTGATAAATCGAATTCTAATAGTTGATCATTTGTATTTACTGTGCTTGAACAATCAAAAATACCCAAACTTTTTCCTCTTAAAAATCCTGTTAAAATTTCAGCCAGTTCCTTACTATTTTTCTTTGTTGCTAAAATCCTTTGAAAATCAGTTAAAGTAGGCATTTTCTTCTTTATTTTATTTAATGTAATTTTCCCATTTAATTCTCCCTTATCTTTTTCATATAGACTGTCTTTATCTTGTGTAATTCCTTTTTCTTTATATGTTTCAATAACGGCTGATTCAATATCTACTAATTCTTTTGCATTTAAGGTCCTTCCCATATAATTATTCATAATTCCAGCAAGTAAAGCTCTTATTTCTGCTACTTTTCCTAATATGTCTACCTTTTCTATTCCATTATCATTTACCTCTACTTCTATATCAAATAAGTTAATTCCTGATGGTACTCCTTGTCTTATTTTTATAATCCTTCCTGATAAACTATCTGTCCTTTTTTTGTACTCACCTTCATTATCAAGTATCGCAAGTTGCCTGTTTAGAATAACTACACTTCTTGAACCTATAATATCCATGGTAACGGATTTTCCTGCACCAGACTCTCCTAATATACAAAGATGTGGATTTGCCAAATCTTTTGAAAATGTATCTAAATAAACAGGTAATCCTGTAAAAAAATTTCTTCCAATAATTATCCCTTCAGGAGAAGATTCAGCATTAGAGTTAGATATTGGAAACATAGTAGCTAGACCATCTGCTGTTACATTTCTTTCATAATCTAAAATATTTGAATTATTTAGGGGTAAATTTGCTTTTAATCCTTCAAATTGTCTAAAATTTAATGTTCTTATTTTTGCAGACATTTTAGCAAATTCATTTTTTAAAAGATTTGTTTTATTATTTAGTTCATCAGTATTTTTAGCATTTATTCTAAATAAAATGGTAATAAAAAATAGCTTGTCCTCACTTGTTTGGATTTGCTGTCTAATACCTTCATAATCATAAAGCATTCTTTGTAAAGGATGAACTATATTTATATTTCCTCTTGCTTGATATGTTTGAAGCTCTGATTCTAGTACGGTTACCTTTTTGGTTAGTTGTCTTATAACTGCATCATCTGATACTGTTTCTACTTGTATACTTAAATTTATATCTCCCAGCTTACTAAATATCCCATCTAACCATCCAAGCCAAGTTTTTGAAGGATATGTTGCAAGGACAAAGGTCCTAGAATATCTTTCATCTCCTAATATGATTTTATCCATCTTTTCATGCACACAATCTGGAACTAATACATCAAGAAGTTCTGGAACATTATCAAATATATCTTTCTCTTTTTCCTTTTTTGTAATTACTTTATGCTTTTTATTTTTAGTCTTTAACGATATCTTCTTTTCTTTTTTCACCTTTTTTAACATAAAAATCCATTCCTCCCTTCTTTATGATGCTTTCTATATTTTCTTCTGAATTTTTATTAAATTCTCTATTTAATAGCTCAACAATTCCTGCATCTGTTAGCATCTTACTTGTTATTTTTATATTTGCTAACTCTCCCTTTAAAGTATTAAAATAGTATTCTTTTAAGTTATAAACTGCCTCTTTTCTTGGTTCATATGAACTTATAATTAAGTAATTTTTTCTAACATATAAATCATCTTCTAACATAATATCTTCTAGATACTCAATTAAAGCCTCACCATACTCTATCATCTTTTGATTATTTTGCTTTTTCATATTATTTCTAATTTCTTCAATCTTTTTATTTGTATCTACTCTTACAATAGTACTAAAAAATTGCACGTTATAAGATAGTGTTTTACTGATTTTAACCAAAGCACTATCAATAACTGATTGTTCTTTGTCATTTAGAAGTCTATATTCTATACTTCCAAGCTCTATTATGATTAAATTCTTTCCATCTACTGTAATTACATCATCCTTAATTAAAGAAATTCCCCAAATGTTTTTTATATTTTTCTTTTGCTTCTTTTCTGTTTTTTTAGTATCTTGCTTAAAGTTATATAATCTATTATTCTTCCTTACCAAAATTGCTGTAACTATTATTACAACTATACTTAAAACTATAAAAAAAATTGTAATTCCCATGTTTTTTACCTTTCCAATATATAAATTTTCTTTTTAAAAATGTATTTACAAACATATATAAAATATCTATCTGCATATGCTCCTTCTATCTTTGCAAAAGCAAATGTCAAACATATACTTACCACTAATAAAGCAAAGGTTATTTTAACCGATATGTCAATATTAGGCACAAAAAATAGCCCCATTGAACATATTGCAAGAATTAGATATATTGCTTGTCTTAAAGATATATAACCTCCGAATATTTTTTCTTCATGTTCATAATTATATGGTACTTGATAAACTTGCATTTTTACCATCCTTTCTTTTTAAGCACTTGCTCCTCCTCCAATCATTCCACCAGATCCATTTGTTGCGATTGATAGAACAATTCCACTTACAATTAAAGCTAGTCCTAGTAGCATAAATCCACCAGCAACCCAAGCTAAAGCTCCAATACTTTCTGTTCTTTTACTTGGATTACCTGAATTTGCTATCATTTTTAACGAAATGATAACTATACTTACAAACATAAGGATTGTTCCAATTGGCATAGATAGCTTCATTACTGCATTTTTAATATTTTCTGTTGCTGTATTTACCTCTGCTGTATTAATTGTTGCTGCATAAACTCTAGCGTTCATTAGATTCAAAAAAAATGGTGTAGATAAAACTGCCCATTTTAATTTATTAAATTTTTGTGATAAAGATTTTACTTTTTCATATTTTCTACTCATGTTTCCCTCCTATTTAAAAAAAGTGATAATAAAAGGAATTGCTAATATAAATACTTCTAAAATTAGAGTTAATATAAAATTTCTTAATCCCATTTTTGTAGCTTTTTCAGACTTTATTTTTGCTCCTACGAGCCACACAATTAAACTTACTATAATTAGTATTGCAAGAACAATTACTATAAAGAAAAATCCCTTTTCTAGTAAACCATTCATCATAACATTTAAATTTTCCGAATTGCTATTTAAGTTATAAGGTTCTATCAATTAAAAACCTCCTTTTTTAAGCCAAATTAAAAAGCATAGATAAATTCTATACTTTTCTTTCTAAATCTTTGATAATACTTGCATTATAGTAATCAAAGAAATTTTTTATTTCTTTTACTGTACCTTTATTTTCTTGTTCTATTTTTTTGCAATTATCATATATATTAATTAGCCTCTCTCTATTAAGTTTTGAAAATAAACTTGTTTTATTGCTTTTTACTAATTCTTTTAAACAATATATAATTATCTTTAACTTTTCAATATTCTCTTTTGTGAATATTGAAACAATATCTTTTGTATAATTTAGTTCTAGCCTCTCTAAAATTATGCAAAAAGTATTGAATTGTTCTTCAGATGAAAATTCATTTCGTAATTTTTCATCATTATTATTTATTATATAATTAAATAATCCATCTATCTTATATTTTATATTAATATCTTTAGCTTTTTGGCTTATAGGGTATTGTTCATTTAGAATATAGGGGTATTGTTTATTCTGCTCATAGGTACAAGCCATGAATGTATTATAGCTTATATCTGTAATATAGATTCTTCTTTGGATTATTTGCTTTTTTTCATTTCTTATTAAAACTACTTTTATAAAATTTAAACTCTCTAAATGGCTTATCCATCTTGATATTGTACCTGGTATAACTCCATATAAGTCTGCAAAATATCTGTTACTAGCAAAGCAATAACCTTCTTTTGTAAGCAAACTTGTTATTTCTCCATATAATAATCTTTCTGAAAATTTTAATTCTTTACAATATCTCACATTTGATGGAATGATTGCATAATATCCTGGCTTATTTTCTTCGTTCACATATACTAAATCACCTCCAGTTCCTATTAAAAAAAGCATAGAATATTTCTATACTTTTTAATAATATTTTTTATATATGAAAATAAATAGGGTTTGTATGCTCTACAATCCCTATTTATCTATCTTTGTTTTACATTTTTATATTATCTTTTCTCATATATTATATGTCCTAAACCAAAAAGCATACATACAATTAAAACAGTGTCTAATGATATTGGTCCAAAAAAGTAAAGTACCCATGTAATTATCAGAATAACCGAAGTAATAAATTTTCCCATTTCTTTCTCCTTGATATTTCATAGCTTGAATTTACAGGTTACCTAATTTAAACTGCTTTAATATAAAAATGTTTTTCTTTAGTCTTCATCAAATCGAAGTTCTTCTTGATTGCTTAATGCAAGAAATAAATTTGCTAGTGGATTAAACAATATTGGTGCAATAAATCCATGACCATTTGCCCCAATTCCACCTTGCATCTCATAAAGTTGTGTCTTTTCGCCGTCATAATAGACCTCTGCCTTTATTTCTTTCTTGTTTATCTTTGACACGATTTCAGCCAATTCTTCATCCGTGTCTACCAACCGTTCATCAACCTTAACTTCGACAGTACAATCATCAGCATTAATGTTAACAACATATTTTGCCATCTTTTCTTCCTCCTTGACATTTGTCCATCTAATTTTGTTTATAAGTTTCTATATATAAACTGTCCTTTATTAGAACAGGAATAAAAAAATAATTTAGTATAGTATACCATAATGTTTGCTATTTTTCAAATATGGTTAATTTCATATTTTAATCTTCTGTTCATGTTTATTTTTTTATAATAAATTAAAAAGCATACTTATTTTAACTTTTGTTTAATTTATAAATTGTTTATTTTTCAATAGTTCTATCGGTTTGAAAATATGATGTACTGGGGTAAAATCTCCTGGGTGAGAAAACAAAACTAGCCACTGCCCTATATAATCGTTTAATGATACTCTCCCCATCGTTGTATTCGCTTCAAATTCTGGTGCTCGTTGTCCTATTTTGACATTTCCATTCATCATTAATTCATAATCCATAAAACATAGTCTCCTTTCATTTTTATATATTTTATGGATTATGCTTTTGATTGGTTACTGTTAAAAAAAAATAAAACTCTTTCAATTAAAATTATAAAAATCCCGTAGCTACAGCTACGGGACTGAAAGTTTACTCTGTTAGATACTTTCCATCACTTCCTTGATGATGGAATCCATATCCCCTTTTTGCTTTATTCAGTTTTACATGTTATAATATATGAAATTCTAAAAAGAAAGGAAAGAATTTTCAGAATTCTCGCAGGTAGAACGGTATGCAAGGTAAAATTTACAAAGCACGGTTTTTTAACAAAGATTCAGGAGTGGAAATAACTCTTGATGAAGCTCAATCTATTTCAGAAACTGGCAAACCTATAAAAATATTATTTCACTTCATACATTCAGAACTAATGTTAATTGAAGGAGTTGTAAAAGGAAATACTTTTACAACTCTTGATGGTTATTCTCTTCTTATCAAAACGGAAGATAATCATCTAGATTTAAAAAATCAAGAATATGATGGTCCTTTCGATTTTGGCTATGCTTCAGAATATAAAGGAGAACACCTTTTAAACTCATACTCTGATTTTCCATCCTTTAACAGACGTTTACAAGATTTAAAAGAAAAAAATGAGATTTCTGAATATAGATTTCTTATATCTGGGATATATGAGGGCATGACGAAATATAATACTCTGGTTTTGGTTCCTATTTCATTTGAAATGGCTAATATAGAAGGAAATGTTATAACAAATAAGGAAAATTATAAGTTTAAAGTTATAGGACAAACTAGATTTTCATTCAGGGAGAACTAGACTTTCATTTGATTGAGCTTAAAAAATAGAATCATCTTTCCGTAAAAAAGAATGATGGTTCTATTTTTTTAATATTTTAGTCCTTTAAATATCGGTCGAAAAAATCTTGTAGCTCCTTTTTGTTTGTGAGCCGTTGACAGCTTCCTCGTCTGGGTGTTACTGCTCCTATCAGTTTTGCTACTGCCATAATTTCTCTGATCATAGTTCTCGATATTCCAAATTCTTTACAAAAATCAGCCTCGGTATCTATAATATTATTTTCATTGTACCGTTCTAAAATATATTGGAATACGATTTTTGCTTTTTCTCTAAAGTTATCCATAATTCTCCCTCCAATACAGAACTTTAAAGAATAATTCATATAAATACATATTAACATAATTTTATGTTAAATTCAAGTTTTCCATCTTTAATCCTATCTTGCTTAAATTTTTTGATGCTTATAATTCCACCTTCATAAAAATATTATTATATATTTTTCTTATCAAAAAAAGCATAGATTAAGTTCTATACTTTTTTAAATAGATAATTGCATTATTCTTTGCTTTATTTAGCTTTTTATGATACAATATACAAAATTCTAAAAAGAAAGGAGAGAATTTTAATATTCTCACAGGTAGAACTATATGCGAGATAGAATTTACCAAGCACGGTTCTTTAGCAAAGATTCAGGAGTTGAAATAACTTTGGAAGATGCAAAACGAAAGAACCAAAAAGATACTATTATGAACAGAACAGTCTATGTAGTTTATAAATTGGTTGATGATGAAAAATTTATGATAACAGAAGGTATTGTTAATAATAAAGGTTACTTTCATGAAGTAAAACATTTCTCTGGATATCAAAGCGTTTCAGAAAAAGGTATTAAGATTGAATCTGTTGATACAATTGACAGTTTAAAAAATCAAGATGCAGAATTATCAATTGACTTTTGTGTTGGTTTTAAAAATTTCATTGATAACGATGGAATTTTCCAACAAGAGTTTTATGGATTTTCTCCATTTTTTGTAAAAGAGTATCTTGATACCATTGAGGACCAAAAATTTTCTACTTATGAGTTTTACGTATTCTTCTTCAGCAAACTCAATGTAGGGTGTGGTTTAATACATGTGGCATCAATTGAAGGCAATGTTATAACAGATACTTATGGCAAGACTTACAAGATTGTCGGTTCTACCAAGATAACCTGTTCATAGTAAAATTCAATAGGACCGTTCTCCCCAAAAAAGAGAATGGTCCTAAAACTTTTTTAAGTATTTAAATCGTTCTAAATTTCTTTAATTTCATATATATATCATACCAACTAAATACTCTTGTCATATTATCTAATTTCATATCTCTATTATATCTGCAATCATAGCAAAATACATGTGTATGATTGACAAATGTTGGTATGGTTTCTGGACTATCTTCTATCATAATATCAATTTTTAAAGAATCAATTTCTTTTGTTTTATCTGGTGAGAAATATAAGTCGTCATATGGAATGTCATTCTCTTTTAGCCATTTTCTTGTAGTCTTTCTTGTTTTTTCTCCTTCTTCTGTATCTTTTGTAGTATTATGTCTTGAAGTAATAATATAGATATGGTTTCCTTCCTCTTTCAGTTTTTTTATCACTTCACTTGCATATTTTCTTGCAGGTTCATTTTCTATATAATTCCAAAAATATTCTTTTCTATAATCGTCTAAGATTTCTTTGGTCCAGTTAAATTTGCGACATTCATATCTATAGGGATCTTCAAACCCTTCTAAATTATGTTCAAATACATATTTTGAAGTTGCATCCATGGTATAATCATCATCATTGGTTAATACTCCATCTATATCTATTCCTATATTCATATTTTTCCTCCTACACAATTTTATTATCTTCGTCATAATATCATAAATATTTTAAAAAATAAAGTAATCATATGTTTTGTAATAAAAAGTGATACTGTTAAAGAGATTGTAAAAGCAATCTCTTTAATTGTTTTATAATATATATTCTTATTAACTCCTATAAAAAGTTTAAGAGGGTACCTCTTCTGTTTATATATATTTGTTTATGTTTCATTAAATACAAATTTTTGAATTGCTTTTGCAACACCATCATCATTATTACTTGCTGTAATAAAATCTGCTTTTTCTTTTAATTTTTCTTCTGCATTTTCCATTGCTATTTTCAATCCTGCACATTCAAACATTGATAAATCATTGCTTCCATCTCCCATTACAATGATTTCCTCTTTTTTTATTTTTAATTTATCTGCCAAAAAATATATAGCATTCTTTTTACTACAACCTTGTTTCATGACATCAATAAATTTAGACTCAAATGCGTATGTTTCTGTTTTATGTGAATAATTACCAATACCAGGTGTTTCTAGTCCTTCTATTTTCTTTAATCTGGAAATAATGTTTTCTAATACTGAAGGATCTCCTCCTATCATACATAACAAGCTTGAAAGATTAGGATTGTTTTTTATTCCCTCTTCTATATTTTTAAGCTCTGAATCTTTCTTATTTACTATTATTGCTGAATCTTTTAATGCTTTGGTATTTCTTGCTTCTCTTAATATTTGTTGTTTATCTGTGTAAACTATCATATAATCTGCGTTTTCTTCTGAAAAAATATTCCTAAGCTTTAATATCTGTGTATTTGTAAGAGGAGCTTTATAAATAACTTCATCATTTTTATTATCCCTTATAATAGCGCCATTACTTGCAATTATATAATTAGTCAAAAAACCATCATATGAATTGCATATTTCATCCACATATTCTAATGGTCTACCAGTTGCAAATACACATATAATTCCTTTTTCTTTACATGCTCTTCTGATAAGATTTATATTTTCTTGACTAATCTCTTTGCAATCATTTAGTACAGTACCATCTAAATCTAAACAAATCATTTTATACATATGATTCCTCTCCTTTTATTTAGTTTATCCTTAAAGGATTTACTGTATTCAGTAAAATTTATATATATTCTCAATTTAATTTTTCTAAAAACTTTGCTACACCATCTTCATTATTGGTATCTGTCACTTCGTCTACAATTCTTTTTATATCTTCTGGTGCATTTCCCATGGCTACAGAATGTCCTACCACTTCAAACATGGTTACATCATTATAACTATCTCCAATTGCCATACTATCTTTTAAATCTATTTTTAAGTATTCACACAATTTTTTAATTGCATTTCCTTTGCTCGTACCTTTACAAGTAATATCCAAGAAAAATGGCTTTTCTTTTGGAAATTCACTATTTAGTAAGCATTTTGATAAATTCACAATTTCTATATTTTTTATATCATTAATTTCTTCTTTTATCTTTCGTATATTTTCTAAAATTAAACTAGTAAAAACGCATTGTGTAATTGGATTATCTGTTACAAAACTTTCTATTGATTCTTCTAAAAGGATATCTGTTTCATCGTCCGTTTGTTTCCTTACCATTCTTTTCCCATCAGAAATCATGATAAGTTGTACATCATATGTTTCAGCTATATGCCATAATGCGATTACTTCTTCCTTTTCTAAAGCATTTAAGTGTATTGTTTTCTTTTCTTTATAATCATAGATTTCTCCCCCATTACATCCAATCACATAATTACTTGCTAATGTTTCTTTACTTACCTCTTCTACATACTTTGTAGGTCTTCCAGAACAGATAACTACATATATTCCTTTTTCAATAGCTTTTTGGATAGCCTCTTTTGTTTTTTCTGTTATTTCTTTCTTATCGTTTCTTAAAGTTCCATCTATATCAATAAATATAATTTTATACATGCTTTTTTCCTTTCCATTTTTATTTCAAAAAAATTCTATCATAACCGTTATTAGAATACAATAAAAAAGTACAATAAAATGATATTATTGTACCTTTTTTCTATTGTATAGAAAGCAATTTTTCTTATAAAACAATTTCATTATAATCCTCTTCTTCTAATTGCTTTAAATACTCAATATATTCTTCTAAACACATATCATGTTCTTTCATATATGTTGCATTATCAATTCCAACATATCGATAATGCCATGGTTCATAATTTATCATTGTAATGTCTTTTTTATCTGTTGGATACCTTAAAGCAAATCCATATTTATATGAATTATCTATTAACCATTTTTGTACATCTGTCTGTTCTTGTTTCTCATCTAATATTTGATAATCTCTAGATACAATATCAACTGCCAGTCCTGTTTCATGTTCTCCTGTTCCTGGAATTGCTACCCAATAAGATGCAAGTTCTTCGGCTTCTTCTGAACTACATCCCCATCTTTTATATTCTCTAACTTTATTATTATATAACTTTTGTTGTTTGGCATTTGTTCGATAACTTGAACAAATAATAGGAGATAATCCTTCTTTTCTAGCATCAGATAACATTTGCTCTAATGATTTAGCAATTCTTTTGTCTACTTGATGACCACTTTCCACTTCCTCTAATTCTAGAATATATCCTTCTGGGACTTCATGCTTTTTATTTACTAATAATAAATCCCAGTCAGATGTGTAACTATCAATGTCCCTTTTGTTTTCCTCTTCTATTACTTCTGCTTCTTCTGTTTTTGTTGTATTATATAATTCTTCTACATTTACACTTGTTTGTAATGATGCTTGTATTTCTTTTTTTAATGTAACATATTTATATACAATGGTAAGAATGAATATAGATAGTATCATGAATATAATACAAATATTTGTATGTATGATATTTCTTATTCCATTCCCTTTTATTTCTCTCATATACTTTTTCCTTTACTTTTTATTTATCTGTTATGTGTTTTTCTTTAGACATATTTTAACATGTTTTTATAACTATCGCAACGACAGTATTTTCCATTTTTTCTCTATTTATATATTACCATTTTTTCTAGAAAGGTTACAATATTATATTAAACTATATATTATTATTAAATATAAAATTTTAAAAATATTGCAAACTTTTGTTTACTTATGTTAACAACTAAAAGATTAAATGATTATTTTTGGTTTCATATTGATTTAGAAGAAATTGATTCTACTATTTTAATTAGGCAATTAAAAGTGGTTATCAAGTTAAGGGTTACAAATCCTTATAGAAAGAAGGGACAATTAGTTTCCATTTCACCAAATGACTGGAATAAAATAAATTTACAACTTGAAAATTTGTATAGATTAAGACCATTGAGAAGTATATAAATTTTTCAATTTTACTTGACTTTCTTTTACAGTATCGTTTATAATTAAATTAATAAACATTAGTGTTCGTTCTGAAAAGAACGTAAATCATTTTACTCCGATAGCTTAAAAGGCTATCGTTTTTTATGTATATAATTAATAATTTTTCATATATTATTATTACATTAGTGTCCATAGCTTTTAGCTATGTTAATCATTAATATAGGAGAAAATCTAAATACTGATTTTCTCCATTTTTTACAACTTTTAAAGTTGCCTCATTTAAGTTTCTTCACAAACTTTAGTGTAATTGCTATAAAGACTGTAATTCATAATATTATATACTAATAGTTTTCACCTACCACTATCTCTCTGTTATTTGTAACTATAACTTACTACTAAAATCTTTTTTAAACACAATT
>CASEIZ010000023.1 GCA_949288185.1 uncultured Eubacteriales bacterium | reverse complement strand
TATTATTTCAGAAAAAGATATTTCTCCATTTACTATAAGTGAGCCACCAAATGGAATAAGATTTATATTTCTTATTTCTGGTAAACTACCACTAAAAGCAAATTGCATTTTAAATACAATAATCCAAGTTAATACTATTAAGTAGAAAATTAATAATCCTAATGTAAGTTTTTTTGATTTCATCACTTTAAATCCACCTTTCAAATTACTATTTGTTTAGATAATTATATCATTAAATACAAAATAAAAATAGTCCTATACTAGCGATTATTTCAAGAAGTGCGATGCTACAATGCTCGGCACAGTTAAGTGGTTCAACGTCAGTTGTTATACTGACAACATAAATATACTATTATTTTATGAAAAGTACAACTTATTTTGATAAATTATTATTTTTTTCTGAAAACATATCGTAAAACTGTTCAGCGACTTTATCTTGTTCATATTTCAAATTTTTAAAAGAACGGTATATAGCTTTTTTCATAGGGTAATTTTTTTTAAAACTATTTTTTAGTATGTTATGCTTTTCTTTAATGGCTTTTCTTTCGTTTAGATAGACTAACAAGACAGCCTCGTTTAGTAAATCATTAAGACTTATGCTTTGATTAGTAGCAAAACGATTATGGTAAACATATAAAGCATTATTAACGATAGCATTTAAAACATAGTTATCATATTTTTCTAATTTATCTTTGATGAGTTTACTATCTTTTGCATTTTCAAAACCTACATTACTAATTAAGTTATCTTGATCGATTTTTAAAAAGATATTATTTATTTCTTCGATTTGGTTATTGATTTCTTTTTCTGATAATTGTATATCTCTATCATTAAAAAGAGTATGTTTAATATCTTTTGTTAAAAGTCTAATTTCATTTCCAATTTTATTTTTAGGTAGAGAGTTATATTTAATTTTTTTAGGACTATCAGTACGCACTTTATTAAGCAGGAAACCTAATCTTAAAATTTTATATTCTAAATCAATATTAGTAATATCTTTTAGAGAAAAACTTTTGTCTTTAGGGTTAAAATATTTTTTTAAGCCCTCCAAACTTCTATTAAGATTAATAAGTGCAGGAGTAAATACTTTAGCTCTTTCAATAGCAAGTACAGACTGTCTTTTGATAAAATTCATTTCTCGGTCATCAAGGTTTAATCTTTGCTTAAAATGTAATTTGTTATCAGTACCTAAATACGATTCTTTCTTTTCGATAAATCCAATATGAAAGTGATAATTATTTCTATCAAAAGCCTTATGCAAGGAAACAACCCAGTCCATAGTTTTATATGGATCTTGATAGCCACATTGTTTCAAAAACATAGGAAGTATTTTTGTAGTAAGTTCTTTTTGTAAATTATCAATACCAATATTCTCATCTACATAATCTTTATTAAAAGAGAGGACAGACAAGTGAATATTACTTTTATCAAATAGTTTAGACCAGTAGAAATTTTTTTTATTGGCTTCGCTATCAGTTACAAAATTACCGAACTTATCCATCATCATTTGTTCACGTTTCATAGAATTTATTTCCATAACAGAAATATCTTTTTTACCACCCATCATATAATCAAATAAATTAGAATTATTACATTTTTCTAATGTTATATTGGCTTTTTCTTCGTTCCTAGAATAAGTCATAAAACCTTTATTACCAAATAAATAATTTTTAGCTTGAACAGAATAGTCAGATTTGTTTTTACATTGTTTGAAAATTCTTTTACCGTTATTATCTTTACCTTTATAGAGAAGAAAATTATTGTCTTTATTATTTACAGCAAAGAAAGGATTATCAATGAATATAACTTTAGGACTACTCATTATGTAGCTTTTCTAAAATAGTTTTAATATCTTCTAGTACTAAAAGATAATCCTGATTTTGTTTTGTTTGTAGTTTTTCTTCTTCATATTTTAAGATACCTAATTCTAATAAATACTCTAGGGTTTGATATGAGTAGTGCTGACCGATTTCGTTATTAATAATATCAATTTTATCATTAATAGATTTTTTTAAACGGATACATTTTTTAATATATTTTTCCATAAACTAATCCCAAATTTTATATTTATTCTTTTTGATATTATCATAAAACGAAGTTAAATATTTATCTTTAGTCGGATCAGAATTTTCTCTAAAGCCGTGATTTGCATAGCTTTGTTCTTCTAAACTTTTGATTAAATAAACAGTCGATAAAAGTTTATCAATTTTACTATCTAAATCTTTAATATTTTGAAAAACTTTCTCATATTCAAAAAAGGTAGATATGATTTCATTGATAGCTTTATTTTTCGTTTTTATCTTATTTATTTTCATATAGCTTTTAATTTTATCTTCTAAATAATCTTCTAGGGAAACTGATCCACGAGCCATTTTACACCTTTTTAATAGACTAATCTAAAAAACAGGATATGATGTTTGCCACCTTAT
>CASEIZ010000022.1 GCA_949288185.1 uncultured Eubacteriales bacterium | reverse complement strand
TTTCATAAATACCAAAAATTACACATAGTACGCCGCTGCTAACACCTGGTACGATTGCACCTGCTCCAATAAAAATACCTTTTAAGATATTTATAAATCCATTCATAAATAACTCCTTATAAAAATACATATAGAAAGTCTTGCGATTTCCCTTCTTATTTTATGAGTTTCTTTTTATTTCATTCATTTAATTAATATATCTTTTTGAGATTTAGAAATTTTTAGATTTTATTTTTTGAGTTTTTAAATAAAAATTTGATTTAAAATTATAAATAAGATTAAGATTAAAATTTAGATTTATACTTGACTTAACTTCACTGGACTACACTAAATTTAATTTTGTTTGATTAAAATTTGTTCATATAATTTTGTGTACTATGAAAAATATGTAAAATAAAGACTTGGCCGTTTCTCCTTATCAATTTCATAAATGATAATATAATTATTGACTTTCGTTTTTCGTACATTTTTTGTCTTATCTTTCCAATCTTTTAGCCTTACATATTTTTCAGGTAAATAACTTAATTTTGAAATAGAATTTTAAATTCTATTTACTATTTTATTTGCTATATTTTTTTCTTTAAAATAATATTCTATATAAAAATGAATATTTTGCAAATCATTACGAGCCTTTGGAGACCAAATAATTTTATAAATCTTTACTAAGATGATACTTCGCCTCCATTTCCGTTACAATATCTTCCATCAGAATTCCCTTTCCCTCTTTAATTTCTTGCATTGCTTCTTCAATTTTCTTAAAAATATCCTTTTGAAACTCCTCGAAAGTAGCATAATGTTTATCAAAATGCTCTGATACTAATCTATCAATTCTCTCTTCCTCTGTTTCTTCTAATCCTTTTGTTAACTCTTCATATGCTTCGTCACTTAAAATGACTAAATCATTTGTTCCATTTTTCGTGATATACATTGGTTCTTTGGTTTCATGGCATATTTTTGAAATTTCACTATAATTATTTCTTAAATCTACACATGGTCTAATCAAAGCCATAAAATCGCCTCCTTTTCATATAGGCAAATTATATCAGAATTATGATATTTATTCAACTATTTTTCTAAAATTTATTTTATTTTTGAACTTCTAAGATTTTAATTTTTGAATTCTAAATAAAATTTAGATTTAAACTTAATTTAACTTGACCTGAATTTAATTTTGTTTGATTAAAATTTATTCATATAATTTTGTGTACTATGAAAAATATGTAAAATGAAGACTTGTCCGAGTATCATAATTTACTGTATATAAAATAATATATTTATCGATTGGAATTCTTCTAATATTTTTATCATAAGTTATTTTTTGATATCTTTCTGGAAAATATGATAAACTAGATATTAATTTGAAGACTTTTTTATGGAAATTATTAGCTATGGAAGGTTCTTTTAGTATTTTGGATAAGTAATAATAAATCTGGCTTAATTCATCTTTAAAACTATCAAGCCATTCGATTTTATATTTTCTATTCTCTAGAGAATCCATATTTTTCCTCTAATTCTTCCATAGCTTCTTCCATTGATACATAATGTCCTTCTTCAATATCTTTAAATGCTTCTTCAATTTTCCTAATCATATCTTTTTGAAACTCCTCAAAAGTAGCATAATGTTTATCAAAATGTTCTGATACCAATCTATCAATTCTCTCTTCTTCTGTTTCTTCTAACACTTTTGTTAATTCTTCATATGCTTCATCACTTAAAATAACTAAATCATTTGTTCCATTTTTCGTGATATACATTGGTTCTTTTGTTTCATGGCATATCTTTGAAATTTCATTATAATTATTTCTTAAATCTGCACAGGGTCTAATTAAAGCCATAAAAGCACCTCCTTGTTTTATAGGCAAATTATATCATAATCATGATATACAAACAAGTCTTTCTCTAAAAATGTCTTATATTTTTGTGGTCCATTGGGACCAGGTCCATTTTACTCCATTGGGTCAACCTAAATTTTTTTATGGTCAGGCACTTTTATTTTTTTCATACATATAATTTGTTATGCGAGTTTTTATATAGCTCTAAATGTCGCATTAACAAACGATCCCAATGCGACAAAAAAATTTATGTCGCATTAACAAACGATCCCAATGCGACATTGGAGGTGCCTATATGTTTTCTGCACTTTGTATGTCTGGTATTTTAGGATTTATCGAATTTCTAAAATCCTCTGTATTTTTAGTAGGATATATTTCTAGTAGTAATATATTCCCTGAACCGTTGACTTCTGAAGAAGAAAAAATGTATTTGACACAAATGAAAAATGGTGATGAAGAAGCACGAAATATCTTAATTGAAAGAAATTTAAGATTGGTTGCCCATATTACTAAAAAATATTCAACTACAAATGTTGAGCAAGATGATCTAATTTCTATTGGTACCATTGGTTTAATAAAAGGAATTAATAGTTTTAACATGGATAAAGGATCCAAACTTTCTACATATGTTTCTAGGTGTATTGATAATGAAATTTTAATGCATTTAAGAGCTACTAAAAAATTAGGTGCTGAAGTCTATTTAAATGAACCGATTGGAAAAGATAAAGATGATAATGTTATTACTCTTCAAGAAATTTTAGAAAATGATGAAAGAAATATTGAAGATGCAGTCGATATCAAAATGAAAATTAAATTATTATATGAAAAAATGAAATCGATTTTAAAAGATAGAGAAAAAACAATTTTAGAGCTTCGCTTTGGTCTTGGTGGTCATAAACCTAAAACACAACATGAAATTGCAAAGATGATGGGTATTTCTCGTTCCTATGTTTCTAGAATTGAGACGAAAGCGATTGGAAAATTGTCTAAAGA
>CASEIZ010000021.1 GCA_949288185.1 uncultured Eubacteriales bacterium | reverse complement strand
TTAATGGGTCGGAAAATCCTCCTACATGTCCTGAAGCAACCCATGTTGTTGGATTCATTAAAATAGCGGCATCTAATCCTACATTATATTTACTTTCTTGTATAAATTTCTTTCTCCATGCCATTTTGACATTGTTTTTTAGTTCATTTCCTAAAGGTCCATAATCCCAAGTATTGGCTAACCCTCCATAAATTTCTGAACCTGGGTAAATATATCCCCTATTTTTGCAAAGTGCTACTAAAGTGTCCATTGATTTTAACATAACAATTCCTCCTCTTTAATTTTATTTACTAGTATCATGAAAGTTTTTTTGTATAGAGTTCCTTTATTATATAGTGCATTTTTGTAATTTACTTTCAAGCCGAAGGTGTACGTTTGTACATCGAGGTTTGAAATAAATTACGAAAATGTGCTAGATGATTAATGCTCCTCTATTTTTCTAAATCGATTAGATTTAGTATATTGTGCATTTTTATGAATTCATCAAGCTGAAGGCGTATGTTTATACGTCGAAGTTTGATGAATGAAATAAAAATGTGCAAGATGCTGAATGTAATCGATTTAAAACAAAAAAACTTTCATACCTAGCATATAGCTAGGGACGAAAGTTATTATTTCCGCGTTTCCACCCTAATTCTTAAAACTTAGATTAAAGTTATCTAAAGTTTTAAGCACCTTCATTCCAAATCCACTCCAAAGCTCCCCATGTGTATTTACCATTGGTATCTCACCTTCACCAACTCTCTTTAAGTAAATATTATCACACTTTTTCTTCTTCACTGCAGATATTTAATTTTATATATTTTATTATCCTTTTTGAAAAAAGTCAATAATTTTCAAAAAAAATATTGATAAAATCATTTTTTTATGCTAATATATTAATTGTCTTAAAATTATAGGGGTATAGTGTTAATGGTAGCACATCGGTCTCCAAAACCGCCTGTGAGGGTTCGAATCCTTCTACCCCTGCCACAATGGAAACCAGACTGTGCAACAGTTATATAGTTTCCATTTTTTTATTATATAGAAAAGGAACGATAAATTTTACCGTTCCGCATTTAAATTTTTAATGATTCTTTCCAGTCCCTTTTCCTTTAGTTCTGCAAGAAATTGTGTTTTTCCTTTTTCGTCTATATATTTCACAATTCTATGCATTTCACAACCAGGATCATGATTACATTTTTTGCATTTTGCTACAATTGCATCAAACTGTTCCATTGTTTTTGAAAATTCCTTCCAATTCATTTTTATTCTCCTCGTATTTACTTGAAAACATTACCTACTAAAGTTACTTTATTTTTTTATACAACACTTATACAATTTTGTCAAATCTATTTTAAGAGGTGATTTTTATTTTTCATCATATAAAATCTTTTATTTACATACTTATTTTTTTGATTTTGTTTATTACCCTCTTTTTTAGTCCCATGATAAGTTCAAATGGTGTTTATTATGAAAATAATTTAGACTCTGAAATTATTTCCATTAATCCAGATGGTTTCGTTTGGCCAATTCCTGGATATACAAGAATCAGTTCCTATTTTGGTAAAAGAGTTTCTCCAACTTCTGGTGCCTCTTCTTCTCATTCTGGTATTGATATTCCTGCACCAGAAGGAACAAAATTGATTGCAATAGCTGATGGAGAAATTACCTTTACGCAATTTTTAGGTGCTGGTGGATATACCATTACCCTTTCCTTTGATAATTATAGAGTTACGTATTGTCATTGTTCTCCTAATTATATTGTCAAAGTTGGTGATTCTGTAAGGCAAGGACAAGTTATTGGCTATGTAGGACCGAAATATGTTTATGGTGTAAAAGGTAACCAATATTCTGATTCTTCTGGTAAACCTACCAATGGAGCCACAACTGGAACCCATCTACATTTAGGAATCCGAATAGATGGTAATTATCAAAATCCATTAGATTTTTTCTAATGTTTTGCTTTCTGATTTTCGTTTTAATTTTAATTCTATTTCTAATTCTATTTTTTAACGGATTCTAACAATATTATCCACTGATTAAGATTTTGTAATTATAATATCTTCTTGCCCCATCACATAAAAAACTGATTTTATAATTCACATAACTCCCAATTGTTATATTTTCTTTAGTAGCAAATGTAATTTCTGCTGTCAATGTTACATTTTCTCCATTTTGAACTGTTGTTGTAGATAAATTCGCACTTGCTGGAGTGATTCGATTATCAGGATCATACTCTTCATTTACATTATTTTCTCCCTCTAATCTACCTTCTGTAAATGTAAAACCTGAATGATTTTGAATGGTCATAGTAAATGTTACAGTTACTGTATCTTGATACATCCACGCAATTATCCAATTTGGTTTGTCTGCATTTACAATATTAGTTGTTACTGTATTTCCATCATTTTCATCTCCATTAACTGTAAATATATTATAATTTATCAGATTCCCTCCTATTTGAAAACTTGTATTTGTGGAAAATCTATCTCCTTGTGTAACTACTTCTACTGGTAATTCCGGTTCTATATAATTAATATCCACCGTCCCATTAATATACAAATTCGTTTGCCATAAAGAATACGAGGTAGACATTAATACAAGGATGACCAATAAAATCAAACATACATAACTTACTTTGATTGTTCTTTTTTTTCTTTTTATTTTGTATTTCATTGTCCACCTCCTTTAAACAAATTTCTCATATTAATTTACAAATATTTTTACTTTTAGCTTCTTAGTTACTACATATGCTAAACAAGTACAAAGGCATTATTGCAACTTTGTACTTATCTATTTGAGAAATATACATCATCCCTTTAAAATATATCGATAGGTTGTTCCACCTGTCATGACACTAAACCAAGCCTCTTGTTTTTCATTGTCAAAATAATATAAAATTGGTTTAAATAATTCTTCTGAAACTTTAAAGATTTCTCCAAAGTCTTTAACATATACAACATTTTCTGGTAAATCATGTGGTTTTGAACTAATTTGAACAATTTTGTCTTGGCAAATTTTTAATATTCTATTTAATTCTTGTCTAAATTCATTTTTAACCCTATTTGCTACTTTTGTCTTCATCATATATCTCAATATGCCAATTGATACTATCATGAATATTACATCTAATACAATAATACCTATATTTCTTTTACCATTTACTTGGTACTCATCAGATATAAATTGTTTATCTTCTTTATTATTTTCTCCTGTAATTTTTGTTGTTTTTTCACCTAAATCAATTTGAATAGTTGGTTCATAACTTACTTCTATCGGATTTTCTTCTATATCTGTTTGCACTTTTACTTTTAAAATTACTGTATATTTCGCAGATATCGACATTCCTAATTCTTGTTCAAATTCTTTTAATAAATTATTTTTATCTTTTAGATCCAGATTTAATGTTTCGGTAATGTTAATGGTATTTCCTGAAATTTCTTTGGTTTGTTCTTCTAAAATGGTTTCTTCTTCATCGATTATTTTTTGTTCTTCTCCATCTCTTGTGTAAACTACCTGTAATTTTCCGATTATAGAATATGTATATGTCAAGCTAGATTCTTTGTCTGCAACATATTCATAATTTAACGTTACATCTGTTGTATCAATTAAATCTGTTACATAAACGATGGATTCATCCCTTTTATCATCTTGTTTAATATATGGATTATCACTTAAGTTTACATGATAATCATAATTAAATTTGTTTGTGTAATTATATATTTCTTTTGTTTTTATTTTTATATTTTCATTGGATACATTCTTCATAAGGCTAATAAAAGAGGTAACTAAAAGAACAATCGAAATAATAGTGCCAATGTATTTTGTCGATTTACGTATTCTATTTTTTTGTTTTGTTCTCATATTTACCTCCTTTGTCTATTTATTTGCGTTCCTAGGATTTCCTGTTTCTACTTCTATCATTTGCTCATTTTCTTCCACAATATGTAACCATATAGCTGGATAACCTAAATATCTTATTTTAAATATAACCTTCCCAATCAGTTGATTTTCTCTAACTTCTTCTATATCTTCTGAATTATTACTATCTCCTTTTGTTATAAAATAATATTCTCCCTTCCTTTGTGTCTTTTCTATTATTCTATGAATAATGGTATATCCATCCATTTGATATTCAATGATATCTCCTACATTCACATCATTAGCATTACATTTTTGTATCATTACCACATCTCCTATATATAGCTCTGGCTCCATACTTCCTGATGCAATAGCAACTGGTTTTATGGGAAATATTCCTACTGCAAACCATATAGCTAAAATAATTGCCACTACCAGTGGAATGATATTTCTTGGATCAGAATTGATAATATTTTCTTTATTTCTTAATATGTTTAATTTGTTTTTTACAAATCGTATATATAAAAATAATATGACTGGTATCGTGATATCTATAATGGCTGTCATAACCCATGGTGCATTTGGTAAAATTGGTGATATCCAAAAATATAAATTTGTAATCAATTGATATATCATTGAAGCCATGTAATTTCCATTGATAGCTATGTATGAAAATAATACATTTTTTGCTATATTCGGCATGACTATTTGTATTCCATATTTTACAACAGAAAATACTGTTATATTTGCACCTATAAATCTAGTAATTTCTATATCTATTATCACATACATAACAGTAATCATTATTGCCATTTTAGTTTTATCTTTTTCATATACATTATTAATTAATTTGTATCTCACATATTCCTTTGCTATTAGTATTGTACCAAATATCCATAAATTATGCAGTAAACCGATTGGTGTTGTATTATATGGATTTTTCCCAAAGGTTACAAATAATCCAGATAACATATATACAAGAATATATACTAATGTTGCAATGATTGTATATTCCATAATTGGCTTTTTTAATTTTCTGTTTTCTATGTTTTTACCTAATGCATAATGCAATAATATGGAAAGTCCTATCCAAAATATTGGATGAATGATATATAAATATATGACATTGATATCTCTTATCAGTTTTATACTCCCTAAGAGTCCAAATAAGAGTATAATTATCATAATAACAATTGTTGCATTCTTTGATTTTTGCATATTTTTCCTCTTTATATTATATTGCTATAGAATTAATTATTTAAGCATCTGTATGAGTTGGATTCAAAACAACTTCTTCTGTGTTTTGCTCATATTCATATGTAATGGTAAATGTTTGCTCACCTAAATCTGTTGCTGTAGAATCTGCTTTCCATTTAATGGCAAATTGAGCTGTACATGTTCCACCTGCTGGTAGTTCTTCATTAGCAGTTGGTCCAGCTGAACTTTGTATAACCTCTACATCTGCAGACTCTGGTCCATCGATTCTCAAGTTGCCTACTAATTTAGCTGGTGTATTACCATTATTGACAACAACTGCTTCTAGGATTACTCCATCACCTGGGTATGCTAGATTAATAGTTGCTGTAATTGTTTTGTCATTTGTTACTGTAGCAGTTCCATGACTTGTATCTGTTCCTCCTTCTGCATTTTTCAATGATGCACTTTGGAATTTTACATCCCATGTTCCTGTTCCTGTGGCTGTACCATTAATTGTTAATGTTGAACTAAAGGCTGCATAACCTATAGCTAAAGCTAATAGTAGCACTATTAATACAATAATTACATGACTTTTTTTTGTTTTTCTCATTGCAAATTCCTCCTACTTTATTCTCTATTATATTTTACAATATTCTATTTCTATAGTCCATTTCACTTTCTTGTCATTTTTATGACATTTTTATGACATTATGAAGTTTTTTGTCATTTTATTGTTATGATTTTGTAATAATTTAGAGCTTTTTTTATGTTATACTGTATATATATAAATTTGATAAAAGGGAGATTTTGTCTATGGAAACCATAACTTCTTATAATCTTGATTTTTTAAATAATTATTTCACTTCAAATGAATTTGCTTTTATTAATAATGCCAATTTAGAAAATCAAAAATTAGATGAAATTGTTTCAAAAGAAACTAGGACACGAGATATTATTGTTAATTTTATTAATAACCTACATAATTCCATCTCGGATATACATAATGATGAAACTCATTCTGATTTTTTAGCATTGCTTTCAGAAGTTCAAGAAATCTTTGAAAGAATTAATAAAAATATCAGTATTATACAAGATTTAAAACAAGATTCCTCTCATATATTAAATGAAATTGTGGAATTGCTTATTCAAATTGAAGAACATCCAAATAACCAAGAAATATACTCTAATAAGGTTCAAAATTTGAAAAACGAAATCAATACATTTTCTGTAAAAAACGAAGATGTCAGATCAAAAATTTTGTTAAATGATATTAAAATAGATACTTTTTTTCAGAAGAATATTGTCAAAAAATATCTAGCAAGTTTTGACACAGAAATGAAACTTAATCATTATAAAAATGTTGTAGATAAAACGACATCCTCAGAAAATGAGCATCTATCTGTTAATACAGATATTCCATCTTCTGATAATAGTTTAGAATCTGATATAGATTCCTTATCAAATTCTACAGAATCTACTGTTGCCAATATATCTGAAAATTTTGAAGAGAATCATACTTTACGTGTCTCTGAGAAAAGCAAAAAAGTATTTCTTCCTTACACCAAGCAAGAAATTGCTTTATATTTGGAACAATATCCTGATTCTTATACTTCTTTTGAAGATGTCGTTAATAAAGAATTTGTTTTATCTTTAGATTATTACATGAAACATCCTGTTGTTGCCAGATTTAGAGAAGCCTATTCTTTAATTCGAGATAGAGAGTCTAAATCTGTAGTTGATGCCTTTAAATTTGCAATTGATATGATGTTTCGTTACGAGCTAAACCCTGTAATTATTGCTGGTTGCAAGACACAAGAACAATTAGAACATTATTTATCTTGTTTAGAAAAAAATTCATTGGATGATTTTACTGATTTTAATATTAAATTTGAAGTAAGTCCTTTGGCATAAACAAGAAAAAGCACTAAAAAAATTTTTAGTGCTTTTTTTACTTATTACTATTTAAGATTAATCATAACTTTAACTCACTGTACTCTATTTTTCTTTACATATCATCATCATTATTTTCTTCTTTATCTTCACTTTGCGTTGATTGTTTTTTATCTTCTTGTTGTTCTTCTTCTGGCTCATCATCACATCCATGACAACCTGAACAACTTCCATGACAATCTGAATCTTCTTCTACATCTCCTGACCAATCTAATTCGATAATATTATTGCAAACTGGACATTCTACTTCTGTTTTGTCTTCATCAACATCTATCACAAATTGATTATCACAATATGGACAAATGATTTCAAAGTCAAAACCTTCATCAGAATAAATATCTTTTTCAATATTATCAATAATTTGTTGCATTTTACCCATTTTATCGTCAATTTCTTTTTGTTTTTGCTCTATTTCATTCATTTTCTGTGTTTTATAGTCTACAATCATATCCATTTGGTCAATTACTTTATCAACAAACATTGAAAATCTAACTTTTACATATTCTAAATCTTCTTTGTTTTTTAAATTTTCTTCAATATCCTTTAAAAAGTTATTATATTCTTCTCTTAGTTTAGCCATTAAGATTCACCTTTCTATACTCTTTCCATATATTCGCCTGTTCTGGTATCGATTCTTAAGATATCTCCAATTTCAACGAATAATGGTACTTGAATTTCTAAACCTGTTTCTAATTTTGCTGGTTTTCCAGATGTTGTTGTTGTATTTCCACTAAATCCAGGTTCAGTATATGTAACTTCTAGTTCAACAAATATTGGTGGTTCTACCGCAAATACATTTCCTTTATATGAAAGAATGGTTACTTCCATATTTTCTTTTAAATATTTTAAACAATCACCAATTTGTTCTTCATTTAATGGTATTTGGTCATATGTTTCATTATCCATGAAATAATATAAACCACCATCATTATATAAATATTGCATATTTTTCTTTTCTATTTGTGCAGCTGGGAATTTATCTCCTGGGTTAAATGTTTTTTCTAATGTTGCACCTGTGATAACATTTTTTAATTTTGTTCTTACAAAGGCTGATCCTTTTCCTGGTTTAACATGTTGAAATTCTACGATTCTATATACATTTCCCTCCATTTCAAATGTTGTTCCATTTCTAAAATCTCCTGCTGAATATACTGATGCCATTTTCATTTCTCCTTTCATTTTTCAAATACTATTACAAACTTTATATATTTTACTACATTTTTCAATAAAAATCAAGCATTTTGCTGATTTTAAGCCATTTTCATATTACAATATAATTTTTCTCAGAATTGGTTAAATTTATACAACCAAATTTTGTAATTTGCACGGTATCTTCTATTCTTACGCCAAATTTCCCTGGTATGTATATTCCTGGTTCATTGGTTACAACCATATTTTCTTTTAGTAATGTATCTGATTTATAACTAATATATGGTGCTTCATGTATTTCCATTCCTACTCCATGCCCTAAACTATGAATTAAATCATATCCATTTAATTTAAAATCATTTTCTACCATTTTTGTTAATAACCTTGTACTTGCTCCATCTTTAAAATCATCTGTTGTTTGTGTCTGATTTTTCAAAACCAAATCATAAACTGGTTTTACATATTCTGGAACTTTTCCAACAAAAAACGTTCTTGTCATATCTGAGCAATATCCATTTACTTTACATCCCATATCAATGGTGATAATATCTACATCTTGTATCTTTCTATCTGTTGGAATGGCATGTGGTTTTGAAGTATTTTCTCCTGATGCCACAATCGTATCAAATGATAAACCATCTGTTCTTTGTTTGTAATATTCTTCAATTTCATTCGCAATTTGTTTTTCTGTCATACCTGGTTTGATATAATCCAACATATATGAAAAACAATTATCTGTAATTTCACATGCTTTTCTAATATTACTAATCTCTTCTTCATCTTTTATCATTCTTTGTTTTTCTATGATATGTTCTGTTTCTACTAAACTATTTATTTTATATCTTCTCATATATTCTTTATATTGTGCATATGTGACATAATGTTCTTCAAATCCAACATTTTCACAAAACATAAAGAAATTTTCATAATCTTCTTTTGATACATCATTCATATCATAGACAATGATTTCATCATATAGTGTTAATATACTATGAACATGCTCTATATATCTTGCATCTGTTATATAAATATTTTCTTTTCTAGTTAATAATAATATCCCTTCTGCATCTATATTGGTTAAATATTTAATATTAATTGGATTGGATATAATTAGCCCTTGTAAATCTAAACTAGACATTTTATTTCTTAACCATTGTAATTTAGGATTCATGTTATCATCCCCTCTAATTATTTATATTTTTCATGTCGCATAGACAAACGATCTCCATGAGACAATGTCGCATAGACAAACGATCTCCATGAGACATTTAGTTATACATTCCTAGTGTAAATATTTTCATTAATACAAATTTTATTGTTTCAAATGGTATATACATACTGATAAATGCTGCGATTACGATAAATGGTCCGAATGGTATATATTCATCTGTTTTCTTTACTTTTGTAATTAACAATCCTACACTTAAAATTGCACCTATCAAGAAAGATATTAATGTAATGACTACAATATTGGACAATCCAAAAAATAGTCCTAATACCCCCATTAATTTCACATCACCAAATCCCATGGCTTCTTTTCCATAAAATAATCCACCCACTAATGTGATGATTAAAAAGATTCCAGCACCTGCTAACATTCCTAATAACATATTTAACGTAATTGCTACATCAGATACTCCATATATAAAAGCAAATATTAATCCAATTTCAAATATGGTTAGATTCAATCTATTGGGTATGATTTGATATTTATAATCTATGACAAATGCCGATAACAACATTGGTGTCAAAATCAAAAATTTTATTAAATCTAAATTTGCAATCCATGTATCTTTTATACCCAATGTATATACTAATGTTACATAAATTGCGGATGTTAATAACATCAATATATAGTTTGGTTTAAAATTTCTCTTATATTCTTTAAATATATCTAATGATAAAAATTTTTTATATTCTGGTAATCGTTTATTTGACCAATCTACTAATTGACCTACAAATAAACCTAATATTGCAACTGCTAAGTAGTATCCTATATGTACATCATTATAATACATTTTCTTCTCCTTTTTATTCTTTTTCGTACTGTTCAATTGTCATATTATATTTTTTCTTTTGCTTGTTTTCATTGCTTTTGTGTTTTATTTCATGCTTATTTGTCTAATTTCGCGTATTCTATTTTATATTTATTTATTCTAATTGTATGTATTTTATTTCATACTTGTTTGTTCTGATTTTATTCTATTTTTTATTTTCTTCTCTATTGGTCTTTTCCATGCCGTATACCAAAAATCTTTTTCTTTTATTGGTTCTACTAATATTGTATACATATTGTTTCTTTTTCCACCAATGACATCTGTAAATATTTGGTCTCCTACAATTGCTATATTTTCACTTTTTTCTCCTAACTCTTTTTGTGCTTTCTTAAACCCTTTTTTTAGTGGTTTCATAGCAAAATATTGATATGGTATATCTATTTGTTTTACAATATCTTCAATTTTTTGTTTATCATTTGTATTGGATAATATATATAGTTTTACACCTTGACCTTTTAATTCTTTTGCCCATTTTATGACACTTTCTGTCATTTTTTTGGTATGATCTACTAATGTATTATCTACATCCAATAACAATGCTTTTATTTTATTCTTATTCAAAAATTCAACATTTATATCTTCTACTTTTTTAAAATATGCATCTGGATATATATTCATACTTTTCCCCCATTATACGTATATATTATCAATTCCTTATTTTTTTGTCAATAGACTTTTTGCTCAATTGCGGTTGCCAAAGGGGACGGGTTAAAATGGAATTGTGCCCCGTCCCCTTTGGCAACCAATTAATTATTCTACTTTTACTACATTAAAATTAAGTGCATCTGCACTAACCAATTGAAAATTGATTCCAAAATGTTCTCCTTCTACTGCCTCTTTTATCGCTGTACTATGTAAATGTCCATAATAGCATCTTTTTATATCATATTTTTTTAACATCCTAATAAATTCATTCATTTCATCATTTTGTATATTTTGATTAATAATTGGTGGATAATGTAAAAATGCAATGATTTCCTTATCTTCTCCATAATTTTCTATCCCATTTTTTATGGACAATTCTAATCTTGCCACTTCTCTTTGAATCATTTTTTTGCTTTCTGTATCTTCCCCAAAAGACCATCCTCTTGTTCCTACTATGATTTTATTGTCAAATACGTATGCATTATTATATATAAAGTCAATATCTGTAAAGTCATTTTCTTTTATATAATTTCTCATGCTATTGACAGTAGACCACCAATAATCGTGATTACCTTTTAATAATAGCTTTTTACCTGGTAGGGAATTTAGATATTCAAAGTCTTTATATGTATCTTTTAAATACATTGACCATGAAAAATCTCCTGGTAAAATTACCAAATCATTTTCTGATACCAAGTTTATCCAATTTTCTTTTACTTTTTCTTCATATCCTTCCCAATTTTCTCCGAAAACACTCATTGGTTTATCTTCATTAAAGGATAAATGAAGGTCTCCAATCGTATATATTGACATGTATTTACTCCATTCTAATGAATATGTTTATTGTATAGAAAAAATCGGATTTTATCTTGATTCTATGTGGATTTTTTCGTTTACAATACTATTCAATTTCTTACAATTTTAAATTTGGTATTGCATTTAAGTCCAATGTATCTCTTTTTCCTTGCATATAGTTATAATATCCAGCTGATGCAATCATGGCTGCATTATCTGTACATAGTTTTAAATCTGGCATATATATTTCCATGCCCTCTTGTTTTAAATCCATAAAGGCTTTTCTTATATAACTATTGGCTGATACACCACCTGCTAATGCAATTGTTTTCATTCCTGTTAATTGTATCGCTCTATTTACATTTTCTATCAATATTTCTGTGACTGTTTTTTCAAAACTTGCACATAAATCTGCTTTATTGATTTCTGGATTTTTATGATGTAAATTAATGACTGCTGTTTTGATTCCACTAAAACTAAAATCCATATTTTCGAAATGTGTTTTTGGTAAGTATATTGTTGGTTTTCCCTCTTGTGCCAATTTATCTACTTTAGGTCCTCCAGGATATCCCAATCCTACAACTCTTGCTACTTTATCAAATGCTTCTCCAATAGCATCATCTCTTGTTTTTCCTAAAACTTCAAATTCTGTATATCCTTTTACATGTATAATTTGTGTATTTCCCCCTGACATCATCACACATAAGAATGGTGGTTCTAGCTCTTTATAGGTAATATAGTTTGCTGCAATATGACCTTGGATATGATTGACACCGACTAATGGTTTATTGATTGCAAAACTTAATGCTTTTGCATATGATAATCCTACTAATAAAGCTCCCACTAGCCCTGGTCCATATGTTGGTGTAACAGCATCTATTTGTTCTAATGTCATTTTTGCTTCTTCTAATGCTTTTTTAGTTACTCTTGAAATAGCTTCAATATGATTTCTAGAGGCTATTTCTGGTACGACACCCCCATATTTTTCATGGATGGGTATTTGTGTATCAATGATATTTGATAATATTTCTCTGCCATTTTTTACAACTGCTACTGATGTTTCGTCACAACTTGATTCAATTCCTAATGTATAAATATCTTTCATCTTTCCTCCATAAAATTTTATTGATAATTCTATTTGTTTTTCTTCATATTTATTTCCTATTTTTTTATTTTCGTGCTAATTATATCATTTATCGTAAAAATAGTAAAGATTACTACTCACTTTATTAATGGATACATCTCTCTTTACAAGAGTTTTTTCTATTTTTTCCGTTTCAACTAAAAAGGAAGATTGCTGAGATTTCATTTCTAGCTCTCTTCCTCTTTTATATTTCCTATACATAAAACTTATAATCCCCAAATAAGCATCGCTAGATTAGATATCCAACCACTTACTGCTTGAATTCCTGGAGAAATGATATAAGATGTTAATCCTGTTATCCATAATACAACAAATACAATGTAAAAGATTTGTTCATTATTGATAAAAAATTCTTTTGCATTATATGGTAAAAATGGCATAATCACTTTTGAACCATCTAATGGTGGTAACGGAATTAAGTTGAATAATCCTAATCCGACATTAATGGATACTGTTGAACCAATTATTCCACCCATTGTAGACATTAAAAATGAAGCATCTGCAAATTTATAAATTCCATAATATATAATTGCAAAAATAATAGCAAGTAAGAAATTCATGACAGGTCCTGCAATAGAAACAAGTGCTTCTCCTTTTTCCATAGACATTTTCCTTGTATAATTTCTTGGATTTACATGAACTGGTTTCCCCCAACCAAATCCTGCAAATAGTAATAATACAGTTCCAATCGGGTCTAGATGGTCAAATGGATTTAAACTAAGTCTTCCTTCTCTTCTTGCTGTATCATCTCCCAATCTATCTGCCACAAAGGCATGTGCAAATTCATGAAATGTAATAGCAATTAATACTCCCGGTACACTAATTAATAATGAAAATAACATTTCTGGATTTGCTAAATATTGTACAATCATAGATAATACCATGATTCCTAATATAATATAAATAACTCTTTTATCAAATGAAAAATTAAACATATTTACTCCTATCTTCCCCTTTTTGAAAACTTTTTTAATTTTATCTTCTCTAAATCACTACTTATTATTAACCTTTAAATAGCTATATATTTCCCCATCAATTCCATCAACATTAAATATTTTTTCAAGTTCAAAACCACATTTTTCCAATACTCTTTTTGAAGCTATATTTTTATCCATAACAAATCCTCTAAAATTTCCCGTACCAATATCTTCAAAAGCAACTTGTGTCATGTATGGTAATATTTCAGTATAAATTCCTTTTCCCCAATATTGCTCATCTAAATAAATTGTAAATTCATAACAATCCTCATCAAATAAATCTAATTTTATTAAAAATATTCCGATGAAATCCCCTGTTACTTTGTCTAATATCTCATATGGATACTTTTCTCCTTTTTCTAATCCTTTATAATAATCATTTAATAGTTCTAGCGTATCCTCTATTTGGGTATGAATATCCATATTCAAATTTTCTATAACCTGTGGATTACTTAAAATCTTGAAAATTTTATTTGCATTTTTCTTTTCCACTAATTTCAAGATATATCTTTTCGTTTCTATTGTTCTCATTTTAATGCCTCCTGCTTATCTTTCTTCTACTCCTTTAAAACCTAGTAAAAAATTGATTTGCAATAATTCATGCCTATTGTATCATATTCTAAAAAATTTTCAATTCCTTATAAGTATCTTTTTATAATTCTTTAACACTTAAAATTGTATTTATTTTCAATTTTCTACATGCAAATATTATTGACTTTTGTAATAATATGTCTTATACATCTATTTGTATTAGGAACTGTTGTGTTTCTATTAATTGCTATTTTTATCCATATCACAGATTTAAGTAAACAAAAAACGTTTAACTATTTTTTTAAACTTTATAATATTGGACTACCTTTTATGACTATCATGTTTTTAGTAAGAGGGATTACACAAATACTTGCCATTGATCTTTCAAACAGCGCTTCTCACGCAATTGCAGGAATAGCAGGAATATCACATATCATTATGGGGATTGCCATAGTATTATTGTTTATCTCATTACGAAAAAGTAGTCTTATAAAAGAAAAAATGTCCTATTGAAAAACGATCTCAATGGGACAAATGTCGCATTGACAAACGATCTCAATGGGACATTTATTTAGTTTAATGGTTTCATGGTTGGGAAAAACAATACATCTCTTATAGAAGCAGAATCTGTTAATAACATAATTAATCTATCTAATCCGATTCCCATTCCACCTGTTGGTGGTAACCCGATTTCTAGTGCATTTACGAAATCTTCATCCATTCCTCCAGCTTCTTCATCACCTTTTTCTTTAGCTTCTACTTGTTTTAAAAATCTTTCATATTGGTCAATTGGATCATTTAATTCTGAATAAGCATTTCCATATTCTCTTCCACCAATAAATAACTCAAATCTTTCAACCAATCTTGGATCTTCTTTCTTTCTTTTTGTAAGTGGAGATACTTCCACTGGATAATCCATGATAAATGTTGGTTGTATTAAAGTTTCTTCTACAAAAGTTTCGAAAAATTCGTTTATAATATGTCCTCTTGTATTTTTGATTTCTTCATATTCCACACCTTTTTCTTTGGCTATTGCTTGTGCTTCTTCGTCTGTATTAATTGTATTAAAATCAACACCTGTTACTTCTTTTATGGCATCTATCATCGTTATTTTCTTCCAACCTGGAGCTAAATTGATTTCTTGTCCTTGATATGTGATATTTGTTGTTCCTAATGTATTTTTGGCAACAGTTGAAATTAATTGTTCTGCTATATTCATCATATCGTTATAATCTTCATAAGCTGAGTAGAATTCCATATTTGTGAATTCTGGATTGTGTTTAATATCCATTCCTTCATTTCTAAAGTTCTTACCAATTTCAAACACCTTGTCAAATCCACCAACAATTAATCTTTTTAAATTTAATTCTGGTGCAATTCTTAAATACATTTGTAAATCTAATGTATTATGATGTGTGATAAATGGTCTTGCAGCATCACCAGTAGCAACTGTTGTAAGCATTGGTGTTTCCACTTCCATATAACCATACTCATCCATAAATTTTCTAATTTCTTTTAAAATTTTACTTCTTAAGATAAATGTTTCTTTTACTTCTGGATTCATAATTAAATCAACATATCTTTGACGATATCTTAAGTCCATATCTTTTAATCCATGGAATTTTTCTGGTAATGGTCTTAAAGATTTTGTAAGTAATGTCACTTCTTTTGCGTGTACAGAAATTTCTTCTGTTCTTGTTTTGAATACAAAACCTGTTATTCCAATGATATCTCCTATATCAAATGTTTTAAATGCTTTATAGCTTTCTTCTCCTAAATCATTGATACTAACATAACTTTGGATTTTTTCATCACTATCTTGAATCGTACAAAATGAAGCTTTTCCCATGATTCTTTTTGCAATAATTCTTCCTGCAACTGTTACATCTTTTTGTTCAAATGCTTCATAATTAGCTTTGATTTCTCCTGCTGTATTGGTTCTATTGAATTTTGTAATTTCAAATGGATTTTTTCCTTGTGCTTGTAATTCTGCTAACTTGTCTCTTCTTATTTGCATTAAATGGTTTATATCTAATTCTTCTGTTTGATTTTCATTTGCCTTATTTTTGTTTTCTTGCATATAAATCTCTCCTTTTTAATCTTGTTCACTTGTTACATTATATCCTAATTTTACCAAAAAGTAAAGAAAACTATTCTGAAAAATCAAAATAGTTTTCTTATTGTCTTAGACAACAAGGTGATAGTATCTATATTATATTTTCGTTTCCTTCTGTATCATTATATTCCACATTATATACACCATCTGGTACTTGTTCTAAAGTATAATATGTTTTTCCATCATACACAAATCCTACTGTACTGATGATACTTCTTTTATCCACATTTACAAAAAATGTATATTCCATATTTTCTAATCCTAAAGCTTGTATCGTTTCTGCATCATAATACTTATATCCTTCTCTGTCTGTCACTCCTGATTCTTCTATTGAAAAAATTGTTTCTAATTCATTTGTACTAAAATTTTCCTCTGGATTTTTCCCGATGTCTTGTATACCTGTTACTAATCTTTCATTTTTATAACTATCATATAATTCATTTACCTTTTGTTGCATCATTTTTAATTCTGTTGTAAATTTAGTTAATTTTGCTGAACGGATCGTACTTACCCCACTATATACAGTGATTGATGCTAATATTAATAAAATAATAATTGTAATTACCAAACCAACAAGAGTAATACCAAAATCATTTTTTTTCATCTTTTGTCCTCCATGGCAGTGTACACCAGATTTACTTCTTTGAAATTTTTGGCTGGGGTACTGTGATTCGAACACAGGAATGTCGGAGTCAGAGTCCGATGCCTTACCGCTTGGCGATACCCCAATATACATTTATATTATATAGTCTTTCACCCCTTTTTACAAGTATTTTTACAGAATTTATTAGAAACTATTCACTTTTATTTACAAATTACAACATAACTTTTAATAATAACTAAATACACAATCAAATTATTTCCAACATAACATAATCAACCAAACAATTAAAAGTAAATAGTTTCTAACATCCTTGTACATATATTAAAAAATGATATTCTCTCATTTTCTTTGCCTCTAGTGTATCTTGTTTATTCTGTTCTTGATTAGTTTCATATTTCCACTCCCAATAAATAGGTACAATTTCTTCCTCATTTTCTAAGATTTCACCTGTCAAATTTTCTCCTAACTCCTCTAATGTAGAATATCTTTTTCCACCTTCTTTAGTATAGAATTGTAAGTTATTTGGCTTTTCATTTTTACTTTCAAACTCAATTTTATAACTCATGTTTTGATTAGCATTTAATAAAATTTCAAAACCACCACTTGTCCCTGGTGCTATTTTTTCATATACTAAGGTTTCATTATCCACTGTATCCGTTAGATTTATTGCTTTCATTTTTGTATTTTTGTATTGTACATGAAAAAAAATTGTTTTTGTATTTACAGTTGTTTCTTCCTTTTTTATTTCTTCTACAATTTCCTTCTTCGTATTTGATATACCTCTTGATTGATTTTTAGAATTTAAAAATTGAAAAAATATTACATCTTCTTGTAAGAAATTATATTTCATAGAATTTATCATATAGAAAATGATACACACTAAAATTATAATGATAATAATATATCGTTTCTTTCTTTTTTGCATTTTGCCTCCTATATCTTCAGTTGTTCTGAATGTACTTTTATTTGTATATCTTGCATAATATCTTCTATTGTGTTTTTACTATTGTCATATGTTACTTTTAATGTATACTGTTGTTCTTCTTTTAGATCTTTATGAAATGTCATCTTTTCTGTTCTATTTTCTTTCAATTCTAATGGTTCATTATCTTTATATAATTGATACTGAATAGAATTGTTTAAATCACTTTCTAATATTTCAATATAATATGTTAAATCTACTTGTGATATTTCTTCTGCTTGATTATAATTTTTTACTATAAATGTATATTCTCCTTTTTTATTATCTTCTGTAATGATAATTTCTGAACCCTTTTCCACCTCTAAAACTGGTTTCGCAATTTGTGTATTATTTTTTATATTACTATTATATATTGCTTTTCCAACACTTACACCTGAGAAAAATGTAATTGCCATTATCAGTATCATGCAAATAATAAGAATTTCTCGGTTTTTATTTCTATGTTTCTTTTGTTCTTGTTTTAGATTTTTTAATGCTAACTTTTTTGGTTTTCTAATAAAGTTTAAATTCAAATTTTCTTTCTCCTCTCTATTTTTATATATTCATTAAGAGGAACTTGTCCTCTTAATGAATCACAAAGATTATGTATTCTGCTAAATATTTTATAATTTACTTTTTATTCTTATTCTTTTGTTTGTACATATTTCTCTATAATTTATATTTAGAGGATTGAATGTGGATTTTAATTTTTGATTTCTATAATTTGATTTATTTTAAATTTTTATTTATGATTTAATTTATATATTTTTTAGGGGTTATCATATTCATAATATTTTCATATCTCGCATATTTCTTAAATTATTGTGGCATAACTTGTGTTCCTGTAACGTAAATATCAAATGTATAATTTTCTAATTGTTTCGCATTGTTTGTATCTATTATATCGTTTTGATGAATTTCGTTTTCATTCTCACCAGTTTCATATTGCCATTCCCAATTAATTGTAATTGTCCTTGTTTTATTTTCATCATTTGCATTTATGGTTCCTGATAAATCTTTTTCTAATTCTTGTATGGTTGCATATTGATTATCATCATAGGTAAATACTAGATTTTGTGGTTTTTCGCTTTCATTTAGAAATTGTATTGCATATTCTACTCCAACATCAGAACCTGTTGCATCTACAATAATATCAAAACTTCCACTAGTTCCTGGAGCTACTTTATTATTTATTAAAGTTTCATTATTATATGTAGATAATAAATTTACATTTTGAATAGAATCTTCCTTTCCATTTACTTTAAATACCCAATTCGCTATTTCTGCTGTTCCTGTACCTTTTACCTCTGATATATATTTTGAAAAAGTTTTACCAATCATAAAAGATAATATAATTGCTAGTAACACACATATAACTAGCAAAGCCATCTTCTTTTTCTTCAAATAGGCATACCTCCTTTTTTATTTATTTTTTTGTTCTGGATAATCATAGATAATTTTGAAATTAAAAATTAATATTAAAAATTATAGAAAAAAATGTAAGTACATTATAATTCCATATTTTGCCATTGTCAATTATTTTTTACAATTTTTTCAAGCTTTTCATCGCAAAATTCGACAAAACATGATTCCTTATAATTTAAGTTTCAGAATTGTCACAACCTGAGGTGGTATGGATTATTTTTTGAATTATTTCCTCGGCTTGTTACATAGATTACAAATTCTAAGTTTTAAATAAATGAGCCTCTCGCTGCAAGAATTCGCGCTTCCTCATTTATTTAAAACTAAGAATTTATACATCTATTCCACGGCACATTCGTCAATTAATTCAAAAAATAATCCATACCACCTCAGGTTGTGACAATTCTGAAACTTAACTCTTGTATTTATTGACATTTTTCATATTCCTTTATATAATGTATATATTCATATTCAAATATTTTATTTCGTTAATTTCAAATTCCCAATAATCATTAAAATTTTAAATGAAGTGTTTTTATGCATTTCATAAATATCACTAATATAAGGAGGGA
The DNA here is from genome assembly GCA_949288185.1 of uncultured Eubacteriales bacterium. GTDB lineage: Bacteria > Bacillota > Clostridia > TANB77 > CAG-508 > CAG-269. Next base: position 4,803 of record CASEIZ010000021.1, on the reverse strand, counting down.
TTTTTTGAAGAAAAAATTTTTTATTGTACTTTTATTTTTCATTTTTCTATTTGTTATTCCATTTTATTATCAAATTAGTTTTTCTAAATATATTTTTAATGATTCTTTCATTGCTACCAAAATTCAAATTGCTAAAAAACCAACCATAGAAGTCTTAGGCATTTCTAATACCAATACAGGATATGAAAAATATGCAAACTCTACACATATTGTATCTTTACGAATTAAAATTACAGAAAAAAATGTAGCTATTAATCACTTTAATCGTGATAACATACAAATTTTTATTAATGATACACATATTGTTCCATCTGTACAAATATATTTAGTTTCTAATAACAATGGTGAAATGATTTATGATATGATACTTTCTAAATTAACAGGTAATGGAAACTTAAACATTGTTTTCCCTGAAGGCATCATTGAAGATTCTTTTGGACTAAAAAATGATTTTCAAAAACACAACACAAATATCTTAATTGACAATATTGCTCCTGCTAGTACTTGTGAAGAATTATCTATTGAAAATAATAAATCACAATATATCATCCAGTCTGATGAAACTTTAAGACCCATAGATGGTTGGGATTTCTATAACACAACTTCTTCTTTATCGAAAGTATTTTCTTCCCCTATTTTTTATCCTATCATCATAACAGATTATGCTGGAAATACATCTGAGGTTTTTGTGGATATCAAAAATGCCAAAAATATCATGTTATATTATGCAAATTATAACGGCTATTCTATAACGCAATTTGATAGCAATGGTAAAATTTCCGGTAAACAAGCTATAACCAATCATACGAACTATAAATCTGAAATGCTTGTTATGTATTTAGATGGAAATATAGATAAAAATGCTTTGCAAGGTAGAGTGTTTGATTATACCTATTGGGGCGAAAACACATCTGCTTTATGTAAATATTCTGAAATCAAATATCAATATGGATATACACCTAGTGCTTCCACTTGGTATGACATGAACAGTAACAATGTTGTGCGATTTTTAGGGAAACTAAGCTTACAATTCGGTGGTCAAGGACATAATTCAGCTAATAATTCTTGCCTAAATAGGAATCATCCTATTCCAAAAGAAATTGCTATTCAAAATTTATATGGACTTTCTGGTATTGCTTTGCAATTAAACAATTGTGATGAATATTCTATTGTTTATCAAGTATATGTTCCAAATATTGGTTGGTTAAAAGCATCTTCTGATGGCGAAGAAACGACTTATTCACATGATAAACCTTTTTCTGCTATTAGAATCAATATTGTTCCAAAATCAGAAAAGCAATATCTAATGAATTATTGGAATCGTGTGATGTATACAGACTATGTTGAATAAAGTCTTATATATAATAAAGTGCCATAGATTAGAATATCTATGGCTTTTATTTATGCTATCTTTTCATATATATGATAAATTCATAATGTATAATCTAAGTTTTTTATCTACTTTTACTTAGAAGATACATTAACACCTATAATTCCTCCTAAAATCCCAAAAACAATTCCTGTAATAATCATAATAACCGATTGCATGGTTAAAGAAAATTGCATACTAAATATACTTGAAAACAAATACAATAAGATGATATATACACCACCTATAATTCCCCCATTTATTAATCCATTCTTTTTGATTTTCATATTACTTATACTACTTCCTATTAATATACTAAGTGCTGTAATAATAATGATGGTTGGATTAATTATATTTTCAGAAACATTTGTATATGTGAGTACAATCGATAAAATTAATAGAAAAATGAAGGTGATAACAAAAGCAATTCCTAACCCTTTTAATATATTTATAAAATTCTTATTGTTTAAATTATCTGAATTTTCCATACTTATCTTTTATGATAGATATCATAATCTCCTTTCTTTTCAATTTGTTAAGTATTCGTTAATGACTTTTGATGTTCAATACTCGTTACAACTTTTTTCTTTTAATGTATATTAATAAAAAAAAGAAATAGAACTATACAATGTCTCATTTGTAGAGACACTTTTCTACAATTCTATTTCTTTTTTCTAAAATTTCTATAAATGTTTTAATGATATCTTCTCTGCTAAATTCTTTTCCAAAGTCTTTTTTTAAAGATGTTGCAATATTTTCTGTTTCCTTTGAAAAGTGATCTTCATTAACATTAAATCCAAAACTGATTAATAAATAATTAATCTTTTCTGATATGGTATTTATTTCAGTTAAAATTCCACATATCTTTTTACCATTTAGCATTAAATCATTTGGTTCTTTTATTTCTAAATCAATTTGATATAACTCTTGTATTGCATTTTGCATACATTCTGCTATTTTTACAGTTAAACCTTCTAATTTACTAATTTCACATTCTGGTTTTAATATAATGGTTAAAGCTATGTTTTTGCTTTCTCCTGTATACCATGCTCTTCCTTTTGTCCCTATTCCATTGGTTTGCGTTTCTGCTATGATGATTTTCCCATTTTGTTTTTCTTGCATGGCAATTTCTTTTGCATATGTATGTGTAGAAGAGATTTCCTTAAAATATTCTATTTCTTTTCCTATATATTTTGTATTTGCCTTTTTTATTTTTTCTAAATCCATGCTTTGCTCTCCTATGCTTTTATCTTCGATTCTTACGCAATAATATGCAAATTTTACTTTCTAAACTTCATAATCGATTGCTTGTCTATCGATTCTTATAGATTTACACAAATTTGATACTTTGATATGTTCTGGATGATTTTTATATGTTTCTAAATCTTCCATCGTTTCAAATTCAGAAATTAATATGGCATTATACTCATTTTGTGGATTTATATTTACACCTGTTTCCATATTTTTAATTTCTGGAATTATATTTTTCAAGCAATTTAGTCCGTCTAAAAATTCTTTCATTTTTTCTTCTTCATTTTCTTTAAATTTCCACATCACAATATGTTTTATCATAGTTTCCTCCTTTTTTATTTAAATTTTATTGTATAATCTATCAATTATTTATATAATTTGGGTCCTATCTTATGTTTTATTTTCTTTTTTTATTTATTTATAATAGTCAATTAGTAAATCAATTAGTTCATCCATAGAAGGAATTTTTCCATAATCTTCAGGAATTATAATATAATTTGGATTATATTGTACATCATAGTTTCTGCAAATATCTTCAATTTCAACTTTTTCTGTTGCAAAGTCTTCTGTTTTAGTTTTTATATTATTTCTTATATATTCTTCCAATTCATCAAAATCATAATGTGTTTCCTTGGTTCTATCATCATACTCATAATATAGCTCATAGTCTAAATTATATTTTTCAGAATAATAAACTGGCAAAAAGTAATCACTAGATATATATGAAGATATATTATTTATATGAATTATAAATGTATTTTCCATATAATCGCTTTTTATTTCGTAATTATATCCACTTACATCATATCCAGTAAAAAAGCCATCAGCTTTACTATATTGTTTTCTTATTTTTACAACATTATAATTTCCGTCACCATACTTTTGTTCTAAATATGTCATCATAGACATTTTATCATTATTTAACTTTAATAATGTGGGAGCTATAAAAATAATAATGAAGTTACAAACTAATATTATGATGCTAAACGGAAATCTCTTTATTTTTTTATCATTTTTATCATTTAATTGTTTCGTCTTATTTTTTATTATCAATCCACTTATCCATAATATAAGATTGCAACATAAAATAGAAACACAAATAAAAACCATTTCACTATATCCAGTAGCTAAATTATTTGCTAAAGTAACATATGCTAAAATATCAGATAAAAAAATGATAATCGTAATTCCTAAAAATTCATACCAATACTTTTCAACATGCCTTTTTATAAAACGATTTAACAAAAATATTTGTATGATTACTTCAATTATATATGTAAAGAAAATAAGAAATAGTAATTCTCTCTCTACAACATTCACTTATGATATATCCCCTTTCAAAAAAACTATTATGATTATAACATTGTTCTTTTTATTTGTCCACAAATGATAAGTGCCTATTCTTAGACAAACTTTAAAATTTACCATTTCTATGTTTTAGAAAATTTAAAAGAATAATTTGACTTTTACCAATTTATATGCTAATATATAGTTAGCTTAAGCAAATGTGTCTTTATTCGTATGAAGTCAATTTGCTATCAGTATGTGTACTGCAATTGCACATACTATTTTTTTGACAAAAAATAAAAAGTAGGAGTAAACTGCAATTTTACTCCCTCTTCCGACTATGTAATGTATACCTCTAGTCTTTGTCTTTGTTTGTTTCTTCAGCTTTTGATTTCTCTGCTAAAAGCATATCTATCAATTGCCAAATCAAATCGTATGAAGTCATAGTCTACTATCCCCCTTTCTACCTTTAAGTGAAAGGTTGGCAATATTTTACAATATTTTCCTTCAAATTACAAGCTAATATTCTATTTTATTTGTTTTTTCACCTTGAATCTGATGCCTTTTTATCTTATGAAGAATATAAAAAGATTACAAACTATGATAATACTAAGAAAATTTTAAGTGAAATAAAATTTGTCATAAATCTAATATTGACGAATCAAAAAAATTAATTAAAAATTTTCAATAAGAAACTCATCCCTTTATTGATCCAGTAAAACAATTAAAACATGAAGAAAAAGAAATGGAATATGAGTTAGTGTAAAATTAATGTAGGCAAAATATAAAAAAATGCCTACATAATTTTTATCTAAAAAATATTGAAAAAACATAGATAATCCTTTAAAATGTGAATTGACAAAACGACACAAAAGAAAGGAAAATATCTATGTTTG
>CASEIZ010000020.1 GCA_949288185.1 uncultured Eubacteriales bacterium | reverse complement strand
TTTAAACTTCTTTCTTTTTTGGCTAAAAAACTTTTAAAAAATTTACTTGTTCGGTACTCTATTTCTTTCGAAATATTTTCCGCTTCGGTTTATTCTCTAAAGGATTTTATTGTTTACTTTTCAATGTACTTTTCTTCGTTCCTCTTGCGGAACGAGTTGCATTATACTATACCTTGTTTTGTTTGTCAATACTTTTTTTGACATTTTTTTATTTTTTTATTTGGGCAAAATAAAAAACTAGTAATGCTTCTTTTTTGTCATATTCTATTATGTAATATTATTACTAATTCTCTTGTTATTTTTTATTATTTTGTCTGTTGCAAGGTACTTATTTATAATAGCATTTTTATTTTTTTATGTCAATACTTTTTTTCGATTTTTTTATGTTTTTTTGTGGAAAGTTTTGACATAAAATCTACAAAATGATTTGTAGTAAAATTATATTAACATCTTTATCGATTTCTGTCAATACATTTTTTAATATTTTTAAATTTTATCTATTTCTTTTTTCTTACTAATCCATAAATGCATTTTCTAAAATAACATTCCTTATATATAATAGTAGAAAAAAGTACCAAAAAGACATATCCTTCTTGGTACTCTTGTCTAATTATTTATTTCCATATAGCCTCTCTAATACAATAATAAACATTGCATGGCTCCAACCCAAACCAATTACCCAATTAGGTTTTAATGTATTATTATCAATTTGTTCTCCAATAAAATAATGTTTTCCAACTGTCTTTACAACAAAATCAAATGTTTCTTTAGCTTTTTGTTTCTCTCCTGCATCTAAATAATATAATGTCATCCACAAATTTGATATTGGCCAAGGATTTCCATTCATATAATGATCTTGTTCAAATCTTTGGTATCCTCCTGTATACGTTCGAATACTCAAATTCATTTTTTCAATTGTATTTAGTATTTTTCTTTCTTTTGGTTCAAATACATGAAATGGTTCTACTGCTCCTAACATACTGATGTCCATTTTTTTATCTTCTGTATTTCTTAAATAAGAATTTGTTTCCTTATCATACATTTTTTCATTGATGAAATTTTTAATTTCTGTTTGTAAATATTGTAATTCTTTTTCTGATTTTAATATCTTTTCTTCTTTTAATCGATTATTATCAAATTCAGAAACATTTTTGTCCAGTACTCTATACATTTTCATGATACATTCAAAAGCTGCATAAATACTTGCTAAAGAATATAAATGAATTCCTTCATGCATTTCCCAAATATCATAACTAACATGTATCTTATCTTTGTTAGAATAAAAACTGTTTTCAATTTCTTCTTTTACAATATCTCCTTCTTGGTCTTTAATTTCAAGCCATTGTTTTACATATTTCTTTAAAAACTCTACTGCTTTTTCGCACATTCTTAAATTGTCTTTTAAAAATTTTTCAGATTTCGTATGTTGATAATGTTCATAAACACCATATACAACACTTGCTGTTTCATCTATTTGATATCCCCAACAAGGTGCTAATTTTCCATCTGTATAAAATCTTTGCTCCCACATACCATTTTTACTTTGTGTCATTTTACAAAAATTCTTATAAAATTTTTCTGTTTCTTTTTGCATATTTAAAATATCCATAGCTTTTGTAATAAATACAGCATCTCTTGGCCAACAATAAGCATATCTTCCACAATGGTTGAAATACTCATCTACTTCTGGTGATGCAATAATTCCTCCAGTTTCTTGATTGGTTAGTAATGGGAATAGTAAAATTGTACGTTTATAAATTTCAAAGATTTTTTCTTCATAACTATTTTGTGGTTCTTTTAAATTTAATCCATTATGCGCTTTTACATATTTTCTCCAATAACTTCTTGTAGCAACACATTCTTTATTTAAGTCTTTTCTAGTAATTCTATCCATTTCATCTTCTATGTCAGATATATTCTTATTTTCATCCACCATAATACAAATTTCAATTGTTTTCTTCTCATTAGGATGGATAACACCTATTTCGTAACTAATACTTGAATCCTTAGACATACCAATATAGTCTTTATCATATATTTCTGCTCGTTTAATTGTCTCTTTACTTCCATGAATTTGATGTTTATTAATTTTGTAATCTTTTGCAAATGTAGAAACCACAAAATCATGTGCATATTGAAACATTCCATTATCTATTACTTTACAACTAACATGGTTATTTTCATCTGATAATAATTCTGCATGTATAAAGAATTCGATATCTAAATCTATTTTGCTATCATTAATAAATGTATACTTCTTTAATAATACATTATCTTCTTTTATTAACGCACAATCTGTCTGAAGGATTGTTAAATTAAAATACGTATTGGTAACTTCTGTATTTAAAACATTAGTATCTGTATCATAGTATTGTTTATATACATTATTGATATCATCATGTAAGTAAATTAAATCAGAATTATTTACTTTTACTCCTGTACGAAAAAAGCTGATATATTGTCTATTTTCTCTTGAAGGAAAGTAAAGTCTTTGTAATTCTCCTTTTGAAGTATATGTTGCAAGCATTTTTTTATTTCCTATGATTGCTTCATTAAAATACTTATTTTCCATTTTCTATTTTCTCCTTTATTTTTTCAAACTTATCCTTCTATGACATTCAAAATTTGTTTTTCTAAATCCTTTATCTTTTCATTAATTCTAAAGATATCTTCATCTCTTAAATTATCATCTTGCAAATCTTGATGAACATAGACTTCCATATCTTTTAATTCCTCTTTTAGTTTTCCTAGTCTTTGTAGAATTTCTGATTTAATTGTTTTATTGACTCTTCTTTCAATCTTATGTGTCATAACAATTTCGTCATTTAATTCATATGTTTCTCCAAATTCAGGAATGGTAACACCGATTTTTGTTTCTTCTTCTATCTTATCTGCTAATACATCTTGTGATTCTGGTTCACCATGTACTAAAAAGATATGTTTTGGTTTTTTTATATAAGAATAGATACAATTCATTAATAATTCTTGGTCAGCATGGCCAGAATATCCTTCTATATATTCTATTCTTGCATTGACTGCAATTTCTTCTCCAAATATTTTTACTGTTTTCGCTCCATTAACAATACTATATCCTAATGTTCCTGGCGCTTGATATCCAACAAAAAGAATTGTACTTTTTGGATTCCACAAATTATGTTTTAAATGATGTTTAATTCTTCCTACTTCACACATACCACTTGCTGATATAATAATACTTGGTGTTTGGTCTTCATTTAACACTTTTGATTCATCTGCTGTTCTTGTGAATTTTAATCCTGGAAATTCTAGTGGATTATCTCCCCTCATAATTTCTTCTTTTGTTTCTTCATCAAATATTTCTGTGTTTTCTCTAAATACTTCTGTTGCAGATATGGCTAAAGGACTATCTACATATACAGGTGCTTTCATAATTGTTTTATATTTTCTTCTAAATTCTTCATCATCACCATATTCGTCTTTTAACTTGTTTATTTCGTATAAAATTTCCTGTGTTCTACCAACTGCAAAAGAAGGAATGACAACTGTTCCTCCATTGTCTAATGTTTCTGATACAACATCTAAGAAAATTTCGGCTTTTTCATCATTTCTCATATGAAGTCTACTTCCATAAGTAGATTCCATAACAAGAAAATCTGTATCTTCTATCATAGTTGGTGGACTTAATAATGGGATATCATTATTTCCAATATCTCCTGTAAATACAGTTTTTGTTTCTTTATCTCCTTCTTTAACCCATACTTCTATAATACTAGACCCTAACATGTGTCCTGCATCATTAAATCTTACATGAATTTCTGGTGTTATTTCAATAATTTGATCATATTGAACTGGTTCAAATATTTCTAAACATCTTACAGCATCTTCTGCAGTATAAATCGGTTCTATTGGTTCTTCACCTTTTCTTTTTCTTTTTTTATTTTTCCACTCTGCCTCTGTTTCTTGTATATGTCCACTATCTGGTAACATCAATGTACATAAGTCACAGGTTGCTTTATGTGCATATACTTTATTTCTAAAACCTTCATTATATAATTTTGGTATTCTTCCTGAATGGTCTATATGTGCATGTGTCAAAAGCATAAAGTCAATTTCTGAAGGATTAAATTCAAATTCTTGACTATTTTCCATTTCTTGTTCTGCTTTTCCTTGCCACATTCCACAATCTACTAAAAACTTTTTTCCTGCTCCTTCTACCAAAAAGTTGGAACCTGTTACTGTTCTAGTTGCTCCTAAAAATGTAATTTTCATAAAAACCTCCATTCGAGCAAATTTATGCTCTAATAAACTTTAATTAAATACTTTTATTTTTTTATTTACTTTTATTTCTAAATCTTTTTTATTGATGTTTCCAAAATCTTTTAGTTCTATCTTTTCTTCAAATACTTCGTCATCAAATAATTGAAGATATACTTTATCTTTTTCTTTTATCAGTTTTATATATATATCTTCTAATGTAAGTATTCTAATGGTAAATATGTTTTTTAATATTTCATCATCTATTTCTTTATTTTTTGAAGTTATCGCTATTACCTTTAATTCTTGTGCTTTATCTAATAATAATCTTCTAGTTTCTTGTAATTCTTTTTGAATTTCTTTTACTTCACTTATATGTGTTTGTTCATTAAATGGTAATAATGTATAATATCTAAATTCATATATACAATCTATCATTTTTGATTTTTCATTTATTTCTTGCATTTTTAATTGATACCCTTTTAGAAAAACTTTTTGTAATTTTACAAGCATCTTATCAATTTCTTTTTCGATATCATCAATTTCTACTAATTTTAGGTACTCATGTTTTTGTTCCATTTCTTTTTTATAAGAAACATATTTTTTTGGATTTAATAACCCATTTAACTTTTCTAACTCTTCTAGTTTTTCATCTCGCTCTTTTTTCATTACTTTTGATAAAACTCTTACACTAAATATCTTTTTCTTTAATGGTAGCTTTTCATTTCGTTTGATATACTCTTCTTGTAATAATGTTTTATCATTCACTGTTGCATCAATGATTTTGATTTCTCTTGTTAATTTTCTTTTTTGTTTTGTAATCATCTCTATATATTTTTCTTTGTTATCAATTTTCTTTAGTGTTTTTTCAATTTCTTTTTTTTCTTTTTCAAATTCTTCTTTTTTCTTTGGATTATATTTCAATTCTAATAGGACTGATAATTTTTCTATTACTTTTAATATATCTTTTTGATTTTTTGTCCCATATTTTTCCTCTAATCTATTTTTCAAAAGTTCCATATAATCAATGATAAATTCTTTGTTTTTTATCCATTTTTCTAAAAATTCTTGTCCTAATAAAATTCTTAAATTTTGATAGATTAGATTATAACTAACACTTTCTATTTCACTGCAAGTGGTTGTCCAAGAATATCCATTAAAATCTCTTAATGGTTCTACAAATTCAATATTATTTCCTATATTGATAGCATTGGATAATGTTTCCCAAATAATGGGATAATCTTTTTTTATAATAGCATCTTTTTTACTTATTTTTGCGATACAATACAATAATTTTCTCTCTATTGGATAACAAATGATTCTTTTATTTTCTTTATCTACTAAAAAAGTTTTATCTCCTAAAATATTAACTTCTTTAGAATTCATTTTGCATATGGTCATATTATCACAATTTTCTTGTATCATTTGAATAAATCGTTTGATATATTCTTCTTTGTTCATGACATTTCTTTTGGTTTTTTCATAATCTTTATAAGATGCTTCTATTTTGTACAATATACTAAGAAGAAGATTTTTAGCACTTTCATCAAAAGATTTTTTTTCTAATATCATTTCAAGTTCATTGTTATAATCTTTTTTTACGATTTTATTTAAGAATTTTTCTTTTTTCTTTTTCTTTTGCATAATCTTCTCCTTTCTTTCGTTTATTGTGCAACTACATCATTATCTTTTGTTCCCATCTTTAGTTCATTTAGTTTATCTAACGTCATTAATACTTCTCTTGGCTTACTTCCTTGATATCCAGAAATAACACCTCTTTCTTCCATTTGGTCAATAATTCTTCCAGCTCTTGCATATCCAACTTTAAATCTTCTTTGGATAAAAGATGTTGATGCTTGTCCCGTCTCTACAACAGTTTGGATAGCATCCATTAAAAATGGATCTGTATCATCATCTGCAGTTTGTTCTTGTGCCAATTCTTTATCTGATTTATTATTATTTTCTATACTTTCTAAAATATCTTCACTATAAGTTGCTGTTCCATTAGATTTTACAAAGTCTACAATTTTCTCTACCTCATCATCTGATACAAAAGCCCCTTGTACTCTTGATGGTTTTGGAGCTCCTGAAGGGAAGAATAACATATCTCCTTTTCCTAACAATTTTTCTGCTCCCACTGTATCTAATATGGTTCTTGAATCCACTTGTGATGATACCGCAAAAGCAATTCTTGAAGGAACATTTGCCTTGATTAATCCTGTAATAACATCAACAGATGGTCTCTGTGTTGCAATCACTAAATGCATTCCTGCCGCTCTTGCTTTTTGTGCTAGTCTACAAATAGCTTCCTCAACATCTTTTGCTGCTACCATCATTAAATCTGCTAACTCATCTACAATAATAACAATTTGAGGAAGTTTTCCAACTCCGCCCTCTTTTTCGATCGCTTTATTATAACCTTTTAAATCTCTTACACCTTTGCTAGCAAATTTGTTATATCGATCATCCATTTCTTGAACTGCCCAAGCCAATGCACCTGCAGCTTTTTTAGGGTCTGTTACAACTGGGATTAATAAATGTGGTATTCCATTATATACAGATAGTTCTACAACTTTAGGATCTACCATAACCATTTTTACTTCACTAGGTTTTGCATTATATATAATACTCGTAATAATGGTATTAATACATACACTTTTACCAGAACCTGTTGACCCAGCAATTAAAACATGAGGCATTTTAGCGATATCTGCCAATTGTGTATTTCCTGCTACATCTTTTCCTAATGCAACTGTTAATTTTGATTTATTTTCTTGGAATTCTTTACTTTCCAATACTTCTCTTAAATGAACCGTTTCCTTTTCTTTGTTTGGTACTTCTATACCAACTGCTTGCTTTCCTGGTATTGGTGCTTCAATTCTTATCGTTTCTGCTGCTAAATTTAAAGCAATATCATCTGCTAAGTTTGCAATTTTACTAACACGAACACCTTCTGCTGGTTTTAATTCATATCTTGTAATCGCTGGTCCTACTGAAACATTTTCCACTTTAGCAGATACTCCAAAACTATATAATGTTTTTTGTAATTTGGTTGCTGTATCTGTTAATGCTTTTGCTCCTCCTTTTAACGCTTTTGCTTTTCCTTTGCTTAATAATTCGACTGGTGGATATTCGTAATGTTCATCTTCTACCACCATAGCATGTTCTAATTGAAGTACCTCTTTTCTCTTATCTTCTTTCTTTTCTTCTTCTTGCTTAAATAAGTTGTTTTCTATGACATCTGGTTGCATTTCTTTTTTACTATCTCTTGTTAAAGGTTCTAAATCATCATTTGAATGGTCATATTTTTTTAGTCCCTTTGTATTTTCTGGTTCGTCTAATATTCTACCACCAAAATTAATTTTTATTTGGTTATCCATTAGTTCTTTATCATTTTGCGCCTTTGCGATTTTTTCTGCTTTTATTCTAGCCTTTTCTGCCATTCTTTCTTCACGTTCTCTTTTTCTTCTTTCTTGTGCAGTTTCTTTGATTTCTTGTTTATTTCTTTCTTCTTTTTCTTCTAGTCTTTCTTCTCTTTTATTCTCAATTTTCTCAACAAACATATTGATTATATCAGACATGTTAATTCCAAAAGTAAATACTAAGAATACAATGGCAATTCCTATACAAAGAATAACCGCACCGATATCTCCTAATAATTTAGCAAGTGGAACAGCTGCAACAGCTCCTAATGCACCTCCTCCTTTATCCTGCTCTCCTAGATAATAGGCATCTTTAACTACTTCTGATAATTCTTTATTAGATTGTAATTCTCCACTTGAAATCTGAACAACACTAAATAAAACAGACAAACTGATAATGAAAATCGCATATTGTATTAATTTTGACGTCATCATATCTCTATCATCAGTTGCTAATTTTATTCCGATTGCAAATCCTCCAATTGGAAGTATGTATTGCATAATTCCGAAAATACCACCTAATATCTCATGTAATTTGATTCCTATAATTCCAGATTTTGTATATATTAAAACACCTAGTAAAATACTTAGCATAATGATAATTACGACTGCTAAATCTAATTTAGATGCTTTTTTCTTACTCTTTTTATATCTTCTTTTCTTTGCCATTTCTATCATCCCTTCTCGTTATGTAATAATTTTTTCTGTGCAATGTTGTTTTTATTAAGTTATAGAATTTTATTTACATGTGGACAAATCTCGCTTTGAAAGAACTTTATCTTATATTTTTATATTTAGCGAAATTTAATTTAGTTCTTGAAAAAGCGTAAAGATTTGTCGTCGCGAACAATTGCTTTGCAATTGTTCTGTGCAATGTTGTTTTCATTATGTTAAAGAAAAATTACTTTTTCTTTAACATAATGAAAGTCAGAAATCAAAAGTCTTAATTTCTCTCTGACTTCTGAATCTGACTTCTGATTACTATTTTAATTCTTTTCTACTATTTTGTATCGTTTTGATAGTATCTTGTAATGAAATTTCCATTAGTTTTAATGCTTCTGACATATTTGTTTCTAGTTTTTCTAATGTTTCTTTCATAATATCTTCTGTATTTCCTAATAGGCTGTCTGCATATTCTTTTGTACCTTTTGATATTTCTCTTGACATTTCATTTGCTGTTTCAATAATTTCTGTTTTTTGGTCATATGCTTTTCTTGTAATTTCATGTTCATCAATCATTGCAATAATTCTATTCTCAGCCTCTTTTACAATTCCATCTGCTTCTTTTTGTGCTTCTGCTAATATTCTTTGTCTTTCTTCTTTTATCCATTTTGCTTGTTTTAATTCGTCTGGTAACTTTAAACGAATTTCTTTTATCAAATCTAATATTTCTTCTTTATCTACAACACTTTTTGAAGAAAAAGGTAAATTCCTACTTCTTTCTAACAAATCCTCTAATGTTTCTAATAATGTAAAAATTTCCATGGTTTTGCCCCTTTCTACTATTATATCCTTTTTAAGAATATAAGATATGCTCTTCCATATTTTCGTACGTCTTTTATTTCACAATTTATACTTTCTAAATCTTTTAGTATTCTACTATTGTCATCTGTCTCTATTATAATCATCGCATTTTCTTTTAATAAATCTTTTTCCCATACTATTTTTACTGCCTCAATTGCAAAATCGGTTTTATATGGTGGATCCAAAAAAATAATATCTAACTTTTCATGTATTCTATTTGTCAAAGCCTCTTTAAAATCTGCTTGATATAATTCTACATTTTCTACTGCATGCGTTTTGTCTATATTTTTTTTAATAATCATACATGCGTCTTTTGATTTATCACACAAGATAGCCTTTTTAGCACCTCTACTGACTGCTTCAAGTCCTATTGCTCCACTCCCTGAAAATAAATCTAAAAAAATAGAATCCTGTATTTCATTTTGAATAATGTTAAATAATGATTCTTTTACTCTATCTAAAGTGGGTCTCGTATTTTCTCCTTCTAATGTATATAATTTTGTTCCCTTTGCTTTTCCTGCTACAATCCTCATCTTTTCATTATATTAGTTCAAAAAAGAATTAGTATATTGCTAGGCAAACAAGTTTTAAATGTATGAGGTGTGCTTTTTGCATAGCGATTAAATTTAAAACGATGTTTAACGACGCAAGATGCTGATTATTTTTTGAACTAAACCTTTCTTTACTATTTTCATTTTAAACCTTTTTCTTTTAAAGTCAATACTATTCATAGAAATGTAACATACATTTAACAGTTCTGTAATATATTTCCCTAATTGTAATATTTTTCTCTTATTTCCTACTTTTTTCTTTAGTTTTTATACATCTATGTTATTATCGAATTACATATAACGTAATTCGATAATAAATATATAATGCAAAAAAACTATCCAACATTGTAGATAGTCTTTTGTAAAAAATATATTAATCTTCTTTATTAACATCTTTTAATAATTCTAATTGTGAAATTAATAATGATTCCATTTTTGCTTTATATATATCAAATTGTTTTTTTATGTCATCCAATTCTTTGGTTTTTAATACGATTTGATTTTCCAATTCATCAGCTTGTTGTTTTGCTGAACTTTTTGCATCATTGATGATTTGATCTGCTTGTTGTTTTGCTACATTTTTAATATCTTCTGCAGTCGTTTGTGCCATAACTAATGTGTTTTGTAAAGTTGTTTCAATCGTTTTGTAATGCTCTAAACTTTTATTCAATTCTTCTACTTGTGCTTTTAATTCAGTTATTTCTTTATAGTTTTTTCCATAATCAACTGTTAAATCATCTAAAAAATCATCAACTTCTTCTACATTATAACCATTCATCATCTGCTTAGAGAATTTTTTATTTTCGATATCTAATGGTGTAATCATATTTCCTCCTTATAAAAAGGCACAAAGACCCCTTGATATTTTTTATTGTAATTAATTGATTCCATTATTTTTTAGCCATGAAACAGATAGTTTACTTTTAATTTCTTCTCTAGCCATTTCATTTGTAATTTCATAATTTGATGGTGCTACTAAGAAAATAGAATTTGATACTTTTTGAATATATCCATCTAATGCATATACACCACCACTAATAAAGTCTACAATTCTTCTAGCTACATCTTTATTTACATATTCAAGATTAACAATAACAGATTTTCTTTCTTTTAGAAAACTGCATATTTCATCTGATTGTTCAAATGTTGTTGGTTGAGAAATAACCATTTTTATTGCATTTGGTTGTCCTTGTTGCATATTAACAACTTTACCGTTATTTTTTCTTCCAAATCTTTTTTTGTCTTCTTCTTCCTCTTGTTCATTCTCATAATCATAAATATCTTCATCTTCATATTCTTCTGGTTCAGCTGAGTCCATTCCAAAAAGTCCCCAAACCTTATCCATTAATGCTCCTGACATAAAAAAACCTCCTAATTTACTTCATTTGTATTCATTTGTACTAAGTATCTACTTTTTTTTCACTGTTGTCAATAGTTTTTTAAAATGTAATACTATTTTAATATTTTTGTAATATTTTTGTAACATTATTCTTCTACTTTTGTTAAGTCTGGATTTATAATTACTTCATCATATAAAGTAATTTTTTTATAAGAAATAATTTCCTCATTTGAAAAGCCTAATTCTTTTAATTCTTCTGTATCATAAGGTTCTACAATAGAATATTTTTCTCCTTCTCTTTTCACTTTTACTAATAGTTTATTTAAATATCCCGCTCTGTTTCTTACTACATATGCTAAATCATTTTCTTTTACTATCGCTTGATTAGGAACTTTCAAACCTGTTTCACTCCACCAAATTAAATCAAACGAGATTTTTCTGTAACTAATTAATTCTTCTACACCTTTTTCTATTTTTAATATTAATACTCTATCATCCTCATTTTGTAAAATATATGTAATTTCTGCTGAAACTTCCGAACCACTTGGCAGTCTCACCCTCACATTATCTCCTACTTCTGCATTTTTCGCCTGTTCTGTACTGCTAATTGTTGCTATATAGCAATATGTATTATCAATAATCTTTCCGCTCTCTTCACTTGTTGGCACAATTTTCCCTGTTTTCAAATCCAAATTTTCTAAATATTCTTTGGTTAATGCAGAAAAACATTCTTCAGTTGGTTTTAATACATCTTCTAAACCATCTACTTTATAGGATACCACTCCACTTTTACTTGAATTCACATATTCAGCTCCTGAATTTAGTTCATTTTCGTAATTTTTTCTTTCTTCAATTAATTCTTTTAAATAAGATCCTTGTGGACTTAATTCTCCTGCAATATTTGCTTTTTTCGTAATTAATTCATTGATTTCTTTTTTATATTCCTCTAATTTAGTAGTATCATTGACACTACTAATTTCTAGTAATTTTTGGTCTATTTGTGTTTCCAAAGATTTCATGTCACTTGCAGGTAATCCTGTTTCATTTGCCATCGCTTCTTGTATTTTGGTATCTAATTCTGCAATTTTTTCTTTTAATGAATCTTCATTTTTGGTATAATATCTAAATACAGCTTCATTAACTGCAACCTTTTCTCCTTCTGATTTTATTTTTTCCATTCCGTTTTTATAATTTTCACCTTGTACGACTACTTCATCTCTTATCACATAGCCAATATCTGTTTCTTCAGAATATAAAGTACCCTCTTCTAAAGTAAAAATATCTGTTGGTTGCTTAATTAATAAATATATTGTATAGATAACATATATAACTACCAGAAAAATAGCAATATAAATAATGATTTTTTTATTAAATTTTCTCTTTGTGTTTTTTTCTTCCTTTTGTTTTTCTTCTAAAATTTCTTTTTCCTGTTGTTTCAACTTTATTATCATTCCTTTCATCAAGGTGTTTTCCTATGCATGTATGTTTATATATCTTTTAAAATTCTATGTATGTTATTTTGTAACGTATCTTCTGCATCAAGCCATATTGTTTGCTTATTTTTTCTAAACCAGGTTAGTTGCCTTTTAGCATATCTTCTAGTTTCCATTTTAATTTTTTCTATCATTTCTTCTTTGGTTAATTTTCCTTCTAAATATTCTACGACTTCTTTATATCCTAAGCCCTGCATAGCAGTTGGAAAAGTATCATAGTTATCTAAAATTTGTTTTACCTCTTCTATTAATCCTTGTTCTATCATCATGTCTACTCTTTTATTAATTCTATCATATAATTTTTGCCTGTCCCAATCTAATGCATACACTTTATAATCATATTCTACTTCTTTTTTTCTAGATTCTATTTCTTGCTGTGTTTTTGTTTTTCCAGTTGCATGATAGATTTCTAATATTCTTAATATTCTTTTTTTATCATTTGGACTAATTTTTTCTATTGCTTTTTCATCAATCTGTTTTGCTCTTTCATATAATACATCTAAGCCTTTTTCTTCCACCTCTTCTTCTAATTTTTTTCTATATTCTTCATCTAGCTTGATATCTTGATATTCGATTTCATATATTAAGCTATCTAAATATAATCCTGTACCACCTACAACAATTGGCATTTTTCCTTTGTCGATAATTTCTTTTATGGCTTTTTTAGCATCTGTTTTATAATCTGCTACACTATATCTTTCTTCTGGTGATACATATCCTATTAGATAATGTTTGATTCCTTGCATTTCTTCAACAGTTGGTTTTGCCGTTCCAATATCCATATCTTTATAAATCTGCATAGAATCACAAGATACAATTTCACCATTTATTTGTTTTGCTAATTCTATAGATAATGCTGTTTTTCCAGATGCTGTTGGCCCACATATAACAATTACTTTATTTTTCTGCATTTCGCACCTCATTACTTTCTAGCAAATTTTCTTTCAATATCATACTTTGTCATCTTGATAGCTGTTGGTCTACCATGTGGACAAGTAAATGGATTTGGTAAAGATAATAATTTATCCATCAAACTTTCTACTTCTTTTGTATCTAATGCCATGTTTGCCTTTACTGCTGCCTTACATGCCACAGTTGCTATAAATTTTTCTTCCTTCTCTTGTTTTGCCGTTCTTGCTACTGTATTAATTTCATCTAATGTTTCCAAGAATAATTCTTTTGTATCTAAGTCGATACAAACTGTTGGCACACCTGTTAATTTAATTGTGTTTTCTCCAAATTCTTCTAATGTGAATCCTGCTTTTCTAAACATTTCCATATTTTCTTTTGCAATATCCATTTCTTTATGGGTTAATGTGATAACATCTGGCAATAGTAACATTTGAGAGTCTTTACTTGAGTCACTATAATAATTTTCTTTTACTTTTTCATACATAATTCTTTCATGTGCGGCATGCTGGTCTAAAATATACATTTCCTGTCCAATTTCTATGATGATATATGTTTTAAATACAATTCCAATAAATTTATATGCTGGTTTTTGATATTCTTCTATTCCCTCAAATACAGATACATTATCTTTCAATATGTCAATATCTTTTTCTTCTTTTTTCTCTATATTTTCTTCGTTATCTTGTATTGGTAATCTTCCAAACAATTTTGCATACATCTCATTAAAGTCATCTGTCACCACTTGTGGATTATCATTTAATTGTTGCATCTTTTCTTTGATTTCTTTAAATTCTTGTTTAATTTCTGGGTTTTCTATATTTTCGATAATTTCATTTGTATTATCCACTGTTTGTTCACTTGTTGTGGATTCTTGAATATCTTCAGAATTTTCTAAATGCATTTCTGGGTTTTCTAGATTTTCTGGATTTTCCTCTATTTCATTTATCATATTTATATTTGTGCCATCTTCATTTTCTACTTTTGTTTCTTCTGAACTTTCTTTCTCTTCATGATTGTTTTCTTCTCGTTCTTCTTTGATACTATATTCTTCTGTTTCTTCTTCTAATGTTTCTCCTGTGTGAGTATTCTCTTCTGCTTGATTGTCTGTATGTTCTTCAACCTGTGCAATAGGTATATTTACATTTTTTTCTTTCAGCTCTTTTTCCAAATTTTCTTTCATCTGTTTTAATTTAGCCAATATATCAGACGTATCAATAGGTTCTCCAATATTTATTTTATTTTCTATTCCATTTTTAGCTTGATAAACATCTTCTATAATATTACCACTTGTTTCATGAGAATTGCTATGTACTTCGTCCACCACGTTTGTCTTAATCTTACTTTCTTCCTCTGTATACTTTTCAATTTGTTTCTCATTTTGTTTCCTAAAAGAGAATAGTCCTCCTGCATCTTGTCTTTGTTGTTTTTCCTCTTTTAGATGTCTTAATCTTTCTTCAAATGTCAACTCTCTTGCTATTTCCATTTTTTCCTCATGTAATGCCTTTTCTGAATTGGCTACCAATTCTGTTTTCAATAAAGTGTCTTTTATTGCATGATAAATTGCTTGGAATATCTTATTTTCTTCTTCAAATCGAACCTCTAATTTGGCAGGATGTACATTCACATCTACTTTTGCTGGATTCATTTCAATATTTAGTACCACAAATCCAAATTTCCCGATGGGAATTAATCCTTTATATGCTTGCTCTGTTGCTGCTGTTAAGGTTTTATCTTTTATATATCGCTTATTTACAAAAAATAATTGGTTTGAACGATTAGAACGTGCAATTTCTGGCTTTCCTACAACTCCTACAATATGGATATCTTCATATTTATATGAAACTTCCATAATGCCATTTGCAATATCTTTTCCATAAATGCTGTATATAACACTTTTGATATCTCCACTACCATTTGTTTGAATAACCGTTTTTCCTGTATTAATTAATTTAATAGCAATATTTGGATTTACTAATGCAATCCTTGTAATGGCATCTTCAATATATCCTGATTCTGTATAATCTTTTTTTAAGAACTTATATCGAACTGGTGTATTGAAAAATAAATTTCTAACTGTAATGGTTGTTCCTGTTTTACATCCAGCCTCTTCTTTTTCTAGAACATTTCCTGCTTCTACTACTACTCTATATCCAATTTCTTGTTCTTGTGTTTTTGACACCAATTCTACATTGGCAATTGCTGCAATACTTGCCAATGCCTCACCTCTAAACCCCATTGATGTAACTGTATTTAAGTCATCAGCACTTCTTATTTTACTAGTTGCATGTCTTTCAAAAGCAATTTCTAAATCATCTTGTGCAATTCCTTTTCCATTATCACTTACCTTTATGTAAGAAATTCCTCCATTTTTGATTTCTACTGTTATATTGGTTGCTCCAGCATCAATTGAGTTTTCTACCATTTCTTTTATAACAGAAGCTGGTCTTTCAATCACTTCACCAGCTGCAATTTTATTTATTGTTAAATCATCTAATAAAACGATATTTCCCATTGCTTCCTCCCTCTTTTGTTTTTAGTTACTTTGGTGCTATTATATCATTTTCTTTTTCTTTTTGTATAGGTTTTCATCAAAAATTCAAAAAAAAGTGTGCCAAAGGGGACGTGTTATTTTGGCACACTTTTTTCTTATTCTACACTCTTCAAGCTTCCTATCATGTCAATTTTCTTTAATGCAAAATAGGTAACAATATTGACAATAACTGAAAATACAAGTGTAATGACTGTTGCATAAAGATAACTAATTGGATGAATAACTTTTTCGAATCGTAAGATATTAATTTCACAAGTTCCTAAAATATAGAAATTCAAGAAATATCCTGCAACTAATCCTAATAGAATTCCAATAATCGTTAAAATGACAGTTTCTCTTGTCACATAATCATACACTTCTCTATCATAAAACCCCAATACTTTTATGGTTGCTAATTCTCTAATTCTTTCACCTATATTAATATTTGACAAATTATATAACACAACAAATGCCAATAATCCAGCAGATACAATTAAAATAACCACAACATAATTTAATGAATTCATTGTATCATCTAATGTCTTCATAGTTGTTGTTGTTAAGGTAACTGTTGACACTTCATTTTTTGCTACCATTTCCTGCATAACTGCTTCTTCTTGTTCTTCATTTAAGTTATTATCTTGTACCAACAATACATTTGTGCTATACACTTCGCCAAATACTTGTTGATATAATGCTTTTGACATATATACATAATGACTAATGTAATTTTCTGTTATGCCTACTACTTTTATTTCTTTTTCTACATCATCAGCAGTTGTTACCTTTATCATGTCTCCTACTTTTGCATTAATTAACTCTGCTAGTTTATCTGTTATAATAATACCTTCTTCTGATAATGTAAATGGTTCTTCTGTTTTGACATCTCTTAGTTTTATCATTTTGTCTATCTCTTGGTTATCACTTGGAACCACAATTTGAACTGACTCACTATTGTCGTCTTTTCCAGCTGTTCCAGATTCCATATAGGTTTCTACTACTTCTTGTATATCTTCTCTTTGTCTTAAATTCTCAATACAACTGTTTCTTTGTTCTTCTGTTAAAGATGTTTTTAAAGTTACCAACATATCATAATGACATATGTCTTCATATTGATTTGGCAAAATCGAAGCTATGGAATCTTTTATTCCAAATCCTGCTAATATCAAAGAAGTACATCCCATAATACCAATAATGGTCATTAAAAATCTCTTTTTATATCTAAAGATATTTCTTACCGTTACTTTATGTGAAAATTTTAATCGTTTCCAAATAAATCCTATTCTTTCTAGTAATACTCTTTTTCCATACTTTGGTGCTTTTGGTCTTAATAATGTTGCCGGTGTTTCTTTTACTTCTTTTAAGATGGTATATAAGGTTGCTCCTACAATACAAACATAAATTAATCCTAGTCCAATTGAAGAATATTGATGATTAAATGATACGATAAATTCTGGTAAGGTATACATCATTTCATACATATCCCATATAATTCTAGGTAGTAGTTGGAATCCAATATTCATTCCAATAACCCCACCAATGATACAAGCCAAACTAGAATAAATCAAATATTTTAGCATAATATGAAATTTATTATATCCTAATGCTTTCAATGTTCCAATTTCTTGTCTTTCTTCTTCTACCATTCTTGTCATAGAAGTTAATGAAACTAAAGCTGCAATTGCAAAAAATACAATCGGGAATACCACACTTAAATTTTCTATACTCTGCGTATCTTGGATATAACTACTATATCCTGCGTTTTGCTGTCTATCTAGTATATACCACTTGGCTTTTTCTATTTCTGAAACCTTTTCTCTCGCATCAATTAACTTTCCTTCTGCTTCTTGTATCTTTGTATTAAATTCTGTTCTACTTGTTTCTAGCTCTGCTTCTGCATTTTCAATTTCTTGTTTTGAAGCTTCTAATTCTTTTCTAGCATTTGCAATTTGTGCATAGCTCCTATTTTTTGTTTGCTGCAATGTAGCTTCTTGATTTTGAATTTGATTTCTTGCACTATCAATTTGTGCTTCTGCATTTTGTAACTCCTGTCTTCCATTGGCAATCTCATTATCAATTTGTGTAATCCCTGCTTCTACTGATTGTTTATTGTTTTCATACACTTGTCTTGTTGCTTGTAATTTTGCAATTTCTTGATTGATAGCAGTAATTTCTTCTTCTGTTTCTGCATTTTCTAATTGTGCTTGTTTTTCAGCTATTGAATTATCTGTAATCTTAATAGCATTATTGATGTTTTCTAACGTACTTTGTAATCCAGCTTTTTGATTTTCTGCTTCTTCAAACCCTTTTTCTGCCTCAATTTTTTCATTATTTAATCGAAGTGCATTTTGTGCCACTTCCAATTTTGCTGATTCTATCTGTGCCTCTGCATTTTTAAACTGTTGATTTGCTGTACGTTCATTACGATTGATTTCTGCTTCTCCAGATTCTATTTGTGCTTTTCCTTCATTAATTTTATTTTCTGCATCTTGAAGCTGTGTTTCTCCATTTTGTTTTTCTGTATTAAACTCTTCTTCTGCTTTTGCAATCTCTGCATTTGCTTCATCGATTAATTCTTGATATCTTGCATTTTCTCTTTCTTCTTTTATTTCTTCAATTTTGTCTTTCGTTTCTTCTACATAATCTTCATATTTATTACTTCCTGTTTGATATTTATCACGATTTTCTAAAGTGATATAGATTTCTGTATACACTTCTGAATTTACATTTTCTTTATTGACATAGATATAATAATCAATCACACCTGTCCCTAATTTTGTACTTCCTCTTTCTCTGGATATGTATAAAGGGCTTCCTACCACACCTACAATTTTTAGAGTTTTATTTTTTAAATATGCCGTCTCTTCTCCATCTGTTGTCCCTGTATTTTCTATTTTTTCAGGCTCTATATCAATATAATCTCCTATCTTTTTACCTGTTCCTTCTAAGAAATCTTTTTCAACTACACATTCATCTATATTTTCTGGCATATTCCCTTCTAGCAAAACAGGTGTATTGACATCATCTACACACAAAATTTTTGAAACAATTTCTTTTTCATTTGTTTTAATTAATCCATCGCTACTATATGTACCATATACATTTTCAACATTTTCTATATTGGCTAGTGCTTCTAAATCACTATCTGTTAATCCAAGTGTTGACATGACTTCTATATCATACACATTCTGATTTTTGTAATATGTATCAATGGAATCCACCATGTCTGGTGAAGATGCTCTTAATCCTGCAAAGAAACCTACACCTAATAAAGCCATCAATAAAATGGAGATAAATCGTTTATAGGATTTCTTGATTTCTTTAAAAGTATCTTTTAGTAATGCTTTTTTTATTTTCACTCGCATCACCTCCAAAGTTCAATTTTGTCCAATTGGGGACGTTTCTGTTTGGGACATTTTTATGTAAATTAATATGTTTAGTAATATAAATTCTATATTTAATTTTTCAAAGCTTTTAACATTTATTAACATGATTATTTAAAGCTTACATTAAGTTACATAAAAATGTCCCAAACAGAAACGTCCCCAATTGGACACTACCATTCTATATTTTCTACTGGAATTGGATTTTCATTACTTTCGATGCTTTCTGCTGTTCCATTTTTAAATCGAATAATTTTATCTGCCATTGGTGCAATGGCTGCATTATGGGTTATGATAATAACCGTCATATTTTCTTTTCTTGCTGTGTCTTGCAACAATTTCAAAATTTGTTTTCCTGTTTTATAATCTAAAGCACCTGTTGGTTCATCACATAATAATAATTTAGGATTTTTGGCAATGGCTCTTGCGATGGCCACCCTTTGTTGCTCTCCTCCTGATAATTGAGATGGGAAATTCTTTTTTCTATCTGCTAATCCTACTTTTTCCATGACTTCATCTGGACTTAAGGAATCTTTACAAATTTGAGTTGCTAATTCCACATTTTCAATGGCTGTTAAATTTTGTACTAAATTATAGAACTGAAATACAAAACCAATGTCCTCTCTCCTATATTTAATTAATTGTTTATTTTTTAATTTTGCCACATTTTTGCCATCTACAATGACATCTCCTGAAGTGACACTATCCATACCACCTAATATATTTAAGGCAGTGGTTTTTCCTGCTCCTGATGGTCCAACAACAACGACTAATTCTCCTTTTTCAATAGAAAAGTTTGTGTTGTCTAATGCTTTTATGATAATTTCTCCCATTTTGTATTCTTTACAAACATTTTTAAATTCTATATATGACATATAGCCTCTCCCTTCTTTAAGAGATTTTGTTATTTGCTCAGATTTCTATCTGTAATAGCAACATATTTACCAAAAATGACTATCTATTTTTCTAATGACATTATATCATATGAAAATAAAAAGTAGAAGAAATTTTTTCCATTTTATATGTGAATTTTAAGTGAACTTTAAGATTTGTTCACACCATATATTCAATTGTATTCTCTTTAAAATATTTATGCATTTCTTCTAATAAGAACTGTTTTCCCTCTTCTCTTAAATCTGATTTATACATATATTTTCCTTTTCCTCTTCCCTGCATTTTTTCTTTATCATAAATTTGAATGGCATTTGGAAAAGCTTCTTCATTAATTTTCGTATGAACAAAACTATATGTCATAAAAATAATTTCAAAAAATACTTGTTTCTTTGCTTTTTTAGAAAGTTTATTATCTAACTCTATAATTAATTCTTTATATAATATTTTCCAATTTTCAACCATAATCACAGGTGCAATTAATATTCCCACTTTATATCCTGCTTCACTTAACTTATTAATTGCTTCAATCCTTTCTTCTAATCTTGAAGTTCCAAACTCAACACGATTAATAATTTCTTTTGGATTCACACTCATTCTAATAATGACTTTTCCTCTATGATCTAAATCCAATATATCATCTACCATAGAAAATTTCGTTGGTAATGTTAGAAATCCTTTTTTTGCATTTTTAAAATTTTCAATTGTCCAAACTAAATTATTCGTAATGGTATTTTCTAATATTAAATCACTGTTACTACCAATTTCAAACGTTAATTCTTTTTCCGAAGTTTCACTAGTTTTAATAATTTTTTCTAGCATCTTTTCTCTATTTACAAATAGGCGTAAATAAGCACATTTATTATAATTACATACTAAATAACAATACATACAAGCAGCTGTACAACCTGAAGAAGTATATGGAACTAAAAAATCTGAAGTTTTATGATTCGGAACAAATTTATGTGTTTTTCTAACACCAATAATTAAATTTCTTTTCATATTCATAAATTCTTTATTGGATTTTTTTCTCATCTCTTCTATATTATTATGATTTTCTATCTCTATCTTTGGAACCTTTTTATATTTTTCCATTAATTCTTTTCCTAATGTATAATTCACAATATCTTTTTCAAAATAAATCGCCTTCGGCTTAAACATCTAAATCATCCTTTCATGACTTAGTGTAACCAAAAGCGAATTTTTTATCATGTCCTTTTGGGGACGTTTCTGTTTGGGACATTTTTATGTAAAGTTACATTTAAAAGTGTTTCAATTAATTTTTTAATTGAAACTTACAAAAAAAATACAGCATATACAAAATCATAAAATCACTTTATATTCTATATTTTCAAAATTATATATTGTTAAGTTTGTGTATTCAACTTCAAATTCAATCTATTTGTAGTTATCATTTTACATAAAAATGTCCCAAAAAGAAACGTCCCCAAAAGGACATTCTATCTTTTTTCATAAGTTACATATTCGTATGTAAAATTATTTTCTTCATCTTCTGGTCCTTTTTCTCTACTGATTTCTTTCCATTTTTCTTCATCTATTCTAGGAAAGAACACATCTCCATCAAATTCTTTATCTATCTCTGTTACATACATTTTTTTAACATATGGCATTAGCAAATTATAAATCACTGCTCCACCTATGACAAATGCTTCTTCATCATTTTCTATATATTCTTGTATTTGTAGCATAGAATGTACTACTTCTACATTTTCATCATCCACCTTAAAATCTGGATTTTGTGTAAATACAATATGTTTTCTATTAGGAAGTACTCTTCCTAAAGACTCAAATGTTTTTCTTCCCATAATGATGGTGTGTCCTGTTGTGAATTTTTTAAATCTTTTTAAATCATCTGATAAATGCCATAATAATTGATTATTTTTTCCGATGGCATTATTTTTTGCTTTTGCTACGATAATACTTAACATTTTACTTTTCCTTTCGTCTAATCCCTTTCTTTTTTTGTAAATTAAATAGCAACTGGTATTCTTCCAATTTTCACATCTTTATTATAATCATATCCTTCTACTTCAAAATCTTCTACTTTAAATTCATAGAAATCTTTTGTTGGATTTTTGATAATTAGTTTTGGTGTTACATCCATTGGCTCTGCTTCTAATAATTTTTCAACAAGTGGTATATGTCTATCATAAATATGACAATCTCCTATGTTATGGGTTAATGTTCCTACTTCTAATCCAGATACTTGTGCAAACATATATTGTAAAGCTGCATATTGCATTAAATTCCATCCATTTGCTGTTAACATATCTTGTGAACGTTGGTTTAAAATTAAATGTAATTTTCCTTCTTTTACTAGCCATTGTGTTCCATAAGCACATGGTTCTAATTCCATATCTTTTAATTCTTCATGATTAAATAGATTTGTCATAATTCTTCTACTTGATTGATCATGTTTTAATAGATATAAAACATAATCTACTTGATCCATTACTTTTATTCCTTCTTTTGTCTTAAATTCATATTTTTTTCCTAATTGATATCCATATGCTTTTCCAATGGTTCCTTCTTCATTTGCCCATTGGTCCCAAATATGAGAATGTAATTCACTAATTTTATTAGATTTTTTTTGCCATATCCATAAAATTTCATCTATCGCATTTTTTATTGTTTTTGAGTTATTTCTTAAAGTAATCATTGGAAATTCTTTTCCAACATCATATTTATTTTGTACACCTACAATCGAAAAATAATTGGCTTCTTCTCCATCATCCCATCTTGTTCTTACATTGGTTCCTTTTGATGAATATCCATTTTTTATAATTTCTTTGCAAGTTTTTATAAATTGTTCATCTGCTTGTGTCATTTTAGATTCCTCCTCTTATTTATTTTTTTCAATATATCAAAATTTATATTTTTTTACAAGCTCTTTTATGGATATTTTTTATTTCAATAATTTTTTCTATATAGTCTTTCATTTCTCCTCTTAATATTTAATTCTTTTTATGTTGAAGTAAAAAAGTTGAAGCTTTTACTTCAACTTTTTATAAATTCAATCGAATGATTAATTATTTATATGAAATATACTTTTTATTTTATTTATTATTTTTTTAACTATAGATTCCTTATATTCTATTATTGTATCTTCTTTACTAGTATTTTCAACATACTTGGGAGAATTATTTTTTTTTAATATATCCTCTGGATTATATTTTTCTCGTAGTTCTTGTTGATATTTTCTATCATTTTCAGAATATCTATCCCATAATTCTTTTTTTCTTTTCTCATCTTTGCACCAATAATTATAGTTTAACACTGCTAAAATAGATAAAGTTTCTTTATTCAGATTTTGCTCTTTCAATGGTTTATTGTCTACTATATTTTTTGAATAATCTTTCGCTTTTTTACTTTTAAATAGTGTTCTTAATTTTTCAGGTATTTCTCTTACATATTTTTCATCCATAAGATTAAGAATCATATCTACTTCAGCATAAGCTTCCATGGTAGATTGTTTCATTTGTATTTCTCCTCTATTTTTCTATTCATCTCCTAATGATGTACCATCTTTTTCATTTTCTAGTTCTTTCATCTCTCTACTTAAACTTCCACTCGCATTCCTAAATTCCTCTATTCTAACACCACTAGTAGTCCCTTCTATATTATCTGGTGTAATCCCTCTATGCTTTGTAGCAGATATACTTGTAATCGTATCATCTAGCACTTCTGGTATATCTTCAGCAGTCAATTGTCCATTTTCATAAAAGGTATCATATTCTCTATGTTGTCTCATTGCTTTTAATACAACTTCATCTAAATTTCCACTTGGTATTGCTTCTAGCTGTATTCCTGCAAAATTTGTTTTATCTAAATCACCAAATCTTCTTAATGCAAATTGTCCTTTTTCATCTTTTACAACAAAAAATACCTCTTCTTTTACACTTTCACTTCTTAACGCTTCTATTTGTTCTTTTGTCCATCCTTCTTTTTCTGGAAATAGTTTCTCATAAATCTCTTTTACTCTTGTCTCTATATCTGCATATTGTTCCTCTGGTAATATTTGTTTTAAATCCTCTAAATTTAACCATGTTTGTGTCATGCTCATAGCCTCTAGAAGTGTCTGTTTTGCTTCTTCTTCTGGCATCTCTTTTAAGTTTTCTAGTTTTTTCTTTATTTCAAAAACTTGCATAACATTTTCTCCTTTATCATTTTTACTTATTATCATAATAACATATACACTATTTTTTGTCTATGCATTTAACTTTTTTACATTATCATAAATATAAAATGAACCAATTATAAAGGAAACATATTCTGTTTTTTCTTTACAAAACTCTATTGCTTCTTTTAAATCCATTTCATACATCACTACTTTATCATTTCGTTGTTTGGCATATTCATACATAAGATGTTTGTCTGTAAATAAATTTTTATCATTTCCATCTGTAAAAATGTATACATTATCTTTATCTAAAATATCTTCTATAATTTTGTGATAGTCCTTAGATTTCAACACAGAAATCACATAAATTTTCTTATCATTTTTATAACACAAATCTATTGTTTCTTTAAGATTCTCTATCGCTTGTTCATTATGTCCTCCATCAAATATCATTGTTGGATTTTGATGAATCACTTCAAATCTTCCCCTATGGATAACTGTTTTTAATCCATTTTTTATCACTTCTTCTGAAAGAAAATATCCTTTTTTATTTAATATGTCACAACATTCTAATACTAATGCCGCATTTTGTATTTGCCTTTTTCCTTTTAAATTTACTTCTATATTGTAATATTGTTTATAATCAAA
Source organism: uncultured Eubacteriales bacterium (assembly GCA_949288185.1). Lineage (GTDB taxonomy): Bacteria > Bacillota > Clostridia > TANB77 > CAG-508 > CAG-269. Next base: position 20,846 of record CASEIZ010000020.1, on the reverse strand, counting down.
TATCTCTTTATCATTTTCAAATCTTTGATTCCTTATTTCTGATTGCCCAACCATATGTAATATATTTTGTTTTTCCTTACAAGTGTTTTCAATGATATCATCTATGTTTGGTGTTTGCTCCATATATACTGTTTCAGAATTTTCTTTAATAATTCCTGCTTTTTGTTTAGCAATGTCTTCTAATGTATTTCCTAAAACTTTCATATGATCATAACCAATCGAGCTAATAACTGAAATGATTGGATAAATGATATTCGTACTATCATATAGTCCTCCAAAGCCCACTTCCATTAAAACAATATCTACTTTTTGTTTAGAAAAATATAGAAATGCAATCATTGTAAAAAACTCAAAAAAGTTTAGTTCTATATTTTCTTTTTCAATGATTGGTTGTACTTCTTCAAAAATTTCTTGTATCTCTTCATCTTTAATATATTGTCCATTAATACTAATTCTTTCATGATAAGAAACCAAATGTGGTGAAATAAATTTTCCAACTTTTAAGTTCGCATTTATCAAAATGTTATTTAACATTTCAATCACACTCCCTTTTCCATTGGTTCCTGTTACATGTATGTATTTTAATTTATTTTGTGGATTGCCTAGTTTTTCCATTACTATTTTCATCTTTTTAACAGATTGATTTTCATTTTTTACTTGTGATTTTCCTGCTAAAAGATTTTGTATATATTCTTGTACCTTCATGATTTCCTCTTTTCTATATATCCCATTTAGGAACATACTCTTCTTCATGTTCTCCCAATTCTTGCATATATCCATTTTGAATATCTAAATCATACACATAGTTTTCAATTTCTTGATATTCTTCTTTTGTCAGTTTTCTATTTAAATCTTTCATTTCTTTTGCTTTATATGTAGGAAAATATTGTGCCATAATATCAATATATACAGCTTCATCCATATTTTCTTTCAACCATTTCAAAATTTTCTTACTATTATCTATATTATTCGGTAATACTAAATGTCTTATCATAACACCTTTTTCTATCATACCTTTATGATTAAATTTAGGACTTTCCACTTGTCTATACATTTCTTGTATTGCCTTTGTAGCAATTTCAAAATAATGATCTACTTTAGAATATTTTTTACCCATTTCATTGTCATAATATTTTAAATCTGGTAAATATACATCAATATATCCTTCTAATAACTTTAATGTCTCTACATTTTCATATCCATTTGTGTTATATATAATTGGAATGTTTAATCCATTTTTCTTTGCTATTTTGATTGCCTCTATAATTTGGAGTGCATAACTAGTTGGTGTTACCAAATTTATATTTTCTGCTTGTCGATTTTGTTGCTCTATAAATATATTTGCCAATTCTTCTATTGAAATTTCTTTTCCTTTACCTTGTTGACTAATTTCATAATTTTGGCAATATACACAATTCAAGTTACAATTTGAAAAAAACACAGTTCCTGAGCCGTGTTTTCCACTTATGCAAGGTTCTTCAAAATGATGAATGGAATATAATCCTATTTTTATTTTTTCTGTACTTTTGCATCTACCAATTTCACCCTTCGTTCGATTAACACCACATTTATGTGGACATATTTCACATTTTGTTAAATCCATTCTACTCCCTCAATTGCTATATTTTAATTTTTCCTTAATCTTCACAAATTCGTGAAAAATTTTATATTTTCCCCCGAAAAAATTTGTAACGACTTTTTTATCTCTTTTCTAAATATTTCGTACACTTGTTACATATATATTTCTATTTTCATCTGTTTTCAAATTGACTTCTTTTTTGGTAAATTTATCTATATTATCTTTTACAAATTGTTGTATATTTGTTTCTGATTCTGTACTTTTTACTTCTCCTATTGTTTCATCATTTAAGTTTTTTATTTGAATATTATATTCTGCATCAGTTGTTTCATATCCTTCTGAATAGTCTTCTAAATATTCTACAATTTGAACCGTATATCCATTATCTTGCTTTTGTATTTTATCTAATAAAAATACGTCTTCTTGATTATCCAATCCGCTTCCAATCGCATAATAAGTATCTGTTTCTTCATTATATTCCATGTATTCATAGCCTTCTTTTGGAAATTCTTTTTGCAGGTCTTCTCCGAAGATCTCTTTTGTCCTATCCTGTAATTGCTCATAAGATAATTCATATTCTTCCAAATTTTTCTTAACAACTTCCCATAGCCAAACATCTGGTGCATTATTAATATTATCAAATATTGGTAATGCATCTCCTGTAATTTCTCTCCACATATATATTTTTTGTAAATACGTTTCAATTTGATTAATTTCATCAACCGATACTTCTGCTGATTGATTACTTACAATTCTATTTTGTCTATATATATACATTCCTACAAATATTACTAGTAATATAATAATGATTACAATCAATTTTTTCATTGGCACTTTTCTCCCAATTTTTGTTTTAGGATATTCCTTATTTTTTATTCTAACACATTTTATCACATTTTTTATATTTTTTTAATTTTATGACATGTTTCGACACCTTTCTACTTTTCCCTTTGTTATAATTAGTTTTGTTAACCAAAGAAAAGGGGGTAAATCCATGAATGTTGTAAAGTTACATGACAAAGATAGTAGAGTAGTTGGAAATGTTACTGGTCAAATAACGATTTCTATTTACAATGGAGAATTTAAAGGACATCCAAATTTCTTAATTCAAGCAGATCATTCCGTTTCTGAAATTGCTGATATTATTGAAGATGTTTTATATTCTTATTAAGGCACATTTATTGTGTCCTTTTTTATTAATTTCAAAATTATAATAACAAATTACATCAAAATTATATCATTAAACTTTTAGCCCTTCAATAAATTTTCAATTCTTATAAAATAATTTTACTATTTTAGTTTCCATTTGCTATCTATTTTAGGTTATTTTTTATATTTTCTAAATATTCACTCTATATTTTTCAGTTCTTCTTCCCAAATTAATTGTACTTTTATTGACAATATCTTTTTTAAAATTTAACATGCTGATCGATTTTTTTAGATAATTTTAATTAAAATATTATTTGCATTTTAAGGTCTTCTTATTTTCCTTTTCTAGTTGTTTTAAACTCTTTTTAGGTGTTGGTAATTCTTCTGGCATAGTACCACCATTTTTTGCAATTACTTCTCTTATATTCTTGCCTATATTATAATGAGTTTTATTGGTTTCTTTTTCAGTTTGTATATTATCTTTTTTAATTTTTGTTCTGTTTGAGAAATTCTAAATAAATTTGCTATAAGTTCATCACTTCCCATATTGTCCAAAATATCTTCTCTATATCTTAATCCTTTTCTTTTTGCAATATCATCAGCAGTCTCGCCATTATATAAGCCTTTATAACCTGCATTATGAAATTTATCGAAATTTTTAACTCCTGCTTTTTTGGCTGTTTGATTAAGAGAATAATTTCCTTTTCTTGTAAGATTTCTTTGATACAATCTTTTTTCATCTTCTGTTAGCATACTGTATTCTTTTTCTGTAATTTCTTGCTTTCTAGTTTGAACTGCAAAATATGTTTGAGCAAGAGCAATTACTTTTTTTCTGCTATCTCCATTTTGTGCTATTAAATAACAAGCATAACGAGTTAATTCATAATCTTTGATTTCAACTTCTGCATTATTAGCACGTTTTGACAACTTATTGACGTCAATAAAATGTTCAAACACACTAATACCACTATTTTCACAAGAAATTTTAGCTTTATCAATTATTTTTTCAAAATTTTGCCAGTTTGAATATTGTAGAATAGGCATAAGTTCTCTAGCATACCAAAATTCAACACCATTTTCATCAATATGTTTTATATCTTCAAATGATTTATTTGTCTTATCTATAACTTTCAATAATATCATCTCCATTTCGTAATATTTGATTTTTAATTATTTAAGCTCTATTATAAAACAATTGTTTGTAAATGTCAATCGTTTTTTTCATTGTTTTTTTATACTATTAAACAAATATAATGCAACTTTATTTTGTTCTGTCGTTTCCATTTCCATAAGTTTAGCCATTGCAAACATTACAAGTTTATATTTTCCAAAATTTATAAGTGTAGTTCTATATTTTCATCAACTTCTTTGAAACATATGGCTTGGGCTTTGTCAAAACTCGTAGTCTCTGTAAGGCAATAAATTTTATCTCCATTTGTATTTAAGTATCTTTATTAAATAAATTTTACTGATTACATACCTGCTGAAAAGAGATAATATTTTTGAGCAAAAACAAAAAAATCAACCAGATTTTATTTTCTGATTGATTTTGTATCAATTCTGTTCTATTAGTTCGAACAGAAACGTCATTGGTGGGCAGGAAATTCGTACAAGTTCGCTAATCATTGATTTTGAAGCATTTTTTTATTTTACTCGTGCAAATTTCGTGCAAATAAAATACCACCAAATAATGTTATATATTGTTATAAAATTACAAATAATTATAAGTGTCTTAAATATAAAATTGTAATTTATCTTTCTGGTTCAAACGAACAATGCACATGTAATACTTTCCATTTATCTTCTATCTTTTCTATATACATTGTAGTCCTTACATAAGGTCTTGGACAACTTTTGTATTTTGCAATAAAACATAAACATGCTACATCGTCTTTTGAAAACACATTAAAATCTTCTATAATTAATTCTTCAACTTGTCCTGATTCAGTTTCTTTACCATTTAATAGAAAATTGGAAACCAGTGCCAAATGTTTTTGCAGAGTATAAGTATCGTTATTTTTATGATTATCATAGTATATAAGCCTATTGTTATCCGTATCATAATATTCCTTCAATTTTTCCAAGTCTTTATCAACCCAAGTTTGATTATACCCATTTAAATAATTCAAAAAATACTCTTTTATATTATCCATTTTTTTCTCCAATCTATAAGTTTTATTTAAGCTAAAAATTGTAACATTTTATCTTTATTTTCTTCTAAACATTTATTTACATTAAAATAATATTTCCTCCACAAGTCAACCTGTCCATTATGTTCCTTTTCTTTTTTTTCGATTAACACACCTCCCAATGCTTCCATAGTTTTATATGAGCCTATATTTGTATCTAAGCAATCAAGATATGCATAATCAATTTTATATTCTTTTAAAACCTTAAGAGCTAAATATAAATTTATTTTATTATATCCTTTTCTTCTTTCAGATGGTCTAATAGAATATCCTATATGCCCTCCGATATCTCTTAAATTATCATCTAATTTTAGTCTAATATTACTTGAACCAACTATTCTATTATCATTTTTTCTTATTAAATAAAAATTTTCTGTTGGTACAACATTTGGTATCTTTCCCTCTCTTTCATCATTAATTCTGATTAACCAATTTTCATAATTATCTAAATTATCTTTTAATCCACCTGAAACAACTAATGTCCCATTATATTCTTTTACATATTCAATTGCTTCTTTCTTCCTATTTATTGTAGGTCTCTCATAATAAAACTTTTCCATAATCTCAATTCTTTCTTAATATTTTACGTCATACAACTTACTATTTTTTATTACCATTATAGTATCATAAATAAGAGTAATTATCAATATAACTACTCTTACAAAGTTTTTATTATATCTTTAATAAAATTCTATTTTTCAATTTTCAAAGCTTCTAATATTATTTTAATGCCATCACAAAATCCATTTTTATAAAATTTTTCGTTATCATAAGCAATTAAAGAGTTTTGCCTTTCCATATAACCTTCTAATCTTTCTAAAATAAATTCTCTAGTATTATTAAAATGAGGTGGTAAATTCTTAATAGCCACTAATAAATCTTCATAAGTTATAGGCAAATTTTTAGTTATTTCTTTTATATTTTTATTATCAATTTCCGTATGCTGATATAAGCTATCTTCTCTTTCTCTATAAATTGTATCTAGTAATGAATTGTCTATAAAATCTGTTATTTCTACTTTTTTATTCATATTATACCTTCTTTCTTCTATTATGGATCTCATAATATATCAACATGGATTCCATGATAATATCAATAAAATATTGAAAAAAATTATAAAAAGGTGGAATCCATATGAATAAATACAAAAATAAAAGTAATATTTCTGGAAAAATTATTCATGATAGCAGAATTAAACATAATTTATCACTTGAAAAATTATCTAATAAACTTGAATTATTAGGTGTAACTTTATATCCAAATGATATTTATTTAATAGAAAAAGAGCAAAGAATTGTAAAAGATTTTGAATTAATGGCGATATGTAAAATACTTGATATTGATACTAGAAAAATAAAAGAAGAACTATAATTATATTTTAAATTCTACCTTTACAACTCGAGAACGGAAAAGAAATTAGAAAAATTGCTTGTAGTGAGTATTGGAAAGGTAAAGATAGGTAAAGATAGTTATAGAAAATTACAAGATAATTTTTATTTATACATGACAAAATCTGGCTTTAATTTAGAACGTGGCAATAAAGAAGAAAACGAACATATACTAATAGAAAAGCTAAAAAAGATTACTAATTATGAAACTCAAGAAATGTTTGAAGAAACTAAACACTATGAACAAGAAAAAGTTACAAATGATATTGAGATTATGCGAAATGATTATAAGCGTGTTATTAAAAAGTTCAATACTCTTGCTAAAAGATATAGCAATATAAAAAATATTGTAGATGAAACCATATATAAAACAGAACAGATACAATTAGAAAACTACAATTTAAAGCAAGAAAATGAAAAGCTGAAACAAGAAAATGCACGACTCAAAGATTATATTAATAAAACTTTTGAATATGTTAGCATATTATTTGATTTTTCAAAAGATAGATTAAAAAGATTAGTAAATTCATTTATAAATAAGATTAACTTTAAAAATAGATAGGACTGTATTTTTACAGTTCTATCTTTTCCGTGCAAAAATCATACTAAATAATGTCTTGTATCGACTGGTACTGTTAGATTACAAAGGATATCTTTCCGTGCAATTCGTCCGTGCAATTTCCGTGCAGAAACAAAAAAACAATTAAAAATGGCAAATAATTTTGAATATAGTTTGAATAACGAAAATAGCTAGAATACAGCAATATCAATACTTACAAATAATTTTGAATAAAAATAAAAAAAGCTGAAATTGGTTAAAATTTCAACTTTTTGGTGGGCAGGGAAGGATTCGAACCTTCGTACTCAAATGAGAACAGATTTCTTACTACTATAGTTTTCACTACCATAACAAATATATTATGTTTGTAGTCTGGACTTTCTCTTTATCTTTTTCAAGATACCAGGTATAAAGTCTCTACACTCGGAAATTTCTTTCCTAGCTCGGGATTGTCATCAGCCTAACTGTTAAGAGTTCCCCGAATTAGCCCGGTGTTCATCATATAATCACTTATATGAGCTGCAAGTTTAGGTTTTGTTTAACCAAAGACCACAGTCTGCCGCCTTTAGCCACTCGGCCACCTACCCATATGTATAATGGTGCTCCCTCAAGGATTCGAACCTTGGACCCACCGGTTATGAGCCGGTTGCTCTGACCAACTGAGCTAAGGGAGCGTTTTCCTTAACGCAAGTTACAGTATAAACTATTTTCATTTAGTTGTCAAGACATTTTTTTAAATTCCTATAATTTCTTGCTAATTATTCACTTAAGTTACTATTTTCCTTATAATTTACTTCTCTTTTATACTTATTAAAGGAGTTAGTTTTCACTCTAACTCCTTTTATGAATTTCTTTATTAATTCTCTGAACCTTTACCTTCTGGTAATGCTGGATATTGTATAACAATTCTGATTTTTGTAATATATCTAATTGCTCTAACAAGTTTCGTATTTTTAAATCTTTGCCATAGACTTGGTTTCTTTTCGAAAGTTACCTCTTGTTCATATTGTTGTTGTTCTACATTTATTTGTTCCTTTTGCTCTACTTCAACTTGTTCTTCTACTGGTGCTACTTCTTCTGTTGGTGTTGGGATACCTTTCAATGCATCTGCTACTTCAATTCCAATATAGCTTAATGCTTTTGATCTGTCCTCTATTCTTTCCATATCAATTTCTATATGCAAATTAGATTCAAGATTTGTTACTCTAGCATTTAATAATTTCATAGCATCTTGATAATTTTGAGATTTCTTTCCTTTACATTTTCCAACTATGTTCAATGTATCGATAATATCTTCTGAAAATTCTTCTTCTGCTTCTTTTACTTTGTCTTTCCAATTTTTTTCTTTGTTATCTACAACATCAATTAATTCTTTTAATCTTCCTGATAGAGCTATATTTTCTTCTCTTTGTCTAATTAATTCTTCAATCTTTTTTGTATTTTCTTCAAATTGATTTGTAGCATATTCAACCAATCCATAAGCTGCTTTATAAACACTTGCTGGAAAGTTCTTCTTTTTTGGATATTCAATTAAATATGTTTTGATTGATTCTATTAAATCTTTAAAATAAGAATCATCCTCTAATTGTACAATTTGTTTTTTACTGTTTGGATTAATAAGTTTATGTACTTTATCTATATTTGATAATATTTTCTCCTCAGTAATAACCATTCTCACATTTACTATGCCAGATCTAGACATGTAAATTACCTCCTTTTATCTTAAGCATATGATTTTATTCAATTATAATTATACATTAACCTACAAAAAACTACAATACCAACGGAAGATTTTTTTTTTAAGTTTTTGTTACAGAAATGTTACATTTTTGTAACATTTCCTATTTTATCGTATTTTTTGCCATTTTTCTTTTCTCCGTAGCAATTTTTCTATGTAGCATTGTTTTTGGTTAAATCGAAAAAAGCGCTCTTTCTTATTCAATAAAAATACATAAAGCAGAATTTTCATTCTGCTTTGATGACCATTTTATTCTCCAATGATTGCATAAAATCTTTGATTTTGTTAACACACACTTTTATTGTATAGAAAAAATCTTCTTTTATCTTGGCTCAATATGGATTTTTTCGTATACAAAATTAAATTTTATAATACTGTCTTTATTTCTTCAAATCTTTTTACTTTTTGTGTCGTAGTTTTAATTAAATCTTTATTCGTTACAATAATTTCTCTTACATATTTATATGCTGGCATTGTTTTATTCATTTTCTTAACTTCTTGCCAAATCTTTTCTTTTAACTCTTCTGAATCTTTTGTTCCAAAAATTTCTTCAACTAAATCTTCATCATACACAATTTTTGCGCATATTTTATAATCACCATCATCTTCTGGTTTTCCATAAACAAAAGATTCTTTTATTCCTTCTATTTTGTTTATCAATGCTTCTATTTCTTCTGGATATATATTTTTTCCGTTTTTCAAAACAATCACAAATTTCTTTCTTCCTGAAATAAAGATAAAATCATCTTTGTCTATTTTTGCTAAATCTCCTGTATGTAACCAACCATCTTCTGTTAAAGTTTCTTTTGTTGCTTCTTCATTGTTATAATATCCAAGCATAACAGATGGACCTTTAACCAACAATTCCCCGATTCCTTCTTCATTAGGATCTTCAATTTTTACATCTAAGCTTGGAAAAGCCTTTCCAATAGAACCTAATCTTTGATATTTATCATCTTCCACAGAAATAACTGGTGAACTTTCTGTTAAACCATATCCTTGGTATAATGTAAATCCTAGTTGATTAAATCCTTTTTCTGTTTCTGGATCTAGAGCAGCTCCTCCTGCTACGAATATTCTTATATTTCCACCTAATGTGTCATGAATTTCTTTAAATAATTTTTTTCTGATATCTATTCCAAATTTTAATAAAAATTGACTAATTTTTATTCCTTTTTGTACTGTTTTTAATTTGCCTTTTTTCTCAATTGTTTTCATTACTTTTTTATACATTCCTTCAAACAAAATTGGAACTGATACCATGACACTTGCTTTATATTCTTTTAAATTGTCTGCTATATGCCTAATACCTTCGCAAAATGCAATTGAAGAACCTCTTGATAATGGATATAAAAATCCAGTTGTGCATTCAAATGTATGATGCAATGGTAAAAATGATAAAAACCTATCTGTATCATAAATTCTTAAAACAGCTGTAATATCCATTAAATTTGCACATATATTTTTATGTGATAACATAACTGCTTTTGACATAGCAGTTGTTCCTGATGTAAATAGCATGATAGCCATGTTTTCTGCATCGATTTTTGCATCCAAGAATTCCTTATTTCCTGCTTCTAGCAATTCTTTACCTTGTTTTATCAATTCATGTTCAGAATATATACCATTTTCTTCTTTTTCTAAGTCCATTGAAATAAAGTATTTTACCTTTGTATTATTTTCTTTTTTTATTTTATTCATAATATCATTATATTTTTCAGAATATACAATAGCCTCTACTTCTGAACGAATCATTAGACTTTCTATTTCATTTTCTGGTAAAGACTTATCTAATGGAACAATAACACCTGTTCCATTAACAGTTGCCAAATAGACAATTCCCCATTCATATCTGTTTTCTGATATAACAGCAATTCTTTTATCTTTTAGCCCCATATTTACAAATTTTGTTCCCAATGCTTTTACATCATCTCTAAACTCTTTATGTGTAATTTCTCTAAATTTTCCTTCTTCTTCAGTTTTAAAAACATAAGCTGGTCTGTCCCCATAAAGTTCACCAGATTTTTCTAACATGTCTCTCAAATCTGTAAATTTCATAAAATCATGTATTGGCTCTCTCATGTTTTAACCCCTTTCTTTTGTTGAAAATTTGTTACTATTTTTCAACTATTCATTATTTTTCAATCAATCCTTCAATAACTGTATTTTCAAAATCCTTGTACAATTTCATAATATCAATTTCTTTTTCATTTCTCAATTTATATACCAATGTTGAACAGATTAATCCATATATTTCAGACGCAATCACTTTTGGATTTCCTGCTTTTATTTGTTTTTTCTCTATTCCTTCTTTTACTATTTCCTCAATTTTATTAATATAATCATAAACATGTTTTTTACATTTTTGGTTTCTTGCTTCATTCCCCCAAAATTGACTCAATAAAATGGTTATCAAATCTTCATATTTCATAACAATTTTAATTTGTATTAATACTACCGCTTTCAGTTTGTCGATGTAATTCTCATATTTTGCAGTTTTGATATCAATGCTATTTTGTAACAGTTTCATCCCTTCCTCTATTAAAAAATTGAAGATTTCTTCTTTACTTGAAAAATGATAATACAAAGTTCCTTTTGCTACTCCCACTGTCGCAGTAATTTCTTCGATACTTGTAGCATCATATCCTTTTTCAGCAAATAATTTCATTGATGTTTCAAAAATTTTTCTTTTTGTTTTATTCATTTTCTAAACATCCTTTCAACATGATATATCAATGTCTATATTATATATGTAAACACTGAATATTGCAATATTTTTTTATCGTTTTATACTACTTATTCAAACATTTTTATTATTATTTATCTTATCATACATATGACACAATAAATAAGAATTTCAAGAACAACATTAAATAACAATGCATAATTAACACTTTTGATTCCGATATCATTTAATTTATCAAAATGATGTACAATTTTATTAATTTCTTCTTGTGAAGATATTTTTTTATTTTCCATATATTCTTTAGCCAAAAATCTTGCTTTTATCATTGCATCATTTTCCAAGTAGCTTCTCACAAAATAATAAATAAATCCTCCAACTATTAGGATAGTTAAATACATCATTTCATATGGAAGTATATTAAATAATTTCAAAAGAGATATAGCTAAAAAGTATATAATATATACATTTGAGTATATAAAATTGAATAATAATATTTTTCTTTCTTGAATAGAATGCAAACATTCATGTGCAATTGTTTGTATCCTTGTAAAACTTTCTTTCACATCTGCAATGATAATCTTATTAGATATTGCAATATATAGTGAATTAGTTGCATTTTTATCTTCTTCTACTGTAACAGTTTCATTATGTAACATTTTTAAATATTCTTTACACATCTCTACATTACTTGGATATTTTTTTGCCAATTCATCTAGTGTTTCATCTTTCGCAATTGCTTCGATTTGTTTTTTACTACTTCCAAATAATATTCTTAAAACAACTATTACACAAACTAAAAAAACAATAATAATTCCAAATTCCATTTTATTCATTCCTTCCTCTAGTCTCAATTTCAAATTATATTATCCAAAAATTCAGTTTTTTTAAAATAGGATACATATATTCTATTTTAGAAACCTAGAATAAATACATTATAAAGCTAATACATATAAGATTTTATATTATCTTACATACATTAGCTTTACTCTAAACTATACCTATATTATATTTACATATAACTTGTTACATAACATCTCTTACTGCCTCACCAATAATTTTATTAACATCTGTCAATAAAATATTAAATTTCATTTCCGCATCAAAATATTTTTTTGCATCCTCTATCTGTATTAAATCTGCATATAATTCCTTCATTTTATTTGTTTTTTCTTCATCCTCTTTACCTGTTTGCATTTGTGTTAGTTGTGCTTCATATCTTGCAACTTCAAACTCACCTATTTTCTTTTTCAAGTCAGGATTTAGCCCCAATGCTTCCCTTGCCATTTTATAATTCACATATTCTTCTGATTGTTTCATTTCTGATGCTAATTGATTTGCTGTATCATATACGTTCATCATTTACACGACCTTTCTATCTATTCAGTTACTGTATTGGTTGCTTCTGTTACTTCTTCTGTTCCTTCAATTTCTACGTCTGCATTTGTTGGACATATATTTACAAAAGTATTTCCGTCATTTACTTGAATCTCATTTCCATTCATATCTTGATAAATTGTTTTTTCATCTCTAGCATTTTTGATACATTGGATTTGGATTGCTCTTCCATTTGTAATATAATATCCATCAAAGGTTCCTATATTTTTTAGTCCTTGTCTACCCTTATTTTCTGAATCTGATAAAGTATAGTTATTGCAGAAAGTAATAATAATATTTTTGGTTGTAACAGGTTCATCTGTATCCCAATCTGTTTGTTCTTCTCCTCTTGCATATCTTACATATACTTTATTTTCTTCATCATATTCATATCTTACAGTTTGTAAATCTGAATGTGGTATTGTAATTGTATCTGCTGCTTGCCCTTCTTCTAAATTCACTTCATCTACTACATAATTCAATACACTTTCCTCTGTTGATGTTGTTCTATAATTTTTACTTTTTGCTGATTCTAATAATTTTTCTGTACTTGTCACTGCATTATGTGGTGCTGCTTTATCTTTTACTCTCCAGAAGGTTGTTCCATCTTCTGCTATTCCATTAATATCATCTATACTGTATTTTTTAATATCACTTTGTGCTTGTGGACTTTGTCCAAAATGTACATATATCGCATCATTTTCCATTGCATAATCTATAAAATAATGTCTAGCACTTCTAACTGGTCCTATTTTTTCTAAATCTGCACCTTTAAATAAAGCCATTAATCTGGTTTCTCCACCTTCAACAATGATTTCGTATACCATATATGCTTGATTTAGTCCTGATTGTGGCCAAGCATCACTATGATTGTCAATCATAACTGCAAATGGTCTATCATTTCCACTAAATATTTGCACTGTTTTTTCTTCTTCTACTACTGTTTCTTTATTTTCTTCACCAGATATCGTTTCCGTATTATTTTTATCTTGTGTAATTTTATATGCTAATACAACACCTGCCACAATAATTAAAACAACTAATATGGCAATTAAAACTTTGACTCCACCTTTTTCCTTTCCCATCTGTGCTCCCTTCCTCTTTTCCTTTATCGTACTATATCTAATGTTTTTAATATGTTTTCTTCTTTTGTTCTCATTTCTTTTTTATCTTCCTCTTCCATGTGATCATATCCCATCAAATGATAAAATCCATGAACCAACATATAACTCAATTCTCTTTCAAAACTATGTCCATATTCTTTTGCTTGTTCTTCTACTTTTGGTATAGAAATAACAATATCTCCTAATATATCTTGATATTGAAAATCTTTTTCTTTTATTTTTTTGTCTAATTCCTCTTTTTGAAACATAGGAAATGAAAGTACATCTGTTGGCTTGTCAATATTTCTATATTCTTTATTAATACTTTGTATATTTTCAGGATTTGTAAAAGTTACAGTAATATATAATTTTGAATCTTGCAATCCTTCTTCTTCAAAACATGTATTAAAAACCTTTTTTACAATCTCTTCCCAAGTTTCTACTTTTTCAACATCTTTATATATAATTTCATATGTTTCCATTTATGCAACTTCCTTTAATTTTTTTGTATATTTTCCTTCTGATATACATGCATTTTTCAACTCTCTCAATGCACCATAGTCAATTAATTTTCTTTTATAATAGGTAATTAATTTACTATAATCTGTTTTTGTATTGCCTTCTTTTATTTTTTTCATATCATTCTTTATAAATAAAATTTCTTTTTGTCTTACATATTCAATAAAGTTTGTTTCTTTTAATTTACATATCTCTTTATATTTGTTCCAGAAAGATTTAAATTCCTCTCTCTCTTTTGCATTTTCCCAATATACTTTTGTAGATAATAATTTTACATTGTAATCTTCAAATAAATTGATTAGCATACTATATGCTCTTTCTCTTTTTGTAGCAATCTTTGTATCTTGAACTAGAACTCTTGCATCTTTTAAGACTTTTTCGTAACATTGTATTGCAACAATTAATGGTAAACTATGTGTAAATAATTTTCTACTAATACTTAATAATACGACATTTTTCTCTATATTATCTTTTGTATCTAATTTTCCTACTGTATAGTTTTCATAATTTTCATATTCTTTTATCACATCTTTTGCGACTGTATCATTTCCAATTCTTATTTTTAATGCTAAAATATTTTGTATATAGTCTTCTAATGTATAGAATATTTTTGTATATATCCATTCTTTTGAAGTTTCATAAGTATTCATCGTATCTGCTAGTTTTATTGAATAGTTCTTTAAAATACCTTTATACAATGTATCCATTTTTGAAACATAAAATTGATTATATCTCTCAATTAATTTTTCTTTTCCAGATAGTTGAATACCATCATTATCTAACTCTAACAAATATTTTTGTTTTCTATTTTTATATTCTACATATTCATTTTCTTTTAAACTAGTTACTTCATAATATTTAGATAATGCTTCTTTTTCAAAATCTGATGCAGTATCATTTTTCACTTTCTTATATATAGAATCCATAACATATTTATCTAATGCTTCTAAATAACTTTCATATGCAGAATCATATTTTTCCTCAGCTTCTTTTTGATTATAATTTTCGCCACTATCTTGATATGCCTCAAATGCTTTTAATAGGTTATTTCTTTTTATTGAAATTAGCATTCCATTAATTCCAATTTTGGTTGGTATTAACATTTTTGTTAATGTTTTTGTGATTTTATTAAAAAATGTCTTATCTGTTCCTGTGATTCTCAAACTCTTTTCTTCCATCTATATCATCCCTTCAAAACACAATTTTTTCATTTGTCCCTATTGTCTCTAGCACTTCATATGTAACATAAATATCAATACTATTTTCATTTTCATAAGTATTTATATTTTTATTTACAATATTTTCTTTGTTTTCTATTTGACTTTCTAATTCTTCTTCTATTTCTTGTATTCCTATTTTTTTTGCTTCTTCAACAGAATATGTTTTTTCTATTTCTTCATATTGTTGATACGTCGTTTTTACTACGGAAATAGGCAAATAGAAGTTAGAAAACAACTTTATTTTATTTTCAGTTTCTATTGTATCATAAAATTCAAATTTTGAAACCCCTTTCGGAAAATTTATTTTAAAATTATTCATTTTTATTGCATAATTCGTTTCAATATCTCCTGTATACTGCTTTTCCGTAGTGGTATATGGAATTGTCTTACTCATGGTATACCACACTCTTGCTTCTATTTCTCCTTTTGCATGAACATATCGAATCCCTGTATATTTTCCTTCCATCCACCCATTAATCAATACATCTCCTACACTAACCGTATCTCCTACTTTCACATTTGCCGTTCCATCTTGTGCATTAATTTTGGTAATCACACCATTTTTATTTGAAACAATATTACAATATTCATCTTCGTCAACAATTTCTGGTTTTTCATCAGCTTTTACTAATCTAACAATTGCATTGGTTCCTTTTAATTCAATTCCTATCCATGCAATATCATCTCTTTCTAATCTTACTTTATTAATAATTTCTTTTGTATCTACATCATTTTTTAATGTTCCAATTTTTAGTCCTGCTTCTTGAATATCTTCCATAATGTTTTCAATGACTAACCCATTTTCTTCTACGATTTCTATATTCCATACAAAATGTGAGCTAAAAAAAATAATGGCAAGAACGAAAATTAAAAATAAGGCAAATAATTTTCTCTTCTTATATTTATTAAGAAGAAATGGTAATCCTCTTTTGGCTTTAATGGATATTTTACATTGTGTTTTTTTTGCAATTTTGCAGATTTCTTTGAAATGTTTAATTTCTATATTTAATGCTATGTTTATATCATTTACTTTCTTTATATTCCACATCATATAGTTTTTATTTCTGCAAATATTGATAAATCTTTCAATATAATATCCTTCTACGACAATTCTTAAATACCCATATATGTAATTGATAATTTTTTTTATAACCATGTATATCTCCTCATTTTTCTTTTTTAATGTCTAATCTGTTATTCTTTCAAAATCAAAACTTTCAATTTTTCCTGTTACACGTATATCATCATTTGTCATCGTTTCTAAATTTAAATTATACCCATTAATGCTAATAAGACCTTTATAGGTACTAATTCTTATAAAAAATTCTTCATATTCTAAAATTCCTTTATAATTTTCTATAATCATTTCATCAAATCCTATCAGGGAAATTTTAGGAACATCTGAATATACTTCTTCTGGTATTTCCAATATCTTATTTAATTTACGCATTCTGTTTTTTTTCATGTTGATTATCCATCCTTTCTTAAGAAAAGGGATTTTGGGGACGGACTCATTTTTCCATTTTTTAAGTAATTTTCATTATTAAGTAAAAACCTTTTTGATTTCATGAATTTTTGTTAAAAAGGGAAAAATGAGTCCGTCCCCAAAATCCCTTTTTATCTTTCAAATTCATCAAGCGACTTAAATTCATATCCCATATTCTTTGCTTCTTTTATGATACTGTCTAAAATATTCGTATTGGTTTTTGAATTCCCATGTAATAACATGATTTCTCCATTATGAAGATTTTTTAATATTTTTTCTTTCGCCTTTTCTTCATCTGGTTGTTTTTCTTCATTCCAATCCTCATAAGCAAATGACCACATAACGGTTTTATATCCTAATGAATTTGTCACTTGCATTGTTTTTTCACTAAATTCTCCTTTTGGTGGTCTTATATATTTCATTTCATATCCAAATTTTTCATATACACTTTGGTGCAAATCCATTACTTCTTTTTTGATTTCTTCTTCTGTTAGACTTGGCATGCTTTTATGATTGACTGTATGATTTCCTAATTTCTTAATGTCTAATTTTATTTCAGTTCTTGGAAGCTTTAGCTGACGTAGAACTGAATTATGCGAACGTTACAAATTCTTAATAACTTGTTATTTAGAATTTGTTAGTCCGTTTTAGCGATTGCTTAATCGCTTTTTAATATTTTACTTTATCCTAACGTTAGGATAATTTTGAAATTTAAATTTGATTTTTATGTTTTTTTCTTTGTCAAATTCTATTCGTTCAATTAGTTTTTCTAATATCATTTTATTTGGCTTTTCCATTTTTAAGAACTCGTTTGCAATTTGTTTTATTTCTTTAAAATTTATTTTCAGAGATTTTTGATTCGTTTCTTCCAGTTCTTTTTCTATCCCTTTTATTTCTTTTAAAATTTTATTTCGCTCTTTTTGCTTTTTTTCATAAATAATTTTAAAATCTTCTATTTGTATAATTTTATTTATTTTGTCTTGATATATTTCTTCAATTGTATTTTCTATATTTTTTAAAGTATCTTGTAATTCTTGCAGTTTTGTTTGTAACAAATTACTTTTGCTTTTAGCCTCTTTTTCCGCTTGTTCATATATATTTTTTATTTCTTTTTCTGAAAAATTTATTTTTTGTATTTCTTCCTTTATTTTTTCATTTACCAGTTCTTCTATTAAATTTGCTGAAATTTGTTTACAATCACATAATCCACTATAATTATTTCTTTTAGAACAAATAAAATAGGTTGCTCTCCAAACTGTTCCATTTTTTCTTTTTTCTTCTCGACATCTTAAAGTTGCTTTATTTCCACATTCTCCACAATAAACTAATCCTTTAAGTTGATGATCATATTTCCTATCTCTTGTTCTTGAACATCCATTTAATTTATTTTGTGCCCTATTCCAAGTTTCAACATCTATAATTGGTTCATGCATATTTTCTAAGACAATATGTTCTTCCTTTTTTGTGCATCTTACTTTTGCTATTTTATGACTTACTTTCTGAAATTTTCTTCCTACCACACTTCCGAAGATAAACTTCATTTCTTAAAATTTTTCCTATCTGTGCCCTTAGCCATACATATTTTCCATTTGGATTTACACTTTTTCTTTTCATATATGTAGGTATTTTTAAATATATTGCTGGTGGCTCTATTTCTCTTCTATTTAGTTCATCTGCAATTTTTATTGTTGACATTCCTTTATTTATATACATGTCAAAAATTTCCTTTACAATCTGTGAACTATATTCATCTGGCACTAAATGATTTTTTATCTCTGTATCTTTTTTATATCCATAAGGAGGAATTCCTGCTTGATATTCTCCTTTTTCTATTTTTCTTTGTTTTACACTTTTTATTTTATTTGATATATCTTGTGCATAATAGTCATTAAAACTTAGTTTAAATGTTAAAAATTGCAATCCGTCTGGCTTTATTGTGTCTACATTATCTCCAATAGCTATGTACCTTATATTATTTGCAGGTAAAAATCTTTCCAAATAATATCCTGTATCTATATGGTCTCTTCCAAATCTTGATAAGTCTTTTGTTATGATACAATCTATTTTTTCTTCTTCTATGTCTTTTAACATTTTCTGAAATCCTGGTCTATTAAAATTTGTACCTGTATAGCCATCATCTACATATTCTCCTACTTCTATTAATTCTTCATGACCTAATATGTAGTTATCAATAATGTCTCTTTGATTTTCTACGCTTTCGCTTTCCCTGTCATCTCCATCTTCTCTTGAAAGTCTTATATATTTTGCAACTCTTATATTTCTATAACTATTTACCCTATTCAATTTTCCTCCCTTCTAAGTTGAAAGAAGAATTGTTATTTGACTAGGCGGACAAAAAAGAAATACCGGAGATGTGCTTTTTGCACTATTTAAGGATTTTCTTTTGCAGTCCAACAACGTCAAATGGCAATTATTGTTTCAACTTTCGAGAGTAAATAGCCTATTCAAAGCATACTTGGATTATAACGTGCTCTTTTATAATTGTCAGCCTTAAATAAGCATTTATTTTTCCTTCATAGTTATATAATTTATGTATTGTTCTTTTAGCAATCCTGTAATTATCTCTTTTAAACTTTCTTTTCCATATTCAATTTGTATATTTTCATTTTGTCCGTTTTTCAATTTCACTTTACTCCTTTTTGGTTCTGTTTAATCTTATGAAAAATCTTTAAATTTATTCCTCTACTATTAAGATCTCTTATAAAGTTTAAAAATCGGACAGATTTTGGAAATTTGTTTTTTAAATCACAAAAAAGAGATATCTTTTGATACCTCTAACACATATATTTTGATCTAGAATAACAACTTGTAATTTATCTTTCATCTAAAAAATTTGTATTTGTTCTATTTTTCAATCGTGTTTGTTTATCTTCAAATTTTGTTTCAGTATTACTAACTGATTTGTTCTTCGAGTTTCTGTTTTTATTAACAATAAGTTCGTTAATTGCTACAATATATTGTTGTGGATGATTTATGCTAAAATCTCCATGATAATAATTAGGTAATATCTCAATTTTACTTCCTTTTATTTTTTGATGAATTAAATTTGCTGATTTTTTTATTATTGGTCTTTCTTTATCTCCTACAATTACTAAAACTTTTGCCTTCGTTTCTTGCAATGAATCTTTTAGTGAATATTTTGAATTTGCTTCCATAAATGAAATCATATCTTCCTTTTCAATTTTGCAAGTATCTCTATAATAATCATCAAATAAATCCTTTCTTATTCTTAAAGAATTAAACTGCATTTTAGAGAACCATTTTTTTGATATTAGTCCATAACTCATAGAAAAAGTTGGTCTAATCATTTTATATGTTGTTTTCATCGGAACTGCTAATGCACTTTCAACAATGGCATAATCACAAATGTCATTTTTTCTTGATAAAATTTCTAAAAGTATTTGTCCTCCTAAAGATAATCCTCCTATTAAACTAATATGTCCATCATAATCATTTTCTATATAATCTATAATTTCTTGTGCATTATCTTCTATACTTGTAAATCTTCTATCACTATCTGAATGTCCATCTAATATTGGAATAATAATATGATAACTTTCTTGTAATCTTTCAGCTTCCTCTCTATAATTCCACCAAGAAAGACCACCACCATGTAATAACATTATTGTATCTTTATTCTTATTTCCATACTCTTTAAAGTTCATTTAATTATTCCTCCATCCCTAGCGATATATTGTAATTTATTATGCTATAAAAACATTATAAATAACTACAACATATAAAAATACTGCTGTAATAACAGTTAGTATAAAACTACTATTTTCTCTACTTTTCTTATACTCAATACTTCTCAATACTAATAAAGTAGCTAATG
>CASEIZ010000019.1 GCA_949288185.1 uncultured Eubacteriales bacterium | reverse complement strand
TAAAAAAATGAAACGATTTTGCGTATCTAAATTTGAAACTAGAAATTCTTAAAGAAAAAAATGAGGAATGTTCATGGGCAATCCAGTGATATATTCATTTCTTATAAATGTCTCGGCTCAATACGTACATTACTCTTTCTAAATCAAAAATAAATGAGCCTCTCGCTGCAAGAATTCGCGCTTCCTCATTTATTTTTGATTAAGAAAGAGTACACGTACTCCAATCACATTCGACATATTATGTGAAATGAATATATCACTGGATTGAGCCTGAATGAAAGCGGCACATTTTTTTCTTTTAGAATTTCTGTGAAAATTTAGCTTATACAAAATCGTGTAATGACTTTATATTCTATATTTTTTATTTTGCTTAGATTCAAAAAAAGGGAAAAAATGAGTCCGTCCCCGATTTCCCGATTCGTCGTTCCCACTTTCCCTTTTTATAAAGTTATCAATTTATGTGTATAATCTAAATTATTCCAAGAATCATATTCATATCCAATCGTGTAGACATTGGTAGCCCAAATATCTTTTTCTAGCATATACTTAGAATTTTTATTATTACTAGTATCCATATATTTTTTTACAGAGGTAATAATTTCTAATTTCGGGTTTGCCTTAGAGATTTCTGAAATTAAATATTTACCTTTATTATTAAATCCTAATACCCTAATATAAGGTGTTGCTTTTTTTGATAAAGCCATATCTTTTTTTGTAATACCCAATAAGGCATATAACAAAATTCTTTGAAGTCTTGTATTGGTATATCTTTTAGACTTAATGATATTCAAAAATTCTACTACACTATTACAAGAATTTGCTGCATTTTTAATAGCGTTTTCCAAGCCTTCACTAACATCTGGAAGTTCTGCAATTTCTTGAAGGGACATTTTTCGCAAATTATAGATAATTTGTTTTTCAAAGGTGGATAAATCAGGAACAACATGTCCAACCTTTATATTTTCCAAAAGTGTAGAGAATGTATTTTCTGGAACAACTTTTCTTAAAATATCCCAACCATTATTTTTGACAATGTTTCGTATGGCTGTGGCACTTGCAACATTTCCATTATAGGATGTATCATGATATCCTGCATTATAGCGTTCCACTGTAACAGGAGTGATAGGACTTTTCAATTTTTTTAAAGCTTTTAAATATTCAATTCCTAAAATATTATTCGGAGAAGAAAGTACATTTGAAAATCGTCTAATATCATTTAAATACATAAGTAAAGCATTCTCTCTAGCCTTAGGAAAGGATAAACCTTTACTCAGTTCGTGAGATAATATATTTTTATATGCTTTTGGTTCTTTATATAAAACATCGACTATCGTATTTAATGTAGAAATATCACCTGATTCAGAACCAAAAGAAAGATAATCGACAACTTTTAAAGAGTCTAGAATTTTAATGGCACCTTCTGCGAAATTTTCAGCGCTAGAAATAGAATATAATACAGGAAGTTCAATCACTAAATCAATACCATTTTTGATAGCCATTTCTGCTTTTGCCCATTTATTGACTAAAGAAGTAGAACCTCTTTGCGTAAAGTTACCACTGATAATAGCAATAGAATAAAAAGAGCCTGTATCTTGCAATGATTTTTGCAAATGATATAAATGACCATTGTGAAATGGATTATATTCTGCTATAATTCCGACAACTTTACTCATTTTCCAAACTTCCTTTCTTAAAAATATTGTATAATTTGTAAATTACTGATATAATGTTATCATAAAAAAAAATAAAAAACAATGAAGAAAGGTTTTTTTATGGAAAAGGTTATCATATATACAGATGGTGCATGTTCAGGAAACCCAGGACCAGGGGGATGGGGTTCTATTTTAATGTATAAAGAAAATACAAAAGAAATATCAGGAGGACAAAAAAATACGACAAATAATATAATGGAATTGATAGCGGTTATTGAGGGACTTAAACTATTAAAGTTTCCTTGTGAAGTAGAAATATATAGTGACAGTGCTTATGTTGTAAATGCATTTAATCAAGGATGGATATATAATTGGATAAAAAATAATTGGAAAACATCAGGAAAAGAACCAGTAAAAAACAAAGAGATTTGGCAAGAATTATATGCTTTGACAAAAACACATAAGGTAAAATTCATAAAGGTAAAAGGACATAGTGATAATGAATTTAATAACAGATGTGATGAAATGGCAAGAAATGCAATTAAGAATTTAGAATAAACAGAGAAAAGAAGGAGATGTAACATGATAATAGAACAATTTATATTTACAGTTGTTTCACTTGCAATTTTTGTATACATGTTCTTTAAAATGATAAAAAACAATGATACAAGTTATATTGTCATTTTAATATTAGAAGCGATTGGAATTGCAATTAATTTTTTAGGATTTGCACTTTTTATAGAATTAAATATGCTTTTAAATATATTAAAATATGTGCTTTCGATTATTATACCAGGAATCGTTATTATATTAGAAATGAAAGGTATGACATTAATTGAAATCATGAATATAGCAAGAGCAAGAATATATTTAGCGGCTGGAAATGATAAAAAAGCAAAAGAGGCATTACTAAATTTAGTTTCAAAAATACCTGATAGTTATAAAGGACATAAAATGCTTGCAGAAGTATATGAAAAAGAAGGTGGAATGCGAAAATCCATTGATGAATATGTACAAGCGATTGATATTAATAAAAAAGATTATGAATCTTATTATAAAGTAGCAGAATTATTAAACAACTTGGATAAAAAAGATGAAGCAACAGAAATGTTATTTAATCTATTAAATAAAAAGCCAGATATGTATAAAGCAACAGAATTATTAGGAGATATATTGATTTCTAAAGAAATGTATAAAGAAGCAGTCAATGTTTATCAAGATGCTTTAAAATATAATCCTGTAAGTTATGAAATAAACTATAATCTAGGAATTGCGTATACGATGTTAAATGATTTTCAAAATGCTAAAATCTGTTATGAAAAAGCAGCTGAAATCAATTCTTTATTATATAATGCAAAATATTCTTTAGCAGAAATTGCGTTAATTTATAAAGATTTAGAAGAAGCAGAAAAGAGATTTTTGGAAACAATCGAAGAAGACGAATTATCGGCAGATGCCTATTATGAATTAGCAAAAATATGCTTAATGAAAGGAGAAAAAGACACAGCCATCAACTATGTCAATACAGCAATTGATATTGCTTCTAAAAAAATAGTGGAAAAAGTAAAAAAAGAACCATTATTTATACCGATTATGGCAAGAATATCTATTCCATTTAATTTAGACAATCAAGAAGAAAAAGAAATGAAATTGACAGAAAAAGAAATAAAGGCAAAAGAGCATTTGGAAGAAATGGTGGATATCACAAGACATTTAAGTTATAATGACATTAATTTATTAAAGAAAAATGCAAAGGAAAAGAATGATGGAAATATGAAGTTAGAAAATATAGAAAAAGAACAAGATGAAAGACAAAAATAATTCATATACAATAAAAAATACTCATAAAATCTTACGACTACACTATAATGTATAAGAAGGAGGATTTTATGAGTATGAATTTTTGTATCATAGGAGGAGATTTAAGAAACTTTTTTTTAGCCAAAATATTATCTAGAGAAAAACATGAAGTAAAACTATATGGTTTTGATAAACTAGAGAATTTTAAAGAATGTGAAAAATATGATGAAATGATTAGAAATTCTGATAATATAGTCTTACCAATTTCATTTTCAAAAGATAATCAGTATGTCAATATGCCATTTTCTAATAAAGATATTGCCATCAGAGAAATATTCTATTATCTAGAAAATAAAACTATATTTGTAGGGAATATGCATCAGGAATTAAAAGAAGAGTTACATAGAAAGCATAATCAAGTAATTGATTTTATGGAAAAAGAAGAATTTGCCATATTTAATGCCATCCCAACTGCAGAAGCCACAATAGAGATAATGCTAAAAAATACAAAGAAAATATTACAAAATAGTAATTGTTTGATTATGGGATTTGGACGAATTGGAAAAGTGTTAGCATATAAGTTACAGGGATTATCTGCAAAAGTAACATGTATGATAACGAATGAAGTCGAAAAGGCATGGGCAGTAGCTTATGGGTATGAAACGACAAAAATAGAAAATTTACAAAAAAATTGTACAAAATTTAAACAGTATGATATAATCATAAACACAATCCCTAAGGTAATATTTAAAGAAGAATTAAAGGAATTTAAGAAAGAAACCTTAGTAATCGACTTAGCTTCAAAGCCTTATGGAATTGATAGAAAAATAGCAGAACAAGAAAAATTAAATTTTATAGAAGCATTAGGTTTACCTCGGAAAATCAGCACCAATGACATCAGCAAAATATATGAAAGACATTATAAAACAATATATATAAATAAAAAATTAAAGCAAAGATGAACAGTCAATCATAAGGGGAGGGGACATATCTTGGCATAATGAGAAGTGTCCCAAAAGTAAGATGTGTCCTAAGAATAAGAGAAAAACAAGAAACCAACTAAAGCAAGGATGAACAGTAAATCATAAGGGGAGGGGACATATCTTGGCATGATTAGAAATGACCCAAAGGTAAGATGTGTCCCCTGACATTAGAAAAAAGGAGAGAAAAGTTATGTTTTTAGATATCATAAAATCTATAATATTTGGAATTGTAGAAGGAATCACAGAATGGTTACCAATCAGTAGTACAGGACATTTAATATTAGTAGAACAATTTTTAAAATTTGAAAATGTTTCACCAGAATTTTGGTCAATGTTTCAAGTCGTTATTCAATTAGGAGCAATACTAGCAGTTGTATTATTATATTTTAAGAAAATTTGGCCAATTACGAAGAACAAAGAAAAAGCAATGAAACCAACAGGAATCTTATCTTATTTTGACAAAAATATTATGAGTCTATGGGGAAAGATTTTAGTAGGTTGTGTACCAGCAGCGATTATTGGATTATTATTTGATGAAACTTTTGAAGATTTATTTTATAACCCAACTTGTATAGCCATTGCTTTAATTGTATTTGGTATTGCCTTTATTGTAATCGAAAATTGGAATAAAAATAGAAAAGGTACAAAGGATAAAAATTCTGAAATTACTTATAAAGATGCTTTAATTATTGGCGTATTTCAATTATTAGCAGCTATCTTTCCAGGAACTTCACGTTCAGGAGCAACCATTATTGGTGGATTATTGATTGGATTATCAAGACCAAATGCTGCAGAATTTACATTTTATTTAGCAATTCCAACAATGTTAGGTGCTAGTTTATTAAAATTAGTAAAATTTGGATTGGCATTTACAGGGGCTGAAATTATTATTCTATTAGTTGGAATGGTAATATCTTTTGTGGTATCTATGTTTGTTATTAAATTCTTAATGAATTATATTAAAAAACATAACTTTAAAGTATTTGGATATTATAGAATTATATTAGGAATCATTGTGTTAGCATATTTCTTTTTCGCATAATCATATTAAATTAGATATACAATAAAAAATAGCAATATAGTCAATAGATTATACTGCTATTTTTTGAATATGAAGAAATTGATTTTTCATTATCTTGGGATATATAAGACTTTTTATCATAACAAGGTTAAGGATTTTTATTATCTCTCCTTTCAGAATTAGGAGAAGAAGCACATAGTTTTTCATATTCTTTACATTTTATCTTGTAATCCATTTGCATGCATAAATAGCGATAATAGCTAAAAGCTTGTTCATACTGCATGATGGGATTAAACATAGGATCTTTATATAATTCATTCATATCAAGATTAGGGTTTCCCATATTAAAATCCATAAAAGGTTGTTGATAATAATTAAAATCTTTTTCCATAGAAAATACCTCCATTAAATACAAAATACTAACAAAATGTTTTTTACATAAAATTCTCAAAAAATCATTCTAATAAAATATATTAGGATAAACCAAATATATTACAAAAATACAAATGGTTATAAATCAAAATTAAAGAAGGGAAATATACTCATAAATAGATAGGTATATAAAACAGCTATGATTCCATGCAATAGTTTTCCTAAAATATATGGTTTAATAGATAAATCACTTTTAGAAGTGATACTAAGTACTTGTAATAAAACAGAGATACCACCAAAGCCAAGCAAAAATGCGGTGATCAATATGTTGATAGAAAGTTTTTTACAAGCAATATTGGAAATACTACTAATTCCATTTGTAATTTCAAAAAATCCTGTAAATAGTGGTTCAATAAAAGAAGGAGAGACATGTATAAAATTAAAAAATGGTGTTGCGATGATTTCTATCATATGTGTAATGCCACTTGATTTTAAGATAGAAATAATTGAAGAAAAGATGACAACAAATCCACCAATAACTAAGATAGATTTTATACTACTTACAATACTTTCTGATAAGATTTCACCTAAATTAGAAAAAGAGGCTTGTGTTTTCGTGTTTGTATAGGTTTTGGAAGTAAAAGAATTTGAATTAGGATATTTTGTTTTCTTCCAAAAACGAAAGAGAATGCCAACTGTTAAAGAGGCGAGTAAGTGAGTAATAAATAGTAAAACTCCAATCATGGTATTTCGATATAGTAAAATACCAACAGAGCCAATAATAAATAAGGGGCCAGAATTATTAGTAAAACTTAAAAGTCTTTCACATTCTTCTTTTGTACAAATATTTTCTTTCCTAAAATTGGTAGCAATTTTTGCACCAATGGGATATCCACTAATAATTCCCATGATAAAAGCAAAGGCACCTTCACCTCTAACATTAAATAGAGGTTTCATAAATCGATTTAAAATGTTACCAATATGATAAACAATATTGGTATGCATTAAAAGTTCTGTGGCAACAAAAAATGGGAATAAGGAAGGAATAACAGAAGTAGCCCAAAGATTAATCCCTGATTTGACTGCTGTTAAATTGGAATTTGAAAATATTAAAATAGAAAGGGTAAATAGTAAAAATAGAAGGGATATAAAATTCCTTTTTAATTTTAATACAATAAAGTTATTTTTTAGAAACATAAAATCCTCCTTTATGTTGAAAATAGTAGTAATCTTCTTATATTTGTGAAGTACTGCGAAGCAGTCTTCACATGTGTGCGTCGAAATATCTGATTTCGTTAACGATGCCTTTCTTAAAAAAATGAAAAATTTTGTTGACTTTTTGTATAAACGATAATATAATTAGTTCATCATTTTTATTCAATTAAAATTTTTTGTTCTAATTTTTTTGTTCTTAGAAAAATCATTCCATGTTTTTACATCTTAAAATTTCAATTTAAAATAATTTTATTCGAGGAGGTGAGGAATATGCAGGAAACCTTAGAACTTATTTTGCAAGAGATAAGAGAAATAAAAACAAAAGTAGAAGCATTAGAAAAGAAAGTAGATGTTTTAGAAACAAAAGTAGATAAAATAGAAACAAAAGTAGACAATCTAGCAATTAAAGTAGATAAAATAGAAACAAAAGTAAATAATCTAGAAATTAAAGTAGACAATCTAGAAGAAGAGTTTGATCAAAAATTATCAGTATTAGAAGAAAGATTTGATCAAAAGTTATCAGAACAAGAAAAACGTTTATTAAAAGCAATGGACAAGAAAATTGAAGAAGCAATTAGCAAACAAAGTAAAGAAATTGCAGCAGAGTTTCAAAATTTAATAAAATATCTAGACAAAAGATTTAAAAAAATAGAAAAGAAATTAGATGAAGAAATTTTAAGTAATAAAATTGCACATGAATCTTATGAAGCAAGAATATATAAAATAGAGACAGCACTAAACTATTTAGAGAAGAAAATATTAGCGAAAAATATGTAGTTTTGATAATTAAACATCTTATAAAATTTTAAATTTATAATAACAAAAAATTATTTAAGTGAATAAAAAAGGAAAAAATGCACATACCTAAAATAGAAGTTACTATTCAAAACGAAATAGTAACAAATAAAAAAAGGAAGTGCATTTTTTTATGGATAATAAAAAGTCAAATGGAATTGATAAAAATAGTAATGAAGATTTTGAACATAGAGTTAATGGTAATCTAGAAGAAAAATACGAAGTTGGAGAAGATAGCACCAAATATGGAGAATTTATTTCATCCTATTTTGCATGGATTTCTTTACCTAATCAAAAAGAAAGGGCAGAAGAATTAGATAATATGACTAAAACTGAAAATGACAAAAATAAAAGAAAAAATGAAAAATAGTGAGAAAAGAGTATAAAAAGGCATAAAATTTGTAAAAAATCAAAAAAAATTCTAAAAATTATGAATAAATTGAATAAAAATAAAGTTGAAAAAATATAAAAAGAGCGTATAATAATAATGTAAGTCAAAGAAAGTCAAAGTCAAAAAAGGAGATGAGACCAATGCGAATGTCAGATGTAATAGAAGAATTTATAAAAGATTTGTTTGATGATGATAATCAATTAGTAGAAATACAAAGAAATGAATTAGCAGAACATTTTAATTGTGTACCATCACAAATCAATTATGTTATATCAACAAGATTTAAACCATCTCAAGGATATTATGTAGAAAGTAAAAGAGGTGGCGGAGGTCATATTACCATAAAAAAAGTCAATAATACAAAGTCAGATTATTTTATGCACATTATTAAAAATATAGGAGAGGAAATGACTTCCAATGATGTGGATATATTAATTAGTGACTTTCTAACTTATAACTTAATAACCAAAGAAGAAGCAAAGCTCTTAAAAGTAGCAACAAGTGATAATGTATTATTGTTAGCAAAAGATGTAAAAGATAAGTTAAGAGCCAAGATATTTAAGAATATGTTATTAAATATAGAATAAAGGAGGAATTATTATGTTATGTGATAATTGTAAAAAAAGAGAAGCAAACGTAAGATATTCAGAAAATATAAATGGAGTAAGAAGAGAATTAAATCTATGTGAGGAATGTAGTAAAAAATTAGGAATAGGTGAAATTGGATTAGATATGCCAATTAATTTTTCAAGTTTTTTCGGAGATTTCATAGAAGATTTTTCAAATACAGAATTTATGCCAATGTTTAATGAATTAAAAACTCTAAAATGTGATCATTGTGGATACACTTTTGAGGATATAGCACACACTGGAAGAGTCGGTTGTGCAAATTGTTATGATATTTTTCAAGATAGACTAGATCCGATTATTAGAAGAATTCAAAGTAGTAATCATCATGTAGGAAGATTAGGAAAGAGTATTGATAAGAAAATAGAAGAAAGACAGGAAAGAAAAGAACACAATGAGCAACGTAAAAAAGAAGAGACTCCAGAAGAAAAATTAGAAGGATTAAAAGAAGATTTGAAACAAGCAATAAAAGAAGAACGATATGAAGATGCAGCAAAGTTAAGAGATGAAATCAAAAAATTAGAAGAAAATAACAAATAGAAAAGAGGGATAACATGAATTGGTATTTACAAAGTGGAAAAGAATCAGATATAGCAATCAATACGAGAATACGTTTTTCAAGAAATATACAAGGATATAATTTTCATTTGAGTTCAAAAGAATTACAAGAATTGGAGAATAAAATAAAGGATAATGTATATCAAATTGGATATGGACTAAGATTTTTAAAACTAGAAGATATGGATGATATTACAAAATTAAGTTTAGTGGAAAAAGGATTGATTAATTATCATTTTGCTTTTGAATCAGGTAATATAGGGGCTATTTTAGTCAACGATGAAGAAAATATTTGTATAATGATAGGAGAAGATGACCATTTAAAAATACAAGTATTTAGTAGTGGATTGGAATTAGAAAATACATTAAATCTAGCGATTGAAATCGATAAAAAGATAGAAGATATATTTGGTTATTGTGTTAGTAAACAATATGGCTATTTAACAGCTTGTCCTAATAATATTGGAACAGGATTAAAAGCCTCTGTAAAATTGCATTTACCAGCATTGGCAAAAACAAGAAATACAGAAAAAGTGTTAGAAGCCATTAATAACTTTGGTATTAATATCAAGGGTGTTTATGATGAAGCAGGTCATATTGTAGGAGATATGTATGAAATCTCTAATAAGAAAACATTAGGAATTACAGAAAATGAAATCATACAAAATATTAAAATTGTTGTAGAGAAGGTTATTAAACAAGAAAGAGCTGCTAGAAGATTTTTGGCAAATGAAGGCATTGAAGTTGAAGATTTAATTTATAGAAATTACGGAATTTTAGTAAATTGTAAAAAGATTACGATGGAAGAAGCACAAAATTTATTGTCAACAGTAAAATTAGGAGTAGATTTAGGTATATTAAAAGAATTATCTGATTTACAAATACAAAAAATGTACTTATATATTCAGCCAGGTAACTTACAAAAATATTTTGGAGAGCAATATGAAAGACTAGACAGAGAAATGAAAAGAGCAGAGATGATTAAGCAAGTTATTAATCAATAGTGTCGCATAGACAAACGAACTCAATGAGACAAATGTCGCATAGACAAACGAACTCAATGCGACAAAAAAGAAAGGTAAGGTGATAATGATGACATATAATTTTACAAGTAGAGCCAAAAAGGCAATAGAAATTGCCAATGATGCAGCATTAGAATTAGGACATAGATATATTGGAACAGAACATTTGCTATACGGATTAGCAAAAGAAGGTAGTGGTGTAGCATCTAAAGTTTTAGAAAACCAAGAGATTACACCAGAAAATATCATAGATGTGACCATTGAATTGGTTGGAAAAGATGAACCAATTGAAGAGACATTAGGATTTACACCAAGAACGAAAAGAGTTATTGAAAATGCTTTTATTGAAGCAAGAAAATTAGGATATAACTATATAGGAACAGAACATCTTTTAATTGGATTATTAAGAGAAGGTGATAGTGTAGCAGCAAGAATTTTGATTGAATTAAATGTCAATATTCCAAAACTATATGGAGAAATTATCAGAGTGATTAATGAAGGCGAAGACTTAGCAGGAGAAAGTGACTCTAAAAGTGGAAGAAGAAAATATGGAAGCTATAACCAAACACCAACATTAAATCAATTTGGTGAAGATTTAACAGAAAAAGCAAAAGAAGGAAAATTGGATCCAATTATCGGAAGAAAAGAAGAAATTGAAAGGGTTATCCAAATTTTATCAAGAAGAACAAAAAATAATCCATGTTTAATTGGTGAACCAGGTGTTGGTAAAACAGCAGTTGTAGAAGGATTGGCACAAAAAATTGTGTCAGGAGATGTTCCAGAAATTCTAAAAAATAAAAGAGTGGTAACAGTGGATATTTCTAGTATGGTAGCTGGAGCAAAATACAGAGGAGACTTTGAAGAAAGAATCAAAAAAGCATTGAATGAAGTCAAAAAAGCAGGAGATGTTATCCTATTTATTGATGAAGTTCATACAATTGTAGGAGCAGGTTCAGCAGAAGGGGCAATTGATGCTGCTAATATCTTAAAACCATTATTGGCAAGAGGAGAAATTCAATTGGTAGGTGCTACAACTTTAAATGAATATAGAAAATTTATCGAAAAGGACTCTGCCTTAGAGAGAAGATTTAGTCCAGTAACGGTTAATGAACCATCAGAAAAAGATACCATTACGATTTTAAAAGGAATTAAAGATAAATATGAAGCCCATCACAATGTCAAAATAACAGATGAAGCGATTGATGCAGCAGTCAAATTATCTGTTAGATATATTAATGATAGATATTTACCAGATAAGGCAATTGATTTAATTGATGAGGCAGCATCAAGAGCAAGATTAAGAACATATACAGAACCAGATTCTTTAAAAGAATTGGAAGAAGAACTTGCCAATGTAACAAAAGACAAGGAAGAAGCTGTTAAAATTCAAAAGTTTGAAAAAGCAGCATCTTTAAGAGACAAAGAAAAAGAATTAAAAGCAAAATATGAAAAAGAACAAAATAAATGGAAAAATAAAAATAATAAATCTGTAACAGATATTACAGAAGAAAATATTGCAGAAGTTATTGCTAGTTGGACAGGAATTCCAGCTAAAAAGATTACAGAGGATGAAAATGAAAGATTAAAACATCTAGAAGAAAATTTGCATGAAAGAGTGATTGGTCAGAATGAGGCAGTAGAAGCAGTTGCCAAAGCAATCAGAAGGGGGAGAGTAGGATTAAAAGATCCAAAGAGACCAATTGGTTCATTCTTATTCCTAGGACCAACAGGTGTGGGTAAAACAGAATTATCAAAAGCATTAGCAGAGTGCCTATTCGGTGATGAAAATGCCATGATCAGAATGGATATGTCTGAATATATGGAACCACATTCTGTATCTAAATTAATTGGTTCACCTCCAGGATATGTAGGATTTGATGAAGGTGGTCAATTAACAGAGAAAATAAGAAGAAAACCATATTCTGTTATCTTATTTGATGAAATTGAAAAAGCACATCCAGATGTGATGAATATGTTACTTCAAATATTAGAAGATGGTAGATTAACAGATAGCCAAGGAAGAACGGTTAACTTTAAAAATACAGTCATCATCATGACTTCTAATATAGGGGCAAGATTAATTACAGATAAAAAATCTTTAGGTTTCTCAAATGCTAAAAATACGGGAGACACACAAAAAGAATATGAAGAAACCAAAAAAGAAGTTATGGAGGCTTTGAAAAAAGAATTAAGACCAGAATTTATTAATCGTATTGATGAAATTATTGTATTCCATAAATTAACAGATGAAGAAATTGATAAGATTATTGATATTATGCTAAAAGAAGTAGTAGGTAGATTAAAAGACCAAAAAATAGAAATTGAGTTAGAACCATCTGTTAAAAAGTTAATTGCAAGTAAAGGAATTGATAAAAACTTTGGTGCAAGACCTTTAAGAAGAACAATTCAAAGCATATTAGAAGATAGTTTGGCTGAAGAAATATTAGATGGTAAGTTGAAAAAGAATAAAGTTAATAAAATCGGAATAAAAGATGAAAAAGTGGTTGTAGAAAAATAAGGTGAACTTTAGGGACAGTCCTTAAAGTTCAAAAAAGAGAGCCTTGAGTTCAGAAAGGGGCACAAGACTCTCTTAGTTTGACCATTTTTATAGACAGTTGACGAGATTTTGAATTTAGGAATATATTGAAAAATCAAGGAATACAATAAATGTGTGAACTTTGTGTGAAAAATCAAAAAATAGTATTGACATTTCATAAAAATGGGTATACATTATTAGCAGTCGCAAAGATAGAGTGCTAAAAAATAAAGGAGGTAATTTAAATGATTAAACCATTAGGAAGTAGAGTATTAATAAAAATGAAAGAAGGCGAAGAAACAACAAAAAGTGGAATTATACTAGCACAGGCTGCTCAAGAAAAACCACAAGTAGCAGAAGTTAT
>CASEIZ010000018.1 GCA_949288185.1 uncultured Eubacteriales bacterium | reverse complement strand
TTGCCAAAGTTACAAATGCTTAATGCATTGCTATAAACTTAACATAAATGGTAATGATTGTCAAATAAAAATTCAGTTGGAATATGAATTGACAAAACCACCGAATAGGTGTATAATTTTATAAGCTGATTTTTAGAGAATTAGGCGTTTTTCAAGAAAAACTTTGGAAAACGTCTTAATAAATGTCGCATTGGGATCAGATCCATTTGAGACATTGAGAAAAAATGTCGCACAGACAAACGAACTCAATGCGACAAAAACAAATGTCGCACAGACAAACGAACCTAATGCGACAAAAATGAAAGGGAGTAATAAAATGAACAACAAAAACATTAGAAATATTGCGATTATTGCACACGTAGACCATGGAAAAACAACATTGGTAGATGCCATGTTAAAACAAAGTCATGTATTTAGAGAAAATGAACAAGTAGCCGAAAGAATCATGGATTCTAACGATTTAGAGAAGGAAAGAGGTATTACTATTCTTTCTAAAAATACATCTGTTATGTATCATGATATCAAAATTAATATTGTGGATACACCAGGACATGCAGATTTTGGTGGAGAGGTAGAAAGAGTACTTAAAACTGTTGATGGAGTACTTTTATTAGTTGATGCCTTTGAAGGTGCAATGCCACAAACTAGAGAAGTGTTAAAAAAATCATTAGCTTTAGGATTAAAACCAATTGTGGTTATTAATAAAATAGATAGACCAGGGGCAACTCCAGAAAAAGTTGTCGATCAAGTTATCGAACTATTTATTGAGTTAGATGCCAATGATGAACAATTAGATTTCCCAGTTGTGTATGCTTCAGCTAAAAATGGAATTGCTAAAATGGATTTAAATGAAGAAACAAGTGATTTACATTGTCTATTTGAAACAATTGTCAATACCATTCAAGCACCAAACTGTGATGAAGAAGGTCCAGCACAAATGTTAGTATCTAACATTGATTATGATGATTATGTAGGAAGAATTGCAGTAGGAAGAGTAGAAAGAGGAAGTATAAAAGTTGGAATGCCAGTAGCTATCTGTGGAAAAGAAGATAAAATTACACAAGGTAGAATTGCAAAGGTATATACACATGTTGGATTAAATAAAGTAGAAGTAGAAGAGGGAAAAGCAGGAGACATTATCGAACTTGCAGGATTACCAGATATCAACATTGGAGATACGATTTGCGATTTTAATCATCCAGAAAAAATACCATTTGTGGATATTGATGAACCAACTGTATCTATGACATTTAGTGTTAATAATGGACCATTTGCAGGAAAAGAAGGACAATTTATTACTTCTCGTCATATCCGTGATAGATTGTTTAAAGAACTAGAAAGAAATGTATCATTAAGAGTAAAAGAAACAGATTCACCAGATTCTTTTGAGGTATCAGGAAGAGGAGAATTACATTTATCTGTATTAATTGAAACCATGAGAAGAGAAGGATTTGAATTATTAGTATCTCGTCCAAAGGTTATCTTCAAAGAAATTGATGGCGTAAAATGTGAGCCAATTGAAGATTTAGTAGTAAATGTTCCAGATGATTGTGTAGGAAATGTTATTGAAAAATTAGGAAGAAGAAAAGCAGAAATGGTCAACATGGAACCTGCTGAAGATGGACATACAAAAATAGAATTTAAAATACCAGCAAGAGGATTAATTGGATATAGAACAGAATTCTTAACAGATACAAAAGGTGAAGGAACCATGAATCATATATTTGATTCTTACCAACCATATAAAGGAGATATCCAAGCACGTGTTAGAGGAACGATTGTTGCATTTGAAGCAGGAAAATCTGTAACATATGGATTATACAATGCACAAGATAAAGGTGATTTATTCATCGGACCTGGTGTAGAAGTATATGAAGGAATGATTGTTGGATTAAACTCAAGAGGAGAAGATTTAGCAATTAATGTATGTAAAGAAAAACATTTAACAAATACAAGAGCTTCTGGTTCAGATGAAGCATTACGTTTAGTACCACCAATTCAAATGTCTTTAGAAAAAGCGATTGAATTTATCCAAGATGATGAATTGGTAGAAGTAACACCAAAATCAATCAGATTAAGAAAGAAAATCTTAGATACGAAAGAAAGAGAAAGAGCTAATAGAAATAAATAAGAGGAAAAAAATGAATAAGCAAGAATTAGAAAAAATAAAACAAAAAGCATTAGAGGAACATATACCAATCATTATGGATGAAACATTAGAAGTCATTGAAAAATATTTAAGTAAAAATAAGCCCAATAGAATCCTAGAAATTGGAACAGCAGTGGGATATTCTGCCATGTGTTTTACACAATTTCTAGCAGAAAATGGTGTGATTGATACCATTGAAAGAGAAGCTGATAGAGTAGAAGAGGCAAAGAAGAATATCAAATTAGCAGAGGTAGAAGATAAAATAAACATTTATGAAGGAGATGCCGTAGAAATTTTGCCAACTTTAAAAAATCAATATGATGTGGTATTTATTGATGCTGCCAAAGGAAAATATCCATTTTTCTTAAAAGAAGCATTAAGAATGATTAACAAAGATGGTATTATCTTTGCAGATAATATTTTATACAAAGGCTATGTCATGAGTGATTATAACAAACATAAACAAAGGACAGCCGTTAGAAATTTAAGAGAATATATAAAAGAAGTGAGTGAAAATCCAAATCTTGAAACAGAAATCTTAGAAGTTGGAGATGGATTAGCTGTTAGTAAAATCAAATAAGAACCTGACCAGACATAGTAATCAAAGATTGTAGCTCTAGTACTCCAGAACCTTGTTGTTTAAGAACGTAAAAAAGGAAGCTGATATTCTAATCAATATCAGCTTCTTTTAAAAAATGAGCAATCTTATCTTTCTGAACCGTCATGTTCTCCATTCTTATTTCCAGAGCTGGTATTAGGAGTATCCCAAAATTTTTCTTCAGGTGCATAGAATCCATTTTCAGTATCTTCTACATATCTTAGAATTTCTTCCATAGAAAGTTGATTTTTATCTTTCACATTTAAAATTTCTTTTAATTTATCAATTAGCAATTCTGAAAGATAAGTAATTTCATCTCCTTTTCGTAAAATTTCTGTGAAACTTTCTACTAAATCTTTTTTATTAATATGTGCTTCAGGAGCAGTAGCATGCGCAGAACTAATAACTTTCATGCTGGCAGGAGATAAATATCCTGCAAACCAAAGAAGATATTGTTCAATTGACATTTTTGTAACACGCTTATATGTTTGGGTATTATATACTTTTATTGGTTTACCATTGACATTTCTGATTTCAGCATTTTCTTCTTTTTTGGTATTGTCCATATCAATCATATCATGTTCTTCGACATATTCATCTTTGATTTTAATATTATCTCTTGCAGTTTCAATTGCTTCAATCTTTTTTTGTAATCTTTGGGTTGAAATATTTAGTTGTCTTTTTTCTTCAGGTGTTCTTGCAGGAGAAGATAGTTCTTCTTGCAATTTATTTAATTTTCTTTTTAAATCTTCTTCTTGGCTTTTTGAGGTTCTACCTAATAGTGAAAGATAATGATTAAGAAGCTCAGGGTCATCTCGATGATTTGTTAATTCGAAAAATGGTTTAATATTAACTTTTTTATTCGGCATATCATTATGAGTAGAAAGTCCATTTTTTGTTTCTTTATATCGCATACTAGATTGAAGTTGTACTTCAGTTTTTCGACCAAGGGCATCAATTAATTCAAAGTAAATTGCACAAAATCCATTTTCTTTTTTTACAAATTTTACAAAATTTCCGTTTATTTTAAATTTGTCAGTAAGTCTGGGATCGGCTAATACATGTGGAAAAGTAACTCTTAACATTTCACTTTGTAATTTATCATATAATCTTCTTTTTAAGCAATCAGTAAGATTGTACAATTCTTCTATTTCAATATCTGTTGCATTAGGAGCAAAAGAATTTGCTTCCATATTTTTCTTATAATTTTCAATAGCATATTCTAATCTAGAAGAATATGAACCTTCTTTTATTTCATGTGTACATTCTGGATAAGTAGTATCTTGTAAATGATGTAATAATTCTATATATACTTGAAAATATTCTTCTTGTGTCATAAAAATATCATTTTCATTTAAGTAATTTTTTACACTATGTAAAAATCTTAAATTATCATCTTTTTGTTTTTTCAGTTTCAGAAGCTCTGTGTTTTCAGCATCATTTTCATCAAGATGAATGGTATCATCAATATAATTTAGCACTATGGTAATACCAGAAAAATCAGAATTTGTTTTATCTGTAAAATTATTTGGATTTTCTGGATTAGAAATAATATGTTGTTTCATATCAGAAAGTGTAATTCCTGTTTTTACATCACTAGGAAGAACATTTTGGATACTTCTATTTAATTCTTTATGTGCATTGTCATTAAAACTTTTTCTACCTTTTTCACGCCCTACAATAGAAATAGAAAGTTCAGGATGTAATTCTCGATATATTAAATAGATAGCACTACCTAAATAACTTGAGTTTTGCTGAGCATGAGGAGAGGTTTGTTGATAGTATTGCTCTAAAAGATTGGCAATAACATTTCCTACAAACTCTTTTTGCTTTTTAAATTCCTCAGCACTAACAGGTGTTTCAATCAAATCCAAAAATACTTCTGGACATTGTTTATTGATAATTTGTTTTAGATGAGCTTGTTCCTCTTCTGAAAGACGATTTTCATTGTTAGATGTAATCATTGTAAGATATTCCTGTTTTAGCATTTCCAATAATTGATCAATTTGAATACTGGTAATTGGATTATGCAATAAAGTAGAAACATCTTTTGAATAATTAGAAGATACCTTATTTGTAAGTAAATTAAATTGAGCAGTACTAAGAGTAATATTTTTTAAATTTACAAAAAGTTCATATAAATTAGACAAACCAACAGGGATAAATGTTTCAATAAAATTTTCTGCTGGTGGTCGATTAATTTTTATATCTTTTAAAGAATTTAAAAATTCTTCTTTACTCTTTGGATTAAAAGCCATTTTCATTCACCTCACTAGTATTATACCACATATTTAAATAAAATAGAAGAATTTAGAAAATTGTTGTAAAAAAGGCAATTTTATGATAAAATTTGTCAAGCATAAATATGAGAAAATAAAGAAAAGAGGAAAAAAAGTGAAAAAAGTAGAATTATTAGCACCAGCAGGTTCTTATGAAAAAGCCAAAATTGCCTTTTTGTATGGAGCAGATGCGGTATATTGTGGAACATCATCATTATCATTAAGAACAAGAGCAGATATGAAAGATGATGATTTAGAAAAAACAATCAAATATGCACATAGTATTGGAAAAAAAGTGTATGTTACCTTAAATATTTTTGCTTGGGACGAAAAATATGAAGAAATTATAGAAATGGCAAAAAAATTAGAAGTATTAAATCCAGATGGAATCATTGCAGCAGATGGAGGGGTTATAGAAGTATTAAAGCAATATGCACCAAGTGTAGCTATCAATGTGAGTACACAAGCCAATATTGTCAGCCTTCATTCAGCAAACTTTTGGTATCACAATGGCGCCAAGAGAATGATTATGGCAAGAGAAATGAATAAGAAACAGCTAAAATATATCATGGAAAATAAACCAGAAGGCATGGAAATTGAAATCTTTATTCATGGTGCGATTTGTTTTGCGTTTTCAGGAAGATGTTTCTTAAGTGATTTCATGTCATGTAGAAGTGCGAATTTAGGAGATTGTGCACAAAGTTGTAGATGGTCATATAATTTATATGCAGAAGAAAAAAACAATCCAGGAGAATTAATGCCTATTGAAACCAGTGAATATGGAACAAGTATTTTTTCTTCAAAAGATTTGTGCTTAATCAAAGAAATACCAGAAATTATCGATATGGGTGTAGATAGCTTAAAAATAGAAGGAAGATTGAAAACAGAATATTATTTAGCAAGTGTGATAGGTGCCTATCGAAATGCCATTGATGATTATGAAAAAGATCCTAAACATTATGATTATACAAAATATTTAAAAGAATTGGACAAAGTAAAAACAAGAGGATTAACTACATTTTATTTTAATGATAGAAACAATAAAGATATACAAGAATATGGAGGAAGACAATATAATGAAAAATATGAATTTGGTGGAAAAGTAGTACAATATGATGAAGAAAAATCTGTTATAGAAATCAAAAATAAACTTCAAGTAGGAGATAAAATGGAAATTTTAGTTCCAAACAAGTTAGAACCTGTCAAATTTACAATTGATAATTTGTGGGATTATGATACCAAAGAAGAAATACAAGCTGTTAGCCCAGGAGTAAAAGGACAAAAGGTGTTAATGAATTTACCAATTAAATGTGAAAAAGATTGGATTATTCGAAGAGAAAAATAATGTCCGATTTTTCCTGTTCAATAAAAAATGAGCCGTACAACTATTTTTATACCTTATGAAACCCTACTAAAAATGAAAAAGTATCCTAAAATGACTTTCCTGAATATAATACATAAAAGTAACTAATACTATCATCAGATATGAAGTTCACAAAGTGTGTACAAAAAGGAGAGGAGAAATGCTCATGAAAAAGCATACAGTTATTGGTAATACACCCATGATAAACATTACATATAGGTACAAAGGAAGAGAAAACAATATATATGCAAAATTAGAAATGTTTAATGTAACAGGAAGTATCAAGGACAGGGTAGCTTATTATATTATAAAGAATGCGAAAGAAAAAAGAATCTTAAAAGATAATATGCCAATTATAGAAGCAACAAGTGGAAATACAGGTATTTCGTTATCAGCATTAGGAGCCTACTATAAGCATCCTGTATATATTTTTATGCCAGATTGGGCAAGCAAAGAAAGAATTGAACTAATGAAATTATATGGTGCCAATATAACACTAATATCTAAAGAAGAAGGGGGCTTCATAAAATGTGTAGAAGAAGCCAAGGAATTAGCGAAAGAGTTAAATGGATTTTTAGCGAATCAATTTGAGAATGAAGATAATATATTAGCACATTATGAAACAACGGGAAAAGAGATTTTAGAGCAATTAGAAGGAAAGAAAATTGGTGGATTTGTTTCTGGAGTAGGAACAGGAGGTACATTAATCGGAATAGGAAAACGATTAAAAGAAACAGATAATCAGATAAAAATATATGCATTAGAGCCAGAAAAGATGCCAATCTTGTCAAAAGGTAAAATACTAGGACAGCATAAGATAGAAGGGATTGGAGATGATTTTGTACCAGATATATTTAAAAGAAATACAGAGATCATTGAAAAAGACATTTTATTGATAAATGACGAGGATGCCATGAATATAGCAAGAAAATTAGCAAAAGAGTTGGGATTAGGTGTTGGGATTTCATCAGGAGCAAATTTGATAGGAGCTGTATTGGCACAAGAAAGGTTAGAAGAAAATGAGGAAGGAAATATTGTTACGGTTTTTGCAGATGATAATAAAAAATATTTATCTACGGATTTAGGGAAAGGGATAATAAAAGATGAGAGTTTCATAAGCAATCAAGTAGAATTATTGGATTATGAAATTGTTTGAAAAAGTTTAATGAAAAGTCAACTGAGAATAAAATTGTTAAAAAACTTTAACTAAAAGTGTAAGTGAGATATAGCATTTATATAAAATAGAGAAAGGTTTATTAAATAAATAAAATAAATTTAGAATAAAATCACGATGTTATGAATTGAATAGAAATAGCATGGTGATTTTTTTTGCGAGGAAAATTTTTCATAAAATGAGATTCTATTATGTAGAATACATATTGAAAATTATTTTTAGTCTAAAAAATATCATAAAAATTCCTATCAAACGGAAAAAATTACAAAAAATATGTTAACATAAATTTTATAAATTTCAACAAAATTCGACATAAAAAAATGCTAAAACCTTACGGAAATAGAAAAAAATTCAAAAAAAGGTATACTTTTCAAAAAAAGTGTGATATAATGTGGGCGTAAATTTGTAAAAAATATTATTTAGGGGGAGTATTTATGAAGAGTTTTAAAGCAAAACTTACGGGTGCTATTGTTTTATTCATAATGATTATGCTAGTACCTATGATAGTTTTAGCCGTTACAAATGAAAATGTTCAAATAATCAGTAATACTGATGAGCAAGGTAATACAGAATATATAGTATATATTCAAGAATTAATGCAAACAAATTTTGCTTCTGCTGTATCTAACAGTGCAAGTACACCAGAACAAGATTTGGACTTTGTAACAGCAAGAGATGGAGAAAGAAATTATGTAGCACAAATTGATGCAAATGCTGTTACAGGCGACACAACATATCTTTATGTAAAATATGATGGTCAAGAATCAACAGAAGTACTTGAACTTGATTTATCAAACGCCCTAGATAAGACAGACATGGAGTATGTTGAAAACACAACTGAAAGAATTGGTACAGAAATCGTTAGGGACTTAGTAGAAATTAACGAAGAACAAATCAATGGTGTAATAACAACTACTACAGTTGGTGGGTTAAGAATTACAGATACAGACAATGCAACCTATGAATATCAACTAACAAAAGTGACTGACAATACACCATATAGCAGATTGGTTGAATTAGCAGATGAATTAAATTCTGAAAATTATGATCAAAAAGACATGTATTCAAAGATTCAATTAACCTCTGAATTCTATAACTTATACAATCAATTAATGAAAGGAGCTACTTGGACAGCTGTTACCGATAATGAAATCAGACAACCAAGTGATGCTATTGAAGGTGACCAATATGTGGTTTTAATTAGAAAAACGGCAGAAGATGGAACAATTACAACAGATGCTAAATTAATGGTATCAGCACTTGTAGAACGTGATGAT
Organism: uncultured Eubacteriales bacterium; assembly: GCA_949288185.1. Lineage (GTDB taxonomy): Bacteria > Bacillota > Clostridia > TANB77 > CAG-508 > CAG-269. The sequence goes on along the minus strand of CASEIZ010000018.1, from coordinate 2,321 downwards.
CAAGGCTCAGAAACAAGAACTGTTCAAGAAACAGCAAGACTACCAATTACAGGTGATAGCATTGTATTATTTGTAGCTTTAGCAATGGTAGTAATCGCTTTAATTATTGTTTTTGTAAGAATGAAAAAGCTAAACAAAAAAGAGGATAAATAATGAAACTAAAAATTTATAGAGCCATATTTATCATATTATTATTAGGTGCTATTGTAATTATTGCATTAATTGCAATGAAACAATGGAAAAGCATGGAAAATGAAAAAGAAAATCAAGAAGTACTTGAGACTTTTTCAAATGTAGAAATACAAGATAGCGAAACAGTACAATTAAATGGATATAATGTCATAGGAATTGTTACAATCCCTAAAATCGATATTCAATATCCAATACTAGCAATAGAAACTTCAAACCCAGAAGAAACAAAAGAACCAATGCGATACGGCATTGTAAAATACTGGGGTGGAAATGTAAATGATTACGGGAATTTGTCAATTGCAGGACATAATAACTACAATGGAACCATGTTTGGAAAAACAAAAAATCTAGAAATTGGTGATATTGTAGAATTAACAGATTTAACAAAAACAACAATGCAATACGAAATTTACGATATATTTGTTACAGATCCAAATGATGTTAGTATTTTAGCTACAAAAGATGAAACGATAAGAGAAGTAACACTTATTACATGCACAAACGGAAATAGAGAACGATTAATACTGAAAGCAAAACAAATTGAGTAAAAGGGAGGAATTAAGATGGCAGGTAATACGAAAGTGCCAGACAAGAAAACAATTGTAGCAATTGTCATTATAGCTGTATTATTAATTGCAGCAATTGTAGGTACTGTAGCTTTCTTAAGAAACAGAGGAACCACAGAAGCTACAGATTTAGCAAGCTACAATGAACAAACAACTGGAACAACACAAGAAGAACAACCAACAACGACTGATACACAAGAACAGTCAGGAGAGCCAGCAACCCAAAGTGCTGAGGAACAAGCAACAGAAGGAACAGAACCAGCAACAACTGAACCAACTGAAACAGCAGATACAGACACAACAACTACCGGAGGAGCTAACCAAGGTACTGCTGGAACAGGAGCAACAGGTACAACTGGAGCTACTGGAACAACAACGACAACCACAGGTACAACAACAGACAATATTCAAGAAACAACCATTTCCAGAGAAGAAACAGTTATAACACCTGAACATTATGAAGATAGAACATGGGAACCAAAAGAATTGGCTTCTTTTAGAAATACTGTTGCAAGTATAGAAAATGTTCAAACACCTAGTATTACAGTAACAAAAGAAGCAATTACACAATCAGGAAGTACATTAGTTCAACCAGGAGAAATCATTACATATGCAATCACAGTAACAAATAATACTTCTGAAAGAATAGAAAGAATCTATGTGACAGATGATATACCAGCAGGTACAACATATGTATCTAGTATGGGAGATGTTGAAACTTTTCCAAAGGAAAGTGAAAATGTAACATCTTTAAGATGGTTAGTAGATGTAGAGGCTAATGCAACAACTACAGTAGAATTTACAGTAAGAGTTAATGATGATGCAACAGGAACAATTTCAAATGTTGCAATGGCTAATGGTGAAGAAAGTAATGAAGGTGAAGAAACTGAAACATCTATCATTACAACAGATAAAACAAGTGTTATTACAAGAGAAGGAACACCAGTAGATGTAGCAAAAGTTGGAGATGTTATTACATATACAATATCTGTACAAAATACAGGTACTGTAGACGGAACAACAACAGTAAAAGATGCAGATTTAGCAACAATATTAGAAAACAATGCTGAAATGCACGGAAATGTTGTTATTAAAGTTGGAGATACAGTTATAGATGATACTAAAACATCTGATGACTTGATAGCAGGAATTAAAGACATCAATGTGCCAGCAGAATCAACTGTAACAGTAGAATTTTCTATAAAAGTAACCAATATTGATGGAGCAATTACAAATGTTGCATTAGTAGGTGAGGGTGAAGATCCAACACCAACAGATCCAGAGGAAGTTGATACAGTAGATATTACTGGAGAAAAAGAAAATGATCAAACAGATGGAGTAGTAGAACCAGGAGATCCAGTAACATATACAATTACATTAAGTAATGCTGGAAATGTATCAGGAAAAACAACAGTAAGAGATGTATTACCAGCAGGAGTAACATATGTAAGTTCATCAGATAATGGACAATACAACGAAGAGAATAGAACAGTAACATGGACAGATGTAGAAGTAGCAACAGGAGAAAACACAAAACAATTAACAGTAAATGTAACAATTAAT
>CASEIZ010000017.1 GCA_949288185.1 uncultured Eubacteriales bacterium | reverse complement strand
CGGGAATTTGACAGTTTTAAATTAATAAAATCGTATAAGCCATTGAAAAATGGTTATTTTTTTGTCAATTTTTAATTTTTGGTATTGCGTAATTTATGGTAATTTGATATAATTATATTAGATTAGGATAGTGATATTATGCGACTCACAATTACAAAAAGCAAAAATTCTGAATCATTTTTTGTTATTAAATCTGTTACTATCAATGGAAAAAGAACATCTAAAGTAATTGAAAAATTAGGTAATCTAGAGGAGGTTACCCTTAAAGCTCATGGTGAAGATCCATATGTGTGGGCAAAAAAATATGTAGAACTGCTAAATGAAGAAGAAAAACAAAACTCTAGTGACATTATTTTAAAATTGTCACAATCAAAGAAATTAAAAGATAATGAACAATATACATTTAACGGTGGTTATCTTTTCCTTCAAGATATTTATTATAAACTTGGCTTAAATAAAATATGTAATGAAATAACTGATAAACATCAATTTAAATATGATTTAAATTCTATTTTATCTAGACTTATTTATGGTAGAATTATTTACCCATCTTCTAAACTTAAAACTCTAGAATTATCTAAAAATTTTCTCGAACAACCCAACTTTGAACTTCACGACGTTTATAGAGCTTTAGAAGTTATAGCTAAAGAATCTGATTTTATTCAATCACAGCTTTATAAAAATAGTTTAAAATTTATAAAACGAAATGATAAAGTCTTATTCTATGATTGTACAAATTACTTCTTTGAAATTGAAGAAGAAAGTGGCTTAAGGCAATATGGTAAATCAAAGGAAAATAGACCTACTCCAATTATTGAAATGGGACTATTCTTAGATGGTGATGGTATTCCAATGTCCTTTGATATGTTCGCAGGAAATACTAATGAACAAGTAACGATGAAACCATTAGAAGAAAAGATAATAAAAGATTTTCGTTCTTCAAAATTTGTTGTATGTACTGACGCTGGTTTAGCTTCTAATACAAACAGAAAATTTAATAATATAAGTGGTAGAAGTTTTATTACTACTCAGTCTATTAAAAAATTAAAATCACATCTTAAGCAATGGGCCTTAGATTTAACTTCTGGCTGGAAATTATATGGTAGTGATAAAACTTATAATATCTCTAAATTAAGAGAAAATGAAGAATTAATGGAACGATATTATGATAAAACCTTCTACAAAGAAAGGTGGATTAACGAAAACGGACTAGAACAAAGAATCATAATTACCTATTCAGTAAAATATCAAGAATATCAAAAAAAGATTCGTGAAAATCAAATTCAAAGAGCTCAAAAACTTATTGAAAAAAATCCTAAAAAAATTGGTAAACCTAAACAAAATGATCCTAAAAGATTTATAAGTACTATTTCTACTACTTCTAATGGCGAAGTAGCCGAAGAAAACTATTATGAACTAAATTATGATGTTATTAATGAAGAAGCAAAATATGATGGTCTATATGCTGTATGTACAAATCTTGAAGATAGTGTCCAAGAAATAATTAAAATCAATCATCGCAGATGGGAGATTGAAGAATCATTTAGACTCATGAAAAGTGAATTCAAATCAAGACCTGTATATTTATCAAGAGATGATAGAATTAAAGCTCACTTTACTACTTGCTTTCTTGCTTTAACTATATTTAGATATTTAGAAAAAATACTTGGCGAAGAATTTACGGCAGAAAAAATTATAGATACTTTAAGAAATTATAATTTTAGAAACTTTCCCGGATTTGGATATGTACCATTATATACATCTAATAATTTAATTCATGCATTACATGATAAAATGGGTATTGATACAAACTATGAAATACTTAATTATAAAAAATTTAAAAAAATTTTTAACAAGACCAAGTCATAAAAAAAATTACGCACTTTTTTGAACATCT
>CASEIZ010000016.1 GCA_949288185.1 uncultured Eubacteriales bacterium | reverse complement strand
TATACAAGTGGACATATCTGCTGGTATGCCTTCTTTTGAAATTGTCGGCTTGCCAGATACTAGCATTCGAGAGGCAAAAGAAAGAGTAAAAACAGCTATAAAAAATTCCACATCTGAATTTTTAAGTAGAAAAATTGTTGTAAATCTTGCGCCTGCTAATACCAAAAAAGAAGGATCTATTTTTGATTTACCAATTGCAGTTGGCATTTTAATTGCAAATGGATATATTTATAATGCAGATTTAGCAAATACCATTCTGGTCGGTGAACTTTCATTAGATGGCTTTATTTGTCCTATCAAAGGCATTTTACCTATTTGTATAGAAGCCAAACGTTTAGGAATGAAACGTATTCTTTTACCCATAACAAATGCTAAAGAAGCCTCAATTATTGATGGACTTGAAATCATACCTGTTTCTAATCTAAACGAAATCATTGATTATCTCAATGGTCAATTTCTCATTTCTCCTGAACCAACATCACATTTTATTTCTAATACAAACACCACTTATGAATTCGATTTTTCAGAGGTAAAAGGACAAGAAAATGTTAAACGTGCTTTAGAAATATCAGCAGCAGGTGGACACAATTGCCTTTTAATCGGTAGTCCTGGTTCTGGAAAAACCATGCTAGCTCGTAGACTTCCATCCATTTTACCTGATTTAACTTTTGATGAAGCCTTAGAAATCACAAAAATTCACAGCATTTCTGGCTTATTATCTGAAGATGTACCCTTCATTTTCAAAAGACCTTTTAGAAGTCCTCATCATACGATTACAGAAACTTCTTTAGTAGGAGGTGGAAGGATTCCGAAACCTGGTGAAATTAGTTTGGCACATTTTGGTGTTTTATTTCTCGATGAATTACCTGAATTTAATAAATCTACATTAGAAGTCCTACGAGGACCTTTAGAAGATAAAACGGTAACCATTAGTCGTGTTGATTTTTCAACCACCTATCCTTGTAATTTCATGTTTATTGCTAGTATGAATCCATGTCCTTGTGGATATTATGGATCAAAAGAAAAACAATGTACCTGTCGTGAAGATCAAATTCAAAAATATATTCACAAAATTAGTGGTCCACTTTTAGATAGGATTGATATTCATATAGAAGTAGAAAGTGTAAATTATCAAAAATTAGGAAATGATTCTCCTTCCGAATCTTCTGATGAAATCAGAAAAAGAGTAAATATTGCTCGAAATATTCAAATAAATCGTTATAAAGAACATCACATTTTTTCGAATTCGGAACTAACTCCCAAATTAATTTCTAAATATTGTAAACTTTCTTCTAAAAGTAAACAAATTTTAGAGACTGCTTTCAATCAACTTGGCCTTAGTGCTAGAGCTTATAGTAGAATCTTGAAAGTTGCTAGAACAATTGCAGATTTAGATAATTCTAACAATATCCAAACACATCATTTGGCAGAAGCAATACAATACAGAAGTTTAGATAGGAAATATTGGTGTCGATAATAACATGTTGTATTTGCATATAAGGTAAATTTAGAACATTGGGAATATCTAGAATATTGGCATTTTTAGAATATTCAATATTGCTTTATTCTTAGAAATAATAATTTTACAATAAAGGAGTGATTTTATAAAAAAAATCAAAATAGATGAAAAACGATATCCTAAACAATTAAAAAACATACCTAAGCCGCCACAAACTTTATATTTAGAAGGAAATATGGATTTATTAAACAACCCGATTATTGCAATCATTGGTTCTCGTAAATGTACAAAAAATGGTAGACTTTTGGCACAGAAATTTTCTTATGAACTATCTCAATTGCGGCATTACTATTATTAGTGGATTAGCGGAACGGTATTGATACAACTGCTCATTTATATTCTTATAATCAACTTGGTAAAACAATTGCTGTTCTTGGAAATGGATTCAATCATATTTTTCCTTCTGAAAATAAAGAATTATATAAAAAAATTTTAGATTTTGGTGGATTAGTTATTAGCGAGTATCCTCCTGATACAAAATGTCAATCTAAATATTTTTTAGAAAGAAATCGCATTGTTAGCGGATTATCTCTAGGTGTTCTTGTAATAGAGGCTGTTCATAGAAGTGGTACGAGTGTCACTGCAAAATTAGCTATTTCGCAGGATAGAAAGGTTTTTGCATTACCACATGAAATCTGGAATTCTCATGGAACTGGTACCAATAGATTAATCAAAAATGGTGCTATTCTAGTTGATTGTACTGAAGATATTCTTCAGGAATTTAAGTCTTTAAAGAAATTTTCTAGAAAATTGAATGCTATTCAAAAATTAGATTTGGATTCTCTAGATGTTGATTTTGAGATTTTTGAAAGTTCTAAGAAATCCTCAGGCTTTGTGAAATCTTCTAATATTCATTCTTCTGTAGATAGAACGTTAGCTCACTCTCTTAAATTTAATTCTTCCATTCCTTCTACTCTTCATTCTAGTAATAACTTATCATCTTTAAATACGCAAAATAGAAAAGAATTAAAAAATCCTAAATTAGCATATGTTTATGACTTAATAACATTAGAACCTATATCTATTAATGAGCTTTGTAAAAAAACTTCTAAACCAATTTCAAAAATTTCTAATGATTTGTTTTTGCTAGAATTAGAAGGTTATATAAAGAAAGTGGCAGGTGGTTATGTATGTATTTTAAACAAGTGACTGGTAAATATGGTGAGGATCTGGCTTGTGAATATTTGAAAAAATTGAATTACATTATTATTGAACGAAATTTTTCTTGTTATCAGGGTGAGATTGATATTATTGCTAGAGATACTTCTAAAAATGAGTTGGTTTTTATTGAGGTAAAAACTAGGACAAGCTTTAAATATGGTTCTCCTATTGATGCTGTTGATAAAAATAAGCAGAAACATTTATTTAAAGCTTGTCAATATTATTTGTATAGCCATAAGCTTTATCATCTTTTTGTTCGTGTGGATGTGATTGAGGTTTTTATTAATAATCATATTCCTCGTATTCGTCATGTGAAGCAGGTTTTTTAATATATATTTTAGATTTGATTTTTCATTTTATTCTATCCATCATTCTCTACCTTTTCATAAATCTCTTTAATTCTATCTTCTAGTCTTATTCTTGAATAAGTATCCATAATTCTTCTTCCAGAAACCATCCCAGATAATATTATTGGAATATTTTTATAGTATAAAACATCTTCATACTCTCTATTTTTATTTGATTCTTCATTTAATAAAGCAGTCTCAATTAAATCTGATGCAAAAGCATTTGTAACAACAATCAGCTTTGGATTATAATATGCAATATTAAGTTCCATAATTTTTTTTATATTTTCATAAAAGTTGCTTTTTTCCATTCTTAGAGATTTTTTTAAATTTGCTTGTGTTCCATCACTATACCATATTAAATCTCCAAACATAACATAAGGTCCATCGTTTTTTTCTCCTTCTATTTTTTGCATTCGTCTAATTACTTGAGTTATTTTTTCTATTTCTGAACTTTTAAAATCTATACCATTGTATTCAGCAGAATTTTTTACCATTTTACAAATTTCATCAGCAGATAAATATCCCTGTTTTGCCCAATGTGCTTTTGCATTAATCTTTTTAAAAATTTGATAATTTGCTTTATGATATCCATGTGTAAAAACATAACAATTATTAAAAATTTTTAAGCTATTTTTTTCTTCATCTTTTAAATCTTCATCTTTTATAAAAAATATTGAATCTTTTGTTACCTCAGGATGTTTTATGATTTCAGAACCGCCACCTGGATTAATTCCCATTGCCAATACTACTTTTTCATTTGGTTCAACGTCCATTAAAAAATTTTTAGAGTGATTGAATTTTACCAATTCTTTAATTTTATCATCTGTATCTATAGCACTAAGCTCTCTTTCTAAATCTTTTTTTGTTTGAGTCTTTATATTTCTTTTTGATTGTAATTGCTCTTTTATTTCTTCTCTTCTTTGCTTTTTTATCTCTATTAATATTTCATCATCTAATATTTTTTGTGTTAATTCATATATTTTATTTTCATAATCTAATTTATTCATATTTTCTCCTACTTTGTATTATCTATTTAAAACTTTATTTATTGCATTTATAAATTTTCTTTCCATTTCTTTATCCGCAGTATATATATGCTTAGATAAAGCCTTTACAAAATCTTTATAATATTTATCTTCTTTCATTTTTAATTTTAATTCTTCTTGATTAAAGTAATTGAATATTTCTTTATAAGTAATTATTTTATAAACATCTTTTCCATTATCTTTAGGCATTAAGTTATTTTCCTGTATATGTTTTCTTAATTCCTCTTCTCTATAGTTAGGAACAAAAATAAAATAATTTTTACTATATTCTGTATATTTTTTTATTCCATTTTTATCTTTTTCTTCATTTACCCATTCCATATACTTATATAATTGACTTCTTTTTACTATTTTATCTGTTTTTTCATCAACCGTATAATCTCTTCCATTAATTGCAGATTTGATTTTATTTTCGATTACTATACATACTTTATTCTTTTTATCTTCAACAAATAAGTCAATTCTTCCATTTTTCGAGTCAGAAAATGTTGATTTTTCTCTATTTATTTTTATATTATCACTTAACTCTAAATTAAATACATGTTTTGCAAAGTCTTTAAACATTTTCTTCTTATCAAAATAATAAAATAACATATTTGAAAATGTACTTTCGTCATATTCTTTTTTTATTAAATCCATAAAGCTTTCTTCATTATCTCCTAAAGAAGCATATTCTTTCATAGTCTCTGGATTTATTTCCTTTATTTCTCTTATTTCTTTTTCTTTCCAAATTTTTTTATTTAAAAATTCATCAATTATTTTATAATCTTTTTCATTTTTTATATTAGAAATATAACCTATATTGTGTCCTATATTCCATGACGTTTTTATATGATTTTCTTTTTCCTCTTCTTCTTTATTATCGTTTAAAAGTATGTAGTAATCTTCATTTGGCTCTTCTATTTTTTCTGCCTTATATGTGATATATATTCCATATTCATCTAATCCACTTTCTTGCATGATATCACTAAGTAAAACATTATTATACTTTATATTTTCTTTCTCTATATATTTTATTTGCTTTTTATGAGTATTTCCTTCATCTGTATTAATAATAACTTCTGGATTTTCTATTTTCGCTAAAACTTTTACTTTTCTCCCTTTAATATTGCTAACAAATAATATTTTGTGTATTTTATCAGATTTTTTAGGATTAACTTTTCCATTATAAGTAATATATCCATAATAAGAATCTATATTATCGGGTTTGAAAAAGTTTATTATTTCATGTCCTATATTGTTTTCAATATATCCACCTGTATACATTTTTGCAATTAAAATTATTTTTTCTTCTTCATTATTTTCTTTTTCTTTCATATTTTTCTCCTACACTTTCAAATTTACAAAATTTAAACTTTTGCATTATATTTAATTTACAATAATACTGATTTTCTTCAATATGTCTATTCTTTCTATCCTTATCTCTCTTCATTTTTTTGATTTTATAAGTCTTTTTCAATAAAACTTTTTTCAGATTCCATCAGATATATGATAAAAAATGTGCATTTATTTTCTTCATTTAATATCTTGATATTATTATAAAAATTATGAAATTGCAATATTTTTTACATTTATTGGTAAATTTGTCGTTATAAGAATTTCTTACCTCTATGTAAATTATTTTTATAGAATTTTTTTACTCATTATAACCTTCGGGTTATGAGGACTGAAAGTTTTTTAAAAAAATCTCAGTATTTTCAATACTTTCCAGCCTCGTTTTTTGTTTGCACCCTTTATTTACCCTTTATCTTTTAAGCCATTTTTAAATCGTCTAAATAAGCCTCTAATCTATTCATTTGGGTTAATTTTACTTGTCCTAATATATGAACATATATGTCTGCTGTTGTACTATAACTTGCGTGTCCTAATATTTCTTGCAAAACTCTTAAATCTATTCCTGCTTCTATTGCTCTTGTTGCAAATGTGTGTCTCAACTCGTGAATACCTACTTTTCTAAAATTATGGCTTTCACAAATTTGCTGACAATGTTTTCTTAAATATTCAGAATTAATCGGATTATTGCTTTTTGTTTTAAATATAAAATCATCTTCTTTAAATCCTTCTCCTAGTTCTGCAAGTTCTTCACTTTCTTTTATTTTTTGTTCTTTATATTCTTTTAGTATCCTTACCACTTTATCTAACATTGGCACTACTCTATAACTGTTTTCTGTTTTTACATCTGTTATTTTTCTTTCTCTTTTTATCTTATTAAAATCATCATCATAAGTTGTAATTTTTTGCACTCCTCGTCTTACATATAAAGCTTTATTATCAAAATCAATATCTTTCCAAGTAAGTCCACTTAATTCTCCTGCTCTTAAGCCTGTATTTACTAATACAATATAAGCTATTCCCATTGTGTGTTCTTTCATAAATCCTTCAAAAACTTGTTGTTCTTCTTTTGTCATAATTTTTAATTCTTTTCTTCTCATTGTTGGCAACTTTAATTTTTTTGTAGGATTCATTATCATAAGTCTGCACATAATCGCATCATCAAAACACATTTTTAAAATACTTGTATAATGCCTTAATGATTTGGGAGATTTACCTTCTTTTTGTAATTCACTTATAAATTTTTGTAAATGATACAACTCAATTTTTTGTAACTGCATATTACCTAAATGCTCTATTATTGTCTTTGATTTTTCTACATATCCTTGAAATGTCCTTGGAGAAACATACGGTTTTTTATAAACTTTCATCCATTCTTTTATCCATTCTTCAAGAGTAATATTATTGTTATCAATAAAATAATTATCATCTTTCTGCCTTCTTAATTCTTGCATTTTTTGTATAACAATTCTTTGAGTTTTACCATATACAGAAATTTGCTTACTTTTTCCATTTACATTTACAGTAACCCTCCCTTCATAGTTATTTCCTCTTTTTCTTATTGTGCCTTCTCCTTTAATTCTTCTTGAAACTTTACTATTACTACTTTTACTCATTATCTTCCTCCCATAAAAAACAGGATTTAAAATAATGACAATTTAATATTACTAATCATCATTCATTATAAATCCTTTTTCCTTTTTAAACCAAACCTTACACAATAATTCTTCCTGAATTTTTATTAAACCACTCAATCATCATAGGTTTGTTTATTACGATTCTTCTTTCAAATTTTATGCAAGGAAAATCTTTTAGCTTTGTTAGTTCTGTCATAAGTTGTTTACTAATACCCATTATCTCTGAAGCTTCTTTTATATTTATTCCTATTTTTTCTTCCATATAGCTGTTCCTCCTTTTGCTAATATTCGTTCTGCTTTTTCTACTGCCTCTCTTGGAGAATACAACTTCATTACACACTCTATTTCTTCATATAATGACTTTACATCTAATTCATTTGGTGCTGTTCCTAAAGTATTTAATGCTATAATTGCATAGGCTTTCGCTTGTTTTTTAGTTACTGTTTTGACATTATTTAATTTCATTTTTATCATATCCTTTCACTTATAAACTTTTAATTAGTTACAAGTGAATTGGTATCTTCACATAGGTATTTCAACCTCTCCGCTTTCCACCGAGCGACTCCTCAACCAATGTTAAGCCAAGTCGAAGTATCATTATCACACTAATATAGTTCTTCGCCTTATAAACTTACCATCGTTTACTTTTTCCCTCATTATAGTCGCTATTTAACTTAAATTAACTTTCGCCTTCTTGGAGCTACCTATATTAGTTAAAGTCTTGTAACTAATATTATTTGATTGTCAATGTGCATAGCAATTTTTGTTTGCTACACACATAGGCGAAAATGAACTTAAAAATGTCCCGATTATTTTAAAATATTTTTAATTTCTTTTATTGTCTTAAATTTTTCAATGTATTCAAATACTTTATCTTCAATATAGTCTTTACATTCTTGACTAAAAATACCTTTAATATATGATTCACTATTTATTATAGGTTCAAATATAATTAAAATCTCAAATTTAGCTTTCACATCTCCATCTACTGCTTTTTCTATAACTTCAAACAATTCCCTATTACTCATTTCTATCTTCATAACTTTAATCTCCTAACATTTTTTTAATTTTAGCTTTAATAATTGATTTTTTATTTCTAATTGTTTTTTCTGATAAATTCATTATTTTTGCTATCTCCGTACTACTATACTCTTCCATACTTAAAGTGAGGATCTTCTTTTCATCTTTTGAAAGTTTATGTATTGCAAGTTTTAATTTTGGATTTGAAATATTATCTTCCAATTTTCCTTTTACTTCATTAGAAATAAGAAAAAAGTCGCTATCATATAATGATAACGACACATTTTTATCCACAGAATCAGTAAAAGCAATTTCTTTTACACTTCTATTATTTACTTTTCTAACATAATCAATAGCAGAATGTTTTACTACCTTTCTTAAATAATTTTTAAATGATTTTACTACATATTCTATATCATTTTCAGAATACTCAACTGCACTCATAAAAATCCCTCCGTTCTAGGCACAATCAAGCCATAGAACAGAGGTAAAATTTTTACCCAATTATGAATATGAAATTATAAAATTAAATGTATAAAATAATTGCTCATTTTCTATTCTCCTAAAATTAGTCCATAATTAAAAAGTGATTTTCTTTCCTTAGTTTTTTCAATCAACACAACATTTGTAAAAGCTTTTACCTCTAATTTATGGACTAATTGCCCTGACTACATTTTAGGACTTTTCTAACATATTTCATTAAAAGTGTTGATAAATGCTGTAAAAGTGCTGAAAAGTGCTGAAATATTTGTCGAATATTGGAATTAATTGTCAAAATAATTGATAGTTCACATAAAAAGTGATATAATAAGTCCCAGTTAGTTATACTAGTTGGAAATTTTACGGTACAGTAATCTTAATGGAGGTATTAAATGATTAAAGTAATGATTGCTGAGGATAATATTCATATCAGCAAAAACTGTTTTAAATTTCTGACAAATGATGAGAATATTAAAGTTGTGTCTTGTACTTTAGATGGAGAAGAAACACTAAAAGACTATTTTAAATTACAACCAGATGTATTGTTATTAGATTTAAATATGCCAAAGATTAATGGAATAGATGTAATAAATACTATTGGGAGATTTGCAGGAGAAAGATCAAAATGTAATATTGTAGTTGTTTCAGGAAGCTCTGACTATTTATACAGACTATATAATACAGCACAAGTATATAGAGTAATACATAAACCTGTTGATTTTGACTATATATTAAAAACAATAAAAGAAATTTCTGTGAAAAATAAAGAAATAAATCAAAAAGAATTAAAAGAACTATTAGCTGAATTAAGATTAAGCATTTTCTCTACAAGAGTGCAACAACTTATTACTGCAATAAATTTAGCTTATGAAAAACCTTATTTATTGAATAATATAAAAGATTTATATATTGAAGTGGCAAAAATTTATAATCTCAGCCCTAAAACAATAAAATGGAGCATAAGGACTTCAATAGATACCCTTAATCGCTCTGTGTCTATTGATACCCTTTGCTCCGTTTTTTCTTTAAAATTTAGACCAGAAACTGTTACTCCAAAATATTTTATTACATTAATTGTGGAGTATTTTAGGCAAGAATAAAGAGCAGATTTTTAAGTTTCTGCTCTTTTATAATTTACCAACACTTTTCTAATTGATCTGCTGTATATGAATCTACATATCTGCCATCATCAAGAGATACCATATATAAATTGTCATTTTTATCTATTATATATCCTTCTTGACCTCTGTATTTAACTCTAACTTTATCTCCTACTTTATATTCGCTATCATTATTTGAACTAAAAAATCCCATATTACTACTCCTTTATGAAAATTGCTTTATTATTCTATTTCTTTTACACCAGTTACTAAATCTATTAAATGTTCATAACTATTAACAACACCATATTTTACTTTTCCATCACTAATAGATTTAAAGTGTTTCTTTGCACATTCAATTTTTCCTTTTTCTGCTCCTTTTAATTGTGCTGATTGCATACTTCCTTTTGTCTCTGCAATAAAGTATATATACTTTATATCTTTGCTATCAAATACCAATGCCCAATCAGGATTATAATTTCCAAATGGTGTACTTATTTTAAATCCAGTTGGTAGTTTTGCATAAATTGTAACTTCTCCTTGTTCAAGTTTTTTTGCAAATTCCATTTCCACTTGTGAATCTGTAATAACATAATCGTAAATATTCTTTTTTACTTCAAGTGCATTGATTCCTAATTTTCCTGATAAATTATTATCTGTAAATATTTCATTACTAAACTTATCATCAACTTTGTTATAAGTTATTCCATCAATTATAGTTGTTGCTTTTTCATCATTAATTAAATTCGATGCCTTTCTAATAAATTCTTCTGGATTATACTTAAATTGTTCAAAAACATCTGCTCTTATATTTTTTAATATTTCTATAATAGTATGTCGTGTAAGACCAGTATCATTTGAAATGCTACCTATTAAATCATACTTGGTGCTTACTGGGACAAAATCATCATAGACTTCATTTCTAATTTTCCCTGCAACCATTGATTCCTCATCTCTTAGTTGACTAACACTCATAGTATTTCTTTGTTCTCCTTCTGTAATTCTTACTCTCATTTTACTGATTATTAATTTCTCATTCAATGCTTTAATTGCCTTTTCTATAAGTTCATCTGAATCAAAGTCCACTTCATAAATTGATTTTATATTTATCTTATTCCATAATTCTTGGAATTCTTTTTTATAAAAATTATCGTTTAATTTTAGATTATTTATATTATTTTTGTTAGCATTTCCTATTTCAATTTTAGTTTCAGTAAATAATGATGTAATTAATTTTGAATATTCTTCTACAAAGTCTTGCATTACTTCAGGAACACTTATTGAATTATTTGCAATATCTTCTTTTAATTTATATGTAATATTATCATTTTCATCAATATAATCATTTTTCATAAAATCTCTATATATTTTATTTACAATAGTTTCATCTATAGGTAATGATTTTCCTTCTTTATTTGTTAATTCTCTATCTATAAATATTTTTTGTTCAAATTTATCATAAGATTTTCTTGACAAATTTTCAGCAATTTCACTTTGCAATCCTTTAGCAAAAGATTCATAACTTTCACTTGCAATTACAGTAAGATTATTAATGTTAAAGAAATCTTCTTCCAATTCCCCATAATCCATTCTATCTCCATTACTGTTAACACAGATACGAAGTCCTCTACCAATTTCCTGTCTTTTACTTATTTCAGAATTGCTTTTCTTTAAAGTACATATTTGAAATATATTTGGATTATCCCATCCTTCTCGTAATGCAGAATGAGAGAAAATAAATCTTACAGGTTCGTCTAATGAAAGTAATCTTTCTTTATCTTTCATAATTAAATCATAAGCATCTTCATCAGAACTTGTTCCTTCAACTTTATCATCAATCTTGGAATTAATAAATATTTGTTCATCTTCTGATAATCCTTTTGAAGCCTTTTTATCAATAGAAAAATATCCACTATGTACTTTTTTACCATTTAATGAATCAAGATATTTTTTGTAGTCATCATCTATAAAATTATAATATTCGTTAAATATATTATTATATTCTTCTTCAAATATCTTTGCATATTCTCCATTATGAGCTTTTTTATTTTCATCATATACCTTATATTTTGCTACTTCATCAATAAAAAATAGTGATAATACTTTTATTCCTTTTTTTATGTATTCTCTTTCTTTTTCAAAGTGAGATCTTATTGTTTCTCTTATTTGAATTCTTGCCATATAATCTTCTTCGGCATCACCTACAATTTGTCCTGTTGTTATTTCTTCTCCATTAATAAAAGTTACTTTATCATAACTTAAATTTCTTGCATCAATTTCACTTATCACATATCCTTTATATTCTTCAAGTCCTCCTGACAATTCATATAAGTTAGATCCCTTATTAAATTTCTTTGTTCTTCTAGTTACACCATTTGAGGATTTTGTTTCAATTTCTATATAAGCAACAGGATCTGATTTACTTATTTCAACTCTATCTAAGTATAAATATGTGCTTTCTGATTTATTATGTAATAATTCAATACCTTTTACATTTATCTTTTTTACCAATTTTTGATTATAAGCATCAACTGCATCTAATCTATAAATCATATTGTATTTAAACTTTTCTTTATGTGTTGCAGAATAACGAAGTATAAATAAAGGATTAAATTCTTTTAACATTTCTTCCGTTTTTCCCATTTTTTGTGGTTCGTCTATAATAAGAATTGGATTTGTTGCCTTTAATACATCTATAGGTTTTCTTGATTGTAATTCATCTAATTCTTCATATATTCTTCTATTAGCTTTTGATTTTGTATTAAATGCTTGATAATTCATTATCATAACTTGAATACTATTATCTTCAGCAAAATTATTTATGTTTGCTATATTAGAGGAATTATTTGAATTATATACAAAATATCTTATTTTCTTTTTATATAATTCTTGAAAATGATCTTCTGTAATTTGAAAAGATTTTAAAACGCCTTCTCTTATTGCAATACTTGGAACAATAACAATAAATTTGCTCCAGTCATAAGCTTTATTTAATTCATACATAGTTTTAATATATGTATAAGTTTTTCCTGTTCCTGTTTCCATCTCAATAGAATAATTTTCATATCCTTCATTGTCTGTATATTCTAAATTATTTTGTTTTTGAACAGCTCTTATATTTTTTCTTAAATCTTCTCTTGTTATCATTATTCTATTATTACCAAAAGAAATAATATCTTCAACTGAACTCTCATTCCAATTTGTTAAATCAATTTTTTTCTCTCTTCTTCCTATTAAATCTTGTCTTATTGCCTTAGGTTGTCCCTCAAAACATTTAACTACTGATAGCGAAGCATCTTCTTGATATTGTTGTTTTTTAAATTTTAATTTCATTGTTTTTCTCCTACATACTTAAACTACATTAATCCAAACATTGCTAATATTCCTGTTGCTATTAAATTCGTTCCTGTTCCCATTGCTATTTCTTTCAAAAAGCTAATTACCTTATTTTTATCTTTTTTTCTACAGCTTTCTCGAATTTCTTTTATTTTTTTATCATCTAACTTACTTTCTATTTTCATTACATCTAATTTTTCCAAAACTATGTCAAAAAATTTATCTTGTAGATTATCAATATTATTTGTTTGGTTTACTGTGCCATAATTGTTTCCATTAAATATATTTTGAACTAAATTAGGTATAAACAAATCTCCTTTTTCGTCACTTACTACAGCATCAATATTATCGTATATAATGGCATAAGAAGAATTATCATCTGCTTCAATAAAAACTTTACCCTTATATTTAATAATTCCATTTTGTTCACAATAATCTAATATTGTTTTTTTCCCCATATTTCCAACATTATTTAAAATATTTTTAATTTCTGATATTACAAAACTACCATTATCTTCTATACTATTTTTTATTTCATTGAGTTTTGTATTTAGATATTCTTTTTTAGTCTCGATTTTAAATCTCGGAAAATTATTATATCTTACAATTGATCCACCTAATGTTTTAGCAATCATTACACAATTATCATTAAAATAATATTTATATTCTTCCCAAAAATCTTCAATTTTACTTATTTGCTCTATTTTTTGATTCAATTCATTTCTATAATGGTTTTCATCCTGCTTTAATCCTTCTCTTATATCTTCATTTATTGAAAATATATAATCAAAAATATATAAATTTAATTTATTAATCATATTATATTTACCTCTGTTTCTGGTGACATTTTTTTTATTCTTTCAAAAGTATTAATCTTATCACTATCTGTCTTAAATGAACTTTCTTTAAATACTATTCTTAAAGGTTTACATTTACAAATCTCATCAATGGTATTTATATCAATAGTATTGTCAAAGCAAGCTACTAACGAATTTGATTCTACAAAGTAAACATTATTATTTAATATCTTCTTCCCTTCTATTGATAAATCTAATGTCAAACCTAAATCTAATATAACTTGTGTTAACAAATCTTCTGATGTTCTATCGTCTTTCACACTAGATTCAAACATATTTAATTGAGATTGTTGTAACTCTGTTGGAGTGTAATATACATCTTTCATATTTGAAGAGTCTACCTCATATACTCTAAAGCCATAATCTATATCAGCATTTGTTTCTTCTTTTATTTTTTTTCCTGCTCTTCTAATTCTTTCTTCTCCTATTTCACAGATATTATTATAATCTTTATAACCTATTTTTTCTGGTAGTTGAACCAAAATATATTTTCTTCTTCCATTATCCTTAGCATTTAAACCAAGTATTGAATGTGCTGTTGTTGCACTTCCTGAAAAAAAATCCATAATAATGGCCTCTTCATTTTCTTCTACTATAGTATTTATAATTTTATTTATTAAATATAATGGTTTTGCATAGTCAAATATTTTATCATCAAAAATATCTCTAATTTCTTCTGAACTTCTGTCATAATTTATCTCTTTTTCTATCCAGAAATCTTTATGTTTTACTCGATTACTCTCATCTAAATAGTCCTTTTGAAATATATCATATTCATATCCATTATTTCTTTTTACTTTTCTACATAGTAATTGATCAATATCTGTTATGATTTTTGCTTTGCTCCATCTCCATCTTCCCAAACTTCCATCTTCTAACTTTGGTATGATTTCTATATAATCTTCTTTATTATTTAAAGATATATCTTCTGTTATTGGATTATAATATATTGGAAAAAATAAAGTTGGAGAATCCTCTCTTCTTGAATCTGATCCTCTTTTTCTTAGACCAATTTCTCTATATTTCCCTTTTTCATCTTCTTTATTATATGTAGCTGTTTGACTTTCGTCAGGTATAGCTCCTATTATTTTTAAGTTATCAATATCCTTAGCATATATTACAACATATTCTCCTGCTGTTGCAAAAAAATTACTTGATTGCCTTCCTCTTGGATTAGATAATACTTTTATACTAGCAACAAAATTTCTTTCTCCAAAAATTTCATCACATATTTTTCTAAGATTTATTATTTCGTTTTCATCTATAGATATATATATTGCTCCATCCATTTTTAATAAATTTCTAGCTAATTTAATTCTTGAATATATCATTGATATCCATGAACTATGAAATTTTCCTTTTGCATTATTATTAATATCTCTACTAGTTA
This sequence comes from uncultured Eubacteriales bacterium, assembly GCA_949288185.1. Taxonomy (GTDB): domain Bacteria; phylum Bacillota; class Clostridia; order TANB77; family CAG-508; genus CAG-269. The sequence continues at coordinate 27,151 of CASEIZ010000016.1, read as the reverse complement.
AAATATTACCTTTTTCATCCATTCTTCCTTCTTCAATAAGTTCTTCCTTCTCTGTTTTATAAAAATTATCATTATAAACAAAATCATTTCCCGTATTATATGGAGGATCAATATATATACATTTGATTTTATTCAAATATGAATTTTGTAATATTTTTAATGCTTCTAAATTATCCCCTTCTATATATATGTTTTTTGTATTATCAAAATCAATTGATTTACTTTTCATCGGTCTTAATGTTTTTCTTGTTGGTATATTTGCATTTAAAATTGCTTGCTGTTTTCCAGCCCAAGTTAATTGATATCGTTCTTTTCCATCTTCAATTATATCTTTAGATAACTCTTGCTTTAGCATTTCAAAATTAATTTTTCCTTCACTAATACAATTAGGAAATAACTCAGATATTTTATCAATATTATCACTAATAATATCTTTTGATTTCATACTTAATTTATTAATCATTTTCACTAAACCTCCAATACGAATTAATATTTGTAAAATTTTCCTTTTCTAGTTCTAAATTAAAATACTTTGTATTTTCTTTTAAAAGTTTATCTATATTTTGTTTTATATTTTTTAAGTAATAGAATAGTTTTTTATTGTAAACACAACTACATTGAAATATTAGTCCGTTAACTTCTTGATGTTGCAGTAAATATTCTAATATGTTTTTGTTCATTATTGGAACATAAAACTCATAATTATTATCAACATATATTCCTGTCCCATCAACTGTTTCATCACATATTAAAAAGTAAATTTCTACATTATTATTTATCCTACTTAAATTACTTTTATATTCTTGTATTCTACAATAATGTTTATCAAAGTTCTTTATAAAATTTTTCTCATAATTAGACCTTGAAATGTCTGTTTCAATATAATTTTCAAAATAATTATTTGCTTTATTATTATCAATCTTTTTAATATTCTCCTGTTCAATCTCAAATACTTTTCTCTTAATACTATCTCCTTTTTTATTCGAACTGTATGCTGAAAATTCAAATTGTTCTATTCCAATAACTTTGTCTTCCAAATCTATATACATATCTGGAAATTCGAAAGATTTTAAGTTCTGTATCTTATGCACATTTCTATAAACCTCTATACTATCCTCTACATTCTTTTCATATCCATTATAATATCTTAAATTATAAGCAAATGCTTTAGTTTCTTCGTTTTTAAAATTTTTAGTTAACATTTAGTATCTCCATTTTTTCTTTTAATTCCAATATTCTTTTATTTAGTTCTACTTTCCTATTAAATTGCTGTTCTTTTTTTATTTGGTTTTCCAATTTATTAATTTCATTTTGTATTTTTATAATCTCTTGTTGTTTATCTAACTCCTCTTCTATATTCTCTATATTCTCTTCTATTTTTGTAATAGCTTTTACTATATTCTCATAAACTTTTTCTAAATTAAAATCAACAAAATTAAACTTTATATTGTTATTCCACTCTGAAAAATAAATATTATCTTTATATTTAATTGCATATTGAAACTCCTCATTAAATTTAATAAAAAATAAAATTGGATAAGATATTTCTTTTGTGATTACTTTAATAATATTTTTTCCTTCATATTTTTCTTTCAAAACTAATTCAAATATTTCTATTTCTTCAACATTTTCAGTTTTAGATACATTAATATTTTCTTCAGAAATTTTATATTTCCAAATAATTTTTTCAACTTTATCTATAAATTCTTGCTGTATCACTTTTGATATATTTACTTTTTCATAAAAAGTTTTTTTAGGAATAAATTTATTTACACTACATTCTTTTGGTAAATTAAACATCATACAATTACTACAAATGCTATTAATTCAAAGTCATCTAATCCCTTTATATCATTTTGAAGCATTGTAGTGCCTCCTTTTCTAAATAAACTATCAATATCATTTTCTTCTTTTATATTTATTATTGATTCAATACTTTTATTTAATAATTCTGAATACTTTGACATATCACTTCCATCATTCGTTATATCATTAAATTTTGTATAAGCCTCTTTTATTGGCTCTTTTTTCCCTTTTGAAACATATCGTAACAAATCTAATGTGTTCTTCACACTTAAATGGTTAGAAAATATCTCTCCATTTTCTTTTATATATACAATATAAAATGGATGTAATTGATTAGTATTTTCAATATTAATATTAGAATTAATATTTTTTAATACAAATATTGTTCCTTTTTCTATACCATTTTGCTTATCTTCTATAACAACAGAGTGCATCCCATTTGCAACATAATCCAAATTTCCATTTTGATTAATATATTCTATAAGATCCATTCTAAAATCATTTAGTCCTAAATCTGTTATTGATACTCCTGTATTCATATCTTCTAAGTCTACAACTTCCTCTTTCAATTTTTGTAGTTGGACTTTCCTATATTCCATATCACTTGATTTATTTGTTAAAAGATTGTCTTCTCCTGTTGCAGAAACATCTAGCATAAACATTCTTGTTTCGACTCTTGATTTTAACTTAATATAATCATCCAAATTCATATTTGGCCAAAAATTCACTAATTGAATTTTTGTATTTTTTGAACCTATTCTATCAATTCTACCAAATCTCTGTATTATTCTAACTGGATTCCAGTGAATGTCATAATTTATTAGATAATCACAATCTTGTAAATTTTGTCCTTCACTAATACAATCTGTAGCAATTAATATATCAATCTCATCTTCTTTTTTTCCTTCTAAAATATCTCTATTTTTAGAAATTGGTGAAAAATTTAATAACAAATTATTATAATCTTTGTCTATATTCATAGTACATCTATTTGTTCCTGATCCGGTGATTAATGCCGTATCTATACCATATTCTATTTTAATAACTTTACTTAGATTTTCATATAAATAATTAGCTGTATCTGCAAAAGCACTAAATATTATTACTTTTTTATTTCCTTCATTACTTGGATTGTCGATTTTATTTCTTACTGTATTTATTAACTCAATCAGTTTTAAATCATTTTCAGGTTTTATTTTTGAAAATTCTTGTAATAGATTTTTTAAAACTTCCCTATCTAAGTTTAATTCTCTCTTCCATCCTATGATATTCATATCTTTTAAATTTATTTTTACTTTTTTTCCAATCTGAAAATCGTTATTAATAGCTTCTTCTATATCTTCATCTTCGTCAAATTCTGTAAGTTCAACTTCATCAAACTCTGCATTACTTCCATATTTTTCAAATTTATTAATTTCATTTATGGTATTGTCTATTAATCCTACTATTTTTGTTAAAGTTATTCTAAATGAATCTACTGAGCTTTCTAATCTTTTTAATAAATTAACTCTCATCAATATTTGTAAGCTTCTTTCTCTATCAGCTTGTTTCAATTTTGCTTTTCCATCTTTTACTTTTGTATCATACATTTCCTCATATTTTTCTCTACATCCTGGTAAAATAAAGTCAAACGGGCTATACACACACATGCTTAGCTGAGAAAGATCTTTATATACTTCTTCCATAGAAATAAAATTGTCAATATTAGTGATCTCAGTAGATTTATTAATTGGTTTCAATCTCGTTGGAAATTTGCCAATCTTGTTCATATCATAATATTTTTCTATGTGTTTTCTACTTCTTGCTATTGTAACACTATCAAGCAATTTAAAAAAATCAAAATCTTTATTTAATTCTTTTAATAATGTTTGAGAATTTCTTTCTTCAATAGGTAATTTAGACCATTCATTAAAAATTGTTTGTGCGTTTTTTAATATTGTATCTATTGACTTTGTTTTACTAATATTTTCGTCAATAACATCTGTATTTCCTTCATAAGCAAGTGCTAATTGATTTTTCAAATCTGTAAATCTATTATTTACTGGTGTTGCAGATAACATCAATACCTTTGTCTTTACTCCTGCTTTCATTACTTGGTTTAATAATCTAGTATATCTTGTTTCTCTATCATTTCTAGCATTATTATTTCTAAAATTATGAGATTCATCAATTACAACTAAATCAAAGTTTCCCCAATTTACTCTCGATAAGTCTGTGTTTCCTGACATTCCTTTTTTTCTTGATAAATCAGTATGAAATAATACTTTATAATTGAATCTATCTTTTGCAAGTATATTATCTTTATATTCATTGTTATATGTATTCCAATTATTAGCCAATTTTTTAGGGCAAAGAACTAAGACACTTTTATTTCTTTCTTGATAATATTTTATAACTGCTAATGCTGTGAATGTTTTTCCCAAACCAACACTATCTGCTAAAATACAACCATTATATTTTTCTAGTTTATTAATTATACCTAAGACAGCATCTTTTTGGAAATCATATAATTTATTCCATATTACCGATTCTTTAAAACCTGTTTTTTCGTTTGCTAATTCATCTTCAGAAACATCTAACAAAAACTCATTAAATATGTTATATAAGATAACATAGTAAATAAATTCAGGCGAATTTTCCTTGTATAAATCAGAAATAAATTCAATTACTTCTTCAGTAACATCTTTTAAAATCTCCTTATTATTCCATAAATTCTCAAATGATTGCAAATAGTATTTTGTCATATCGTAATTATCATCTATTTTTGTAATTGGATTAAAAACAGTATTATTCTTTTGGTATCCCAGACCTGCTGAAGAAAATTCATCCACATTTAAATAGGTTATTTTATCATTTATGTTCATAAATTTTTGAATAGGATTATTGTTAACATTACTTTTGAACTTTGCTTTTTCTTCAATCCATTTAGCACATTCTTTAGCTATAGCTTTTCCGTTTAATTTGTTTTTTAATTTAATTTCAAACTCAGAACCTACTATGCTTTTTTCTCTTTTTAGATTTTCAAGTTCAAACAATCTCTCTTGCTTTCCTTCTTTTTCTTTTTTTATAAATGTTGGATTAGTAAATATAAAATCTAATTCTTTTATATTTTTTAGTTCTTTTTTTAATTCCTCGAATCCATACATTGAAAAAACAGCTGAAGCTATATAGCATCTATCTCCGTTTTTTATTTCATTTTTTAAATCATTACCAAATTTATCTATTTTATTATCTAATACTTTCATATTTCACATCCATAATTACCTATAATTTTCTATTATACTTTATATCATAAATTTACATTTTTCTCAATAATTTGCCAAAAAATCCAAAAATAAATACCAGTATTTACACTGGTGTTAAAATTTATAATTTTCTATTATCTTATTTATCTTCCCTAACAACTTATTATATTCTTCTCTTGAAACATCTTTTGGAAGTTTTTTAGACATTTTTAATTCTTCTATTTCCATATCATCGGCAATATAATAAGAAAGTAAATCCATACTCAAAATTTCAACTTCCTGTTCTGTATATATTTTGTTTTTTATTTTTATGTTAAGCTTCTTTAATAAATTAATATCATCCCTATTAAGAAACTTTTTTATATCTACAATTTCTTCTGTACTATATTTATCATACCAACTATCAAAGTCAAATGTATCTATATAAACATTTCTATTAAATCTATCATATTCATTTTTTATTTTAAATATAATTCTCAATCCTGCCTTTAATATTTCTCCATTATCAATGGAGATTCTATTATTTATTACAGCTAAATTTATCATTAGACAAGTATGGCGATAAGTTTCATAATCTAAAATATCATCAATTATATAATCTGTAATTTCAAAATTAAAATGCTCTTCTAATTTCTCTTTTAGCAATCTATATTCTTTTTTTCGTACCTCAATCTTTTTAATTTTTCCTTTTACTTCTTCTATCTCATCTGCTGTGTATTTAGTAAGTATATCTCCCATTTCTATGCTATCTCCTTTTTTGTATTTTTTATAAATATTGGTAAATACTGTTTTATAAATACTGGCATTTATAATTGTACCAAATTTTTATTGTAAAATCAATGGGTAGAAGGAGAAGGCGTATGAATAACTCTAGATCAAAAGAGGGCAAACTAAATGTAGTTGGCACTAAAATAAAATATTATCGAGAATTAAATAACTTATCTTATCAAAAATTGTCTGATAAATTAATGTTATTAGGAATAGATATTCATAAACAAGCTATTTATAACATTGAAAAAGGTATCAGAACTGTTGTAGACTATGAATTATGTGGATTTGCAAAATGTTTTAACATCTCAGTTAATGATTTAACTGATGACTATTTTAAAACTCTAAAGTAATAATGCTAGAGATTATATAAAAGTAAACTCTAGCATTTTATTTTCTCTTTTCTCAAATTTCACAAAATTACTCTTTTCACTTAGCAAATAACATTACTTTTTTAATATATCATATTCCCCAACTCTGATATAAAAATAATATTATTTAGAATATAGCTTGTCAAAAGCTATTTTTTCTTGTTCTTCCATAAAGTTATCAATAACTTTCTTTCTAAATAAGATTCTCCCACCCACTCTGAAATGAGGTAACTCATTTTTTCTCACTAGCTGTCCCACTAACCAATAAGAAATCCCTAAATATTCAGCTACTTCTTCCATTGTCAAGGTAGTTCTTTCTACTTTCTGAAAATTCTCTAAATCTGGCATATTCTCACCTCCTAGCACAATTATACAAAGCATTACCTTTCAATACCAAACCTTTCTACAAATTTTTAGGCAAAAAAAATAGAGGTACAGAATATCAAATATTCCATACCTCAAAATTTAGTAAACAAAATAATAATTCTATATAAATATATGAATTCAAAATTATTATTTTCTAAATTATATAATTTTCTATTCAAAAGTCAATACTAACAACCTGTTCTAGGTAATTTTTGTGTTGTTTCTATTTCTTTAAAATAAGTAACAGTAGTCCATTCATCAGTATCTTCAACATATTTATCTTCATAGTTTCCAAATACTTTAGTATAATTTGTAAATTTAAATCCATTTTCTAAATTATCAAGCATATCGCAATATAATATAGGAGCTTCTACTTCTGAAAATCCTACTTTTACAGTTCCAAATCTAAATTGATATTCAGTAATATATTCATCATCTTCTAGATCTGCATCTTTAAAGCTTATTTCATTATTTACTTGTGTACTTAGACCATCTACTAGCATTTTATAATCATTTTTATTTGTTTTATACCAAATAGAATATTCTAAATCTTCATTCCAAGTACCTGTATAAATTCTATCAGCTCTTAATGCTTGTGTTGGTAATGTGTCTTGCCAAGTAAAATTGTCTAGTGGAACATTTGAATTATTTTTTATATTTTTAAAATCATAGTAAATACTGTCTTTTGATTGTGTTTCAACGAATCCTTTTTTCTCAACTTCAACCTCAATATCAACACTATCATCTTCAACATTTACATCAACAATTTCTTTATGTTCTTTTATTTCAGCCTCGAATATATCTGAATTTATTAAGTAATATGGTGATCCTGAATCTACTTCTTTTAAATAGTATTTTCCTTTTACAAGTAATTTAGAAATAGCTTTGCCCTCGCTATCAGTTGTTAAAGTATCCACTAATTCATTATTTGAATTATAAACTTCAAATACTGCTCCTTCAAGTGGAGTACCCTTTTTATCTCCTGTTAATTCGTTATCATCGCTACTTACTTTTGTTACTTCAATCTGTCCTTTAATTTTTTCATTTTCAAATACAACATCTTTTATTTGATTTTCTTCAAGCTTAATAATGTGAACTTCATCATCTAAAACATAAGTATCTAGTGTTTCAACTTCTTGTATTTTTAGTTCTGAAAAATCTCTTATAGGATAACTAGATGTTTCAGCCTCTCCATTCTCATCTGTTATTAATTCTTCTAAAACATTTCCGTCTTTATCCATAACTTTAAATTTGACATTTTCAAGTTTTACTTCGTTATCTTCTTCGTCAACTTTTATTATTTTTATAGAGCCTTTTTTTAGCTCATTTTCAATTTGTAGTTCTTTTGTTAAATTCCACTCGACTTTAACTTCAGTATCTTCAGCAAGATTATACCATTTGTTTGTTTCCTTTTCAATTAATGAGTAGTCGCCAATTCTTAAATCTTTTATTTCTAATTCTCCATTTACATCTGTATGGTATGTTCCAATTACTTTATTAAATTCGTGTGAGAATAAGTCAAATTCTACATTTCCAAGCACTACTCTGTTGTTATCTTTATCTACTTTGTAAACTTTTATATTGCCTTTTTTATGCTCATTCTCAACATTAACATCAGATGTTTTATTATATTCAACAGGTACATCAAATTCCATATCATTTAAAATATACTTTGGATTTGTTTCCACTTCAACTAATTTGTAGTTTCCTTGATATAATTTATCAAATGTAGCAACTCCTTGTTCATTAGTTGTAGCTGTTCCTACTATTGTTCCATCTTCTCTTTTTAATGAGAACTTAACTCCTGCAATAGGTTGTGAAGTTTCATCATCTGTTTTATTTACTACTACTTTTCCAGTATTTGTTTTTATATTTAATGTAGCCCTACCAACACCATCTCCAAATGGATCATAAGCAAGAGCATAGTTTTGAGTTCCATCCACTCTTGTTTGTCCATAAAATACAGGGTAAGTTTTTACTTTTCCTTGAACATTTATTATCGCGTTTGAAATATCTTGTCCCATTTGTGCTTTAGGAATTTTTACATACATACTTTCATTTCCATTAAATGAATTCGTTTGAGTGCCATTTGAATTAGTAATTATAGTTCCTTCAGGTAAGTTTGCAGTAGCAGTAACTGTATAACTTGCCATATCTACTGTACTTGAAACATTTATTTTTTGAGTATAGTAATTTCCATCTTCATATAAATTTTCTGAAGTAGATAGTGTTATATTTGGATTTGAAGGTACTTGAGTTCCATTTCTTCCTTCATTAACCATATTTACTATTGCTCTTTTTATAGCATCTCCTCTAGCATCTGCTCCTTGATCTATCCCTCTAAATCTAGTATTAGGATCATAATCATATAAAATACTATACACAGCCATTTTAGTAGCTTGAAAAGCCTCCATATCGTTAGCTACTCCAAGCTCACTCGCTGACTTGTAAGGGAATCCATTTATAATAGTTCTCCATACTCTAACATCTCCTAAAACTTCTGTAAGAGTTGCATTTACATCAACAGTATAATCAGGTAGTTCTCCTACACCCGGATATTCACTATTAATGCAGTAAGCAGGGTATTCCTTGCCACCTTCTGTGTAGGTAGTATAAGTTGTTACAACATAAGACCAATGATCTCCGTTCCAATATTGTAGATGATATTCAACATCTCCTTTATTTTGTATATTTGCAGAACTTATCTCTGTTGCAAACACACTAGGACTTAATGCTGAAAAAATTGTTAATACTAACATAAGTATTGCTAATATTCTTTTATTTTTTACTTTTATCATTTTACCAAATCCTTTCCATAATAAAAGACACTTAAAATTAAGTGCCTTTCAGTTATTTATTAAATTTCTAAACTTTCATCTATTTGTTCAGCTTTTAATTTTTCAATTTCATTAATAAGTTCTTTAGTTTCTTGATATTCTTTATCATTTTCAAAATTTTCATCACATTCTAAATCTTCTTTAATAGTTTTTAAGTGTGAAATAATATTATCAGGACTATTTTGTAATGTTCTAAGTGTTTCTTCTAGTAGATTTTTTCTTGCATCACTATCTATTTCAATATTTCCATAGTCATCAACAAGATCATACCAATTATAATTAGCCTCATATTCTATTATTTTATTAGCCAATTTTTCTATATCTATAATAAACCTCCTTTCCTATATGATATAACATTGTGTGCATATAAGTTGCCCATTGTTATAATAATCTCTTGCATATATTTTAATTGTACCAAATTTATATTTAATTTTATCAATTACTCTTTGTTTAGTATATGTAAATTGAGAAGTATCTTCAACAATAGAACTATCTATAACAATATTATATCCATATAATTTCATATCTTCACTTTGATTACTATTTATAACATTTTTTATCGTGTTAATCATAGTATCATTAATTTTATATTCTTCTCCAATAGTTACAGGTTTTTCTTCTTTGACAACTTCTTGTTCCGTTTTTTCAGGTTGTACTTGTATGGATTCATCTTTTGTTTGTGGTGTATTGTTATTATCTTTTTTTATTTCTGTATTCTCCTGATTTACTTCAACAATAGGTTGTTTATTATTAGTAGTAACTTGTGGAGTAGAATTCTTATTGTTTTTTACTTCAGTTTCATTTTCAGCAACTGGAGTCTTTTCAGTAACTTCTTTTTGTGATTGAGTTATGCTATTATTTATCAGTTCTGATGTTGTTTGTTCATCTGAAGTTTGTAATTGATTTGTACTTTCCACATTTTCCACTATATTTTGTGGATTTATATTTTCTATAACATTTTCTGAATTTGTTTTTTGATAAGTTATGTATGTTGATAATATTGCTATTCCAAATATTAAAATAAAAGCTATAATTAAATATTTTTTCATAATTAGATCATCTCCTTATACTATAATTATAAATTATTTTAAGGAGCAATCCAAAACCCTTTTTTAATATTTATTGCCCATAACTCATTCCTTCAGAAGATTCTATTGCTTGAACGCAAAGTCTTTTATCTTTTTGTCCTGCAACACAAGTAATTAAAGTAATTCTATTGTCCTCAGTTTCTTGTAAATAAGACCAATCTTCCTCACTAATTATTTCTTTTGTTGTTACAACATATCGTTTAGTTCCATAATTAGTTTGATAAAAAATTTCACTTCCAATTTTTATTTTCTTTAAATTTTTAAAGAAATCTCCTTGACTACCTGAATTATGAGAGGCTAAACCTACATTTCCTTCATAAATAGAAGTAGAAGGGAAGTGTCCTATTGTTTCTGATAAGGTAGATAATTCAACACTTTCTCTAATAGGTGCATTATCAAGTAAAATGTCAGGTATAGTAAGAGTACCTATTTCATCATCATAATGAATAATATCTTGTTCTATATTTTCAAGAGGTGTATCATCTAAATCTGAATTATCTCCAATTTGTATGCTTTCAGCATCTTTGTTTGCTTTATATACAGGATATTTTACTGCAAAAAAAATAACCCCTATAAGAGTTATAATTGCAATTAATATTATTGCTATTAAAAATCTATTTTCCTTTTTCATAATGCCTCCTATAATCTAATTTCTATACTATATTTTTCGCTGTCTGTATTTACTAAAGTTTTTATCTTATTTTTACCTTTGCTAATTGTTATCATTTTGCCTTGTAGTTTATTTGTAAGTCTTTTTGAGAATTCTAATTTATATTTATTTGTTACTTCCGACATAGAATATTTTGTTAAGTTTATTGTATTATTATTTAATATAGTTTTGCCAACTTTTATATATTTACCATCTCTGTAATTATAAACCGTTACATTTTTAGAAAGAAAGAATAAAATAACTAAAATAATTACTGTTGATCCACTTGCTATTGGGATTATATTATTTTCTTTCTTTTCAACAACTTCAGGACTAACAGTAGGTATTTCTTCTTCAACTTTGTTGTATTTTACTGTATATGTATAGGGTGTTAATATCTCCTTTGTTGCTGTTCCTGTGTATTCTGCTGTAACACTATAAGTATTAGGATAATTTACTCTTTGTTTTCCTGCATAGTAACATTTTGCTGTATATAGATCTGCGACTTCATATTCGCCTATCATTTTAGTTGTTTCAACTTCCCACTCAACATTTAATAAGTCTAAGGTTAATCCATCTTTTTCTGTTTGTTTAGGTATAAAATCTAGGTCATTTCTTTCTAAACCAGTATAATTTATAGTTTCTTCTATTAAATCTTCTCTAAAGCCATTGTAGTTTGTTTTAATTTGTATGTTCTCTGTATTTAATTGATATTCTCCTATATAACCATCCTTTTCATAATGTATAGTTCTTCCTAATTGATTTATAATACTATTTAAGTTATTAGTACCACTTGTAATTTTCTTTGTTGTTGAAATATCAATGGTATCTGTTGTAGTTCCACCTTCAGAAGTATAACTATCAAATGTGTACTTTTCTCCAAAAACTTCAATATCTTTATCTAAAGTTTCAATAAAAGTGTCTTTTTCATCTTCTTGTACTAAATATGTTTTATAACAATTTAGTTTGTCATCAGTAATATCTGTATTTTCTTGTGTAACAGCTAAACAGTTTGTAGTTGTAAGCAAAGTACAAAAACTGCATACTGCCAATACTTTTTTAAACCAATTCATTGTAAACCTCCTAAAATATATTTATTATTCCAAATTTATTAGCAAGATAGGTAGCTCCAATAGAGCAAAGTATTATAATGCCTAAATAGAATAATATATTAAATATTCTTGATAAAATATCAAATAAAAAAAGTAGTGCTTTTAGAACTGGATTCTGTTCATTAACAACTACTTGTTCATCGTATTTTTCCTTTATTTTTTTCTTTTTTAAATAATCTTTATACAAATTTTTCTTCATTATCTACCTCTTTTCAGAAAACTAAATAAACCTTTCTTTTCAACAACTTCAAGCTTATTAGATTTTTCAGTAATATATTCTTTAAATATTTCGTGGTACATATCTGTATTTATATTGCTATTAAAGGTATCTGTTGTATATTCAGAAAAATATATATGTTTTATATATTGTTTTAAAATTCTTTTGAATTTAGCTTTTTCCTCATTACTAGAAAAGTTAAAAATATAATTTACTTCAGGTATTTTTTCTAATAAACTTAATACTCTAAAAGTTTCATCGGTTTCCCAAGCCTTAGTACCTCCAACAATAATTTTTACTTCCTTAGATAAGAAATTGTCTAAAGTATTTTCGTTTAGTATTCCATAGTCATAAATATAGAAATCATATCCATATTGCATAGCATCAATTTTGTTGTCATTGCTATACAAATCTATTCCTTTATATGTATAAAATCCGTCTTTTTTTAGCACTCCTTCTAATGTTTCAATATTTTTAATTTCATCTTTATCAGTAGCACAAATATAACAAGCATTCATATTAAGGCTTTTTAAAAACATTGTAATCAGTATTGCTTGTGTAGTAACTCCTATGTGTTTTTCAGTTCCTGCAACTGCTATATTAACAAATTGTTTTAGTTTTTTATATTCCTTTTTGATAATGACTTTATTCTTTTTTTCTTCATCAAGTTTTTGCCTAAATCTAACAGCATCTTTATATTGACAGCCTTCATTACTTAAACAATTTCTAAATTGCTCCTTTTGTTCAAAATATGTACTAGCATTTACAAAATTATAGATTCCTTCATTAAACAATTTAGCAAGTAAACTGTTACCTTCTTGAAAACCTAAAGCAACTATTATTATTTTTATATTATACATACTTTTTATTGCTACAACTGCTTGTACTATTTCATTTTCTTTTTCTTTTGTAGAGGCAATATCTATTATAATTTGCTTATAATTATTTAAGTTTCTAAGTTCTTGAACTGCAAATTTTTTTAAACTATCTACACCTGTTAATACTTGTGGATTTTCAAAGTCATTTTCTTTACATACCTCATAAATTAATTTTTCATTATCCCTAGTAATTGCTAAGATCAACTTTATCAACTCCTTTCCATAAAAAAAGAACTACTATTATAAGCAGTTCTTAACTTTATTATCTGTTATATTTTTAACTAAGTATAAAACTTGTTGTAAAAATGTTTCTGATAAATTATCTTCCTTAAATTCACTCATTAAATTATCATACTCATTTAATATAGGGGTATTTTCTATAAGCATTATATATTCATCGTTTGGTAATGTCTTTAGTAATATGTTTAGGTAACTTTCAATAATTTGTATAGTATCGTCTTTGTTATTCATTTTTCCTCCTTTTTTCCTTTGTGTAGCTACATTAACATTATATACTTCAAGACTTTATATTTCAACAAAAATCGTTCGTCAAAAATCGACAATCCCTACATTTTATATAAATTGTAATTTATGATTTACTTATTACTTTTTTCTGTCAACTTTTTTGTTTACACTATTGCTAATAATATAGAAATTTGAAATATAGCTACTGATAAAATTCTTATTTTCCATTTTCAAATTTTAATTTTTTTTGGCGCTTAGCTTCAAATTTCCAATAACCATGATTACGATTTCGATGTTTTTTTTGAATCTTGTTTTGATTGTTTTTCATGTCTTGTTCAGCATTTAATATAATAGCTTTTTTTTCGTTGGAAACAAATTTAAGAAAAACATCATATAGGTACAGCCATCCATCGTATGAGATTTCAGTAAGCGTTGACTCTAATTTAATTTTTAAAAACTTGCAAATGCGTTTTTGTTGCTCATAAGTAAACAATTTTTTTGTTTTATCTTTGAAAGTATTTCCAGATGCTAAAAATATATATGACAGAAAATTTCTATAGTCTATCGCATCCTCAACATCAGCAGATGTTTTTCTTTGAAAGTGAGCAAAACATATTCGTGCATTTGGCACAGGATAAAAATCTGATGGTTTAAACTCATAAATCAATTCAGCGGAAAACCAAGGTTTGTATAAAAGAGACCTCAAACTTTCGTTATAAAAGGGCTGTCCAGAATACCTGAGAAAAGCCTCATACTGCATTATGAAATATATATCTTCAGGAGGATTATCGGCTTCAAATACCTTTTTCACAATATCAGCAGTTATGTTAAATGGAATATTTGCACATACTTTATATGGTTCTTTTACTGATATTTTATATTTTAAAAAATCCATCTCTATTATTTGAACTTTTTTAGATTCTTTATACTTTTCAGATAAAGTTTTCGCTAATTTCGCATCAAACTCTATTGCTATAACTTGCTTGCTTTTTTTTGCAAGTTCAATGGTAATAATTCCTTTTCCAGGACCTATCTCAATTATAATATCGTCGTTACAAATATTACTCTTTGATAACAAAGTCGCTACAAGTTGTTTACTATGTAAATAATTTTGCGAATGTTCTATTCCCATAAATACCTCCTTTACAAATTACTATTTCTTATTAGTATTCAACTTTTCTTCAGTTCCGTCATCTTTTATAATTACAATATCGTTTGGATTTCCTCCAATTCGTGTATATTGATTGCCTCCATCAATAAAACACGCTCCACATTTACATTTCTTAAAATCGTGTTCACTTAGAGATTCAATAATATCATTACATTTTAAACATTTAATTTTCATAGTAATATCCTTTCGGAAATTATTTTATCATATAATTATATATTTTACAAATATTTAAACTTCATTACCCCAGCAATCCCATCCATCAACAGTCTGTCTTGCAAATAGTTCAATTCTAGGTAAATCTCCAACAAGTTCTATTATTTTTTCTCTAATTACATCAGGCTTTTTACTGTGTTCTTCAATAGGCTCATATACTATTTGAGAAACTTTACTGGATTTTCTTTTAATTGTTCCTTTTGTACCGATTAAACACAATTCTGAATTTGCTCTAGTCCAATGTCCCATACCAAAGAAAAAAGTGTTGCTTTTCTTATTTCTTTTTATCCAATTAAAGCCACAAGTTTTATACTTAAATCCCCATTCTTTCATTGTTCTTAAACCTTCTAATAAACAGGGGAATGTAACCCACAAAAAAAGAATACAATCACGATCTGAAATTTTTTTGATTGTATCCTTCATATTTACTATATCCTCTATATTCATTGTGGGGTAATGTTTTTCTGCTGTACCCATACCATCTCTCCAAGTTTTATACTTCCAAGGTGGATCTGCATATATTATTTTGTATTTTTTATCAGTTGTATATATATCTGTTACCAATCTAAACCTCCTTTTCTCCATATAAATATTCTCTAGGATTTACAAAATCTCCATTTTGCGACATTCTTATTTCAAAGTGTAAATGTGAGCCTGTGCTATATCCGGGATTTGGATCTCTGTCAGGATCTCCTCCTTGAATTCCTATGATTGTGCCTTGTTCAACTTCTTGTCCTTCCACAACATCAATTCTTGCTAAATGAGCATAAAAAGTATAATATGTAGTACCACTTTCAGTTATATGTTTTATTTCAACACAATTTCCATAACCTTGTTGTACTCCTGCAAATACAATACTTCCTTTTTCAACACCTGTAATATTTGAGTGCCAAGCTCCTGCTAAATCAATTCCTGTATGAAAGCTTTGTTTTCCTGTAACAGGATGTACTCTAGATCCAAATTCACTTGTAACAGTTGCATTTTGAACTGGCATAGGGAAAGTACCATTGTATTCAAGCTCTCCAATTTGAGGAGTAGGGGCATAGGTATCGTGAATTTCAACTAATGAATAATAGGAATCGTCTGTTGCTTTTCCATCTTCTCCAAAACCAAAAAAGCTTTTAATTGTATCAATAGTAGATGTAATTGCAAAAACAGGAATTAAGATTATAAATACCACAATAACAATAGCAATAATAATCCCTATTATTAGTCTTTGCCTTTTTTCTTCATCTGTTATTTGACTAATTACTGCTTGTGCAATAAGTTTAAGTGTATGTGGATCTACTGCCATTAACGACCACCACCTTTACCAAAATACTCAAACTCAATAGGGAAGATATCAAACCTTACAAATATTCTGTTTGAGCCAATGATAAATAATGCTAAACCTCTTTTCTTTTTATATAAAAACTCTGCTTGTGCCTCACTAAGCTTAAATAATTCTGTTGATTCTTCTAAATTTTGTCCGTCTGTTCCCATTAAAATTTTATATGTTGCCATATCTAATATTGCTTGTCCATACATTTTTACAGAACTATCTAAGAAATCAACAATAGAGTGAGAAATTATTACTAAACTTCCTTCATACTTTCTACACCTCTTAGCAACATTTCTTAAAAATATTAATGTTTGTGGTACTTCAGGATCTATAAGTAAATAAGCCTCATCACATACAAGCATCGTTTTTTCTTCTTTATCTTTACTCATAATTTCCCAACAATAAGTTAAAATATTAAAATATTGAGCTTTTTTTATTCTATCTGAAGCATTTTGCAAGTTAAAAGTATCAAAACATACCACTTGTGCCATATCATTTACTGAAGTATATCCATTAAATAAGCCTTTTTCTGCTCCTATACTAATTCCTCTAAATAAACTCTTTAAAGTTGCGAATACCTTTTGTTTATCCTTATCTTTTTCTGAATTAGCTTTTTGTTCAAGCATATTATATAAGTCTGTCATTATTGGAAATTTATTATTAGGAATCCCTGTTATATCAGTATCCCAAGTTATACCGAATTTTCCATATAGTTCTTCTAATACTTCTTCTAAATAAGCAATTTGAATAGAATTCAATTCAGGATATAGTAGTTTAAAAAAAGTCCTTAATGTTTGAAAATGTAGAGCCATAGCACCCATTCCTTTGCCTTCGTCTTTATATCCTAGTTCTTCTTCATTTTCATCGTCTAAAGGAACTTCTTTTATTTGTAAAGGATTTATAATTCCACCTCTACCACTACCAATATCAATCCATTTTTCTCCTAAATTCTCTGTCATTTCTTTATATTCTCTTTCAGGATCTATTAAAATTACTTTTGTATTTGTCATATATTCATTTAGAATTAAGTGTTTAGCAACAGTTGATTTTCCAACACCTGCCGTACCCATAATTACAAAATTTGAGTTTGTTCTATCTCCACCTCTTTTCCAAGGATCAAGTATTACGATTCCACCCTTTGTATCTCTTGCAAAATAATATTTATTTCCATCATTAAATCCTGAACTAGAAAAGGGAAGTCCACCAATCCAAGAACTTTCCAACATATTTCTATCAGCTATTTCTTTTATAACAGGATCTGTAATTGAAAAAGGCGACATTAACTTAAATGAGTTTTTACTCAAATTAGTTAATAATCGCCCTTTCATTTGCATTGTTGCAAGTTTAGTTGTTACAGCTTTAGACCTTTGTTTTAATTCTTCCATATCTTCAGCAATAACCATTATGGCAATAGTAACATATACAACAGTTTCTCCATTAAGATCAATTTTTTCAATTAGTTCTCTTGCATCTTCAATTTCTCTTTCTGTTCTTTGCCTTAGTATTTCGTCTTTAATGCTATCATACTGAATTTCATTTTGCCTAATACCTTTACTTATATTCTGCATTAATGTATCTTTTTCAGTAGGAGATATATTTATAGAGCAAACTGTGTTAGGTATATTTGCAATGTTTTCAAGCCATCCAACCTTTACTTTTTGAGGGTATTTTGTTATTGCATAAACCCTGCCTAAGTAATCTCCAACTCTAAAATAATTTTTATAATATTCAATTCCACCTATTGGAGCAAGAATATTAAGTAAAGTTAAGTTTTCTGTTATTCTTATAATTTCTTTATTCTTCAATTTAAGCCTCCTTCAGCATCAAAACTTTATCCTCAATATCTGTATCTTCTCTATGAGCATAATTCATATTTAAAAAGCTATTACATAATTGAATTAAAGAAGGCTCATCAAGGATTTCAGCCTTTATGCCACATCTTTCAAATTTATTACTTAAATCTAAGCACCTTTTTAATAAATCTTTCTCTGAATTGTCATCATATTTTGCATTTATCATTAAAAAAGATTGTCTTTCAACAATTTCGCCATTTAAAGACAATCTTTGTACTTCGTTTAAGTGTGTTTTTAGTAACTTTTTTTGAATTGTATTATCAGTTGTATTTATAATTTCTGTTAAATATTCCTGTAAAGGAGATATATCAACAGCTCTAGCAATATTAAAATATTTCATTTCTCCTTGTTCAGAAGAAAGTTCAGCAGATAATTCATTTATCAAGTTATTTTTTTCTCTATCTGTTAGTAATTGTGTATTTATTGAATATATTTTAATTCCTGCAATTACATTGCCATCTCTTGTATAAATATAATTATTTCTAATATCTAATATTCCAATTTCTTCATTACAAGTTTTTTCTTTTGTTTTTTTACCAAATATTATATTTAATAATTTTCCCAATATATTACCTCCATTTATTAAAATATTTATATCTGTATTGTTTTTGCGTATTAGCAAAATCAATTAAAAATTTAATTTGCCTAGTAACACATAAATTATTTTCATCTTTAGCAGTTGCTATAATTGTTCCTGCAACTCCTATAAATTCTATTAATACAGGTAATAAAAAACTACCCTTTAATTTATAAATAATTAAACTAATAGGAAGTAAACAAGCAAAAACAATTATCGTAGGTATAAGTTCTTTAATTCCATATCCTTTAAAAAATTCCATTCTTGTTTTCACATTAGAAGGAATATATAACTTGTAGTCATCATTTTCCATTCTTAACCTCCATAATAATTTTTAATTAAGTCTAAAATTACAAATATTAGCTCTGCTATAATTCCAAAAACTATGGTATTTTTAATTTTCTTCTTATATGATCCTTGTGCATCTTCATCATAAATCATTTTAGTAAAGCAAAATATTACTCTAAAAACAACTCCAAGTGGAATTATAGCAACTCTTAATAAATCTATTATTTCATCTAACATTTCCATAGTTTACCCTTTCTTTAATGTACTTAGCTTTCTCTTAATTTGAGAAGAAAGCTCCATAGTTTTACTTGTAGTAACAATTACACTACTTATTCCTCCTGTTCCACCACCAAGCATAAATTCTTGTAGGAACTTAGGAGTTTTTATCGCCATTATAATCGCAGCGATTCCAAATAACATTTTCACATTCATTATCAGTATTATTGCGATTTTGCATAATATAATTTGTACTAAAACTGTTAAAATACTTTTTATAAGTTTCTCTGAATAAGATTTAAAAACTCCTCCGTCAGGATTTACCAAACCAACACAGGCAAGAGGAAATCCTAATTTTAATACAAACATTTCTAATGCTCTCATTAAAAATTGTATATATAAAACAAATAATAGTATTAAAGTAATTAAAGCTATTATTGCTGTAAATAAACCTGCTGTTGCAATATTAGCAATAATAGTAGTAAGTGATATATTATTTGCTAAGTTCATAGCTGTTAATATAGAT
Organism: uncultured Eubacteriales bacterium; assembly: GCA_949288185.1. Taxonomy (GTDB): domain Bacteria; phylum Bacillota; class Clostridia; order TANB77; family CAG-508; genus CAG-269. The sequence continues at coordinate 7,184 of CASEIZ010000016.1, read as the reverse complement.
TCTCCAAAAGATTGAGCAATTTGAACTATCCAATCATATAAAACTGAGAAACTAATTGCTACCACTATTGCCCTAACAAAATAGACAATGTAGGTAAGTGGAGGAGTATCAGCCTCTCCATCTGTCCATAAAATATACATATCAAAACCTTTTTTTAAAAACTTTAATACTATTAAGGATATTGCTAAACTTAATATAAGTGCTTTTAATTCAGAGAAATCAACTACTGTACTACCAAAGTTTGAGGCAATATAATTTTCAGAATTTAAGCACATATCAATTAGTCCATTAAATGCAGAATTTATTACATTATCAGCACCACCAATAATACTGGTAATCAAGCCAGTTAAAATTGATTCCAAAATGTACCTCCTTCTTATCTATAATATCCGACAATTAAGTTTATAAGACCACTAGCAACTATGACACCTACACAACAAATAATTGCTATTTTAATTCTTGAATCCCATCTCTTGCCATCCATTTCATCACTTGATGATTTTCTAAGCAAGTAATATCCAATCAATAATACAGTTAAAATAGGAGCAAGAATTAACAACCAATTTGTTAAATCAGTTATTAATTTTTGTGTTCCTGTTGCTATTACGCTGTCTTGCACAGCTCCAAAGCAAGTGCTTGTTGAACAAAAAAGACTTGTTATAACAAGTCCTGCTTTTCCTATTTTTCCTAAATACTTTTTTGTTTTTTCTTTTATTTTCCTCATACATAAATTCTCCTTATCTATAAACATTCCATATTCCCCATAGTTTTATATCTTCAATTTCTTTAATAGGTCTTTGATTTTCTCTTTCTAATCTTAATTTTCTGTTATGCTCTTGATTTCCCATACCAAACAATTTGTTAAATTTCCATTTAGAAATATCAGGTAGTTTAGTTATTATAGGAAATAGACCTGCCTGAATCACTAAAACATAAGGTCTTTCAATTCTAAGTATTTCATCTTCTGTAAGTAGATTTCTGCTAATTAAATTAACAGATTCAGAATTACTGCCATTTTGATATTTGCTATAACTACTTGATCTACTATAACTAGAAGTAGTATAAGTTCCTAATTTTTTTGAGATTATACTTGCTGTTTCATTTGAGGCAGTTTTTAAATATATCCAAGTCTGACAGTTATCTCTAATATTTTCAGCAATTTCACGACCATATTTGTTGTCAAGTTGTGAAAAAGATTGTAAAAATAAATTAAATCTAATTCTTCTACCACCTGCAACAGTAAGCATATTTCCAAAAGCAGGTATAGTAGTAAAATTTCCAAACTCATCTAAAATATAATTAACTCTTATCTTTAGCTCTCCACCTCGTTCGTCAGCAGATTCTACAAGTGAAACATAGTTTTGATAAACAAAAAGTGAGGCAAGAGGATAATAAGTTGTTTTTTCATCAGGAAGTATAATATAAGTAACAGTTTTTCTTTCTCCTGATTGTTTTAGACAAAAATCACTTTTACAAGTCATTCCATAAATGCTTTTACTTGTAAATAACCTAAGTGTAGTTAGTGCTGAAGTAAAAAAAGATCCTCTTGTTTTTTCAGGTGCAATTCTTGCAATATTAAAAATTGTACTTGCAGGATGTTCAGGTGGTAAACTTTCAATGTATTTATTTATAGGCATTTGTTGTCCTATCGTTTTACACATTTCTGATATAAAAGAATATACATTAGTTAAATTTTGATATTCAGGATGTTCTTTATTATCGAATACTACACTCATAATAGCTCCTGCTATTACTGACATTTCGCCATCTCTCCATATCTTTTCCATTTTAGTTTCTTCATTTCCAACTAAACTTTGAGTTATATCCCAAGCATATTCTTCAGCTTTTCTAAAGTCATTTTTATTTACTGCATCTATAACAGGTTGTAAAAAATTATATCTTGTACTTTTAGTAGGATTCTTAAAATCTAAAGTTATAATTTCATATCCCAAGTTTTCTAAAAACTTTGAAGTATAATGATATATTTCAGCTTTCGGATCTGAAATAATCATACTTTCTCCTGCAAAGCCAAGATTTCCAACTGTTTGTAATACAATACTCCTTGTTTTACCACTTCTTGTAGCTCCAACTACTAAACTATGAATATTATCATCAATATAATAAATATTCTCTTTGTTTTTTTGTTTTTCATAGCCTATAACAATTCCACCTGAATTAAATGTAGTATTTGTATCACTTAAAGTATTACATTTAAAAGCTTTTTTAAATTCTTTTTTTGAAAGCCATCTAGCTGTACCGTGTTGTCCTTGTCCCATTATTTCAGGTGTTTTTAATTTATCTGTAACACTTACCGTTTCACTTTGAAAAACATTCTTATTTCCAAAACTAAAAAGCATAATAAATACAATTTCAAAAAGCAAATAAACAAGAAAAAATAGTAGTAATAATTGTTTATCAACTACTATTTGAGAAAATTCTATTTTAGCAAGTTTGGTGTGGATTATAGCACTTAAATAAATACTTAGGGGGATATTAAGTATTGATAAAACTGCTACTATACCAAATTTTCTTTTATTCATTTTCTAATTCATCTCCTTGTTCTAAATCATTTTCTATTTGAAATTCAACAGTATATGCTTTTATTTGTTCTTCAGTTAAATCTTTAAAGTCTTGATGTTTCTCGTCATTACCTGTTATTACAAAATTTCCTCTTATATTCAATCCGTCAATAGTTCTATTTACTGGAAGTAATTTTTTAAAGGCATCCTCGTCATAAACTATAAGAACATCTTTATATTTTATAACCTCAATATTTTCATTGCCCACAATTCTTCTTAAAGTATTTAGTCTATTAGGAATTCTTTTTAATTCAGGATCTTTACTATTTTCAACTATGAGAACTAGCATATTCTGTTTTTCAATAATTACCACCTCCTAGAATTCCATTTCGTCTAATTCTTCTGTACTATAATGCATCTCTATGACTAATTCCTTTTTAGCACTTTTATTTAAACCAGTTAAGGTATGTGTATCTTCAGCTTGTTTGTTTCTGCTTAATTGTTCAATAATATCTGCAAGGCTAGAGTGAATACTTTTATATCTAACTTTTTCTTTACATACACTTTTAATGTATTTCTTAGATTTTTCTTTAAAATATTTCTCCATATTTTCTCGTAAATATTTTTCATTGTGGAGTTTTCTATCACTACATTTATAACCTTTTGGAGTAGTGTATATAATGCTTAATTTTTCTTTACTCCAATTTACTTTGTAGCCTAATTTGTTCATTTCTCTAAAGAATTCATACTTGTTATTTGTTTTTTCCATTACAGAATCTATATCGTTTATAAGTAGCTGTTTCCAACTAATACCTTTTAATCTTGCTTGATATTCATTTATCTTAATATCTGATATTTTTGATTTATTTTCTGTAACAATAAGTCCGTATTCTTTACAAATTTGATTTGAAAATTCTTTTATTTTTTGTAGATCTTGTTTACTTTGGTGGAACTTCAAACCTGTTTTGTAATTCACAGTATTTAAAACAATGTGATTATGTATGTGTTCTCTATCAATATGTGTAGCAATCACAACTTGAAAGTCTTTAAAGTATTCTGCCATCCTTATTCCTATTTCGTGAGCTTGTTCATAAGTTAATTTATCAGTAGGAGAGAAGGATTGCACAAAGTGTATTTTTTCTCTACCTGTTAACTTGTTATACAATTTCTTAACTGTCATCATTTCTTCATAAGCTATCTCTGGTATGCAATCTTTACCTGAAATTAGTTTTTTATCTGTTTTTTCTTCTTTACATATATAATTTAAAGTCTTTTTTAAACTGACTTTGTTGTTAATAAATTTAATGATTGCCATAACTTTTGTAACTCCTTTTTTGTATCTTCTAAATCAACACAAGTAATTATTCTGCTATTAGCTAATCTTGTTAATTGATTAATATTATTTCCTATTCGTCTAAGTTCTGTTATCATTTCAGGTAATTCATTTATAACTATAATTTCTTTACCCATAGAACTTTTAATTATATATTCAGAAATACTTTTATTAGCTTGTTTGCTTTTTGTTGTTATAAGCATCTTTTCTTCAGGAGTTACCCTTATTTCTATTCTGTCTGTTTTTCTCAATATATCTCCTTCCTTGTGTTAATAAAACTTATGTGGTGTAACCACTTGATCAAAAAAAGGTACTTTTTGCTCCCTTTGTCAGTACAAAGGGGAATCTTGCTATATATCGCTGTCGCTCTTAAAGTAGTCATCTAATAATTTTTTAACTAGAATACTGAATTCTTTATCTGAATTAAATTTGTCTTTGTATTCTTTAAATACTTGTTTATTCAGCTTTCCTGTAAATTTATCTACTTTGTTTTTACCATTTTTTAATAGTTTTAATACCTCTGTATAAGTAATGTTATTTTTATTTGCCCTTATTTTCTGAGATTGCACAAGTGATAATTTTATTTGTTCATCTTCTATTACTTGATTTACTATTTCTTGTTCTTCTTTAGATAAATAAGAAAGTTCAACTCCTGCTCTCGTAGATAAATCTTCATTTATTATTTTTTCTTGTAAAGACTTAATAAGTTCTGTAAGCCTTATATATCTATAAATTTGAGTTTTACTATCTTCAGTTCCCATTGGGGAATTATCTTCAAAATCATTGATATTACTTATGTTAGGGTTATTTTTTAATATTTCCATTTTCATTTTATAAGCATAACCTTTTTCAATAGGATTAATTTTATCTCTATTACAAAGGTTAGTATCTATCATAATTAAAGTTGCTTTATCGTCATCACAATCCACAATTTGAGCAGGAATAGTGGATAAGTTAAGTTCTTTTGAACATTCTACCCTGTTATGTCCTGAAATAATTTCATATTTTCCATTTTCAATTTTTCTAATAATAATAGGTACTAAAACTCCGTTTTCTCTAATACTTTCTAAAACTTCTTGCTTTTTTATTTCATCATACATAGAAAAAGGTTGCCTTTTTCTAAAAGCAACCAATTTACTTAATTCAATATTTATAATATTATTAGTATTTTCTACTTTTTGTTCTTCTACTTTTTTTGTGAATTCAGGTGTTTTATCTACCACAAAATTTTTTCTTGCATCTTCAATACTCAAAATATATCCTCCTATTCAAGTTCCATATCAGATTCAATAGAATTATGCTTTACATACAAATCTTGTACTTCTTCATAATGTAAGCTTTCTAATTCTTTATCTGTTATAAATTCTTTATCTTTTAAAATATCTTTATTAGTAACTAGAGAACCTATATTATTTACTAATACTCCTCTTTCAATGGTATATCCATTATCAATTTCAGAATCTCTTATATCATAATAAAATAATTTAGGATCTCTTTCTTCAGGAGGAGGAATCTTGTCAAGCCATTGTAATTTTAAGTTCTTCATTTCACATCTCCATTTCTTCTTCATATTCAAGTCCTTTATTAAATTGTTCTATTTTATTTACAGCTTCAAACACATCTGTATTTGAATTGATTTGTAAATATGGAATACTTGCTTTTAAATTGTTATATGTGGTAAAAGATCCGTTCTCAGAATCTAAAATAACTGCATAAAAAGAAATATTTTTTGATTTTAAATCTCTACTTGTTTCATTCCATACAATTACATCATCGCTTGAAATATCATTTTTAGAAAAATAAATTATTTCTTCTAATCTTTTTATTAATGTAGGATTCCTAAAAATATTATCCTCAGGTAATTCCGAATAATTATTGACAAAGTAATTATATAGATAGCTCTCGTCAGAAAAGGCTTGTAGCATATCTAAATTTTTGCTTTTTATAAACAATCTTATATTTTTCAAATAAATAGCCTCCTAAAAGAAAGTTCAAAATGATTTTTATTTTATGCACTCAATTAATAAATTAATTCCGTCTTTAAAACCTTGCTTATAATATTTATCTAGTGTTGCACCATCCTTTTTTAACCTATCATCTAAAGTCAAATCTAGTAAATTACTAATTTTTTTACTTAATTTTTTATCATAAATTTTGTCGATAAGTTTTCTAAGCCTTTCTTCGTTACCATTTCTGTCGATTTCGTAACAGACCTTTTTTTCATATTCACTTCTTTTAGCAAGTTCGGATTGCTCTCTGTCCAAATAAAATGATTCTAATAGTGTTTCTTTAATCATAAATTTTACCTCCTTCTACAAATTATACAAGGATACATATTGCAATCCAAAACCTTTTTTAGATTTTTAGAATTCCATATCATCTGTTTCTTCAATTTCTTCTATAACGATAGTTCTATCTTCCAAATCTTTTTTTATATCTTCAATTTGATTTTCTTCAACAGACTTAAAGCCTGAATTTTCATAGTCATCTCCAACTATAAAACAGTTCCCTGCAATATAGTCATAATCAAATTGTAAATTTGGCTTTAGATTTGCTATTTTACCTTCTTCATTACATATAAGAAGTAAATCATCTTTATATGGTACTACTTCAATTAATCCTCCTACTAATTTTTGTTTTGCTTCTAAAGTATCATCTATTTCCATTACAACAGGATCTTTACCAACTTCTTTATATATAACTTTTAATTTTTTATTTTCTAATTCTTCTTCATTGTATTTTAATTCTTTTTTTATCTCTTCTAAAGAGTAGTAGTGTAAGTCAATATTTCCTGATTCAATACTATCAAGATAACCAGTATCATAAAGTATTACATCATCATCAGCACCATACCTTTCATAATCGAAATAATCAGAAACATTATGCTGATCTAAGACATCTTGTAGACCACTCCAATTAGCTTTTGACATTCCATATTTTTCTTCATTAGACAGATATTCAGAATCTTCTTCATAAGAATAAAAAGGTATATCATCTTCTTGCAACATAATATTTATGATTTCTTCTATGTCATCTGTACCTTGTGAGTCAATATAAGCCTCAACAGCTTCCATATTATTTACTCTTTCTGAGGCAAGTGCTAATAAATTAAGCATTGTAAGATTAGTATATTCACTAACTTTAATAGGTAAATCAGTTTCATAGTCGTTTATCATATATTCTTCATAACATACACCATTTTCAGCAAGTGCCTTTTCAACTTCATCTTGTGTCAACTGGAGTCCAACTTTTTCTCGTAAAAAAGTATCTAGTTCTTTTTTTGAAACAGGTAATTCTAGCCATTCTCCTACAAGTTCGCCTTCGTTGTATTT
>CASEIZ010000015.1 GCA_949288185.1 uncultured Eubacteriales bacterium | reverse complement strand
TATAGTCCTAAAAACTCGTATTGTTCTTTTCTAAAAACATTTAATTTTCTAGCAAATAAATATATGTATCTTAAATTAGTATAAAATTCTCCTTTGTCTACTATTTTTTGTTCTAATTCTTCATACCATTTTTTATTATCTTCTGATAATTTATTCTTATAACTTGTTCCAAATTTGAAAAATCTAATAGTATCAACAGCGACTACATTTTCTTTATTATTTCTTCTCTCTAAACTATTGCTTTTATTTAAAATATTTTCTTTTAATATCCTTTTGCTTAAATTGTCTAAAACTTTCCCACCAGTTTGTGGGTGGCTTTTTCCTGTATATTCTTTTCCTATTAATTTTGAAAAACAATTATATACATAATAGTTTTTTGAAAATGTTGTTCCCTCTATTATTTTTCCGTTTTCTACTATCTTCTTCACACAATATTCATCATCTTGTAACTGATTATTTATCCTTAAATAATCTTGTAAACAAATATAAAAATCTTCTACTATCTCTGAACATTTTATATAATCTTTTAACATTTCTAATGTGTCATTACCATTAATACAAACTACTCCTTTTTTAGTATTTTTACTTAATTCTTTTTGTAATTCTTCTTTTTCTTCGCTCCATACACTAGTTTTCCAAAATACAGGTACGATATTTTCTTTATTAAATTCTGTTATACCTATTAATTCTTGTTTTTCTTTATTATCTTTTAGTGCTTCTATTAGATTACTTACATATAAATCTTTTCTTTGATGATTACTTAAATTAGCACCTACTTTATCTTCTATAATAACTATATATTGTTTTGACGATTTTGTTGTTATAACTAATGTAATATCAATGTTTTCAAACTGTCTTATTATTTTGACCTCTTTTATATGAGAACTATTAATGTCTGTATTTTCCAGAATTTTATCCAAAATTTCTTCTGACATTTTAACTAATTTTTCTTTGTCTTTATCTCCCTTTACATTTTCTTTGTAATTAAACCAGTTTATACACCAACATATAAAAGCATCTTGACTTAATTCTTTTGTTGCAAATTTAAACAATTTATTTTCCTCTCTTTCCATGATACATACCTCCAACTCTTTTTGTTGAAAGTATATCATTATTATTTTTATTTGTCTACTGTTTTCGTGAGATATTATATCGTGAGTTATATTTTTATTTGATTTTTTCTACAATATATACAGAATTGTGAGGTGTCTATATGTTAAAATTAAATGTTGTTGAACTATTAAAAAAACAAGGTAAAACTAAATATTGGTTATTTAATCAACTAGATATGAGTTACACAAATTTTAATAATATTGTAGAAAATAAAACTAAATCTATAAAGTACGAAAACATAGAAAAATTTTGTGAAATTTTAAATTGTGAACCTAACGATTTATTTAAGTTCCAAAGATAAACTACTAGCTTATTGGTCTAGTAGTTTATCTGTCTTTGTATTTCCTACCTCGTTTCTTAATTCTTGTGCCATTATAAAACCATACATAAACAATTGGCTTTCTAATTCTTCTGCTATTTCATTTTCTAGCTCCCAATATTTTATAAATTTCTTTTTTTGTTCATCTGTAAATGTTCTTTCTAGCTCATCTCCTAATTTTATTTTTTCTTTTCTCAGTTCTTCATTAGCTTTAGAAGGTGTATATAAATCTTCTCCAAATTCACGGAGTATAAATTTTAATAATGGTAATTTTTCTATATCTATTTTTATATTTTTTATTTCAAATATTTCTCCAAACCTATTTATACAACTTTCTTTTCTAATAATATCTTCTAATTTTTCATTAATATCTTTGTACTTATCAATATTCACATAATCTTTACTTTTTAATAATTCTAAAATTTCGTTATTACAATTCATAATACTTTCAAGTATTTCTTTTTCAATTAATATTTTTTCTCTCATTTCTTTTTTTCTCTCCTTTGCTTTTATTCTACTTATTAAATTTTAATTATTCAACTATTACATTAATAAATTCTAACTAAACCACCATTTCTATTTTTTACAAATATATCTCCACTTTCACAAAACTGTGATATACTATGCGATAAGACATACCCTGATTCTAATCTTAATCTTTCTTCTTTCCAATATTCTTTTTCATCTGTAACAAATAATAAATCATATACTACTCCCATATCCAAAGTATATGTTTTTATAATATGATATACTAAAATATTTCTTTGCTTTTCATATTCTTTTACCATAGTTTGTTCTTTTTCATCTAGCCAATATAATATACCTAATCTCCCTTCTGACTTATTTAATACTCCGTCATTTTTTAAATCCTTTATTACATTATTGTGTAACTTTAATAGTTGCATTCTTTTTATTACTTCTTGTAACATTTCTTCTTTACTTGCTTTTTCTAATTCCATATCCTCATCTCCCACTAAATTAATCATCTCCTAAAAAAACATACTCTTCATTAATAATATTTATTTCTTTTGTCAATATATCTTCTATTGTATATGTTTGTTCATTTTCATTAATTTTTAAGATTTTTCCAAAATGTACAACATTCTTTAACAAGTACGGTTTTACCTCTCCTTTTTTAAAAAACATTTTTAATTCTCCTTTTTGTATTTTATAAAATCTTCTAATGCTTGTAATATTCCACATTTACTACATATTTTTGTCTTATTATCTATTCTTGATAAAGCTGGTGGTCCTTTTATTTTTTCATTACATATTGGACAAATCAATTTATTAAATCTGTAATTTTTTACTTTCATAACTATTCCTTTCAAAAATAAAACTCTCTACTGCTTAACAATAGAGAGTTCACGAACTATTTAAAATTAAATTATAAAAATGTATCTTCATTTATAACACCTACTTTCTAAAATAAAATGAGGGTAGAGAATTTATCAAAATAATAAAATAAATTCTCCAAATGTCTGACAAATAAACATTTTTCATTTGTTTAATTTATATATTAAAACATCATTTCATCTTTGTAAATAGTCTGTTTTAAAACAATTTCACAATAAAATCTGATACATTTTTATATCATAGATATATAATTTATTTAATTAAGTATAAAATTTCATCTGATGTCATTCTGATAATTAAGATATATATAGTATGTTTAAAACTTATATAAAATTTTAAGTATATTTATTTTCTTCTAAAAAAATTTTTATATCCTCATCTGTTATTAAGTATCTTCCGTTTACTCTACTTGAAGGTAATTTTCCTTCTTTTACATATTTTAAAATAGTTTTATAACCTCTTTTTAATACTGGTACTAATTCATTAATTGTATAAATTGACATTTTCTAATTCTCCTTTCTTCCATTATCTTAATTTTATATATTAATTATCCTAAAATAATATATAAAAAATATATTACTTTCCAACAAAAAATACTTAACTAGCATTTATAGTTAAGTATTTTACTTTTATTACATTATTTTTGTAATAAATTACATATTGTTGTAATTATTCTTTTTATATTGTTTCTTTATATTTCATATATAAAATTACATATATTACATTATTTATACAATATAATATCTCTATTTTTATTATTTTTCATAATAGATATACCTGTTATACTTTTCTAAAAAATTTCTAAAAAAATTCTTTTTCTAAAATCATAATTATAAATTAGAATTTTTTAATGTTTGATTTATCCCTCATTTTTCAATGTATTCCGTAACTATACATATCATTTTTTATTTATACATATCACTCGCACCTTATTCTTGGTAAGGCTGAGGTCACGGGTTCAATTCCCGTTAGAAGCCCCAGAAAAAGGGAAATTGAGGACGGATCGGGAAATTGGGGACGGACTCATTTTTCCCTTTTTTAAATTAGAAAATATAAAAAATATAGAATATAAAGTCATTACACAATTTTGTATAAGCTAAATTTTCATAGAAATTTTAAAAGAAAAAAATGGAGCCTCTTTCATTATGGCTTTGTAATACAAAGCCAAATGAACATTCCTCATTTTTTTCTTTAACAATTTCTAATTTCAAATTTAGATACGCAAAATCGTTTCATTTTTTTATATTCTATATTTTTTATTCTAATAAAATTCGAAAAAGGGAAAAATGAGTCCGTCCCCAATTTCCCGATTTTCCTTAAATTTCATTTAACATATTTTTAATTGCTTTTTTTCGAATTCTTTGTATCGCATTATCCACTGATTTTACAGGTGAATCTAATTTTTTAGCAATTGTTACATAACTATACCCTTTTACATATCCATCTAACACTTGTTTTTCAAACGTACTTAATGATTTTTCTATTGAACTTTCAATCTGTTTATAATATTCTTTTTTCATGACTGTTTCTAATGGGTCTTCTACCATTTTATTGTCTAATGTATTAATTAATTCTATTCCATTTTCTTCTTCATTATCATATGCAGAAGCATTTAATGATAAATAAGAATTTAATGGCATATGTTTTTGTCTTGTTGAAGATTTTATCGCCGTAATTAATTGTCTTTCTATACACATATTCGCAAATGATTTAAAACTATTGTTTTTATCTTTTTTAAACATTTTGATTGCTTTAAACAATCCTATTAAGCCTTCTTGAACAATATCATCTCTTTCTGCTCCAACCATAAAGTATTTACTAACTTTTATATTTACTAGTTCTTTGTACTTATTCATTAAATATGATAATGCTTGTTTATCACCTTTTTGTACTTCTAATACAATTTGTTCATCTGTCATTCCATCAAATTTATCTACAGAAAAAAATACATTTTCCTTTTGCATTCGTCAAAATCCCTCCAAAGTGTCACTTTATTAGTATTATACCATTGAAATCACTGTTGTCAAGGATTTTATACTGCTTTTCATGTCAATTTTCTAAAAATTGTATCACCACCATTCAAATAATATTATATATAGCAAAAGAGACATCCTTAAAAATAAAGTTATTAAGGTCTGTCCCTTTGGTTCAATTGGGGACAGGTTAAATCGTTCAAAAATTGAACGATTTGGCACGTCCCTATTGTTCAAGTTCTTCTTTTAGCATTTGCCATACATCATCTGTTTCCATTCCATATTGCCAAGAAGCAACGCCTGCTAAATTATTTTCATTAACTAATGATACTTTTGCCTTTAAAGATTCTACATCTTCTATCCACATCTTTCTTGTATATTCTCCATCTTGATATTCTACATAGTATTGCTTCAATTCATCATCCCATGTTTTTTGAACATCATCTGGTAAAACGTCTTCAATATCTTCCATATTCACTGTTGGATTTCTTACAATATCTCCATTAGCATCTTCTATCCATAATCTTGTATAGAATGGTATTCCTAATACTAGTTTGTCTGAGTCTATTTCTTCTGTTTGTAAGAATTTCACTAAGTTTAATTCTATCCAATTATATCCTGCATTTGTTCCTGCTGTTGTACTAGATATACCATTTTGGTCATATGCCATAAATACAATATAATCTGCTACATCTCCAATGACATTTCTATCAAAACACATTGACCATGTTTCACCACCATCTGGTGCAGTTACATCTACTGATACTACTTTTCCCATGTCATCTAATCTTGGTGTTAATTCTATAATAAATCTTGAATATAAATCAATATCTTCTTGTTTCATATTTTCAAAATCTATATTAATTCCATCTAAGTCATATGTAACACATGCATCAACAATTTGTTCAATTAATTCTTTTCTATTTTCATAGCTATTCATAATTTCTGAGGTAATCTCTAAACTTTCATGTGCTGCAGGTGCATTAGAAACCATTGGCCATACTTTATAGCCATTACCATGTGCCCAATCAATATAGGCTTCTCCACTTTCTCCTATATTTTCTCTAAAGTTTCCATCTTCATCTATATAGAAAAAAGATGGTGATACAACATTGACACCTTCTATGGTTGTTCCTGTTCTATCAGGTGCACTTGCTACTTCTGAATAGTAATCCCATGTCATGTTGATCTTTCCTTCAATTTGCTTTTCTTCCGGAATCGCTTCTCTAACAACAGATTCATTTTCTAGTTTATTAGTCTTCACATAGCCTAGTTTTCCATTTTCTGTTCTAACTTTAGAATAACCTCCATCAGAAGATATAACAATAACAGAATCCCCTTTTGCTATTCTATCTACTGTTTTTGCTATAAAATTCGTTGAGGATTTTACTGCTACACTAGACGCAACGGTTGCTTTCTTTTGCTCTCTGTCTAATGAATCCATTGTAATTACTTTAGTCTCTTCTATATTTCCAATTTCTATATCATATACTTCTGTCATTTCTGAAATTGGTATATAAATCACACCATCTCTTTCAATAGCATGTGCAGATATCGTCTTTTCTTCTCCATTAACATCCATCACATTTTCTTCTAAACTGACCTCTGCTATTTTTGTATTATAAGTCGTAATAATTCTATTATTTTCTTCTTCTAAATAAATATGTTTGTCAAAGAAATTCGCAATATCATCTTCTGATAAATATATAACACCATCTTCTTGTATGATATCATTTCGTAAATCTGATGTTACATTTCTATTGTTAATAATTAAATTGGTTGTTGTATTATTGTCTAAAATGATATAGTTATTTGCTATCATGGCAATTAAAAATAATACAATAATAGCTACTATCATAATTCCGGTTCTAATAATGATTTTTTTCTTTTTATCTACATCTCCATATGACATTCTTTTTGCTTCTTTTCCTAATTCTCTTCTTCCTTTTCCCATTCTTCTCTCCTTTGTACTTCTTTTTATTTTTATATTTCTTATACATCTGTGTATAAAATTTTTTCACTAAGTTATACAAGCTTTCCTTATTAATATAACATAAAAAAAATATTTATCAAATATAATTTTACATTTTTTTCATTTTTCTTAATTCTGTTTTTTGTTCATCTGATATTCGATAAGATTCTATTGCTTTTTGTATGGCTTTATTATATGTAAATTTATCTATTTTCGCCTGTTCTAGATATTCTATTGTTTTGTCATAAAATTTAATTAAACAAATAGAAATCGCCCATGCTACCGCCATCTGAACATAGTATTGATTACTTTTTATATGATTAAATATGGCAAAATTTTTTCCCAGATATTCTTCTGTTATATAATAATCTAATATCATCACCACACCAAATCGAATTTCAAACTCTTTATCTGATACTAGATATTTTTGTATGAATTCCCATATTTCTATTAGATGTTGTTTTGTTATTTTTAAACCTGCACAAAACACATCGCAAATTGCCCAATTATCAATTTTAGGCACAAATTCTTCTATATCTTTTAATATATTTTCTATATCATTATCTTTTGCTTTTTCTAACCCAATTAGCATTCCTTGTAACATGATTTCTTCATAATACTCATTATCTATATCATTTAATAATTCTCGAATGTCATATTCTTTGGATAATTTTTTCGCATACTCTCTAAGAACAGGCACTCTTACCCCTAATATATTTTCTGTACCAGGACATAAACCTTTATGAAATTCTTTATATTTTTCATCTGCTAATTGCTTTAATTCTTGCTTTATTTTTTGTTTCATCTATACCTTCTCCTTTTGTCCTTTTGAGGATATGTCGCATTAGGTTCGTTTGTCTGTGCGACATTTTTATCTATTATGCCATATGTTAAATTAAATTTCAATAAATAGATTTATGACAAAACAATTTTCCATTGTATATATTGCATATTTTCTATTTTATCTGTATACTAAGTTTATATAATATGGAAAGGGGTTTTGATATGGAAGAAAATGAAGTTCAAAATATGCCTACTGAGAATAAACTTTTTGGAAAAACATTTTTCTGGATGTTCTTAGGTCTATTAGGTTCAGCTTTAATTGCTTGGTATACATATTCTTCAGGATTATTCTACACAATTTTATTAGAAAATTCTTTTACTGGTTTACTCATTATAGAACTAATAGCAGTTCTACTATTTAGTCTTCTATTTAGAAAGTTACCACCTATTGTTGTTGGTATCCTGTATTTTGTATATGCTGCATTAAATGGTGTCACATTATCTGTGATTTTTGCTGTTTTTGAATTAAATTCAATTATCACTTTATTTATTGCTTCTGCTTTGATTTTTGGTGTTTTAAGTTTGATTGGCTATAAAACTAATAAAGATTTAAGCAGTTGGCATACTTACTTGAATGTATTTTTGATTATTGGTCTAGTTCTTAGCTTAATCAACTTATTTTTCTTTGATAGTTCTTTATTAGATTTAATACTAGACTGGTTCATATTAGCAGTATTTTTCGGAGTTACTGTTTATGATATTAATAAAATGAAAGCTTTACAATTAGAACCAAATATTGACCAAGAAAAAATATATATTTATTGTGCAATGCAATTATATCTTGATTTTATCAATATCTTCTTAAGAATTCTTTCTATTTTTGGAAAGAGAAGAAACTAACATTCTAAATATGGCGAATATGCCATATTGAAATCAACTAAATTTTAAAAGGCATCGTTTCGATGCCTTTTATTCTTTTATTTTCTCATATCATTTAAAATATCCAAAAGGAAACATTCCAAAATGTCCCAAACAGAAACGTCCCCAAAAGGACATTATTCTTCCACTTCTTCGAATTGAGAATTATATAAATCAGCATAAAATCCGTTTTTTGCAAGTAGTTCATCATGTGTGCCTTGTTCTACAATATCTCCATGATTCATTACTAAAATTAAATCTGCATTTTTTATAGTTGATAATCTATGAGCAATAATAAAGCTTGTTCTTCCCTTCATTAGATTATCCATTGCTGATTGTATTTGTATTTCTGTTCTTGTATCAATTGAACTGGTTGCTTCATCCAATATTAATATCTTAGGATCTGCTAATATAACTCTGGCAATGGTAAGTAATTGCTTTTGACCTGCTGATATATTTGTTGATTCTTCATTTATCATAGAATGATATCCATTTGGTAAAGTTTTGATAAAGTGATGTACATGTGCTGCTTTTGCTGCTTCTACGACTTCTGTATCTGTTGCATCTTCTTTACTATATTTGATATTTTCTTCTACTGTTCCACCAAATAACCATGTATCTTGTAGAACCATACCAAACATTTTACGAAGTTCTCCTCTATCAAAGTCTTTTACATTATGACCATCCACATCAATTTCTCCATCTGTTACATCATAAAAACGCATTAACAATTTTACCATTGTGGTTTTTCCTGCTCCTGTTGGTCCAACAATTGCTATTTTTTGTCCTTCTTGTACTTTAGCATTGAAGTCTTTTATAATGGTTTTTTCTGGGTCATATCCAAATTTAACATGTTTAAATTCTACATTTCCTTTTAATTTAGAAGTATCGATATTTCCTTTAGCAGTTACTTCCTCTTCTGGTTCTTCTAAAAATTCAAAGATTCTTTCTGCTGCTGCCATCATGGCTTGTAACATGTTAGAAATTTGTGCAAGTTGATTAATTGGTTGTGTAAATTGTTTATTATATTGTATAAAACTTTGTATATTTCCAACTGTAATGGTTCCTTGAATTGCTAAATATCCACCTGCTACTGCTACTGCTACATACCCTACATTTGATATAAAGTTCATAACAGGATGCATTAAACCTGAAAGAAATTGTGCTTTCCATCCAGAATGATATAATTCATCATTGGCTTTTTCGAAGTCTTTTGTTACTTTTTCTTCAGCATTAAATACTTTTACAATATTTAATCCACCATATATTTCTTCTACTTGACCATTTACATGTCCTAAATAATCTTGTTGCTTATTAAAGTATTTTTGAGATTTCTTTACAATAAATGTTACTAATATTCCTGCTATTGGTAAAATAACTAATGAAATGAATGTCATTTGCCAACTAATAGAAAACATCATCACTAAAATACCAATAATAGTACATACTGCTGTAATAATATGTGTAATACTTTGATTCAAGTTCATACTTAATGTGTCTATATCATTTGTAATAATTGATAGAACTTCTCCATTTGTCTTTTTGTCAAAATATTTCATTGGTAATTTATTAATTTTTACGGCTATATCATTTCTTACTTTATATGTGATTTTTTGTGCCACATTTGTCATTAAAAATCCTTGTACAAATGAAAATATAGCACTTATGACATATAGCCCTAATAAGGTTAATGCTATTGTTCCGACTTTTCCAAAATCAATTCCTGTTCCACCACTTAATTTACTGATCAAACCATTAAAGATTTCTGTAGTTGCATTTCCTAAGATTTTAGGTCCAACAATGGTAAATATCGTACTACCAATTGCAAATATCATAACAATGATAAGTGGTACTTTATATTTTGCTAAATAAGAACGAATTAATTTTTTGGTTGTTTTCTTAAAATCTTTTGCTCTTTCAGTTGTTTGAGCTCCTCTTCCCATTGGTCCTGGCATATTACTTACCTCCCTAATTCTTCTTCAGACAATTGTGATAAGGCAATTTGCCTATAAGTTTCATTATTTTTCATCAATTCTTCATGTGTACCCATTCCAACCATTTTTCCTTCTTCTAATACAATAATTTGGTCTGCATTTAAAATGGTACTAATTCTTTGGGCAACAATAATCACAGTTTTATTTTTTGTTCTTGTTGATAAAGCTTCTCTTAATGTACTGTCTGTCTTAAAGTCTAATGCTGAGAAACTATCATCAAATACAAAGATTTCTGGATCTTTTGCAATGGCTCTTGCAATAGATAATCTTTGTTTTTGTCCACCTGATACATTTCCTCCACCTTGTGCAATTGGGTCTTGGTATTTCTTTTCTTTTTCATTAATAAATTCTGTTGCTTGAGCAATTTCTGCTGCTTCTACCATTTTTTCATCTGACATGGTTTCATCAGAATATTTAATGTTAGATTCGATTGTTCCTGAGAATAATACACCTTTTTGTGGCACAAATCCGATAATATCTCTTAAATCTTTTTGTGACACATCTTTTACATTCACACCATCAATGCATAATTCTCCACCTGTAACATCATAAAATCTTGGGATTAAGTTTACAACGGTTGATTTACCACTTCCTGTACTACCAATAATGGCTGTTGTTTTTCCTGGTTCTGCTGTAAAGTTAATATCCTCTAAAATTTCTGTATCTGCATCTGGATATCTGAAAGAAACATTTTTAAATTCTACTAATCCTTTTTTACTTGGATCAAATTTTTTGGTTTCTTTTTTATCTTTGATACTTGGTTCAGCCTCTAGAACTTCATTAATTCTTCTTGCTGAAACAGATGCTCTTGGAAGCATAATTGAAATCATAGATATCATTAAGAATGCCATAACAATTTGCATTGTATATTGGATAAATGCCATCATATCTCCAACTTGCATAACACCTTGGTCAACATTATGTCCTCCAACCCAAACAATTAATATCATAATAGAGTTCATGATAAACATCAATAAAGGCATCATCATAGACATTGCTTTATTGACAAATAGGTTGGCCTTCATTAAATCTTTATTGGCAACATCAAATCTTGCTTCTTCTTTTTTCTCTTTATGAAATGCCCTTATAACAGGTAATCCTGTAAGGATTTCTCTTGAAACTTCATTTAATTTGTCTATTAAATCTTGTAATTTTCTAAATTTAGGCATTGCAATAGCAAATAATGTTCCTACAATAATTAATATAGCAACAATTGCAATTCCAATAATCCATGCCATTGAACTATCTGTACTGGTAAGTACTCTTATAACTCCTCCTATACCAATAATTGGTGCATAAACAACAACTCTAAATAATAAAGTAATTAATTGTTGGATTTGTTGTACATCATTGGTACTACGTGTAATTAGAGATGCTGTTGAGAATTCATTTAATTCTGCATTTGAAAAACTAGTTACCTTTTTAAATATTTTTTCTCTTAGAGTTTTTCCTAATTTTGCTGCTACTCTTGAAGATAATAACATAATGGTTACAGCACATACCATTGTAATTAAAGCAATTCCTAGCATTTGCAATCCAGTTTTTAAAATATAGTCATTTTGTATTTTATCTGTATCAGCGCCTGCATTCATATACACTTGTTTTACAGAAGAAATAGCAGCTTGTTCCTTAATAGAATCATTCATTTCTTCAATTTGTTTTGTGAATTCTGCTAAAACTTGCGTTTTTTGCTCTTCTGGCATTTGTGCAATCATTTCCATTAATGACATATTTTGAATATATTCTCTTTGAGCTTCTGGAACATTTTGTAACAATTGTTCTTTTATTTGATTTGCTGTTTCTTCACTTGTTACAGTTGTCATTTCCATTAATGGATCTACAATGATTCCTGTTAAAGCTTCTTCTTGTTCTTCATCAATATCTTTTAAAATATAAATCGTATCTGCTTGAACCTGGTAATCATTACCAAAATATTTTTTTATCATTTTTTCTTCATGTTGTTCTTGTGTTTCATATTTCTCTCCATTAGATGTTGAAACCATTGTATAATTGTCTAATATTTCATCATCTTTATCTGTAAACACAAGAAGTGCATCCATATCTTCTTTAGATATAACTTCTGGTATAGCACTTGTAATTCCACCTGCTTGTATACCTTCGTTAACAATCTTTGAAGTATAATCTGGTAATGCTAAATCTGTTGAAGCTTGCACACATAGTAATATAACAATTACAATAACTGCTCCTAGTGATTTTTTTAAGTTTTTTAATACTTTTAGCATATTTCTCTCCTTCTTTCCTTTATTTAGATTTTTTAGGCTATATCTATAAACCGTTTTTAGACAAATAAAATGACACTGTACTATTTATTGTATGTGACACAGTGTCATTAGTCAATATCTGTATTGTGAAATTTTTGTGAATTTTATTATTTACATTTTTCTAAATACACCTGCAACTTTTCCCAATATCTCACAATCTGGTACAATAATAGGATCCATTGTAGAGTTTTCTGGTTGTAATCTGATATGGTCTGTTTCTTTATAGAATGTTTTAACTGTTGCTTCATCTCCTATTAAAGCGACAACAATTTCTCCGTTATTGGCTGTATTTTGTCTTTTTACAAGAATATAGTCTCCATCTAATATTCCAGCTTCTATCATACTTTCTCCTCTAACAGTTAACATAAAGCTTTCTGAGTTTCCAACAAAGTCAATTGGAATTGGAAATGTATCTGTAATATTTTCCACAGCTAATATTGGCTCTCCTGCTGTTATTTTTCCTATAATTGGAACTTCTACCAACTCTTTTTGTGTATAGAAATCTTTACTTGATGTTACTTTAGCTTCTCCTGAAGCACCTTTTAATAATCTTAAAGTTCTTCCTTTTTTGTCTTTTTTCTTAATATATCCTTTTTCTTCTAGTTTTGCTAAATAACCATGTACAGTTGCTGTTGAGTTTAATCCAACAGCTTTTCCGATTTCTCTTACTGATGGTGGATATCCTTGTGTCATGATTTGTTTTTCGATAAAATGTAAAATTGATTTTTCTCTTCTATTTAATTCTGGTTTCTTTTTTGGCATTTTCTTCACTCCATTCTCCTATTTTGTCTCATCATATCATACAAACAAAAAAATGTCAAACAAATTTTTGATTTTTTTAGAAATTATTTCAAACATATGGTTACAGTTCAGAGTTCCCCTCTGAGCGGAGCAATATATTATATTTTTATGATTTGAATGCGACCGGAATCGTTTTAGAAATTCTTATATTTAAGTCGTAAAGGGTCCTGTTTCCGGGTATTGTTACGATTTAGATATTAGAATTTCTTAAACGGGAATTGAAGGGTAGCCGAGAAGCATAAAAATATAATATATTGCTCCGCTCAGAGGGGAACTCTAAACTGTAACAACATATGTTATAGGTTTCCTTCTTGTAAATCTTGTACAAATTTTTCCTTTATTTCTAAAGGTAATAAAATTAGATTTGCTATATTTTCTGATTTCACAATCTCAGGTATATATTCTCCAAAATCCTTATATGCTGGATTATTTGAAAATTCTTCTCCATTTCCAGTTCCAAATTCTCCATCTATGTATTCACATAAAAAGAAATATTCTTTCATATTTAATTTATCATTTTTTAATTCATATAATTTTCTTACTACTTTTACGTTAATACCAAATTCTTCTTTAATCTCTCTTATAACACCTTCTTCTAGTGTTTCTCCTTTTTCCAAATGTCCTCCTGGAAAGGTATAATATTCTTGATAATCTTTGTTTCGTATCACATTTTTCCTATGCATAAATGCAAATCCGCCATTCATTGGAATCATTCCTGCCACTCTTACTGTTAATTCACAATTTCTTTCTACCATATTAAAAACCTCCTATATATTGACATTATACAAAATGTCCCCTATTTTTTCAAATTTAACTAAATCTGTAAATTTTTTCTTTTATCAATTTCCATTTTTTTATTTTCTATATCTATCATATTTTTATTATATGCGGAAATACTAATAATTAATAGAAGTATCATTCAAAGATTGACGTTATAGAAAAATCTTTGATTTTTCTTATAACAGAATGAAAGGAATGGATTTGCATGAATCAAATTATTAATATAGACTTAAATAAACATATTGACCAATCAGAAGATTCTAAAAATAAATATACAATCCCTTCTAAAAAACATTCACATAAAAAAATTTTGAATATTCAATTTTTCCTCTCCATTCTTGCTATCCTTATCATTACTTCTGTATTTACCTATTACAAAATTTCTTTAAATCATGAAGAAGACTTTTCTAATTTATTAATTAATAATTATAGTATTACCAAATTGTATTCTGCTAATACGAATGATGGTACAACAAATGCTACTCATCTTGAACCTAATAGTATTATTGGTATCATTGAAATTCCAGTATTAAATATCTCTTATCCCATTTTTAATGAACTAACTGATGAATTATTAAAAACTTCTCCATGTCGATTTTATGGGGATTTTCCTTCTACAAATTCTAATAATTTCAATTTATGTATTGCTGGTCATAATTATGATAATGATAAATTTTTTAGTAAAATTAAGGATTTAACTATAGATGATAAAATATATATATATGATACTTCTGATAATCAATATATATATTCTGTTATTAAAAATTATGAAGTAAAATCTGATGATCTATCTCCAGTATATGATACACTTACAAGTTCTTTTGAATTAACCTTAGTTACATGTAATAATTTTAATGGAAATCGAATGATTATAAAAGCAAAAATTGAAGATGGATAACCATCTTCAATTTTTATTATTAATCGATATTTCTATAATCTTTTATTTTCTTATATGCATAAACTGCTGAAATTGCAAATATAACAACTAATAATACTGTTGGTAAAGAATCTGCTATACCTGTATTTGGTAAAGTATTAGATCTGTTAGCAGTATTACTTGTATTTCTTAATGCATTTAAGTTTTGAACATTACTTGAATTAGTATTTGTATTTCTTGTATTTGTATTTCCAGAATTTGTGTTTCCTGTATTTGATGTATTACCTGTATTTGAGGTATTATCTGATAATATATCCTCAAATCCTTCATCTGTTGCTGCATATACTGGTGTTATTGCAAATATAAGCATTGCACACGTTAAAATTACTAAAAAACTTTTTAAAATAATTGATTTTTTCATATTACCTCTCCTTACTTCAAATAGTATATTTTTTTAATACTCTACAAACAATTATTATTATATCATGTTTTTTTAATAATTGCAAGTCTACAAACACACTATTGTCTATCTTTTGTTTACATTACCATTATAATATACTTATTTTATTTTTTCGTCAATACATTTTTTAATTTTTTTTATTACATTTTTGTTACAAGAACATAACCTTTATGATTGTATAGAAAAATCGACTTTTATCTTGATCATATATAAAATATTCTCTATACAAAAAAGTTAGACATCTTATACATTAAATTTAAATAACACAATATCTCCATCTTGCATAATGTAATCTTTTCCTTCTGATCTAACTAATCCCTTTTCTTTTGCTGCAACCATTGAACCTTGTTCTACTAAGTCTTTAAAAGAAACCACCTCTGCTTTGATAAAACCTCTTTCAATATCTGAATGTATCTTTCCTGCTGCTTGTGGAGCTTTTGTTCCTTTTTTAATTGTCCATGCTCTTACCTCTGGTTCCCCAGCTGTTAAGAATGACATTAAACCTAATAAGTCATAACTTTTCTTAATAACTTTATCTAGTCCTGATTCTTCTAATCCTAACATTTCTAGCATTTCTTTTTTATCATTATCATCTAGTCCTGATAATTCTTCTTCCACTTTTACACATAATGGTATTACTTCTGCTTTTTCTTTTGCAGCATATTCTTTTACTTTTTTAACTAATTGGTCATTTTCCGCATCACTAAGTTGTTCTTCAGATACATTTGCAATATATAATATTGGTTTTGTTGTTAATAAAAACATATCTTTTACTAAAGCCTGCTCATCCTCATTAAAATCAATAGCTCTTGCTGAAATTCCATTTTCTAGATTTTCTTTTATTTTTTCTAATAAATCAATTTCTTCTTGATATTTTTTATCAGCTTTTAAATTTTTCTTTGCTTTATCTAATCGTTTGTTAACAGTTTCGATATCTGCAAATATCAATTCTAAATTAATGGTTTCAATATCTCTTACTGGATCTATATTTCCATCAACATGTACAATATTAGAATCCTCAAAACATCTTACCACCTCACATATGGCATCTGTTTCACGAATATGTGATAAAAATTTATTTCCTAGTCCTTCTCCTTTACTTGCTCCTTTTACCAATCCTGCTATATCCACAAATTCAATAACTGCATGTGTTGTTTTTTGTGGATGATACATATTGGTTAATACATCTAATCTCTCATCTGGAACAGGTACTACTCCGACATTTGGTTCTATTGTACAAAATGGATAATTTGCACATTCTGCACCTGCTTTTGTTATACTATTAAATAATGTACTTTTTCCTACATTTGGTAGTCCAACGATTCCTAACTTCATTTTTTCATTCCCTCTTCTTTATCATATTATATTTCTTACCATATTATTTTACGAACCTTGTAATTAAAAATCCCCATATATAACAAGGTTTTAAGCTTAACATATTTTATCACACATGTTTTACTTCGTCAATTATTATTTTATATAAATCGAAGGGTCTATTGCTATAGCATCTTTTAATATTTCAAAATGTAAATGTGGTTCATCTGCAATTTCAAATACAGCACTATTTCCAACCGTTCCTATAGATTGTCCTTTTTCTACTGTTTCTCCTTCTACCACAAATTCAGAAGTTAATAAATTAGAATATACCGTTTGATACGTATCATCATGTTCAATTACAATTGTTAAGCCATATCTAGGATCATTTTTGATAGATTTTACAACACCTGCTTCTGCTGCTTTTACAACTGTTGTTTTATCTGCTTTTATATCAATTCCATTATGTGTAACCCATTCTTCTAATGTTTCTGAATATACTAAATTTTCTTGTGCAAATTCTCTCATGATTTCTCCTTCTACTGGCCTTTCAAATGATAATTCTTTTACTTCTTGTGTCTCTTGTTGTTCTTCACTTGTTGTATTTTGTGTTGTGTTTGTACTTACACTACTGTTTTCTATACTTTCATTATTACTGATATTTTGTACAGTTTGATTCTGTACAACATTTTCTTGTTCCATTTCTTCTTCACTTTCTTCCACTGTTTTTCCGATTTCTGTACTAGCACTTTCTGTTTCTTCATTATATTCATTTGTTGTTCCCATCATATCTGTCATTTGATCTAATGTCATTGTTTCATCTTTTACATCATTATTGATTTTTTGACTATACAATAGAAGAGAAATGATAATTATCGCAACAATAATTGCCCCTATAACTACATAAGAAATTATTTTATCATTTATATTTTTTTCCTTTATATTTTTTAAATGAATATCCTTTTTCATATAATCCTCCTTAAATACTTTATTATTACAAGTATTTCCTTTTTTTAAAAGAATATACATTTTTTAATAATTTTTTGAAAAATAAGAACAACCTGCTTAACTTGTTACATTCCTAGTCTGTTTTGACCAGAGGTGGGGTTATCCTCTTTTTTATGAAGTTTTCAGTTCAATACGATATTTAAGAATTTGTAACATCATTTATTGCGCCTCTTTCACTCAGGCTCAACTCCTTGTATATTCATTTCTTATTATTCGTATTGAGCCGAGGAATTTATAAGAAATGAATATACAAGGAGTTGCCCGTGAACATCCCTCAATAAATGATTAACAAATTCTAAAATATCTCCAATCACATTCAAACTTCATAAAAAAGAGGATAACCCCACCTCTGGTCAAAACAGACTAGGAATGTAACAAACTATTTGCCATTTAAAGAGAATTAACATCTTTCATCTCTACACCAACATAGAAATGATTAATAATTTCTTCCGCTGTACTTCCCGTCTTTGCCATACTATCTGCTCCTGTTTGACTCATTCCTACACCATGCCCATATCCGATAACTGTAAATTTTATCTTTCCATTTTCTTTTGAGATTTCAAAATTCGTAGAACGTAATCCAAATATACTTCTTGCTTCTGTACCTGAGATTTCGTGATTACCAAGTTTAATTGTTTTTACTCTTCCACTACTTGTATATTCCAATATTTTTATATCTTCATCATTGTTAAAATCGATTTGTATATCTGCATATTTTTCTTTTAATTTTCCCAATATTTCTTCATTGGTTAGTTCTACTTCTGAATTATATTGGGTATATCCTTCTTCTCCTGCTGTTTCAACAACCTGAAGATATGGCATATTGCTGCCGTCCACCCCATACATCTACTGGAAGTTCTGTTTTTCCTCCACTATTAGAATGAAAGAAAGCATTGATTGGTTCATGATTATATGTAATGATTTTTCCCTGTGTTTCTTTCACACATTCTTCTATTTTACTCCACTTTGCTTCTTTGTCTTCATTCCATCTTGCTAATCTATCTTCTTTTGAAATCCAAGCTTGACAACAATTCGAATCATCACATATATCTGCATTATCATGTTTTTTATTATTTATTTTATAAATGGTATAAGTTCTTGCAACAATCGCTTGTGCCTTTAAAGCTTCTTTTTCAAAATCTACTGGCATTTCTGCTGATACCACATGACAAAGATATGTATCTAAAGCAACTTCTTCTACTTCGTTCGTATCTGTATGTAACAATTTTATCGTTCCATATTGATTATATGCATATGTTTCTGAAACTTCTTCACTCTCTTCTTTATTTTCTTGCTCATTACTCGTTTCTGATGATGCACTGATTTCTGATTTGGTGAGTAATGCTGGTAAGATAAAACAGATAAATAAAAAAGCAAAAAAATAGATAAAAACTTTTTTCAATTTATCACCTCTTTATGAAATTAGCTTCATTTTCATATTTTCTAAAATTTTTCTTTCTAATCTTGATACTTGTACTTGGGTAATTCCAAGAATTTTTGCCACTTGTGATTGCGTTTTATCTTTATAAAATCTTAAAAATATGATTTCTTTATCTCTATCTTCTAATCCTTCTATTAATTGTTTGATTGCTAATTTATTTGTGATATATTCTTCTTCGTTTTTATCTGATGAAATTCTTTCTATTAAGTTTATACTATTTCCATCTTTATTATCTGTATAAAACTTTCCATCTATCGATTCTACTGTATTGTTTGCTTCTAATGCTAATCCAATATCTTCCTTCGAAATTTTTAGTTCTTTTTCTAATTCTTCAATTGTCAATTCCTTTCCTTTTTTATTTATACTTTCTTTTTGCAGTTCTCTTATCTTCATGCCTAATTCCTTAATACTTCTACTAACTTTTATTGGTCCATCATCACGAATATATCGTTTAATTTCTCCTATCATATAAGGAACTGCATATGTAGATAATTTCACATCATAATTGGTATCAAATCTTTTGATGGATTTTATAAATCCCATACACCCTATCTGGTATAAGTCTTCTAAATCATAACCTCTTCCATTAAATCTTTTTACAATACTCCATATCAGTCCATTGTTATCCCTAATCATTCTCTCCATTTCATATTTATCACCAGATTGTGCTTTTTTGATTGCTTCTACACTGTTTTCAAACATAGTTTACCTCTATTCTTTTGTAATCATTTCAAATTCATCATCAGATTCTTCATTTTCCATTTTATTTTTTATGACTTTTCTCATCGTTACTTTTGTTCCTAAACCCACAACAGATTCCACATCTACTTCATCCATAAAACTTTCCATAATGGTAAATCCCATACCGGATCTTTCTAAATTTGGTTTGGTCGTATATAATGGTTCTTTTGCTATATCTATATTTTCAATTCCTTTTCCTTTATCTGATATTTCTATTAAAATCTCGTTTTCCTTTAACCTGGCAAATATTTTTACAATTCCTTGTTTTTTATCATATCCATGAATAATACAATTGGTTACTGCTTCAGAAACGGCTGTTTTAATATCTGCTAATTCTTCAATCGTTGGGTCTAATTGTGATGCAAAAGCGGCAACTGTAATTCTTGCAAATGCTTCATTTGCAGATTTACTGATAAATTCTAATTTCATTTCATTTTCAATTTCACTTTTCATCTTCTTTTCCTTTTAATATATATTTAGGTTTTTCTTAAGGTATTCCTATAACCTTTTTCTAAATAAAATTATCCAATTTTATTTATATATTTTTCATTTTCTAAATTGGTAATGGGTATTAATCTTAAAATCCCACTCATTTCAAATATTTTTTTAATATTACTTGTTAAATTGGCAAGTTCTACTTTACTTCCCAACATTTTTGCAAACTTATACCTTCCAATAATTAATCCTATCCCTGCGCTATCCATGAATGTAACACAATTAAAATCAAATATAACTTTTTTAGGCATATATCTTTCAATTTCATAATCCGCCCTCCTCCTTATCTTTTGAACACTAAAATCATCAATTTCATCTGTGATTCTAAAAATTAATAACTTGTCCTCTTCATAAAATTTCGATTCCATCATAGCCTCCTTTAAAATTCTTCTTGTATTATATTCTTTTTTCCATTATTTTCCAAGAGCAAAATTTAAGAAGTTTTGTCGTTTTATAAGAAGTTTTCGACAATCGGGATTTTGGGGACGGACTCATTTTTCCCTTTTTCTAAATTTAATTATGATAAAAATATAGAATATAAAAAATGAAACGATTTTGCGTATCTAAATTTGAAACTAGAAATTCTTAAAGAAAAAAATGAGGAATGTTCATGGGCAATCCAGTGATATATTCATTTCTTATAAATGTCTCGGCTCAATACGTACATTACTCTTTCTACATCAAAAATAAATGAGCCTCTCGCTGCAAGAATTCGCGCTTCCTCAATTATTTTTGATTAAGAAAGAGTACAAGTACTCCAATCACATTCGACATATTATGCGAAATGAATATATCACTTGATTGAGCCTGAATGAAAGCGGCACATTTTTTTCTTTTAGAATTTCTGTGAAAATTTAGCTTATACAAAATCGTGTAATGACTTTATATTCTATATTTTTTAAGTACATCAATTCAAAAAAAGGGAAAAATGAGTCCGTCCCCAAAATCCCTTATTCATCATCTAAAGTTTCATCATATTCATACTCATAAGTAATTTCCTCTTCTATTGGTTTCTTTGTTTTTTCTATTCTTTCTCTTATATGCCTATTCTCATCTAAATCTTCTTCTATTCTATTTTTATCCATTTTTACCCTTTCAGATTTTTTCTGTTCCTTCCCCTTGCTTTCTTCCTCTGCTTTTTCTTTATCGTTTGACTTTTGCATACATTTGCTAATCATATTATTCGTTTTATCTAATAAGTCTGGAATATAATCTAAAAGCTTGTCTATTGATGAACTATAATTAACAGGCATTAATTTTACATTTTCTCCTTGGATAACTAAAAATGCTATTGGATTTATCGTAACTCCTGCTCCTGAACCACCTCCAAATGGTAATCTATATTGTACCTCTTCTTCTTTTTCTCTTTTTCTATACTCATCAACAGTCTCTCCCTTAAATTCACTTCCTCCTGCTGCAAAACCAAATGATACTTTTGATATGGGAATAATTACAATATTATTAGATGTTTCAATTGGCTCTCCTATGATTGTATTGACATCTATCATATCTTGAATGCTATTCATAGCTGTAGTCATAAGACCTTCTATTGGATGTTCGCTCATGATTTTTCCTTCCTCCTTTTTTATTTAATACATATATAGTATTTATAATATGTATCAGTTTGATTTGAAATATACCAGAAATTTCAATTTTTATAGAATTTTCATTTCTATAAACTGGTTCTATCTCATATACAATATTCTTTTCTCTTACATGAATTCTTGAGAAAATAATGGATAATATACTAGAAAAAAAGGCAACGAACATAGATGTTAAAAATGCATTTTCTGTTCCTAATTCTATTTGTAAATCTAATTTTTCCATATAGATATTTTTACTAAATTCTTTTAATCCTTTCATCATGTTCTTATCAAATTTATTCCTGTTTTGTATAATATCCTTTTCCAATTGTTTTACTTTTTCATTCATTTTCCTTGATTGTTTTATTTTTCTTAGTCTACTCTTATTTAGCGTAAATTTTAGAATCGGTAGATTTCCAAAGACTTTTAATTTTATGATAATTTCATATCTATCATTTATATGCTTTTTACTTTGTGAATCTATGATTAAATTTATCATTCTAATATCTAATTTAGAAGTTAAAATAACCAATCCCAAAACTAGAAATATTAATAAAATAAAAAGAAAAACCAATTACATCACCTTGTTTCTTAGTTCTGTAATTAGTTTTCCCTTCTTTTTTGTAATTTAAACAATAACAACAAAAAAAATTATTGCTCTGGTAACAAATTTAACACCTTGTCACGACCAGTTAAGTCATATCCGATAAGTTTAAAATACCTATTATAATAATAGTGCCATACATATATAGCATTTTCTCTTACTTCATAGACCAACCCTGATGTTTCAAGATAGTCCGCCAAATCTTTATATTGCTTATCTGTCTCAATCAGTATATCCTTCATCCTATCAAATTTTTGAGGATACAGATTTTGGGAAATCTCTCTAATCCTTCTCCGACGTTCTTCTTTAGACATTGTAACTGTCACAAAGTTGTCTTTTTGAGATTTGTCAGGAAGTTTTTCTACTTCGTTGTCTTTTTGAGCTTTGTCAGGAAGTTTTTCTACTTCTTCATCAAAATAGCTATTCCACAACTCCTGCATTTCTTTCAATATTTTTAATATAAATACTCTTGTCGGTGTACTCCTTTCGTCATATTTTTTAAAGACATTATCTTTTGCAGACCATTCCATATCTCTAACCCTGTCATCGCCTCTATGAAAGGGCCAGAATCCAATTTGAATGCCTTTGCAAATTAATTTATTATCTTCATAGATATTTGCCTTTACTCTGAAGAAAGCTCCATTTTTTTCGATTTCTTTCAAAAATCTTACCTTATAAACATGGTAATTAAAATATGTTTGATAGGTACTCCCGAAAATCAGATATAGAACTCCTAAGTCTTTAATTAGCTCGTCTACTGAACGAGTTTCTTCCTGGTAATATTCTTCAGGTTCTTCATAATCATACCATTTGTTATAACCATTATGGTTTCTTGGATTCTTTTTGCATTCCTCTTCAAACTTCTTAGCAACACCTTCCATAAATGAAAAGAAATTTTCAAATGATCCAAAATTCTTTTTAACAAATTCCCCAAATTTAGAATTTCTTTTACTACTCGTAGTATAGAATCCCCTGTACTCCTTCTCCTCTTCTACTGTCTCTGTTGTTTCTTCATGAATAATGCCATTAGCTTTTTCAAACTCCTCTAACCGTTTAGAAACTTTTTTCAAAAGTCTTTTGGCAGTTTCCCTTTCAGGTCCCGGAACATCTCTTTCTACTCTAGCCTCCAGTTGCTCCTTTCTGTGTTTTAACCGTTGATATGCTTCTTTATTCATTTTTTCCATATCATTGTTACCTCCTACTATTTTTATACAATATATTTTATATCAGTATACATAATTTGTCAACAAATAAAGAATCATGTATGATAGCCATAAGCCTTTTCTTACATGATTCTTTCTACATCTCTTATGCTCTTTTTGGTTTCTCAACAGTAATATCTCCAAAAAGTTCCTCTTGTGTCGTTTCTACTTTCTTTCTTCTTGACATTTCTAATAATCCACTAAATGCTGTTACCACTTCTTGTTTATTGTGCTTATTCAATGAAAATAATTTATTAAATACAAATCGTTTTTGTTTTACTAATACCTTAAACATTTCTTTTACTTTACTAGCAACTGTATAATTTTCTACTAATGCAATTTTTTCAATATTTTTTGCATTTTGATTGATTTTTACACGATTTCTTTCTATTAATTCACTATATATATTCGGAATAATGGTATTATCATAATCTTTTTCTAATTTTTGTTTTGGAAGTTCGATATTTTCCTGATTTTTATAATATCGATTTCCATTTTGAATATAATTTTGTCTCAATACTTTACTAATTTCTTTAAACTTTTTGTATTCAATAATTCTTCTAATTAATTCTTCTTCTGTTAGTTCTTCTTCTTCCTCTTCTTGTTTTGGAAGTAATTTTTTTGATTTTAAATACAATAAAGTAGATGCCATAACCACAAATTCACTAGCAATTTCCAAATTCATTTCTTCCATTTGATTTAAATATTGTATATATTGGTCTGTAATTTCATTTAAGTGAATATCATAGATATTCATTTTGTTTATTTCGATTAAATGACATAACAAATCTAATGGTCCCTCAAAATTCTCTATTTTAATGGCATATTTTTTGGTTTCTAATGTTAATATCGACATTATCTCTCTCCTTTTTATTTTTATATAAGTTAAAATTTTTCCTTTTTAAATAATAGATATAACGATAACACTTTTGATAATATCTATTCTTATAGGTCTTCTAGTGCTGTTGCAATATTTTCTCTTTTATATCCTTTCTTTATTAAATATTGTTTAATTTCCTCTACTTCTAATGAAGTTATTTTCTTGTTTGCAATATTTCTAGCTGATTTTATTTCATATTGATTGAGTTCTTCTTTATTTTCATAGATATAATCTTCTATGTCTTCTTTTTTTATTCCTTTGCCATATAGCTTATATTCTATTTCTCGTATAGATAAATTTTTTAAAGCCATAAAATTATTAATTGTTTTTCTAATATATTCTTTATCATCTATATAATTTGCTTCTTTTAAATAGGCAATAATATCGTCTAGTAGATTTTCCTCTATTTCGTTTTCAAATTTTTTTCTAATTTCATTTTCGCTTCTCTTTTTATATAATACATATTTTAATACTTTCGTTTTTTCTTTATCAAATTCTTCTACTGTATACATTTTCACTCCTTTTTTCTATTACAAATTTATCAATCGCTTCTGCAAATCCTCCTGTTTTTACCGTATTCTTGGTTACATATGAAGCAACATTTTGAACTCTTTTATAACTACCTCCTATTGCCACTCCAATTCCTGCATTTTTTATCATTTCTATATCATTGATATTGTCTCCTATTGCCATAATTTGCTCCATAGGTATACCTAAATATATACTTAATTGCATTAAAGCTTGATATTTTGTTATATGTTTAGGTACAATATCTAAATATTCATATTCTTTACTAACAACTTTATCTATATATTGTCCACATTTCTTTATTCGTATTGCAGTTAGCTTTTCTTTTGCTTCAATTTCATTTTTTACTTTTAATAACTCTTTTTCCCCTGATAAAATCAATTTTAATATATTTGGATTTTGTTCTTTTATATAATTTTCTATTGAATCTACTATTTCAAATTCTACCTGTTCTTTGTATAAAATGTAATTTCTATAGGCCATATAGTTTAAATTTTCTTGTGCAATAATTTTATCATCTGTATAAATGTGTATATGTAAATGATGTGTTTTTGCAATTTTTAAACAATCCATTACTTGCGCATTTGTTATGGTATTTCTAATAATTTCTTTACCTGTTTGTACATTGATAATCTGTGTTCCATTTCCAAAAATCCCATATGCTGGTTCTAATATATTACATATATCTTTTGTCATTGCATATGTTTTTCCTGTACAAACAACAAATTTAATCTCTGTTTGTTTTAATTTTTGGACAGCTTCTAAATCTATTTCTGTTATGTCATTATTGTATACAATTGTTCCATCTAAATCACTTGCTAGTAATTTTATCATAACCTTCACCTTTACCTTTGTTTTCTTTCATCCCAACCAAATTCACTATATGGTATTTTTTGTATATAATTATTCATTGCTTCTTTTCTATCATCTACTAAATTATTGGGAAGATGATAAATATCAAACCATTCTATTTCTTCATTTTTATTAGGTTCTCCAATTTTTGGTTCCCCTTTCCACTTACTTGCTTTAAAGTAACCATTATAGTAAATGGTATCCTTTCCATTGATTTTATGAATTAATGAAACAAATTCTAAATCCTTGATATCGATATCAATACACAATTCTTCTTTTGCTTCTCTTATCATTGCCATTTTCATACTTTCCATATATTCTACATGACCAGTTGCTGAATAATCCCAATAACCATCCATATATCCTGTATTTTTTCTTTTTTGCAATAAAATTTCTTCTTTTCCATTGTTTTCTCTAATTAACATTAGCATAACAGCTGATAAAGTTCTATATCTTTCTTTCATCTTTTTTCTCCCATTTCTATCGTATAGAAATCATATATGCATAGAAATCTTTGATTTCGCATATAGTATGCTTTCCTTATTGTATAGAAAAAATCAGCTTCTATCTTGACCCTATATGGATTTTTTCGTATACAACAAGGTTAAGCTTCTTATATTCGTGAAGTACTGCGAAGCAGTCTTCACATTTATGCATAGAAATCTTTGATTTCGTTATGCATGCTTTCCTTATATTTTACTATAAAGATTTTAAAATATCAATAAAAGAGATACTTTTTGTATCTCTTTTATGGTTATATATATTTCTTATTCTTCTTCATCATCATCCATATCAATTTCAGGTAATTCTTCTCCTAGACTTTCTTCGAATACTTTTTCAAAGTCTTGTCTTACTTTTCCTTCTATTTCTTCTAGCAATTTTGGATTTTCTTTTAAATATTTCTTAACATTTTCTCTTCCTTGTCCAATTCTTTCTCCATTATAGCTAAACCAAGAACCAGCCTTTTCTACAATATCTAAGTTAACAGCCATATCTAAAATATTACCTTCTTTAGAAATTCCTTGACCGTATACGATATCAAACTCAGCCTCTCTAAATGGTGGCGCTACTTTATTTTTGATAACTTTTACTCTTACTCTATTTCCTTTTACTTCTCCATCTTGCTTAATATTTTCTATTTTTCTAATATCCATTCTAACTGATGCATAAAATTTTAATGCTCTACCACCTGTTGTTGTTTCTGGATTTCCAAACATAACACCTATTTTCTCTCTTAATTGGTTAATAAAAATTAATACGGTTTTTGATTTATTAATTGCTCCTGCTAACTTTCTTAATGCTTGTGACATAAGTCTTGCTTGCAATCCCATATGTGAATCTCCCATGTCACCATCAATTTCAGCTTTTGGAACTAATGCAGCTACTGAGTCTACGACAATAACATCTAAAGCTCCACTTCTAACTAAGCTTTCTGTAATTTCTAATGCTTGTTCTCCCGTATCTGGTTGAGATACAATTAAATTATCTATATCGACACCTAATTTTTTGGCATATACTGGATCTAATGCATGTTCTGCATCAATAAATGCTGCTTCTCCTCCCATTTTTTGTGCTTCTGCTACTATATGTAAGGCCAATGTTGTTTTACCTGAAGATTCTGGTCCAAATACTTCTATAATTCTTCCTCTAGGTACTCCTCCAATGCCTAATGCAATATCTAAACTTAAAGCACCTGTTGGAATAGCTTCTATTTCCATTGCTTTAAATTCTCCTAATTTCATAACAGAACCTTTACCAAATTGTTTTTCTATTTGACTCATTGCTGCTTCTAGCGCCTTCTTTTTTTCTGCATTCTCACTCATAATTTTCCTCCTCATTTTTGAACTTTTGTTTGATATTGTTATTATATATCAAAAATTTGTTTTGTCAATACTTATTTTAATTTTTTTTACTTTCTTTATCTATACCATGTTTCTATTCCACAAAATGGATTAAACCAATTTGAATTAATTTCTCCTACCAATTCGGTATTATATGCTATTGTATGTTTATTGGTATATAAACTTATATATGGTATATCTGTTTTATAAATTTCTGCAAGTCTCGCATAATCATTTTTTATCGTTTCTTCATCTGTTGTATTTTTTACTTCATTCATTAAATTCGTAACTTCTTCATTTGTATAATTTGCTAAATTGCCATCGCCAAAAAACATTGACATATCAGGGTTTGGTGATAAATTCATCCCGCATAAAATCATATCATAAGATTTATTTTGTATTGCAAGATTATATTGTTCATTAGAATATTGCTGAACATTAATTCGAATTCCTTGGTTTGCTAACTGTGTTTTTATGTTTTCTGCTACGGCTATTTGTGTACTATTTGATGCTTTCACAATAAGATTTAGTTCAATTCTTTGTGTTCTTCTATTTATACTTTTTTGCCAAGAATTATTTCTATAACTCCAACCATTTTCTGATAGTATTTGATTTGCTTGCTCAGGATTATACCCTGAACTTGCATCTTGTTCTTGATATACCCATGAGCCAAAATCTAATGGAAAACTTGAAGTATAATATTTATTCTGAAAAACACTTGATACAATATTATTTCTATCTATTGAATAAGATATTGCTCTTCTCACTTCTTGATTGGCCAATAAGGTATTTTGCGTATTCAAAACTAAGAAATCATGTTCTCTTCCTTTTATTTCTTTTGTACTATATCCCATTGTTCCAATATAGTCCTGTATATTGGAATTATTGGTATTTACCATATCTACATTTCCCAATTTAAAGGCATTATATAATTCTCCTACGGAATCATATACATTAACTGTGATTTCTTCTAATGATAACTCTGTATCTCTATTCCACCAATTGGTATTTGGAGTTAGCACTATATAATTTTCTTGTACACTCTCTACCTTATATTTTCCTGTTCCTACTGACACAATTCCTGTATTATAATAATCTTGTGTATCATAAAATGTTTTAGATAATATTGGAAATGTAAGATAATATTCAAAAAATGGAACTTCCTGATCAAGATATATTTTGATGGTATAATCATCTACAATTTCTAACATGGTTACATGCTCTAAATTACTTGAATAAATAGAAGCATTTTCTTTTAATTTATCATAAGTAAATTGAACATCTATTGATGTAAATCTTTCTCCGTTTGACCATTTGACATTTTCTCTTAATTTGACAATATATGTCGTTGCATCTTGCTTTGCCCATTCTGTAGCTAAAGCTGGTGTTGCTTTATAATCTGATGATATATCTACTAATGGTTCATAAATTAATTTTGTAATATCTTGAACATTTTTATTGGTTGTTAATAGTGGATTTAATGTATCACATTGTGCAATTCCTAATCGAATTTGTCTTACTATCTCTTTTTCTGTACTTGTGGTTTCTTCCGCTGTTTCTTGTTCATTTTCATTATTTCTTATGACAAAAAATGCAATAACAACAATGATGATAACAAATATAATAAATATATATTTAAAAATATTAGATTTCATATATTCCCCGCCTTCTCCTCTTTCTCTCCTATCTTATATATCTTTGGTATCTCTATTATATGTAACTCCAAATGTTCTGTCAAGATTATCTTTCTCTCATCTTCTTCTATTATCTTCCATTTACTATGATATCCTAGATTGATAATTATCTATAATTAAATTTTTTTGGAATTTAAGATTTGGATTAAATATATATCATTCAACTATATGTATTGAAGTTTTTAAAGAAACATAAAAATTTATCAACGCAAAAAATTGCATAGTAATTTTTTAGTGCAACACTGTTTTTTAATTTTGGAATATATAGAACTAAAATACTTAATTTATAAAAATATATAACAAAATATTTTTGCACAAATTCATAATCTACAAATACTATATAACTTTTTCATTTTGGAATTTTTAGAAATAAATTAGATTTTAATTTTTTTTGAATTTAATCATAGATAATTATGTTAATAATATATCATTTCTTTAAATTTTTCGCAAGTATATTTGATAAAAAATTTTTTTTAAAATAAATTTAAAAAATCATATTATCCCCTTGAATTTATTTTTTATTTAGTATAATATATAAAGGTAATAAAAGAGATTTACATAGGAGGATATACAATGCCAAGAAAAACAAAAGAAACAAATGATAAAACAAACCCAGTTATAGCAACAAAGAAGGCAGATACAACCAAAAAGGAACCAGTAAAAAAAGTGACAAAATCTGCCACCAAAAAAACGACTACAAAAAAAGATGTTGTTGCAAAAACAGATACTAAAAAATCTTCTACTACAAAAAGTGTAGCAAAAAAGACTTCTGCTACCTCTAAAACTGTTGCAACAAAAAAAACATCTACTTCTAAAAAGAAAACATCTAAAAAATCTACTACAAAAAAAGCATCTACATCTAAAAGAAAAAGTGCAACAACTAAGAAGCAGAAAGTAGATATTGTAGAATATTATGATTTACCATATCGATATAATCAAACCGTTGTAAAAGTATTGGCGCAAACTCCTACCAATTTATTTATATATTGGGACATCTCTGATAAAGACAGAGAAAATTATAAAGCACAATATGGTGAAGACTTTTTTGAAACAACCAAACCAGTTTTAATTATTCACAATACAACGATGAATTATAGTTTTGAAATTGATATTAATGACTTTGCAAACAGTTGGTATCTTCATGTAAATGATGCTAAATGTGATTATCAAATAGAATTAGGTAGACGTCCAATCAAAGAAAACCCAAAAATCAACACAGATTATATTTATATATCTACCTCAAATAATATCGAATCACCAAATGACCATATTTTATTTAATAAAGAACAAAAAATGGTGTATTTTAGAAATGTAAAAACCGGTGTCCAAATTGAAAAGCCAATTTCAGCAAACATTTCCTTTCTTAGAAATATGGGAAAAATATATAATATATATGATATTTATAAAGCAATTTATCAAAATGAAAATATTGAAGAAATTTATGATTTATCAAATCCTTCTTCTGGTAATCCATCATCAGGAAGTCTTTCTTCAAAATTTAAATAATTTTGAGACACTTGAGGTTGCAATTCGAAAGTGTCTCATTCATTTTTACTTTATAGAAAATATGACTTATACATAGAAACGTGACGACATATAAGTGAAATAAAAAGACAAAAATAAATCTTGTCGCTTTCGTTGAAATAAATTTTAGTAACAATAAAAGGAGAATTTAAATGCAAGAGAAAAAAGGATATGTTAGTTTCGTTCTTCATGCACATCTTCCATTTATCCATCATCCTGAAAGTGATGACTATTTAGAAGAATCTTGGCTATATGAAGCAATATCTGAAACCTATATACCATTATTAACAAATTTTCAAAAACTAGTAGATGAAGGTGTTAACTTTAGAATTACCATGTCTATGACACCTCCTTTACTTTCTATGTTAGATAATAAATTATTACAAAGAAAATATATTCGCTATTTAAAACAAATGATTGAATTATCTGGAAAAGAAATTAAAAGAACAGCTGGTGATGAACGTCTAAACCAATTAGCACATTACTATTATGATCGATATTCAAATGATTTACATTTATTTAAAGATGTATATAAATGCAATTTAATACAAGGTTTTAAACATTTTCAAGATATTGGTGTATTAGAAATTATTACTTGTGGAGCAACACATGGATATTTTCCAATACTATATGTTAATGAAAAAACAGTAAAAGCACAAATTGCTGTTGGTGTACAAACATATGAAAGATATTTTGGAAGAAAGCCTCGTGGTATTTGGCTTCCTGAATGTGGTTATGTACCAGAAGCTGATAAATACCTAAAAGAATTTGGAATTGATTATATTATCACTGAAACACATGGAATTTTATATGCAGACCCTACACCTTTGTATGGTACCTTTGCTCCTATTGTTTCTCCAGAAGGCGTTATTGCTTTTGGTAGAGATATAGAATCTTCAAGACAAGTATGGAGTTCTATTAATGGGTATCCAGGTGATTTCAATTATAGAGAATTTTACCGTGATATTGGTTATGAAGCTGATTATGATTACATCAAACCATATATCGCTCATAATGGTGTTAGAGTTCATACAGGTATCAAATATTATAGAATTACAGGAAAAACTGAATTTAAAGATTATTATAATCTACAATGGGCAAAAGATTCCGCTGAAAAACAAGCAGGTCATTTCTTTGATTCAAGAAATGCTCAAATTGAAAATCTTTCTCAATATACAGAAAATCCGCCAATCATCTTATGTCCTTATGATGCTGAACTATATGGTCATTGGTGGTATGAAGGACCATATTGGTTATATATTTTATTTAAGAAAATCTATTATGATGATTGTAATTTTGAATTAATTACACCATCTGAATATATTGATAAATATCCCAATATGCAGGTTGCCTCTCCTTGTCGTTCTAGTTGGGGCGCTAATGGATATAGTGAAGTATGGTTAAATCAAACAAATGATTATGCTCATAGACATCTTCATGTTGCAGGTGACAGAATGTGTGAATTAGCACATTTATACCCAAATGCGAAAGGCTTGAAGAAAAAAGCTTTAAATCAATGTGCTCGTGAATTATTGTTAGCTCAAAGTAGTGATTGGCTATTTATCATCACAAATGGTACGATGGTTGATTATGCAAAGAAAAGAATTAAAGACCATATTGGTCGATTTACCAAGTTATATTATCAAATAAAAGAAAACAATATTGATGAAATTTTCTTAAAAGATATTTCTAAAAAAGATTGTGTTTTTCCAGACATTGATTATATGATTTACTATTAAGAAAAGTTGCCAAAGGGGACGTCCCCTTTGGCAACTTTTCACCGAATTTTTTTCTTATCATATAATAATGTATAAGTTTTTTAAGTTTGGTAGATACTAGTATAATGAGAAAGGGGTATTTTTGTATATGAAATCTTTATGTATAAAAACAAATAATTCTAAAATACTAGATTATCTACTAAATGAATTAAAATATTCTGAAATAGAGCATATATGCTTTTCTGAAAACAAATTTAAAAATTACAAAAATATTATCATACATTATCTTTCCACCAATGATTACCCTTACTTTTTTTCTAAAATCAGTAGTCTTTTATCTTTTATGATAATTGATGAATTTGAAGATATACTTATGAAAAGAATTATTGATAAAAATTATTTTTATTTTGATGCACTTGAAAGAAATAAAATCTTGAAAAATTGCTATAATATTTTATCTGATGAATATTATACATGGTTTGATAAAAAATTTGATGCTCTTTACAATTCTCTATATTCTTTTATTTCCGATAATAAAGTTTTGATATTAGATGGTTTTATAAATTTTAGACTACAAGCTTATACTTCTATTTTAGATGAGATTGTATCTGAAAGTGTTAATAGCTATATTATTGAAAAAGAATACATGGAATTTATTTCTTTGTTAAAATTATATATCAATTCACAAAAGAATAATTCTAATATTGTACATTTAATTTATAACTCTTCTGAATCCATTTTGTTAGATGAAAATAAAAATTTGATTCTAAATTCAGAAGAAATCTTCAATGCTAAATATTTAAGTGATATATCTTTTTCAACAAATGATTATACTTTAAATTCACTTTTAAACCTACTTCCTAAGAAAATCTATATTCATTTAATTGATAATCAAATTGATGAATTTATTAATACTTTACAATTAATTTTTGAAAATCGTGTATCTATTTGTTTAAATTGCGAGATTTGCAATTTATATCGATATCATAAAAAAACACTTACCAAGAAATAAAAATCTTAACCTTGTTATATACGGAAAAATTCACATAGAATCCATATAAAAATTGATTTTTCTATACAAAATCCAAAGTAATATAAAGTAAAATGCACCTAAAATATTAAACATCAGTTTAATATTTATAGGTGCATCTCCTCTATAGTATTTTAGATACTATCCATTGATAATAGAATTTAAAGAATTGATAGCTTCTTGTAATCCTGGTAATAATGCATTTACTAAGCTCTCATCAGCTTGTACTTTCCATTCTCCATCTTGTTTTACTAATTGTATAGTTGTTGTTACTATTTTTGTTCCAATTTCTTCATTTTTTAATTGTTCTTTTAATTTATTATTTTGATCTTCTTCTGTGAAAGATTCTCCACTAAATGCAATTCTTAAAGCTTCTTGTTTATAGTTAGATATGATTTGATCAAAATCTTTATTGGTAATTTCTACTTCAACACTTGCTGAATTTTCTTCTTTTGAAATATTTAAAATCTTCCATGTTAGCTTATCAAAAAGTAAACTTTGCGTTTCTTCATCCATTTCTGAATTTTGTAACATTTCTGATTCGTTAACAATATCTTCATAATTTACATATTTATTAACACTTTCGAAATCAGCATTTTTTAAACTATTTAACATTCCTTCTACAGTTTTTTCTGGTGTTGCTGGTAATAATAGTAAAGCAGTTACTATGGCTAGTACAACTACTAATAGGATAATTCCCCCAACCCAATATCCAACTTTTTTGCTTCCTTTTTCCTTGCCTTCTTTTTTCTCTTTATTTTGTTTCTTTTCTTTTTTATCTTCTATATGATTCATTTCTGTTTCTTTTTTTAAATCTTTTCCTGATACTTTACTGAATTTTGGTTCTTCTACTTTTTCTTTTTTTTCTTCTTTCACATCTTCTACTTTCTTTGTCTTATCTACATTTTCTTCTTTATCCATAGAAATCCCTCTTTTCTTATTATTTTATAAAAATTATATATTAATAAGAAATTTTTTTCAACCATTTTTCTACAATTTCTACAAATTTGTACTTTTTCTATATTGCTTGATTAATCCCTGTTGCTACAATTTTACTCATATTTTCAATTAAATCATCAATTTCCTTTGGAGTAACAATCAAGTTATAATCTTGTGGAACCAATGCTTCTTTTATTTCTTCATAATTATCCTCTTCTTTTAATTGATTTAGATAGTCATTTGATTTTGCCTCATCTTGCAATTTTGTAATAAATAAATCTAATGAATCATTTACTAAAACTGCCGTTTCAACAACTGTTGGAATTCCTATGGCAATTACTGGAATCCCTAACGTATTTTGACTAATTTCTTTTCTTGTATTTCCAACACCCGCACCTGGTACAATTCCTGTATCTGATATTTGCACTGTACTACTAATTCTTTCTATACTTCTAGATGCTAAAGCATCAATTACTATCAACAATTTAGGATGTGTATTTTCTACAATTCCCTTTAAAATTTCTACTGTTTCTATACCTGTTGTTCCTAGAACCCCTGGTGATATGGCACTCACATTTCTAGCACCTTCTTTTACATATTGTGGTAAATACTTAATCATATGTCTTGTGACTTCTATATCATTAATGACTTTAGGGCCTAATGCATCTGGAGTTACATAAATATTTCCAAGCCCAACCACTAATATTTCTCCATTTTTATCAACATGACTATCTACAATTTTTCTTAGTTCATCTGCTACTGTATCTGCTGATTTTTGAATTTCCTCTTCTCCTGCAATTTTTAAATTTTTAATATCAATGGTCACATATACCCCTTTCGGTTTTCCGATTGCTTTTTCTCCTTCTTCATTGGTTATTTTTACTTTATCTACTTTTATATTTTCATTAATTTGTTGTTCTTCACTTTCTATACCATTAATTTCATTTTCTAATTTATTTGCTGTTCTATATATTTCTCTTCTCTCTGCCGCCAAATCAGTTCTAAAATTAAACATAAATTTCTCCTTTCTAATTAAAATTTCCTTTTGGGGACGTTTCTTTTTGGGACATTTTTACTATTTATCGTATTTTTAGTATTTGTAAAAAACTTTATTTTTATTCGTATTTTAAACTTATAACTTAATGACTGAAAATATTTTTATAAATTTGATACATATCTGAAGTTATCACTTCCTTTAAAGGGGGGTCCATCTTTTCGGCCCCCCCTTTTCCTATTTAATTAAATTTTAACACCTAAAGTTCTATATTCTTTTTCAACCATTTTTCTATATCATTGTATATCTTTCTTCTACATTCTTCATGTAAAATATCATGTCGTAAATCTTTATATAATTTTATATCTACATTTTCTATGCCGGCTTTTCTGAATATATTAAATGTTTTAATTGTACCTTTTCCAAAATCTCCTACTGGATCTTTATCTCCTGATAATAGTAAAATCGGTACTTTCTTATTCATTTTTTTAATATTTTTTACATTTGATGTATATTGCATTCCAGATAATAATTCTCTAAATAATCCTGCTGAATAACTTTCACCTCTTAAAGGATCTTCTAAATATTCATCTATTGCTTCTTCATTTGCACATAACCAATCACATTCTGTTCTATTTGGTTTAAATAATTGATTATATGTTTCAAAAGTTAAACTTTTGATTATTGGACTAGTATTTTC
The DNA here is from genome assembly GCA_949288185.1 of uncultured Eubacteriales bacterium. Taxonomy (GTDB): domain Bacteria; phylum Bacillota; class Clostridia; order TANB77; family CAG-508; genus CAG-269. Next base: position 27,721 of record CASEIZ010000015.1, on the reverse strand, counting down.
TTCTCCTACTTTTTTTGCTTCCTTATTTGCCATCATTTTTGCAATAGCTATTTTAAAGTTTGATATATATCCTGTTCCCATAATAATTGCTGCATCTATTGGTTCTTTATAATCAATTAAATATGTCCTTACCAAAAAAGAACCTAAAGAAAAGCCCAATAAAATATATGGTACATCTGGATATTTTTGTTTTGTCATTTTTCTACAAGTTTCTATATCTTCTACCACAAAGTTCCAGCTGTTTTTTGGTCCAAAATACATTGGTTTACTATTTGGTGCAATAGATGTTCCATGTCCTAAATGGTCATTTCCCACCACAATAAATCCTCTTTTGGTAAAAAATTCTGCAAAATGTTCATATCTTAAAATATGTTCTGTTACTCCATGTGCTATTTGAATTACACCCACAATCTCTTTTTTCGGTTTCCATTCCACTGCATGAATTTGTGTTTTTTCATCTGCTGATGGGTAATAAAATTCATTCTTTACCATTTAGCTTCCCCTTTCATTCTTCATTTCTATCTTTCTAAATATTTCTTCAAAAATTTGCCTGTATAGCTTTTCTCATTTAAACAAACTTGTTCAGGTGTTCCTACAGCAATTACTTCTCCACCATTGTCTCCACCTTCTGGACCTAAATCTATAATATGGTCACAAGTCTTGATTAAATCTAAATTATGTTCAATAACAATAATCGTATTTCCTGTATCTACTAATCTTTGTAAGATATCTACCAATTTATGAACATCTGCAATATGAAGTCCTGTTGTTGGTTCATCTAAAATATATAAGGTTTTTCCTGTTGCCTTTTTAGATAATTCTGTTGCTAATTTTACTCTTTGTGCTTCTCCCCCTGATAAAGTTGTTGATGGTTGTCCTAATTTGATATAACTTAGTCCTACATCATATAAAGTTTGAATTTTTTGTTTAATTCTTGGTATTTTATCAAAAAATTGTAATGCTTCTTCAACTGTCATGTCTAACACATCTGCAATCGTTTTTCCTTTATATTTTACCTCTAATGTTTCTCTATTATACCTTTTCCCTTTACACACTTCACAAGGTACATAGATATCTGGTAAGAAATGCATTTCGATTTTATGCACACCATCACCATTACAACTTTCACATCTTCCACCTGGTACATTGAAACTAAATCTTCCTTTTTGATATCCTCTTAATTTTGCTTCTTCTGTTCCAGCAAAAATATCTCTAATTAAATCAAATACACCTGTATATGTTGCTGGATTTGAACGTGGTGTTCTTCCAATTGGTGATTGGTCTATATTAATAATTTTGTCAATTTGGTTAATTCCTTTGATACCTTTACATTTTCCTGGTTTTTCATTAGAACCGTTCAATTCTTTTGCAATCGTTTTGTATAGCACTTCATTCACCAATGTAGATTTTCCTGAACCAGATACACCTGTCACACAAGTAAATACGCCTAATGGAAATTTAACACTAATATTTTTTAAGTTATTTTCTGTGGCACCTTGTACTTCAATCACTTTTGATTTGGTATGTTTTCTTCTTTTTTTAGGCACTGGAATTTTTAATCTGCCACTTAAATATTTTCCTGTGATAGAGTTTTCTACTTGTTTGATTTCTTCTGCTGTTCCTTGTGCCATCACTTGTCCCCCATGTGTTCCTGCACCTGGTCCTATATCAATCACTTGATCCGCTGCATACATGGTATCTTCATCATGTTCTACTACTAATAAAGTGTTTCCTAAATCTCTTAATTTCTTTAATGTTGCTAATAATCTATCATTGTCTCTTTGATGTAATCCAATACTTGGCTCATCTAAGATATATAGCACACCTGTTAGTCCAGAACCAATTTGTGTTGCTAAACGAATTCTTTGTGCTTCTCCTCCTGATAAAGTTCCTGCACTTCTTGATAATGTTAAATATTCTAATCCTACATCAATTAAAAATTGTAATCTTTGACGAATTTCTTTTAAAATTAAATCTGAAATCATCGCTTCTGTTTTATTTAATTGTAAATGGTCCAAATAATCTTTTATTTGATTGATAGACATCGCTGTTAATTCATTAATGTTTTTGTCTCCCACTTTTATAGACAAGATTTCTGGCTTTAATCTTGCTCCATGACATGAATAACATGGAGAATTGCTCATATACATTTCATAAAATTCACGCATTCCTTGTGATTTTGTTTCATTATGACGTCTATCTAATGTTGGAAGTACACCTTCAAATGGTGCTTTAAATCTTCTAACACCTGCTGGTGATGTATACTCAAAATCAATTTCTTCATCACCTGTACCATACAAGATTTTTTCCATAAAGCTTCTAGGTAATTCTTTAATTTTCTTTCCTCTAATATCAACTCCATAATGGTTTCCGATACTTTCAAAATACATCTTTGCCATGGTGTCACCTTTTTTCATAGTACTTGAACCAAAGGCTTTTATACCATCATATAACGTTTTGTTTTTATCTGGAATGATTAAATCTTCGTCCATTTTCATTAAATACCCTATACCTGTACAAGTTGGACAAGCGCCCATTGGATTATTAAATGAGAACATTCTAGGGGTTAATTCTGGAAAACTAAAACCACAATCAGGACACGCATAATTACAACTGTATAATTTTTCTCCTTTTCCCACTGCATCAATTAATACCAATTGATTCGCATGTTTTAAAGCAATTTCTACTGACTCTGTTAATCTACTTAAAATTTCTGGTTTGATTACCAATCTGTCAACAACTAATTCAATATCATGTTTTTTCTTTCTATCTAATTCAATGTCATCAGAAAGTTCGTACATCTCTCCATCAATTCGAACTCTGACAAATCCTTCTTTTTGAAATTCCTCTAATTGTTTTGTATATTCTCCTTTTCTTCCTTTAACCACTGGTGCCAATACTTGGATTCTTGTGCCTTCTTCTAATTCCATGATATTATCTACAATTTGGTCAATCGTTTGTTTTTCTATTTTTTTTCCACAATTTGGACAATAAGGTACACCGATTCTAGCATATAACAGACGAATATAGTCATAAATTTCTGTAACCGTTCCCACTGTAGAACGAGGATTTTTTGAAGTTGTTTTTTGATCTATAGAAATGGCTGGTGATAACCCTTCTATACTTTCTACATCTGGTTTTTCCATTAATCCTAAGAATTGTCTAGCATAAGATGACAAACTTTCTACATATCTTCTTTGTCCTTCGGCATATAAGGTATCAAATGCTAAACTAGATTTTCCTGATCCAGATAATCCTGTGATAACTACTAATTTATCTCTTGGTATTTCTAAATTTATATTTTTTAAATTATGTTCTTTTGCACCCTTTATGATAATTTTGTCATTCATGAAAATTCCTCCATAATTTGATTTTATATTTATTTCTTAATTTTTGTAAAGTTTCAGTCACATTATACTATATTTTTGTAATAAAAACAAGAGTTTGGTTGATTTTATAATTTAGAATTAAAAATTGTTTTTAAAGTACCCTTAATAATCACTTAAAAGAAAAAGCAAACAACTATCTTTCTAGTTGTCTGCTCTTCCTTTTGAAACTCAATTACTACTCAATATCAAGAATTCCGTCATCGTCTCCTATTTCCATGTCTACGTCACTCATGACATCCTCAAGCACATCCATATCATCACTCTCTACCCATGCCTCATTATCATTTTCTCCATATGGCAGGCCATAAGCAAAAAAATAAACACAAATATTTCTATTCATGCTTATTTTTTGTATATTTATAATAGGATTGTCTAATTTAAATTTTGTTGCACTTCTACTATTGTTCTTGTTCCAATCTTATTTCATTTTCTATAATGGTCATAATAATTTGTACGGTTTTTTCCAAATCATTATTTTTTAATACATAATCATATAAATTAATTCTAGATTCTTCATAATCAAAACGATTTAAGCGTAATATGATTTCTTGTGGACTTGGCTTGTCTATTCTATTTTCTAATCGATGTTTTAATTCTTCTTTTGGAACACGTAAAAATATAGTAACAACTTTTGTATCATTTCCTAATAATTCTTTTAAATGCTCTGTTCCATTAACATCAATATCTTTTACAATAATTTTTCCACTTTTTATCTTATCATTCAATAATTTTCTGGAAGTTCCATAATACTGATTGTGGTGAATATCATATTCATAAAACTCTTCATTTTCTATCATTTTTTCAAATTCTTCTCTAGAAATAAAATGGTAAGTTTCTCCTTCTACATCTCCTCCACGAATGGCTCTTGACGTATAAGAAGGAAGTGATTCTACATTTTCCATTCGTTTGATTAGTTCTTTTTTTATGGTATCTTTTCCTGCTCCTGCTACTCCAGATAATATAACTAACATTCTATGGCAACCTTCCCTTCTGCAATTTCAATAGCAGCTATTGTTACTGGTGATTCTTCTTTTGTCTCTACTAATGGTGTTGCACCAGAAGCAATTTGTCTTGCTCTTCTAGCCGTTGCAATTACTAATTCATATCGATTATTTGCTTTTGTAAGTAAATCTGAAACACTAGGTTTTACTATCATTTTTCATTCATTCCTTTCTTTTTTACTGTATATTTCTTTTCTATATTTTTACACACGCATTCATCAAAATTTTTAATCTCATTCATACATTAATATAGAAAATAATCTTAATTTTCTTCTTGTGAAATATCTTTATCAATTCTTCCTCCAACTGTCTCTGGTTGTACAGCTGATAAAATAACATGTCCTGAGTCCATAATCAATACTGCTCTTGTTCTTCTTCCATAAGTTGCATCTACTGCTGTTTTATTGTCTTTTGCCTCTTGTATTAATCTTTTAATTGGTGCAGATTCTGGACTAACAATGGCTACAATTCTATCTGCTGATACAATATTTCCAAATCCAATATTTACTAATTGCATAAAATCATTCCCTTCTTATTCTATATTTTGTACTTGTTCTCTGATATTTTCTATTTGTGTTTTCATATTGATAACTTCATTTGTAATTTCTAGATTATTTGCCTTTGAACCAATGGTATTGGTTTCTCGATTCATTTCTTGAATCATGAAATCTATTTTCTTTCCTACAGCTTCATTGGTTTGCAATAGTTCTCTGAATTGATATATATGACTATTTAATCTTGTTACTTCTTCTTCTATAGAACATTTATCAGCATAGATAACCACTTCTTGTGCTAATCTTGCCTCATCTATTTCTTGGTCTTGTAACAATTCTTTTATTCTTGTATTTAATTTTACTACATATTCCTCAATAAGTCCAGTAGAAAGTGAAGATATTTTTTTTACTTTTTCTTCAATATCTTGTATTCTTACGAGTAAATCCTGTGCAATCTTTTCTCCTTCCACTTTTCTCATTTCCACTAAATTCTCAATTGCCTTGTTAGTTACTTCAAGCAATTCACTTTTTATGGTTTCATCATCTTGGTTATTTTGAATGGTTAACACATCTGGTAATTTAGAAATTTCTGTTACTGGAATATCTGCTATAATTCCTTCAGATTCTGCTAAATCTCTTAGTTCTTTAATATACATTCTGGCAATTTCTGTATTAATTTTAATATCTCTACCTTCTAAAGAATTATTATTAAATGTAATAAATACATCTACTTTTCCTCTTGTTACCTTTGCTGAAACAGCTTTTTTGATTTCTTCTTCTAGATAACTTAAACTTCTAGGCATTTTTACGGAAACATCTAAATATCTATGATTCACACTTTTTATTTCTACTTGATATTCCCTTAAATTTTTTGACATATTTGATTTTCCATAACCAGTCATACTTTTAATCATCTTTTACAACATTTCCTTTCTCATATTATATTTTTTAGACTGTTATTATTTTTCCACTTTTAGCTCTTCTTTTTTCTTTCTTCCCCTATTAGATTTTACTTTTGGCTGTTTTTTTACTTCTTCTATAACTTCTTCTTTTTTACTTTTCTTTTCTTCTTGGACTTGATTTAATTGTTCATTCTTAGTTTCTTCTTGTCTCTCTTCCTTATTTTGTTTCATTTTCCTTTTTGTTTTAGAACCTTTTTGTTTTTCGTTTTTTTCTTTTTTATGATTGGTTTCTAATGTTTTTTCTTGAATTTCTTTTTTCTCAATGTCTTTTTCTTCTTTTATTTTACTTTTTTTCTTAGTGGTTTGTTTCTTTTTTGATTTTCCTTCAGTATTATGTTCCTTTTCACTCTTTTCATTTTCGTCTTGGATTTCTTCTTCCTGATTTTCTTTTTTAACATTCTTATCTTTACTTTTCTTCTTTTCCTTCACAGATTTTGTCTTTTGCTTTTTCTCTTCTTTGTCTACCTTTTTCTGTACTTCTATTTCTACAATTGGTTCTTCATTTCTTTTTTTGGCTTCTTTTACAACTGGTTCATCTTTTACAATTTCTGATATGTCACTAAGACTTTTCAAATATTTCATTCTAGCTCTTGTATAAATAACAGTCGATTTTAATACATAGTATATTGCAAACATATATGATGATGTTACTAAATATGTCCTAAAATCAAACTGATATATGGTAACAACATGATCGATAAATAGTGCATGGATAGCTAATACTAATAATTCTATGGCAGTCATGGTAAGTGTTCCACTATCTCGTTTATATGCAAATTCTAAACTAATAATACTTGCTAGTAAAAAAATGCCTGAAATCGCTTTTGTTATCAGTTCCATTTGCTCCCACTCTAATTGTGTATATACGATATTACAAGAAATAAAATATATCATAACCACAATAGCTAATATTAAATTTTTGAATATCTTTTTTAATATTTCCTGTGAAACTTGTTTTGGAACTTTTTTCTTTGCCATTTTTTGTTCTATTGGCTCTAATGTTTCATCCGTTTCATTGGTCTTATTTTCTTTTTCTAATGTATTTTTATTCTTAACTTTTGCCTTCTCTTTTTTCATCTTTGCCTCTCTTTCTATATACACTATTTGATTGGAAAAGGATTACATTTTAAATGAAATTTATAAGCTACCAAAGTTTTCATTATTTTCAATCCATCTCTAATTCATACATAATCATACTCAACATATTTAAAGCAACCGTTTCTGTTCGTAATATCCTATTTCCTAATGTAATGATTTTTGCATGATGTTCTTCAAATTTAGCAATTTCTTCTTTATCAATTCCGCCCTCTGGCCCTATCACAATAGCGATTTTCATTTGTTTATTTTTGTCTTGTTTTGTGTTTTTTAATTCCTGTTTTAATGTATTTACTTTTTCATTTTCATATGCCACCAATACCAAATCATATTGTTTCATGTTTTCACATAATGTATGGATATTGATTATTGGATTGATTGTAGGAATTCTATCTCTTCCAGACTGTTTTGCAGCACCTTCAGATATTTTTTGCCATCTTTGTATTTTCTTTATTTTATCTTTGTCATTTAATTTTACAACACATCTTTTCATTTCTACTGGTGTAATATCATATGCACCTAACTCTACTGATTTTTGGATAACCAATTCCATCTTATCTGCTTTTGGTAATCCTTGAAAAATACTGACTTGTATATGCGGTTCTACGTTAGACGCAATTTCTTCAACAATATGGCAATAAATTTGTTTGTCTTCTATTTGTTCTATCTTACAGATATAGTTTTTAGAAGTTATACTATCACATATTTCTATTGTATCGTCTATTTTTGCTCTTAGAACATTTTTTATGTGGTTGACATCTTCATTTTGTATCGAGATTTTCTTTCCTTCTATTTGATTGGTTGTCACAAAAAATTTTGGCATCTACATTCTCCTTTTTATTTCTTCTATACAATTTTCTACGTTCTGTTTATATTCTATGGATTCATATTTTAACATTTTTACTGGTATCTGAATTTTCTGATTATCTTTTAATACAATTTTTATCGTCCTTGCTCTACAAAATATAATCATTAATAAAGACATCATCATATATATAATCATAACATCTACAATGAGTGTTGACATAATTGCACTGATTATCAATAGAAGTGTCAATATAATCCATACAATTGTTGCATTTACATATATTAAAAACATACTACTTTTTTTAATCTCTTTAATGTCTTTGATGTCATATTCTCCTGTTGGATTTGAATACGTTTTTTTGACATTTTCCATATCTTCTACTTGTTTAATTTTTAACGTATTTCCTTCAATTTCTAGTTTTGTACTAGTTCTAAAACATTGTCTTCTTGTATAATTGCTTACTTGAAATTCATATTCTTCTTTCATTTTTATACATTCCTTTTCGTAATCATTTACTATGACATTCATTTTCAACTTTTCATTAAATTTGTTACATTATATCACATAACAGATGATTTTTCTACCCAAACGACAGTTTAATTTTCAGTATTTTTACAGGTGAGACGTCATCCGTTATTTTTTCAATAATTTCCTCGGCTTGCTTCATAGATGATAACTTCTAAGTTTTTAATAAGCGAGCCTCTCGCTGCTCGCGCTTCCTCACTTATTAAAAACTTAGAATTTATACCTCTATTCCACGGCACATTCGTCAATTTATTGAAAAAATAACGGATGACGCCTCACCTGTAAAGTACCAAATCTCAAAAACTACGCATTTATCCAAACAGAAGCTGATTTTGCTTTTACTTTAAAAATCCCAAATCCTTCATTATCAATCACTACTGCATCTTGACATCCTCCAATGGCATCTATAAATTTTTCTCCCGCAAATTGTGTACCTATGTACATTCTCTTTTCTGCATCAAATTTATTCGCTATTAAGACGGCTAATCCAGATTTAATATGTTCTGCATCTCCTTCTCTTGTCCAACCGATACAGTTTGGATGATCAAAATAATCATTTTGTTTGCCATATGCTTTTTCTTTTCTTAAATCAATTAATGTTGATAAACCTTCTATTGGTGCAATATTGTCATGTTTAATGCCATATAAGTCTCCCCAGAATACACATGGATATCCTTCATCTCTTAATAAGATGATTGCATAAGCAGATAGTTTAAACCATCTTTCAACAAAACTTGTTAAACTTTGTCCTGGTTGTGTATCATGATTATCTACAAATGTTACCGCTTCACTTGGATTTTCTTTCACTAATGTGCTATTTAAAATTTTACTTAAGTCATAGTTTTCATCTTTTGAAGCATTATATAAATTGTAATGTAAAGGAACATCAAATAAAGATATTTCACCTTCTGTTTCTGTAATATATCTATGCAATTTTGAAATATCACCACTCCAATATTCTCCTACTGCAAATAATTCATCCTCTGTTTGTTCTCTTAGTGTTTTTATCCAATCTTTATAAAAATTGGCATCAATATGTTTGACAGCATCTAAGCGAAAACCATCTACTTTTGTTAATTCTAAATACCATTTTCCCCAATTTAAACATTCTTGAACAACTTCAGGATTTTTAAAATCTAAGTCTGCTCCCATTAAATAATCATAATTTCCAAATTCTTCGTCAACTGCTCCACTCCAACTTTTATTCTTAAAACGAAAAATGGCATGTTCTTTACTTTTCTCATCATAATCGATTCCATCAAAATGTGTCCAATTCCATTCAAAGTCAGAATATTTATGGTTTCTTCCTGGAAATGTAAATTTGGTAGCTACTCTTACCACTTGATTTTCTACAAAATTATTATGGTTTCCCCAATCTACCTGTTCTGCTGGAATGGTTTGCAACAAATCTGCTCCCATTTTATGATTTAATACAATATCTGCATATGTTTCTATTCCTGCTTGTTTTAAAGTCATAATACAGTTTAAATATTCATCTTTAGAACCATATTTCGTCTTCACAGTCCCTTTTTGGTCAAATTCTCCTAAATCATACAAATCATAAACTCCATATCCTACTTCATCTTTTCCATTAATGCCTTTATATGCTGGTGGAAGCCATACAGCTGTGATTCCTATATCTGCTAACTTTTCTGCTTGATTTGCTAATGTATTCCACCAATTTTGATTGGTTTCTAAATACCATTCAAATGCTTGTAATATAACTCCATTTATTTTCTTCATTTTCTACTTCTCCTTTTTGTCGCATTAGGTTCGTTTGTCTATGCGACATTTTTTGTCGTGTCGCATTGAGTTCGTTTGTCTGTGCGACATTTCTGTTTGCATTATATCATTTGTAATGGACAAATTCTAGGTTAAATGGAAAAAATATCAAATGTTTGACAGATACTTTTTTATTTTGTATAATACCTTTTCGAAAGGAAGCGATTTTTATGAGTTTTATATATGAAAGAACAATTAATTATTATGAAACAGATAGAATGGGTGTTGTTCATCATTCTAATTATATTCGTTTTTTAGAAGAAGCTAGATGTGCATGGCTAAAAGCAACTGGTATGCCTTTTGAAAAATTTGAAGAAAAAGGTATCACAATCCCTGTTTTAGAAGTAAAATGCAAATATAAACAACATGTTACTTTTGCTGATACGATTTCCATTAAAGTATATGTAAAAGAATTTAATGGTGTTCGATTAACTGTTGGATATGAAGTAAAAGATAAAAAAACAGGTAATGATGTCATTATTGCCGAAACAAAACATTGCTTTACAGATATATCTTTAAAACCACTTAACTTGAAAAAACATTGTCCAGAATTTAGCGATAAGTTTAGTGCATTAAAGGAAAATGGTTAAAAATATAGTAAAAATTTTTTTCACAAGCATTAAAACCAAAATAAGGAGTATCAAATTTTTTCTGATACTTCTTATTTTTATTTGGCTTCATTTTTCATCTTATAAGTATAAAATTGCGCGAAAAGAATCATTATTGTACCCTAAAATTGTTGCACGATAGTTACGATCACTCATATAATAATTTGTTGTTCTTCCATAATCATTTCCTCTACAAGTACATGGACCTTTTCCTCCACTAATATGTGTTTCTGTTGTCCATTCAGTACAATTACTTGCCATATTATATATATTACATTGCACATCTTCTGTTTCACCTGTGTTAGCTAAACTATCATTTGTAATTCCTTGTTGTGAATATGGTGTTTCTCCTTCTGCTTGATTCTTCTGTATAAATAGAATAGCTGTATCCCAAGCATAACTATTAATTAAGTCACTATTGATTGTTGTATATAAATTTTGACATGCTTTTGCTGCATTGGGTTGTGTAACATTATTCCATAAAAATCCTTCTTGTGTTGGTGCTACTTCATATTCTTCTATATAACCATTAGATACTTTGAAATTTGCTTTTCCGTCTATACCATAGCTTGCCTCAAATCTTGCCATATAATATCCACCATTTTGTCTTACACTATTTATGAATCCTTCTAAGTCCTTTGCTGGTGTATTTCCGTCGCCTGTTGAATTTTCGACATAACCTTCACTGGTAAACTCTGTTATTTTTCCATCTAAGGTTTCTGGTGTTTCAGTTGTATTTATTTCTCCCTTATAGTTAAAAACATATCTTCCTAGTATCACTTCTCCATTTACTGCATTTTGAACAGTTATTCCATTATCTCCTAATACTCCATCTACTGGTACCCATACATATTGATTTCCTTCGCCGTCTTCTATAACTAATCCCTCATTAATACCAGGTGGCTCAGTTGTTCCATCTCCCCAAGTAGCTTCTCCCACATTTACAGGCTTAAATCCTTCTGGGATAACTGGATTGTTTTTATTTCCTTGCTTTCCATTCATTGTACTTGTTTCTTTAAATATGCCTGTTGTTTTATCTGGATTTCCAGGTGCTACATATTCACCTAGCATAACACTCCCATCTTTTTTGATTGTCACATCATATCCATCCACCTTCACTGTTAGAGGAAAGCTGCTATCTGTTATTTCATCTGGTACTCCTGTTATATTTTCTATTTGATCTAAGTTTGTTTTTAAATCTTTATTATTTATTTTTCCATCTGTTCCTATACTTCCTGTCACAGCAATTTCTACTTGTTCTTCTGCATTTGCTTGTCCTGTTTTTTCTTTCGCTTCTCTTGCTTTTGATAAAATTCCATTATCTCCAGTTATGGTAGAAATCGAAACACCTGCTAAAATCAATAATATGATAATGGTAATAACAAGTGCAATAAGTGTAATTCCGTGATAGCTTTGAATAAATTGTTGTTTTCTTCTTTTCATCTAATAAATCTCCTCTCTCTAATTTTTCGACCATAATTTCTTTTCCCATCCTCTTTTATGTATAGTATTTGTATTTCCATACATTTTATTCCATATCATCATGTTTTTATTGAATAAAAAACGTGATTTATCCCATTTAATCATGGAAAAACCTTAAAATATGATTCTTTCATTTTCGGACTCTTATTCAAAAAAAAAGAAGCCTAAGCTTCTTCATTTATTTCTTCTAACATATTATTTATATAATCTAAATTAATTTTATATGTTACTTCTAATTGTTCTATAAAACTTTTGGTATAACTTGTATTTACATTTAATACAGTTGCATAGGCAAGATGGTTTTCTAACACAGTTACACTTTCTAGTGGTTTATCTTTTAATAATGTATAATCTTCCAAAAACTTTTTATACTTGTCCCATTGTTTCATTTCCTTAGCACCTTTTATAGTATAAGTACCATCTAAATATTCTCCTTTTCTTAAATAACGTAACACTTCTCTTATGAGTGGTTCTAATATAGTAAGTTCAAAAGCAACAAAAAATGGAACAAATATCATATTAAACATTTCATCACTGATTTGATTATTTCCACTTATTGCAGCATATATAGCTCCAATGATTAAAATCCCAATATATAGGAATAGAAATACTGTACTTAAACGTATTTTTGTTTCTTTTATAAAATGATAGCTTTCAAATTCTTCTATTACATATCGTATCCATGTGTTCATATTTATCTTTTCTTTTTTACAAATCTTATCATATAGATACTTTTCATCTTTTTTTAATGTTTCATTATCTTGATTTCTTAACGCTATTAATTCATAATGATATTCTTCCTTTTTTTCTATTTTAAGAAACCCTTTCGCGCATAAATTTAATATACAAGCTACCAAATCTTTTTTCTTTTCTATTTTTTGATTTTGTAAATAAGAAAGTACTGCTGGACTATATTCTACTTCTATATCTCTAACATAAATCCCCACATCTCTTGCTAATTTCACTTTTATTTTATTATATATATCAATTCCAACCCTAATAACTATATATCCAATAATTGTAACAGTTGTTAAAATCATAAATCCATTTCCGAACAAAGCATTCACAAATAGAAACGGAATCGTCGCAAGTACAAGATATATTGGAATTGTTGCTAGCCATATTTTGTGTGGGTCTATTTTTCCCTTTCTTACAAATGTAACTGTAACACCTATTGCCACAAAAAATCCATATATGAAAATTGCAAACATTATATAACTTATCATTTTTTCCTCTTTTATTTTTTATTTCTTTTATTTTCTAACATCCATTTTTTAGAAATAATTTGCATACTTAATTATTGATCTATGTGTCATCTTTTGAAAATGTTGGAAACAGGTTAAATCATCGTAGGTTAAAGATTTACATAAAAATGTCCCAAACAGAAACGTCCCCAAAAGGACATTATCCGAACAAACTCAACTGGTTACTTTGACTCATGCCATCTAAGCATCCAAATTTTTTCAATAATTCTGCTACAGAGTCTCCTACTTTAGATCGAATTTTCATATCATCAATAGACATGAATTTTCCGTCTTTTCTAGCATTTTCAATTCCTACTGCTGCTACTGTTCCAAGTCCTGCAATACTGTTTAGTGGCGGACGTATTCCCTCTTCTTCTACAATAAATCTTGTAGCACTTGATTTGTATAGGTCAATTGGTAAAAATTTGATGCCTCTTTCATACATTTCTAATACAAGTTCTAATACGGGATACATCGCTTTATCTTTTTGTGTTGCATTGTTTCCTTGTAAGTCGATTTCTTTCATTTTATTTTTTACCTTTTCTTCTCCAAATATCATAATTTCACTGTCAAATTCATCTGATGCTCTGATTGAGAAAAATGCTGCATAATATGCTTTTGGTTCATGTACCTTAAACCATGCAATTCTAAAGGCATTGGTTACATAGGCTGCCGCATGTGCTTTCGGGAACATGTATTTTATCTTTTCACAAGATTTGATATACCATTCTGGTACATGATGTTCTCTCATTAAGTCTGTATATTCTTTCCATTTTTCTGGATCTTTTAAAGCTTTTCCTTTACGTACGGTTTCCATGATTTTAAATGCTGAGTTTGGTGGTAATCCTTGTTTGATTAAATATATCATGATATCATCACGACAACAGATTGCCTCTGTTAAGGTTACGGTTCCGTCTTCAATTAAACTTTGTGCATTTCCTAGCCACACATCTGTACCATGTGATAATCCGTGATATACGAATTAGCTCATCAAATGTGGTTGGTCTAGTATCCACTAACATTCCTCTTACGAATTTTGTACCAAATTCAGGTATACCATAACTGCCTACTTCTGAGCCAATTTGTTTTGGAGTTACTCCTAAAGCATCTGTTGAACTAAAGATAGACATGGTTGCTTTATCATCTAGTGGAATTTTCGTTGGGTCAATTCCTGTTATATCTTGCAACATTCTAATAACCGTCGGATCATCGTGTCCTAGTATATCTAGTTTTAACAAGTTCTGGTCAATTGAGTGATAATCAAAATGGGTTGTAATAATATCTGAGTTTGGATCATCTGCTGGGTGTTGTACTGGACAGAATTCATAGATTTCTCTTCCTTTTGGTACAACGATAATTCCTCCTGGATGTTGTCCTGTTGTTCTTTTGATTCCTGTACATCCATGTGATATTCTTTTAATTTCTGCTTGGTTAATTGGTATATGTCTTTCTTCATAATAATTTCTAACATATCCATAAGCGGTTTTATCAGCCACTGTACCAATCGTTCCTGCCTTAAACGTCGTTCCTTTTCCAAAGATAACCTCTGTATATTTATGGGCTTTTGCTTGATATTCTCCTGAGAAGTTTAAGTCAATATCTGGCTCTTTATCTCCATTAAATCCAAGGAATGTTTCAAATGGGATATCCATTCCGTCTTTATCCAATTTATGTCCACACTTTGGACATTCTTTATCTGGTAAGTCAAAACCATTTTTGACACCATAATCGGTAAAATCTGAATATTTACAGTTTGGACATCGATAATGCGCTGGAAGTGAGTTTACTTCTGTAATTCCTGTCATGTTTGCCACAAATGAAGAACCAACAGACCCTCTAGAACCTACGATATATCCATCTTCATTTGATTTCCATACCAGTTTTTGGGCGATAATGTACATAACGGAAAATCCATTTTTGATAATAGAATCTAATTCTTTATCTAATCTCGTTTGCACAATTTCTGGCAATGGATCTCCATATAGCTGATGTGCTTTATTATATGCAATATCTTTTATCATTTGCTCACAACCTGGAATATGTGGTGGACATTTTTCTGGCGATATGGGACTAATTTGTTCACACATATCGGATATTTTATTCGTATTTGTAACAACCACTTCATAAGCTTTTTCTTTTCCTAAATAACTAAATTCTTCTAGCATCTCTTCTGTTGTTCTTAAGTAAAGTGGTGCTTGATTATCTGCATCATCATATTTTTGTCCTGCCTCTAAAATACGTCTATAAATCTCGTCTTGTGGATCCATAAAATGCACATCACAAGTAGCAACAACTGGTTTATTTAATTTTTCTCCCAATTCTACAATTTTTCTATTAATATCACGTAATGCTTCTTCATCTGCAACGGTTCCATTTCGAATTAAGAATTGATTATTTCCAGTTGGTTGGATTTCTAAATAGTCATAGTCATTGGCAATTTCTTCAATCTCTTCATCTGTTTTTCCCAGTTCAATTGCTTGATATAACTCTCCTGCTTCACACGCACTTCCGAAGTATCAATCCTTCTGAATATTTTTTATACAAACTTTTTAAGATACGTGGTTTTCTATAAAAATAATGTAAATGTGATAAAGATACCAATTTATATAAATTTTTTAATCCTACATAGTTTTTGGCTAAGATAATCGCATGATAGGTTTTTAGTTTTTTGTATTCCTCTTTTTTCGCTTCTTCACTTGCTGCCACTCTATCAATATCTTCTACAATGGTTGCTCCTTTTTTCTTTAACATATCCACCATAACCTTAAATACTTTTACAGTTGTATCCACGTCATCTAACGCGCGGTGTGCGACTTCTACTTTGATACCTAAATTTTCTGCAATTTTTCCTAATTTGTATTTCTTATAATCTGGAAATAAATCTTTGGCTAAACTTAAAGTATCTAAATAAGTATAGTCAAAATCATATCCTAATACTTTGGCATTTTGTTTTAAAAATCCAACATCAAAATTTGCATTATGTGCTACAATCACAGTTTCTTTATCATCTCCCAAAAATGCTAATAGTTTTGGAAATACTTTATCAATCGTTTCTGCATCTTTTACCATTTCATCTGTAATGTTGGTAACTTCTGTGACTCTTTCTGGAATATGTTTCTCAGGATTGACAAAACAACTAAATTCATCAATGACTTCTCCGTCTTTTACCTTCATCACACCAATTTCTGTAATTTTTTCAGTCGTTGCTGAAAATCCAGTCGTTTCCAAGTCTAATACACAATATGTGGTATCCATGCTTTGTTTCTTACCATTATATACTGTTTTTGTGTTATCTGGCGCTAGATATGCCTCTACTCCATAAATGATCTTCATATCTGGATTATCATATCCTAGCATTTTATGTGCTTCTGGGAAGGCTTGTACAACGCCATGGTCTGTAATGGCGATAGATTTCATGCCCCATTGCATTGCTCGTTTGATTAAATCTTTCGCAGAAGTCATAGCATCCATTTGACTCATCTGTGTATGCATATGAAGTTCCACTCTTTTTACTTCTGCATGGTCTTCTCTAACTTTTTTCTTGATTCCTTCTCCTTCTACAATGGTATTTGCCATAATCGTTAATTCATTTGAGAAAGAATCCATTTGTGCTGTTCCTGCTATTTTTAATCCTTTAGCATTTTTGATTCTTTTTATCACACGTTTGCTATTATCTTTATTTAAAAAGGCTTTACATGTCATACTGCTGGTTCCATCATAGATATCAAAACTAAGTAAGGTTTTACCAGACTTTAATTCTCTATCCTCCATATCGATGACTTCACCCTCAATGGAAACTTTTCCATCATCTACATTTAACTCTGCAATTTTTACCAATGGTTCTGTAATATTAGGATTCATTCCCAATATTAGAGGCGTACTTTCATCTTCTTCTGGTAATTCTGGAACATCCATATGACTTACCATAACAGTATTGGCCATAATGGTTACATCTCCGGCATATGCATCTAATCCTGCTTTTCCAACTGCTTTAATTACTTTTGCCTCTTGAATTTTATCGATAATTTCTTTTCCCTCAGCTGCATCTTTTGCAAAAGATTTACAAGTAATCGTTCCTGTTCCATCATAAATATCAAATATTAACATTCCTTTTCCTGTTCTAGTCTCACGACATTCACTTGTTAAAACTCTTCCTTCAATCGTAATTCTAGAATTACTTGCTGTTATATCTTTTATTGCTACTTTATTTTCTTTTGCTTTTGATGGTTTTCCCATTATGTATTCTTGTTCTTGAAATTCTTCCTCTTCTATTGGTGGCATTCCATCCATAGCCTCTTCTGGAATATATCCTTCCATATCTGTAGGTGGTACATAATCTGGATCATTGTATTCTGGTACATTTCCATATTCATTATGGTTTTCATTGTTTGCATTTTCTCTTTGTTTTTCAGCATTTATTTCCTCTATATGGGCAATGGCTTTTTCTTCTACTTGTTTGATTTCTTCTCGTATTTCTTCAATCTCTTCTTTGGATAATTGTTCTTGTAGATTGACTTTATATTCTTTTCCAAATAAATTTTTCAAAACCTTTTCTAATTCTTTGTCTGTTTTTTTAGCTTTTAAAAATTCTGCTCCTCGAATATGCATTTTGATATTCACTTCATTTCCATCAACCTCTACATCACTTTTTAATAAAAGCATTGGTTTCATCAATGGATATTTGTGTGACATATAGGCAATAATATTTCTCCATTCTGTTTGAATATCTTTTAATATAACACCTTCATGATATTGGATTTTTGTCTCAATATGATCAAAATGAAATCTCTCTATTAAAAATTTTTCAAAAAACCATAGTTCCTTAATTTCTATATATTCATCAAAATACAATACAATTTCTAATGTATTAGTCTTTTTTATAACATTTAACCCCTGAATGTTTGCATATTGTATATTGGCTTTTGTTTGATAGTCACGAAATATTTCTCCTACTTTTTTTGTTTTTACCGTTTCTTGCATGTATCTTTGCTCCTTTGTTTTGAAGTTTTATCTATTTCCCAAAATTATCTAGGTTCATTGACTTTTATTATTTTTATGATATAATATTTGTATAGGAAGGAGAAACCACTATGTGGTTTGCCTCGTTAAGTGTTAAAAACACACATCTTTTTTCGGCAATACAGATGTGTGTTTTTTGTATTTTATTTTTGTTTACTCATAATTACAACGATTGCTATAATTAAGGTAAATGTAATGATAGTTACTGATACTAGACCAGCAAATAGTAATTTTATAATTAATAATAAAGTTTCTATTTCTATCATATGCATCACCTCCTATTATGTAGGAGGCAAACCACATCTGTTTTTCTCTTTCCTATGTTCTCTATTATATACTATTTTTTTTACATTTCAAGCGAACAAATTGAAATATTTCTCGCTTTTTCGCTGTAACTTTATGTAATCTAGAATTTTCAAGCATTTTGTGGTATAATTAGGTAAAATTGATTAAAAAAAGATTTTTCGAAATACTATAGATAGTATAAAACGAATAAGGTGGTGAGATTATGGTTGAACTACTTTCCCCTGTTGGTGATTTTGAATGTTTAAAAGCTGCTGTGCAAAATGGTGCTAACAGCGTCTATTTCGGTGCCGATAACTTCAGTGCACGAGCTTTTGCTACTAATTTTTCACTTGAAAATTTAGAAAAAGCCATTCAATATGCAAAAATTCGTGGTGTTAAAACCCATTTAACCTTAAACACATTGGTAACAGATACAGAGTTTGAATCTGCCATGAATGTTGCAAAAAAAGCTTATGAATTCGGAATTGATGCCATTATTGTTCAAGATTTAGGATTGGCTATGGCATTAATGAGAACTTTTCCTGATTTACCAATTCATGCCAGTACACAAATGACTGTCCATAACTTAAATGGTGCTCTAAAATTACAAGAACTTGGTTTTAGAAGAGTTGTTCTTGCCAGAGAGCTTTCTGTTAATGAAATTGATTATATTTGTAAAAACACAAATATTGAAATAGAGACCTTTATCCATGGAGCCCTTTGTATCTCTTATTCTGGTCAATGTTTATTTTCTAGTATGTTAGGTGGACGTTCTGGAAACAGAGGAAAATGTGCAGGTCCTTGTAGACTTCCATTTGAATTATTAGAAAATAATAAAACGATTAACTCTGGATATTTATTAAGTACAAGAGATTTATGTGGTTTAGAATTCATCCCAGATTTAATTGAAGCTGGTGTAAAGTCTTTTAAAATAGAAGGACGTATGAAATCACCTGAATATGTAGCAATTGTAACAAGAATTTATCGAAAATATATAGACTTAGCATTATCTGATAATGAATATGTAATTGATGAAGATGACAAAAAAGAATTACTTCAGGTGTTTAATAGAGGTATGTCTTCTTCTGGACATTTGAGTAATGAAGCTAACCGAAATTTGGTATTTAAAGAAAAACCAAATAATATGGGATTATTTCTTGGGAAAGTTCAAAAATATAATGCAAAAAAAGGATATATTACGGTTAAATTAAATGAACCAATTAGCATTGGCGATACCATTTCTTTAGAAAAAGAGCAAGGTACTTATACTATTTCAGAATTAATGGATACGAATATGAAAAACATCAAATATACTGAAATTGGTCAAACAGTTATCATTGGTAGAATGAAAGGAAATATCAAATTAGGTAATCAAATTTACAAAATGAGTTCTAAAAAACTAAATACTTTTGCACAAAATACTTGTTTAAAAGAAAACAGAAAAGTGCTTTTAAATTGTCATATTGTGATTAAGGAAAATAAACCAATTACAATTGCCGTTACATCTGCTAGCAATATTGAATTGTATAAAGATTTAAAAATACAATATACAAGTGATATCATTCCTTTAAAAGCAAGAACAAGACCACTTGATAAAAATACGATAATTTCTCAAATTTCAAAAACAGCTTCTACGCCTTTTGCTTTTAAAAGTTTAGAAATTGAATTAGATGATAAATTATTTGTTCCTAAATTAAGTACTCTAAATGATTTAAGAAGAACCATTTTACAAATGGTAGAACAATATGCCATAAAATCGATGAAAAGAAACTTTTCTAATATAGATAAAAAAACATCTACAGATGAAAGCATCCATGCAAATGAAAAAGAACAACATCATAATCAAGACCATCCTATGAAAAAAACGAAATTATCTCTTCTATTAAATATTTTGCATAAAGATTTTGATTATACTCAACTTCATGGTATTGAAAATGTATATATTCCTTTAAAATATTTTTCTATGAAAGACTATCAAGAAATCTTACATATTTTAGATGATAAATTTAATATATACATCTATATGCCAACCATTATAAAATCAAATTACAAAAATCTATTATCTAGCAATATAGAAACTACTTTAAGCAATTATCATATTAAGGGATTTGTCATTTCAAATATCTGTAATATAAAATTATTACATACACTTTTTGCAGATTTAAATAAACACTTAGAATTAATCACCAATTATACCTTTAATGTGTATAATTCCAATACGATAAAAGAATTAAAAAATTTGGGAATTTGCCGATATACCATATCTCCTGAATTAAATAGAGAAATGATTCATGATTTGTGTAATTGCACAGATTTACCAAATGAATTAATCGTTTATGGTAGAACACCACTGTTAAATATGAATTATTGTCTTTTGGGTGAAACAGATAAATGTTATCCAACTTGTAAACAAAGATGTATTACAGATAATATATATGAATTAAAAGACCGTTTACATATGAAATTTAGAATTTTACCAGATAATATACAAACAGTTACAACCATCTTTAATAGTAAAATAACCTCTATTTATCCAAAAGAATTTAACATTGATTATGCAAGAATTGATGTTTTAGATGAGACGATTGAAGAAATCAATGAAATTATTCATAGAGTACTTAATAACCAAAGATTTGATGGTATTCATTACACAAATGGAAATTTGAATAAGGAAATCTGAAACGTTGGGGACGTGCCAAGTCGTTCCCAACGTTTCAGATTTGCTTACTACTTAAATCTATGATCAAATCCATATTGTCATCTTTCGCGGATTTATTTTTTCTAATTGCCCCACATGCTTTACATCTATAAATAATCACATAACCTTTCTTTCCATCAATTTCCAAAGAAACTGGCTCCAAGTCTCCATGGCAAGTTTCTTGCCTATCTCCTGGATTTTTGTCTACATGTTTAGAATGTAAACAATATGGACAATGATCTCTGCAAGAATAGCCTAATTTAGGAACCTTTTTTCCGCAATTCTCACATATAAATTCTTCATCAATTTCTGTAAATCTTCTATTTTCCATTTTTTCTCCTTTTTTATGTCCAATTGGGGACGTTTCTGTTTGGGACATTTTTATGTAAATGTCGCATAGACAAACGAACTCTATGAGACAAAATTAATATTTAAAATCTCCTCCACCTAAAAATTCTTTTAATAATGAATTATTTGGTACAAATTCTTTTGGTATTTCTTCAAAATATTTTAACATATTGATTAATCTAGATGCTTCTGCATATTCTGGGTCTTCTTTGGTGATTTCTTTTAATAGTGGCATGATAATTGGTTTTAAAGCTCCTATTTCATAGACTAATGATGTATTAAATATGAAGTTTGATTCTTCTTGGAATGGGAATATATTTTTCTTTTCTCCCTCATTTACTTTATTCCATGTTGCAATTGTGTTTTTGGCTGAATATCCTCTAAATTGATAATCTCTTACGATTCTTCTGATTAATCTTGTATCTGTTGTAGATATTCTATTAAATCTGTCTAAATTTAATACAGTTAATGCACTAATATATACTTTATATTTTTGTTCTGCTGGTATTTTACTTGTTAATTTATCATTCAAGCAGTGGATTCCTTCTATAACTAATACTTCATCTTCTTCTAACTTTAATTTTTTACCATTATATCTTTTGGTACCTACAAGGAAATCAAATTGTGGCATTTCTACTTCTTCACCATTTAATAATCTTGTTAAATGGTCATTAAATAGTTCTAAGTCTATGGCTTCTAAACATTCAAAATCATATTCTCCATTTTCATCTCTTGGTGTTTCACTTCTTTCTACAAAATAATTATCTACAGAAATGGTTACTGGTTTGATTCTATTTAGCTTTAATTGAATTCCTAATCTTTGTGCAAAAGTGGTTTTTCCTGATGATGAAGGACCTGCAATCAATACCATTTTTATATCTTTGTTTCTTGCTATGTTATCTGCAATTTTGGCTATTTTCTTTTCGTGCAAAGCTTCTGCTAATAAGATAATATCTTTCACGGTTCCTTCCTCTATTGCTTGATTAATTCGATATACTCTATCTATATTCAAAATTTTGTTGATATCATCATATTCTTCCATAGCCCATGCTATTTTCTTATTCTTTACGAATTTTGGCATTCTTTCTGGGTCACTTTGACTTGGATATCTTACCAAAAATCCATCATTATATTTTACAATTTCAAATATTTTTGTGATACCTGTTCGATTAGCTAATGTTCCATAACAATAGTTGTAATAGTCTTCACAGTAATACATAAAAATTTCATTATTACCTTCTAAGTCTAACTGCAATCTTCCTTTTGATGTTTCTGTTTCATTGAAAAATTTAGTTGCTTCTTCTCGATTCATAATCACTTGTCTGATTGGTAAATCTTCTTTTACAATTCTTCTAACCTCTTGTGTTAATTCTTCTAAAAACTCATCTGTTACTTCTTCATCTATTAAATCACAAAACATCGCATTTGATAACTGATAATTCACTTCCATTTTCTTATTAGGACAGATGTTTTCAAATGCTTTTCCCACGATATATACTAATGTTCTTCTATATACTTTCATTCCTTCTTTTGAAGAAATATCAATTAATTCTATTTTTCCATCTTCTTCTATAACAGATTCCAAGTTTTTATATTCATTATTAAAAACAGCAGCTACTACTGCATATTCACTATTTTCGATTTCTTCCTTTAACAATTCACTAATTGTCATTGGTTTATCTATTTCCATCACTTTATCTTTGTATTGTATTTTCATATAATTCCTCCTTTAGTTCTTCCCTAATTCATTGTATATGAAATCAAGTTTTAAGTCAAGCATTGTATAAAGTTACTAAAATCTATGACTTTTCATTACCAGTTACTATTCAGCCCAAATCTTGGAAAGGTTAGGTATACAGTATTTTGAAATACCGCGTAAGCGACCAAACGAGCAAGAGCGAGTGCGATTGGAGCAACCTTCTTTCGTTGAAAGATTCATCTTTCAACATTTGTGGTTGCGACACACAAGGTATAAAAAATACTGTATACCTAACCTTTCCAAGATTTGGGCTGAATAATTTTTTCTCTATATAAATATTTTATGAATATAAAGTTCATTTTTGGATATATTTTAATTAGAAACATTTTATACCAAAAGATAATGTATTTATTTTTAATTAAGAGGAGGAATTTGTTATGGATATTTCTAGGATTCATTCTATATTAGCAAATAAAGAAAAGTGTGATGTGTTTTATGATGATAGACCTGTATGGATTCAAGGTGTAAATGATAATATTGCCAAGGTCGGTTTTATTGACAATTTTGAAGAAAAAGATGTCTTTATTCAAGATTTATATGAAAGAAATTTATATAATTAAAACAAATACTATAAAGCAATTATCTTTGTAAAAATATTTTTTATCTTAATGAATTGTTTATCCGAATATTAAAACAATGGATAAAGAAGAAGGAACCAAAAATTTTTCTGGTTCCTTCTTCTCCTTGCAATTCGTTTTTTCAGTAGTCAAATATGATTCTTTCCACTGCGTTAACTATTGTCGGTAAATGTAACGTCCTACATAACTCTTCTGCCTTTCGGTTTGTGGATGTATAATCTTCAAGTTTTTCTTTAACTTGCTGGATTTTTTCTTCATCCACATCATAGTATGTTGATTGTGCAAAAAATTCATTATCAATCTTATACTCTATGATAATTACTCTTCTGTTGTCTTTGTTACTTTCTTCCCGTATTTCAAATCCATTAACAGCTCTGACTTTACTCATATTCTTCCTCCTTGTGTTGTTTTTACTACAAAGTTATCTTAGGCAGTATTTTATCATAAATATCCTGTAAAGTCTATTAAATTTAAAGTTTATTATTCAAATTTTCCCATTCTTGCATTTTATCTTCTATTTCTAGATTGATTTTTTGTATATCTTCCTGTAATTCATTTAATTTTATGTAGTCTGAAGCTATTTCTTCTTTCATCATTTCTTTTTCAATATCTTGAATTTTCTTTTCCTTGTCATTTATTTCTTGTTCGATTTTATTCATCTTGTTTTGTATTCGATTTCTTTCTTTTTCGATAAAGTATGAATTGGTTTCTTTTTTCTTATTTTTTTCATTCAAGTTTGTTTTTTCTTCTACTGTATTGGAATTCTGTAATTCTTCCGTTGTATCTTTATGGTTTTCTTTATACTCTAAGAATTCCTGATAATTTTTATGATAAAAAGTTGCTTTTCCATTATCAAATTCTAATATACAATCTGCAAGTTTATTTACAAAATATCGATCATGAGATACAAAAATCAAAGTTCCTGTATATTCTTTTAATATGTTTTCTAAACTTTCTTTCCCCACAATATCCATATGATTGGTTGGTTCATCTAGTAATAACACATTGGGTTCGCTTTTTAAAATTTTGCACAACTGCAAGCGCCCTCTTTCTCCTCCTGATAATACATTTATTTTTTTGAATACCTCCTCTCCTGTAAAAAGAAAGGTTCCTAATAAAGTTCTTGCTTGTGTTGTTGTTAATTCTGGAAAGTTTTGCGTTATTTCTTCAAATATTGTATTTTCTGGATTTGAAAATTCCATCTGTTGATCAAAATATCCTGTTTGCACATGATATCCATATTCAAAATTACCGTTAATTTTCGGTATATCTCCATTCAATGTTTTTAATAAAGTGGATTTTCCTGTTCCATTTTCTCCAATAATGGCTAGTTTCTGTCCTTTATATAATTCAAAGGATACTTCTGCAATTGGCTTATCATATCCTATTTCTAACTTATCTACTTTTAATACCATTTTTCCACTTTGTACTTTTACATCAAAATTCGCATAAAATGTTTTCAAATCATATTCTTCTGGCTTTTCTATAATTGTCATTTGTTCAATCTTTTTTAATTTAGATAATGCCATTTTAGCCTTGGTTGGCTTATATCGAAATCTATCTGCAATGGCTTGCAATCTTTTGATTTCTGCTTGTTGATATTCATAATCTTTTAATTGCTTTTCATATCGTTCTTTTTTTAGTCTTTCAAAATCTGTATAATTCCCTGTATATTCTACCATACTGGCATATTCTATCTCATATACTTTATTAACAATCTTATCTAAAAACATTCTATCATGCGAAACAATCACTACTGCTTTTGGATAATTTTTTAAATAGTTTTCCAACCATTCAATCGCTACAATATCCAAATGGTTTGTTGGTTCATCTAGTAATAAAATATCTGGCTTGCTTAATAATAACTTTAAGAAAGCAATTTTCGTTCGTTGCCCTCCAGAAAATGCACTTATTCTTTTTTGTTTATCCTCTTCTCTAAAGCCAAATTTCTTGATTGCTGTTTCATATTCTTTTTTATACACATATCCGCCTTGTATTTCATATTGCTCCAAAGCATTTGTATATTCTTTTATCAATTTTTCATCTGTATTTTCTTGCAAGGCTTTTTCTTTTTCTTGTATCCTATTTTCTAAATTTAGAATAGGTTCATAAGCTTCTAATATTTCCTCTAACATGGTTTTATTAGAATTTTCAAAATTCATTTGTTTTAAATATCCAATCACAGGATTACCTTGCTTATATATATGGAATTTTTCTTCTCCAATTCCCTCTTCTAAAATATCATTATCCATAATAGCATTTAAAAAAGTGGTTTTTCCTGCACCATTTCTTCCAACAATCGCTATTTTATCTTTTTCCTTTATTTCAAAATTAATTTCTTCTAATATCGTTTCAGCTCCAAAAGATATAGAGCCATTTACAATTCTGTAATTCATTTTTTCTCTTCCTTTTAGAATTCTAATTTTTCTTCTAACCATTTTTCTACATCATCAATTGGAATTCTAATTTGTTCCATTGTATCTCTATCTCTAATCGTTACTGTATTATCTTCAAGTGTATCAAAGTCTACTGTTAAACAATATGGTGTACCAATTTCATCTTCTCTTCTATATCTCTTTCCGATACTTCCTGTTTCATCATAATCACACATAAATTTCTTTGATAATTTTTCATGTACTTCTTGTGCTTTTTCTGATAATTTTTTAGATAATGGAAGTACTGCTATTTTAAATGGTGCTAATACTGGATGTAAATGTAATACTACTCTTGTATCTCCTTCACCAATTTCTTCTTCATCGTAGGCATTGCATAGAAATGCTAATGCTACTCTATCTGCTCCTAAAGATGGTTCGATGCAATATGGTACATATTTTTCATTTGTTTCTGGGTCTGTATAGGTGAAGTCTTCTTTTGAAACATTCATATGACTCTTTAAGTCAAAGTCTGTTCTATCTGCAATTCCCCATAATTCTCCCCAACCAAATGGGAATGTAAATTCGATATCTGTTGTTGCATTACTATAATGTGATAATTCTTCTTTTGAATGATCTCTTAATCTAATATTTTCTTCTTTGATTCCTAAATCTAATAACCATTTTTTACAGAATTCTTTCCAATATGCATGCCATTCTAAATCTGTTCCTGGTTTACAGAAGAATTCTAATTCCATTTGTTCAAATTCCCTTGTTCTAAATGTAAAGTTTCCAGGTGTGATTTCATTTCTAAAGGCTTTTCCGATTTGTGCAATTCCCATTGGTAATTTTCTTCTTGTTGTTCTCATTACATTTTTAAAGTTTACAAATATACCTTGTGCTGTTTCTGGTCTTAAATAGATTTCTGCTGTTTTATCCTCTGTTACGCCTTGGAATGTTTTAAACATTAAATTGAATTTTCTGATATCTGTAAAATTTGTTTTTCCACAATTTGGACATGGTATTTTATTTTCGTTAATGAAATCTATTAATTCTTGGTCAGACATACCATCTGCAATCATATCTTTTCCATTATCATGTGCCCATTCTTCTATTAATTTATCTGCTCTATGTCTTGTTTTACATTCTTTACAATCAATTAATGGGTCGGAAAATCCTCCTACATGTCCTGAAGCAACCCATGTTGTTGGATTCATTAAAATAGCGGCATCTAATCCTACATTATATTTACTTTCTTGTATAAATTTCTTT
>CASEIZ010000014.1 GCA_949288185.1 uncultured Eubacteriales bacterium | reverse complement strand
TTTGAAAAAATAGAAGGAGGTATTTTTATGATTTCAGTTAAAAACTTATTTGATAATGATGATGTAAAAATTATTGATAGAAAGGGAAATATATCAGTTGTTGAATTTCAAAGAGATGTTAGTGTTAATAAATTGACAGCAATGTCAGAATATTTTGCAGCAAAGATGAATGTTAGAAGAAGACAAGTTGTGATTCAATTACAAGGAGATGAATATGTGACAAGTGCCGGAGCAATGCAATGGATGGCTGGAAATATAGAATCAAAAACAAATGTAAAAGGTGTGGGAGATTTCTTGGGAAAGGCGCTAAAGGGTAGTGTAACTAGTGAATCAACAGTAAAACCTAAATATCATGGCACAGGGTTATTAGCATTAGAGCCAACATATAACTATATTTTATTAGAAGATGTTGGAGCTTGGAATGGCAGTATAGTGTTAGAAGATGGATTATTCCTAGCTTGTGAAGCAAGTTTGAATACAAATGTCGTTATGAGAAGTAATTTATCTTCTGCTGTATTAGGTGGGGAAGGATTATTTAATTTAACATTATCAGGACAAGGAATTGCAGTTTTAGAAAGTCCAGTTCCAAGAGAAGAGTTAATTGAAATAGAATTACAAAATGACCAAATAAAAATTGATGGAAATATGGCAATTGCATGGTCTAATTCATTAGATTTCACAGTAGAGAAATCAACAAGAAGTTTATTAGGTTCAGCTGTTGCAGGAGAAGGATTTGTGAATGTATACAGAGGAACAGGAAAAATTTTAATGTCACCAGTTAGACCAGAAGCAGTAAGTAATATTATGACATATAGACCTAAACAATAAAAAAGAATAATATAAAATAAAAAGGTTATGATAAATGTACATAGAATATTTGATTTTATGTGCATTTTTATTGTCTTAGACAACAAGGTTCTGGGGTACCCGACTGCAATCTTTGATTGCTATGTCGGGTCAGGTTCTTATTACTAGTTAAAGGTAGGAAATAATGGATATATCAATGTTTTAAAAAATTCTCGGCTACCCTTCATCTCTGTTTAACAAATTCTAAAGCCAAAACCATAACAATACCCGGAAACAGGACCCTTTATGGTTTTGACTTAAGAATTTATAAAACAATTCCGGTCGCATTCGAATTCTTTAAAATATTGATATATCTATTATTTCCTGATATAAAAGTAATACATAAAATCCAGACTATACAAATTGATAAAAATATGATACAACTATGATGAAATAAATATACAGAAGAAGGGAGAAATGTATGAATATAGATATGATTATGATATTAGTTATACCATTTTTAGGAACACTTTTAGGTTCAGCAATGGTATTTTTTATGAAAAAATCCATTCATAAAACAGTAGAAAAATTGTTAATTGGATTTGCAGCAGGTGTCATGATGGCAGCTTCTATTTGGTCTTTACTAATGCCATCTATGGAAATGGCAACAGAGCAACACGAAATTTCATGGTTGCCAGCAGTGATTGGATTTTTATTAGGAATTGGTTTTTTATTGATTTTAGATAGTATCATACCACATTTACATTTACATACAGATAAACCAGAAGGAATTAAGGCAAAACTAAAAGAATCTACTATGCTTGTTTTTGCTGTAACACTTCATAATATTCCAGAAGGAATGGCTATGGGAGTAACATTAGCAGGAGCTATGATAGGAAATGTAGGAATTAGTTTAGCAGGTGCAGTTAGTTTAGCAATTGGTATAGCGATTCAAAATTTTCCAGAAGGTGCAATCATTTCTATGCCACTAAGAACGCAAGGTGTGTCCAAGTTAAAAGCATTTGTGTATGGAACACTATCCGGAATTGTTGAGCCTATTGCAGCCATTATAACTATATTATTAACAAATGCGATTGTGCCAATATTACCATATTTGTTAGCATTTGCAGCAGGGGCTATGATGTATGTTGTTGTAGAAGAATTGATTCCAGAATCACAAGAAGGAGAACATTCAAATATTGGAACAATTGGTGTAGCAATTGGTTTTGTAATTATGATGATATTAGATGTGGCATTAGGATAAATTGACATAATCATTAAACAAATGGTATAAGTCGAAACTTTATTTTTAAAAAACTTTGTGATATGATGAAAAAAACATAGAATTAGAATAAAGGAGCATAAAATGAACGAAAATAAATTTTCAAAAGAAATATATGGAGATATAGATGGAATCTACATGAGCTGTCCAGAAGTCATAAGTGAACATTTAGCTAAAAAATTAGCTAAGTATAAAACAGGTGTAGAATTATGCTGTGCACTAGGAATGACTGTCATTCAATTAGCTAAAAAGCTAGAATATGTTTATGGAATTGATATGGATAAAGAGAGAATTGTATCAGCAAAGAAGAATGCACAATTATATGGTGTTCAGAATAAAACAGAATTTATACAAGGCAATGTTTTAGATGAAAATCTTTTAAAAAATATACAAGCAGAAGTTGCTATATTAGACCCAGATTGGAGTGCAGGAAATAATAAAAAAGAGCATGTGGCTGATTTAGAAATGACACAACCGAGTATGAAAGATATGTTTTATAAAGCAAAAGAACATATAACGCATAATCTTGTATTAAGAATTCCGAAGACATTTACTTTTGAAACATTAAATGTTTTGGGAAAATGTGAGATTGAAAACATTATATGGGATAATAGGGTTAGGTTTAAATATGCTTTTTTTGCAGATGATATTGTTGAAAATAAAGAAAAAGATGTATATTTTACGATATAATGTTATAATTGTTATATTATGCTTATTGCAATTTTAGTAGATTTATTGTTAGAGTAGGGTTGATAAATTAAAATAAAGAAAGGAAATTTATATGAAATTTTATATTATTAGACATGGACAAACCAATTGGAACAAAGAAGGAAGAATTCAAGGAAAAACTGATATTGAATTAAATGAAGAGGGAATAAAACAAGCAGAAGAAGCAAAAAGAATTCTAAAAGATTATCCAATAGACATGATTGTATCTTCTACATTAAAAAGAGCTAGAAAAACAGCAGAAATTATTAATGAAGCAAAAAACGTACCTATCATATTTAAAGAGGCATTAGAAGAAAGAGGGTTTGGTGAGTTTGAAGGAAAAACACAACAAGAATTTCAAGATGAAATATGGAATTCAGAAATACTAGCAAATTATAATCTAAATAAAGAATATAGAGGTGTAGAAACTATACAGGATTTATGTAATAGAGTATGGAATTTAATAGATGAATTAAAAGATGGATATAAAGATAAAAATATTTTGCTTGTTACACATGGAGGTGTGACAAGAGCCATTAATGGATATTTTAATGAAGCAAATGAAGAAGGAATATTAGAAGATTTAAATTTGCATAATTGTGAAATAAGAACATTTGAGATAAAGGAGTAAAATATCCATATGGTAATGTATTTAAATGCAGATAGAATATATGAAGATTTATTTAAAAAAATTGAAACAATAAATAATAGATGTATGGATTATAAAAAATTAGAAAGGAATTTAATATGAATGATATCATTATATATGAAACAGAAACATTTATTGTATGCGTGCCAAAAGTACCACATATTCCAAGAGAAGATGGAGGGCATATTTGGATAAGATCAAAGGAAAAATATTTTGCAAGTAGATTGGATTTAAGTCCAAAAGAAGCCATTGAAGTGATGAGATTAACCATGTTAGTTAGTGAAGCAATGATATTAGGAATGAAAAATAGAGGGATTCATATAGAAAGAATCAATTATCAAGAAAATGGAAATTGGGCGTATGTAGAAGGAACAAAACCAGTTTTCCATATACATTTGTATGGAAGAACTAGAAATGCTAAAACACAACCTTTTGGGCAAGCTTTAACATTTCCATATAAAGATACAGGATTTTATGATACATTTGAATCATTTAATGACGAAGATATACAGGAAATACAAAAACAGATTCAGATACTAGAAAAAGATGAAAAATATGATATTATAAATTGGAACTAAGCTAGAATTTGAGGAGTGAAAAAAGTGGAATTAACAGCAGAAAAAGCATTACAAATGTTAGAAGAATATAGAAATAAGACAAAGGACACAAATTGGATAGACCATTCAATTTGTGTAGGAAATTCAGCAGGTAAGATAGCAGAAAAATTAGGATTAGATGTAGAAAAAGCAAAAACTTTAGGATATATTCATGATATTGGAAAAGGAATAGGTGAATTTTTAGAACATCCACAAAATGGATATCAATATATAAAAGAACAAGGGTATGATGATGAATATGCCAATGTTTGTTTAACACATTCTTTTTTGAATAATGATTATATGTGTACGATAGGATGGATGCCAGAAGAAAATGCAGATTTATCAAATTTTGTACAAACACATGAATATACAATTTATGAGAAAATCATTAATCTATGTGATATGATATGTACAAATGTCAATGTAACATTAGAAAAAAGATTAATTGATATTATGATAAGAAGAGGGATATTTGAAAATACAATTTACTTTGTTAAAGAAATACAAAAATTAAAAAAAGCATTTGATAATATGTTGGGATTTAATGTATACACATTGTTCCCAGATATATTAGATAATTAAAATATAAAGGAGGAAAAATAATGCAAGAATTTAATTATCATTCACACACATATAGATGTGGTCATGCGGATTTAGATTTTACAGATGAAGAATATGTAGAAGCATATATCAAAATGGGATTTAAAAGAATGGCTTTTACAGACCATTGCCCAGAAAAAAACAAAATAGACAAAAGAAATGATATGCGTATGGAGTATAGCCAAAGAAAGGAATATTTAGAAACCATACAAGCATTAAAAGAAAAATATGCTGGAAAAATTGAAATCCAAAGTGGGTATGAAGTAGAATATTTGCCAGGAGAAGAAGAAAATTTAAAAGAATTAAAAGCTGAAACAGATAAGTTGATTTTAGGACAGCATTTTGTTTATGATGATAATAAAAATTTAAAGATACATGGAAGAGATGAGTTTTCAGATAAAGAGTTATTAAGATATGCAGAATATATAGAACAAGCAATGAAATGCGAAATTCCAGATATTATTGCACATCCAGATATCTATATGTTAAAGAGAAAAGAATTTGGGAGAATTGAAGCAGAAGTTGCACACCTTATTTGTCAAGCTGCTGAAAAATATGGTGTACCATTAGAAATTAATTTAAATAATATATTTGCTAATACATACTATGAAAATAGAAAATTAAATCATAAATCTATAGAAGAACAAATAGAAAATTTAGGAAAAGTAGCATATCCATGCAAAGTTTTTTGGAAAATTGCATCAGAATATGACATTCATGTAGTATATGGGATAGATGCTCACCATAGAGGACAAATAGAGTTATATAATGAATTTGTGGAATTAGCAAATGAAATTATAGGAAAAGATATCATTGAAAAATTAAATTTTATAGATTTAAAGTAAATGCAATGATTTTGAAAATCAAATAATTGATATACAAGTAAGAGGAGAATTATAGCATGAAAATTGATTTGGAAAATAAATATTTCCATGGATTAGCAGGTGGTATACCATTTTGGGAAGAAGATGAAGTGGTTAAAGAAGGATTAAAAGAGTTAAATGATATCATAAAATTAAAAGGTATCTATTCAAGAAGAATTCTAGAAGAAAAAGGAATAGTGTATAATACAAAAGACCCTGTGTATAATGGAGAAGACTATATTTCAGTTTGTGTGAAAGAATTTGATAAAAGTGAGTTTTCACAATTTTCTAATTTGGATCCAGATCCAGCTTTTTATAGGTATGTAAGACACAAAATAGGAATCGCATTAGATTTAGAAAAAGATATGTTAAGAAAAGGTGAATATGAACATTTGCCTGGTGAAAGACAAGTAAAAGATTCTATTGATATTTCAAGATTTGTTGCAATTACGGTAGGAATGGAAAGTCGATTTGACAGACAAAAAGTGGCAAAAACAATAAAAAATATGTTAAATTATTTAGGAATTTATACACTACCCATTACGGATACAGAAGGAGAAATATTAGAGTCAACAAAATCTATAGAAAAAGATGCAGAGTGGGAGAGATAACATAAGAAAGAGTAAGTTGTAAAATAATAATAAAAAATGGTGATATATTATGAATACATGTCATATTAAATATTGTGGAAAAGATGAAAAAGGGATAGATAGATATTGGTGTCTAACACACAAAGATGTTGCATCAGATGAAGATGGATATCCATTAAAAGAATGTCTATGTAAATATAAAGAAATATATGATAACAAAATAAAGATAGAGCCTAAAAATGTCGATAGTATAAAGGTAGTATATAAAAATGTTTTAGAAGAAATAAAGCCTGTTATTTATTTAAATCAAAAGGAAGAAAATTATGCTTTAGAAATAAAGGATAGTATATTAGATTTTAAAGATATTGGTGGGCTTATGATCTCAAAATTAAATAGTATCAAATTAATACCATCTTTTTGTTCTTATTGTGGCAAGGCACATACAGATGATGGTGTATTTGCATACACACCACATGCAAAACATTTGTGCCAATATTGTGGATATTTTTATAATGTAGAGAAAGCCAATATTGGAAATGAATTTTCTTTGTTTTTTGATGTTCCAGATATAAACTTAGAAGAAGGAAAAGCAGAAATAGAAGATACATTATGCCTAGAGTATGATGTTTTTAAAGGAACACTACTTACAAATGGGAAGAATGTAAATAAAGTGAAAGTGAAAGGAAAAATCATATATCTTAAAGCATATTTAAATGAATTGTTTAAAGATGAATATTAGAAGTGTTGAAAAATTGGGATATAAAAAGTAAGTAAAAATATTGACAACAATATTTTTTTGAATAATAATAAAAAGTAGCAAAAAACAAAAATATGAACTAATAGACAAAAAAATAAAACGAAAGAAGAGGGATTAATAATGAAAGATTATTTTGGATATCAAGACAAAATTTGTGTTGTAACAGGAGCATCTAGTGGAATGGGAGAAGCAACAGCTAGAATGCTTGTGGATTTAGGAGCAAAAGTTTATGCAATCGATATGAATGAATGTAAAGTTGAAGGAATTACAGAATTCATACAATGTAATTTAGCAAATAAAGAAGAAATAGATGAAGTATTTAAGAAAATTCCAGAACATATTGATTCATTTTTTGGTGTTGCTGGACTTTCTGGTTCAAAAACAGATTATAGAACAACGTTTGATTGTAACTATACAGCAAATATGTATATAACTTTAAATTATTTGAAAAATAGAATGAGTAAAGGTTCTAGTATTGTTTATTGTACTTCTACAGCGGGGTTAGAGTGGAAGAAATTTAAGAGAGAACAAAATAAAGTTGTACATAGCAAAACTTGGGAAGAAGTTCAAGAAGTTACGAAAAAATTGGCTTCATCTGCACCTGCCACATTTGCATATATGTATTCTAAAAGATGTTTATCTCAATTTATATGTGAACAATCCGTAGAATTTGCAAAAATGGGAATCAGAATGAACAATGTATTGCCAGCATCAACAGATACAGGAATGAAACAAGAATTTCAAGATATGGTAGGAAGTGAAGAAGGATTAATTGCACAAGCAGGATTAGCTGGAAGACTTGCAACATCAGAAGAAATGGCATATCCAATGGTATTTTTAAATTCTGATATGGCATCATTTGTATCTGGATTAGATATGGTAGTTGACTATACAGATACATGTTTAAAAGTGTTAGGAAAGAAGAAAAACATAGAAGCAGTATCAGCAACCAACCCGATCATTTGTGCTATAGCGAAAAAAATGTTAAATAAGTCAGCTAAAAATGCATTAAATGCAGGAAAAGAGTAAGGAAATCTTTTAAAGATTCTAATTTAAATGAAATTTGCCATTGTGTGAAAAATAAATTGTAAATTTATGTAAAGTATGATAAAATAATATAGTAACCAAAATATGGAGATTTACAGGAGGGATTTTTATGAGTATAGAATCTTTAGTAAGTGATATAATTGAACGTATCGATTATTATGAGAAACGGCATTTTGGAACCATAGAGCCGGATTGTTGTAATCTAGAAAGTAGATATGACAGAAATGATAACACGGCACGAGGTTTTCTGTTTGCTATTAGGAATCAAGAACATTGGAAGGGAGAAGAATCCTTTGACGAAATTGCCCAAAAGGTGATTAAGGTAAGGAATAGTAAAATTTCAAGATATTTATTTATTAGGAGTGTTGATTGTAGTCCGAAATTTATTGAAAAGATATTTAACCCAAAAATGTATACAAATGGGGAGCTTCAAGAGATTGCCAGATTTGCAAATTCTAGTCAAATACTTGAAATTATATTTCAATATGTCAAGTATAATATAGGAAAAGTATGCGGATATGGCATATTATGCTGTATGGCTAGAAATCCTGTTGCTAAATCAGAGTTGTTAGATGAACTATATCTCTTCGATCAACGGCTAGCATATCAAATTTTTAATAATCATGAAGGTAAAGCTTCGACAGAATTACTCATTCAAATGTTCAATGAGTGTGAAGAGAACTTAAGAGGGTTACACCTAGTTCAGTTAGTTCAATTTGATAGAAAAGAGATTAATGAACAACTGAGAAAATATCTAATAAGCCGATTAATCAGAAGTTTGAAAATTGGCTAGCAAAACAGATTAAATGTCAGCAGGTGGGGTAGAAAACTTATGAAGTTTTCTGCTCCATTTTCTTTGTAGAAATAAAAAGTAATAAAAGTAAAATACAGAAATATTTATAAAAAATACTACACAAAATAGAAAAAGTGTGCTAAAATAATTGTGGTGCTATTTCCCAAAAAGGGAATTTGTTGCACCACAATTATTTATTTTACATAAATAGAAAAGATGTTTATATATCCTAAAATTTGAAAAGGACTTAAGTACGAATAAAAATAAGAAGGAGGAATTAATCATGTCAGGACATTCAAAATGGCACAACATACAAGCAAAAAAAGGAAAAGCAGATGCAGCAAGAGGAAAAATATTTACAAAATTAGGAAGAGAATTATTAATCGCTGTAAAAGAAGGTGGACCAGATCCAGCAGGAAATTCAAAATTAAAAAATGTAATTGCAAAATGTAAGGCTGCCAATATGCCAAATGATACAATTAATAATGCAATTAGAAAAGCATCAACCAGTAATGAAAATTATGAAGAAATTACATATGAAGGATACGGACCAAACGGAGTAGCCGTTATAGTACAAGCATCAACAGATAATAAAAATAGAACAGCAGCAGACGTAAGACATGTATTTGATAAAGCAGGAGGAAATTTAGGAACAACAGGTTGTGTATCATATATGTTTAATAAAAAAGGTGTTATTGTTATTGAAAAAGAAACAACATCTATGAGTGAAGATGATCTGATGATGTTAGCATTAGAAGCAGGAGCAGAAGATTTTTCATCAGAGGAGGAAGTATATGAAATCACAACAGATCCATCAGATTTTACAGCTGTTCGTGAAAAACTAGAAGAAGCAGGGTTAGAATTCTTAGAAGCAGAAGTGCAAATGGTACCAACAACCACTGTTAAACTAGATGAAAAAGGAACGGAAAAAATGGAAAGATTAATTGAAAACCTAGAAGATTTAGATGATGTTTCAAATATTTATCATAACTGGGAAGAATAAAAATCAAATGGAGGCGCGTATGAAACAAAAGAAAAGTAGAGGATTACTAATTACCATAATTATTATATTCATTATTATCCTACTTTTAGTAGGTGGAATGGCATATTTATATTTTTTTACAGATATGTTTAAAAGTAATAAACAGTTATTTTTCAAATATACTTCACAGATAGTTCAAAGCGAAAATGGGTTTATAGATAATCAATTAATGCAATATTTCCAGAAAAAGAATAGCACAAGCTATGAAAATAATGGAGAAATCACATTTGATGTTTCTATTCCAAATATGGAAGAAAATTTGAAATTAGCAAATGATTTGAATATCATCTTTACAGGAAAAGAAGACCCAAGTAATACAAAATCAGAAAGAGTGATAAGTATTAATTATTCGGATAACGTCAATTTTCCATTAACATATAGAAAAATCAATACTGTAACAGGAATTCAAACTGAATATATTGGAAGTAGTTTCGTAGCGGTTAGAAATGATGAAGAAATTTCGGAGTTAGGAGATATAAACAATCTATTAAAATTGCAAAATTTAGAATTTTCTAATGAAGAAATCCAAAAGTTAAAAACAACATATTTTGATAATATATTGAATACGTTAGATGATAGTAAATTTTCTACCTTAACAGAGGGGAATTTAACAGGATATAGACTAACATTAACAGGAGAAGAATTAAAAAATGTATTGGTTCAAATCTTGAATGCATTAAAAACAGATACAGATACTATGCATAAACTAAATGAGTTATTAGAAGGAATAGAAATTGATACAAGATTAAATGAGAATTCTATAGATGATGTAATAGAAAGTATTAATGATTCAGAATGGAATCAAGATATAGAAATGACTGTATATGCTAGTGGTGGAAATCTTAGTAGAGTGGATGTTGGAATGGCAGGAAATACAGTAACAATTAATAAAGAAGGAAATGACCAAGAAGTAACTTATACGATGTCTTTGAACACGACAGAGCAAGAAGTAAATGCTACATTTATAGCCAAATATTCTGGATTAAATTCAGATAATGTAACTGAAACATATGAACTAACACTAGCAGGTGCAAATGTAGATGCAAATGTAGATACAAATGTAATGGAACAAGCAGAAAATACACAAGATACAGCAACTGTTTCAAGCGAAAGAGAAACAATACAACTATTAATGACAACAGTGAAAGCAAATAAAATAGCAACAGGAGGAGATAGTGCACAAATTAGTGATATAGATATAGAAGAAGAATTATCGTCAGGACAAGACGAAAACTATACAAATATGCGTTTAGAAAAAGAAACAGACACAACATTTAGTATTACATTTGTTAGTACAGGAGATCGATTTGTTATAGATAATACAGGAGAAATTGTCGAAGAACCAGAAGAAACATCAACAAATGAAAACACAAATATAACAGATTCTACCAATACATCAAACAATACAGAAAGTCATTATACATATAAAATAACCAATAGTGTACAATTTAAAGATGGTGTAGTAATAGAAGATTTAACAGAAGAAAATGCAGTTATCTTAAATGACCAAGAGGATGAATATGTTACGAATTTAATGAATGCTATACAACAAAGAATGGTAGAAGTAAATCAAGTACAAATGGAGGAATTAGGCATATCTGAAAACGAAAATCCAATTCAATATCTAATACCAGCATTTTTAACAACAAATCAGGCAACTACTGAAATAGATGAACAAGCCGTTAATGCATTTAATGCGAAATTTGAATTATATCAAAGTACAAATACAAAAGGAGCAACGGTTAAAGGGTTACTAACAACTATTCAAAATAACAATGAAACAGAAGGAAATAACCAAATAGAAGAAATCAATTTTGATGGTGAAGAATATGAAGTTACAGAACAAAATATTACTTATTTAAAAAGTAGTATCAATGTAGATGATGCATATAGAGTAGAATTTGAAAAAGATAGTAGTACAGGACTCATTTATAGAGCTGTTATTAATAAACGTTAAAATCGGGATTTTGGGGACGGACTCAAAAATCCCTCAAAATACAGAATTCGGAAAAGATAGAGAAAAGTAAGACTTACAAGTTAACATGTAAAGTCTTACTTTTTTTGTATGGAAAAAGCACATAAATTTGATAGATAAATAAATGTATAAAATGAAAAATTAGTAATAAATCAATAGTAGTAGAATATATATAGTATTGGTGTATAGGTAAACCTATATAAAACCTAAATATCATACTGTAAAGGAGAAGAGATGGAAAAGCTTTTAGAAATTGTTAAGTTTTTTCCAATGAATTTATCCAATATTCTATATAATACGATTATTTCTAATAATAAAATAAAAGATGAATTACAAGAAATCAGAATCAGAATTGATAGGCCATTAATCTTGAAACTTAGAGATAAAGAATTAATTGTGGAATATAAAATTACCCAAAATGAAATATTACAAATTGTGGAAAGGTTATGTGAAAATTCTATTTATGCCTATAAAAAACAATTATGTGAAGGATATATTACCATAAGAGGAGGACATAGAGTAGGGATAACAGGAACAGTGATTGTAGAAAATGGAGAAATCATCAATATGAAATATATAACCAGTTTAAATTTTAGAATTGCTAGAGAAGTACTAAATTGTAGTAATCGAATTATCGGACAAGTCATTGATACGAAAAATCAAAATATATTTAATACATTAATTGTTTCACCACCAGGAAAAGGAAAAACTACCATTCTGAGAGATTTAATTAGAAATTTAAGTAATGGAATTCATGGGATAAATTTTAAAGGAAAAACTTGTGGAGTGGTTGATGAAAGAGGAGAAATTGCAGCTATGTATAGAGGCATTCCACAAAATGATGTTGGTATTCGAACAGATATTATTGATAATGTATCAAAGGCAAAAGGAATTAAAATATTAATAAGAACAATGGCACCAGAAATTATTGCTTGTGATGAAATTGGTGGAAATGAGGATATACAGGCAATAGAAGAGGCTATGTTGTCTGGTGTAAAAGGCATATTTACCATGCATGGAAAAAGCATAGAAGATGTAAATAGCAATCCATATATCAAAAAATTGATAGATAGAAAAATCATTGAGAAAATTATTTTTATATAGCGGGTTTTAAAATGTTAAAAACAGAGAAAATATTAAAAAAATCCCGCTATTGTTCTAGATATTGTTCTAGAAGAAAAAGTACGTGCATATAATATAAAGAAAAATAAATTAAAATAAAAGGACAAGGTGTATGATATGCAGATGATTAAGTATTTTATGCTATTATTAGTATTTATAGCATCTAGCTTTATTGGAAGATGTATAGCAAAAAAATATTCTTATCGATTAGAAGAATTAGAAGAAATGAAAAATATTTTAAATGTTTTTAAATCGAAAATCAGATTTACATATGAACCGATTCCAGAAATATTTAGAGAAATTGCCAATAATGCAAAAGAAAATATAGGACAAATTTTTGAAAAAGCTGAAAAGAATATGCGAGATTTTAGTGCGGGAGAAGCTTGGGAAAATGCAGTACAGACGAGTGAGACAAATCTTACCAATGAAGATTTATATGTACTATTAATGCTTTCCAAAATGTTAGGACAAACAGATGTGGAAGGACAAATTAGCCAGATAGAAATCACGGAGAATTTTTTAGAAAAACAAATAAAAGAAGCTCAGCAAGAAAAAAATAAAAATGAAAAATTGTATCGTAAGCTTGGAACAACTATTGGATTAGCAATCGTTATTATTTTAATTTAAGAAAAGGAAAAGAAAGGTTGAAAATAATGGCAATCATTTAATTCTTTTTCAACTAGATAGGCGTTTTGAGAAAGGAATGAGATAAGAACTATGGATATCAATTTGTTATTTAGAATAGCAGCAATTGGAATATTAGTTGCTGTTTTACATCAAGTACTGGTAAGAGCAGGAAGAGAAGATCAAGCAATGATGACAACTTTGGCGGGATTAATTATTGTTCTGACCATGGTCATAAGAGAAATTAGTGATTTATTTGATACAGTCAGAACCATATTTGATTTGTAAATTTAAAAAAGGATATGTTTATGGAGATTATTAAAATTATAGGAATTGGATTAATTGCATTGATTATTATCATATTGTTAAAACAATATAAGCCAGAATTTGCGATATATATTAGTTTATTAACAGGAGCTCTTATATTACTTTTATTAACAGACCAACTAACAGGAATTGTAAATCTAATACAATCAATTGCAGGAAAAGCTAATATTAACAGTCAATTTTTATCTTTACTAATTAAAATAACAGGAATTGCCTTTCTTTCAGAATTTGCAGTGAGTATATGTAAAGATTCAGGAGAGGGAGCCATTGCGAGTAAAATAGAGTTAGGAAGTAAAATTATTATCATTTCGATGTCCATACCCATCATATCTAGTTTGTTAGAAATTATATTGCAAATTTTGCCTTAAGCATTAAGGAATACATACAAAGTTTACAAAAGATAAGGAGGCAAAGTGAAAAAATTTATATATATTTTGATAATTGTTATTTTCCTTATAAATCTTATCAAGCCAACCTCAAGTGCAAATGAAGAAGAAACCATAGAGGAACAACAAGAAGAATTTGGAATTAGTGAATTTATTGAACAAGCAGAAGAATATTCAGGTGAATTTTTTGAAGACATTGATATGAATGAGATTCTTGAAAATGCGATAAAAGGAGAAGTCGATAATCAAACATTATTCCAAAAAGTACTTAGTGTACTAGGAGGAGAAGTGGTAGATGGTTTAACAGTATTAGGAAGTATATTAGCCATTGTGGTGATACATAGTATATTAAAATCTGTCAGTGAGAGTCTAGAAAATGATACCATTTCAAAACTGATTTATTATGTCCAATACATATTAATTGTTACAATTGTTATGATGAATTTTTTAGATATTGTACAAATTGTAAAAGATACTTGTAATAACTTGATTGGGTTTATGAATATACTAATTCCTTTATTGATTTCACTAATGATATATACGGGAAGTATTACAACAAGTGGTGTATTGGAGCCTATTATATTATTCTTAATCAATTTTATAGGAAATATGATACAAACACTTATCATTCCAATTGTCTTAGTCTTTACGAGTTTAATTGTCATATCCAAAATTTCAGATAATGTACAAATAGACAAATTATCGAAATTTTTAAAATCAGGAGTCGTGTGGTTCTTTGGAATTGTTCTTACTATTTTTGTAGCAGTCATTTCACTAGAAGGGACACTTTCTAGTAGTGTAGATGGCATTACTGCCAAAACAACAAAAGCAGTTGTTAGTTCAGCAATACCTGTGGTAGGAAAAATTCTAGGAGATGCAGTAGATACGGTTTTAGGGTGTGGAATCATTTTAAAAAATGCAGTGGGTGTTATTGGAATTATGATTGTGGTAGGAATTTGTATCATGCCAATCTTAAAATTAGGAATCTTTACAATGGCATATAAGTTAATGGCGGCAATCTGTGAACCAATAGCAGATAAAAATATTACAAGCTTATTAGATCAAATAGGAGATGTGTATAAAATCTTTTTGGCAATTTTATGTTCTGTATCTGTTATGCTAATTGTTGGCACAGCTTTAGTTGTTAAGATATCCAATACAGGAATGATGTATAGGTAGGGGAAGTTATGATAGAGTTTTTAAGTGATTGGGCAAAAAGCTTAGGACTAGCCATTATTGTCATATCCATTTTGGAAATGTTATTACCGAATAATAAGACCAAAAAATATGTCAGAATGGTATTTGGCATATATATTATCTTTAATATCATATCACCATTTGTTAAGAATAAAGATATATTAGATGTTAGTTCTTATGACTTAAATGAATATATTGGTGATTATACAACCAATCAAACAAATGGAGAACAAAGCACTGTGAACAGTCAAATAGAAGAAATTTATATAGGAGAATTAGAAAAAGATATCACTAAAAAAGTAGAGAAATTAGGATATCAGGTTATAACTTGTAACGTATATGCAACATTATCTAGCGAAAATGAAGAAAACTATATAGAAGAAATTGTTTTAACAGTTGAAAAAAATGAAGAGCAAGAAAACAATCGACAGGAGAATGGAACAGAGCAATCAGAAACAATCGAAGATAAGTTAGTAAATGAAATTCAAAAGATAAAACCAGTCAATACAACCGTTGGAAAAATTAATAAAACTGATAAGGAACAAGATGAGAGTAAACAAAATATCAGTAATTGTGATATTCAAAAGATAAAAAAGTTCTTAAAAGAAGAATATGGAGTTGAGGAAACATGTTTAAAGATAAATTAAAAGGGTTAATCAATCCAGAAAAAGGAAATAAAAAGAAAATAGAAAATTTGGTATTTTTTGTTGTGATATTAATTGTCACAATTGTCATCATAAATATCATATGGAATGGAGATAAAGATAGTAGTAATGATAAGGGCATACAAAATGACACTTCAAAACAATTAGCAAGTAGTAATACATCTTCACTACAAGTATCAAGTAATACCACTAACGAACTAGAAATAAAATTAGAAGATATTTTATCAAAAATCCAAGGAGTAGGAGAGGTAAATGTATTTATCAATTATTCGGAATCGAGTGAAATTATTCCTATGTATAATGAAAGTACACAAACTAGCAATACAGTAGAAACAGATACATCAGGAGGAACAAGAACAATAGAAGAAACAGATTCACAAAAAGAAATTATTTATGAAGAAAGTGACGGAGAAAAAACAGTCATTACACAAAAAGTAATAGAGCCTCAGATAGAAGGGGCAATTATTACAGCAAAAGGAGCGGGAAATGCAGAAGTAAAAACAAGTATTATTCAAGCAGTAGAAGCAGTCACAGGTTTAGCAACACATAAAATTCAAGTATTTGAAATGGAACGTTAGGGACGTGCCAAATCGTTCAATTTTTGAACGATTTGACCTGTCCCCAATGTTCAAAAATTGAACGAAAGGGACAGACCTAGAATTATAAATGGGACCAAATGGAACCAAATGGAACTGGTCACAATGAACCCTTAATGAACCCTAGAAAGGAAGGTAAATTTATGAAAATAATGAAAGGCTTGTTAAAGAAAAATCAAGTAATTATTTATGTGATTGCTTTAATGTTAGTGACTGCTGGATATTTAAATTATACGACCAATACGGCAGAACAAGTATCAGCACAGACAACTATGGAAATGGAGGCAAATGATGATATGCAAATTGCCGATATTGGAGATGCTACATTAGTGAATAGTGAAGCAGTTAGCGAAAACGAAGTGACAGAAAATACAACTGAAAATACTAGTAGCACAAACGGAAATACAA
Source organism: uncultured Eubacteriales bacterium (assembly GCA_949288185.1). Classification (GTDB taxonomy): domain Bacteria; phylum Bacillota; class Clostridia; order TANB77; family CAG-508; genus CAG-269. The sequence goes on along the minus strand of CASEIZ010000014.1, from coordinate 29,098 downwards.
CTCAAGAAGCAAATGAAAATGTGACACAAAACACCAACACAACAGAAAATAACACAGCAACGCAAACAAGTGCAGCAGTAACAACAGATGAATATTTTACAAAATCGAAATTAGAAAGAGATACCATGTATTCACAGATGATAGAAAGTTATGAAAATGTATTGAATAGTAGTAATAGCTTGGAAACGCAAAAACAAAGTGCAACAGAGGAAATTAAAAAAATTAACGATACAAAAAATAGTATCATGATATGTGAAAATTTAATTAGTACAAAAGGATTTACGAATAATATTATTTTTGTAAATGGAGATAGTATTAGTGTCATTATTGGAGTAGAACAGTTACAACAAGAAGAAGTGGCACAAATACAAAATATTATTTCTAGAGAATTACATGCGGAAATTGAAAATATACATATATCAACAAAATAGGATTAACCTTGTTAGATAAGAAAAATTGCTTAAGAATATTAAATTATATGAATAAATATATAATAAAATATTCTTAAGCAATTTTATTAGCCATAATTCTTATGTATTCACCTAGTTCTTCATCTGTTAAATCTAATTCTAAAATCAGATTTTTTAAAACATCTCTTCTGGGCAAATCTTCTTCATTATCAATTCGTATATATTGTCTTAAACTAATTCCTAGTATTTCAGACATTTTTTCTTGTGTATATTTTTTTGCCTTTCTTTTTTCTTTTATCATAACATCACCTTAAACGAATGTTTAAAATAATTATTACACAAAAAGAATATGAATTGTATTGACATTTAACGTCATTTGAATTCTGACCACCCGTACTAGCTTGAAAAAAATAAAAAAAGAATATATAATAGTAGAAATAAAAAAGACAGTATATATACTGTCTTTTTTTAAAGAATGTAAAAAAAATATAAAAATAAATTTATCTTTCTTAGGGGGAATTTTCATGTTAAAAAAAGTATTAATTGCCAATAGAGGAGAAATTGCAGTCAGAATTATAAGAGCATGTAGAGAAATGGGGATTAGAACAGTAGCCATTTATTCAGAAGCAGATAAAAATGCCTTACATGTGCAATTAGCAGATGAAGCTATCTGTGTGGGGCCAGCACCATCTAATAAAAGCTATTTGAATGTAAAAGCAATATTAGAAGCAGCATGCTTAACAGGAGCAGACAGTATTCACCCAGGATTTGGATTCTTATCAGAAAATCCAAATTTTGCAAAGATTTGCCAAGAAACAGGAATTAAATTTATTGGACCAGATTATAAACTAATCGAATTATTAGGAAACAAATCAAAAGCAAAAGAAACGATGAAAAGAGCAGGTGTTCCAGTTGTACCTGGTTCAGATGGACTAATTTATTCAAAAAAACAAGCTGTTAATCTAGCAGAACAAATCAAATATCCTGTTATGTTAAAAGCATCAGCAGGAGGTGGCGGAAGAGGTATTCGAATTGCCTATTCTAAAGAAGAACTAGAAAAAGAATATGATATTGTAAAACAAGAAGCAAAAGTAGCTTTTAATGATGATAGTTTATATTTAGAAAAATTTGTAGAAAACCCAAGACATGTGGAAATACAAATTTTAGCAGATGAACATGGGAATTGCATTCATCTAGGAGAAAGAGATTGTTCTGTACAAAGAAGAAATCAAAAAATATTAGAAGAAACCCCAAGCGGTATATTAGATGAAAAAACAAGAAAGAAAATGGGAGAAGTCGCAGTAAAAGCAGTAAAAGAAATTGGATATTCTAATGCAGGGACAATTGAATTTTTAGTGGATAAAAACAAAGATTTTTACTTCATGGAAATGAATACAAGAGTACAAGTAGAGCACCCTGTAACAGAAATGGTAACAGGAGTAGATATCATAAAAGAACAAATCAAAATTGCAGGTGGAGAAGAATTAACCTATAAACAAGAAGATATCAAGTTTGATGGACATTCTATGGAAGTAAGAATTAATGCAGAAAATCCAGATAAAAACTTTATGCCGTGTCCAGGAACCATAACAGGCTTACATGTACCAGGAGGGAATGGTGTAAGAGTAGATACTGCTATTTATAGTGGATATACAGTTCCACCTACATATGATTCTATGCTTGCAAAATTAATTGTTCATGGAAACAATAGAGAAGAATCTATCGCAAAAATGAAAAGTGCAGTAGCAGAATTTGTAGTAGAAGGAATTACAACAAATATAGACTTTTTATTAAAAATATTAGAAAATGAAAACTTTAAAACAAATAATTATGATACATCTTTTATTAAAAAAGAATTTAATATGTAAGAAATGTCGCATAGGGATCGTTTGTCTATGCGACAAAAATCTTTTTTTGACTACTTATCCTAGTTGAAATAAATTGAAAAAATATATATAATAACAAAGATATAAAGGAGGGAAATGCCTTGGTAATCGACAAAGTAAAAAAGATAAACCAAAAAGAAGAAAAAAGGGTAAAAAATGAAAAAGCTTCAGATATGATGATTGGAAAATGGGTAAAATGTGATAAATGTAAAGAAATCATCTATAAAGATGATTTGCACCAAAACTTGAGTGTATGCCCAAATTGTGGAAAACATTTTAGATTATCATCAAGAAGAAGAATTAAACAAATTGCAGATGAAGGAACCTTTAAAGAAATTGGTGGAGACATTGTAACAAAAGATCCATTAAATTTTAAGGGGTATATGAAAAAAGTAGAAATGCTAAAGGAAAAAACAAAAATAGATGAAGCAGTAAAATGTGGTATATGTGAGATAGAAGGAGAAAAAGCAGTTCTTGCTGTTATGGATGGAAACTTTTTAATGGGAAGTATGGGATCAGCAGTAGGAGAAAGAATTACATTAGCAATTGAAACAGCAACTAAAAAGAAATTACCATTAGTTATATTTTGTGTATCAGGTGGTGCTAGAATGCAAGAAGGAATGATATCTTTAATGCAAATGGCAAAAACATCAAGTGCACTTACTAAACTAGACAAAGCAGGACAATTATATATATCTGTATTAACAGATCCAACAACAGGAGGTGTAACGGCAAGCTTTGCAAGTCTAGGAGATATTATTTTAGCAGAACCACATGCATTAATTGGATTTGCAGGCCCAAGGGTTATAGAACAAACAATTAATCAAAAATTACCAGAGGGATTCCAAAGTTCAGAATTTTTGTTAGAACATGGATTTATAGATAAAATCGTAGAAAGAAAAGATATGAAATCAACAATTGCAAAATTAATTAGACTACATAAAGGATAGTAGAGGTTGCCAAAGGGGACGTGCCACTTTGGCAACTAAAATGAAAATATAAGTATAAAATTAAGTTTTAAAGAAAAGTTGCCAAAATGGCACGTCCCCTTTGGCAACCTAAGGAGGAGAAAAATATGGCGAACATAACAGCATGGGATAGAGTCATGTTAGCAAGAAAAATGGATAGACCAAAAGCATTAGATTATATTAATGGATTATTTGACGATTTTATAGAATTACATGGCGACAGAAATTTTGGAGATGATAAAGCAATTGTTGGAGGAATTGCAACATTTGAAGGAATACCAGTCACTGTAATCGGAGAACAAAAAGGAAAAAAAGCAAAAGAAAATATGGAAAGAAATTTTGGAATGCCAAATCCAGAAGGATATAGAAAAGCATTACGATTAATGAAACAGGCAGAAAAATTTCATAGACCAATTATTACTTTTATAGATACACCAGGTGCATATCCTGGAATGGGAGCAGAAGAAAGAGGTCAAGGAGAAGCGATTGCTAGAAATTTATTTGAAATGTCAAAACTAGAAGTACCAATTATTTGTATTGTTATTGGAGAAGGTTCTAGTGGTGGTGCATTGGCAATTGCTGTGGGAGATAGAATTGCTATGCTAGAAAATGCAGTATATTCTATTTTGTCTCCAGAAGGATTTGCTAGCATCTTATATAAAGATTCAACTAAAGCAAAAGAAGCAGCAGGAGATATGAAGGCTACTGCTAAAGATTTAAAAGATTTTGGAATTATTGATAAAATCATAAAAGAACCAGAAGGTGGAGCCGGAGAAGATATTGACATGGTGATAAAAGAATTAAAATCATATATCAAAAAGAGTTTAAAAGAATTAAGCACATTATCTAAAAAAGAATTAGTAGAAAATCGATATGAAAAATTTAGAACAATGTGTTAAAATGTCTTAAACATAGTTTAAAATAAAGTATATTAATAAAAAGCTTAAACTATTGTAATGGAAATATTTTATATGGAATCTAAATGAAAAATGAAATATATATTTTGATTTTGAATAACTTAAAATTTCATATGATTTCCGATACAATAAAAATATAAATTAGGAGGAATTTAAAATGTTATTAGAAGGTAAAAAAGTAGTGATTATGGGAGTAAGAAACAAATGGAGTATTGCATGGGGAGCAGCACAATCAGCTTATGAACAAGGTGCAGAAGTTATTTGTACTTGTTCAGGTGACAGCGTAGAAAAAGTAAAAGATTTAGTAAAAGATATGGAAAGAGTAAGTGTTTATGAATGTAATGATGTAAGCAAAGATGAAGATATAGACAAATGCTTAGAAGAAATTAAAAAAGATCATGGAAAAATAGATGGATTATTACATGCGATTGCACATGCCAATACAGAAGATTTAAGAAATGATTTCATTTTAACATCAAGAGATGGTTATGCACATGCACAAGATGTAAGTGCTTATTCATTAGTTGCAATTGTTAGAATGGCAAGAGAAAAAGAAATGTTAAATGAAGGAGCAAGTATTGTTGCATATACATATTATGGTTCTGAAAAAGCAATTGAAGGATATAATGTTATGGGTGTTGCGAAAGCAGCATTAGAAGCAAGCATTAGATATTTAGCAAGAGATTTAGGAAAAGATGGATATAGAATTAATGGAATTTCAGCAGGACCAATTAAAACATTATCTGCAAAAGGAATCAAAGATTTTGGTTCAATATTAGATATTGTTGAAGAAAGAGCACCATTACATAAAAATGTTACAATCAATCAAGTTGGAAATGCTACAGCATTTTTATTTAGTGATATGTCAAATGCCATTACTGGAGAAATTATTCATGTAGATAATGGTTTCTCAACTGTTGGTGTGTAATTATATATAAAAGCTATTTGGATCTTTAACAATTTTTGATGATTCTAATAGAGGAAAAATTACTTTATATCGAAATGGTATAGAGTAATTTTTGTTTTTATATATACTTTTTTCAATTACAATGTTATAATTTTTAGTAAATAAAGAGCAAATTTAGAGGTGATTATACATGCTAATAGATGGTAAAAGAATAATTTTAAGAACTTGGAAAGACGAAGATATGAATGATTTAATAGAAGGATTAAATAATTTAAATGTTTCAAAATGGTTAGCGGCTGTTCCATATCCTTATACTAGAAAAGATGCAAATGATTTCATTTCTTATGCTAAAAAGTTGGATGAAGATTCAAAGGATTTAATGTTAGCAATCGTTTTAAAAGAAAATAATAAAGTGATTGGAGGAACATCAATACAATCTATTAATAAAAAAGATGGAACTGCTACTGGTGGAATATGGTTAAATGAAAAATATCAAAAAAATGGATATGGCACAGAGGCTTTTAGTACAAGAGCAAAATATTGTTTTGAAATGTTGGGGTTACGAAGGTTAGAAAATGGTTATTTTTCTAATAATGAAAAGTCTAGGAAAATGCAAGAAAAACTGGGATACCAATATGAAGGAAAACGAAGAAAAAAATATCTATGTTTAGCAACGAATGAATATGTTGATGAATGTATTACAGGACTGTTAAAAGATGAATTTATTGCGTTTAATACATAATAACAAATTCTAATAGAAGAATATATGTATGGAAATGGAGAAAAGAAGGTAGCAGATTTACTAGAAAAATGGTTATATGTGATTGGGGGAGATAGAAAAATGATGGAAGAATGAAAAAAAGAAAATGAAGAAATCAAAGAAGCAGTAGAACAATTAACACAAATGAGTGCAGATGAATACGAAAGAGAACTATATGAAATTAGGGGAAGAAGTAGATTAACTTATAACACAGAAATGTATGAAGCAAGAAGGAAAGGTTTAGAAGAAGGGAAGGCTGAAGAAAGAAAAGAAATTGCTAAAAAAATGAAAGAAAAAGGTGCGGATATTAAATATATAATTGAAATAACAAATTTAACTGAAGAAGAAATTAAAGCATTGTAATAGATGGATATATAAATTCGTAAAAAAATCAAAAAGCACGGTGATTTATATTAGAAAATTTATAAAATAATCAAAAATCGCTTGAAAAATCTAAAAAACATGATATAATAATGAACATAATATATAAAAACAATAGTCAGGACACGATAAATGGCATAATATCTTAAAGAGAGCCAAAGGTAGCTGAGAATTTGGTAAGTAAAATCTATTTGTTATCCCCTAACTGTTACTAAACTGAAATAAAAGTAAGTATAGTCGTAAATCTGCGTTAAAGATAAATGAGAGAACTAATTAAAATGAGAATTAATTGGTTAAAATAGGTGGTACCGCGGAAAGTAAAGCTATTTCGTCCTAGTATATGGGATGTGAATAGCTTTTTTGTTTAAAACATAAAAAATAAAAAGGAGGAATTTGTATGTACAAAAAAGTAGAATTGCAAAATGGTTTTGTCGGAATGGAAAATGATGTTGCCAAAATGTGGAAGGACAAAGAAATCATAAAGAAAAGCCTTAATGGAAATCAAGGAAAAAGATATTTTACCTTTTATGATGGACCTCCAACAGCAAATGGAAAACCACATGTAGGACATATTGAAACAAGAGTTATGAAAGACTTAATTCCAAGATATAAAGTCATGAAAGGATACAGAGTTATCAGAAAAGCTGGATGGGATACCCATGGTTTACCAGTAGAACTAGAAATCGAGAAAAAATTAGGAATTTCAGGAAAACAACAAATAGAAGAATATGGTGTTGAAAAATTCGTAAAACAATGTAAAGAAAGTGTTTTTGAATATGTTCATCTATGGGAAGAAATGACAAACAAAGTTGGATTTTGGGTAGATATGGAACATCCATATGTAACATATCATAATGAATATATTGAATCTGTATGGTGGGCATTAAAACAAATGTGGGAAAAAGGATTGCTTTATGAAGGTCATAAAGTTATGCCATATTGTCCAAGATGTGGAACAGCCCTATCATCACATGAGGTAGCACAAGGATATAAAGATGTTAAAGATTTAACATGTATTGCTAAATTTAAAGTAACTGATGGACAAAAATTTGATAAAAACACATACATCTTAGCATGGACAACAACACCATGGACATTACCATCAAACTTAGCACTTTGTGTTAACAAATCATATGAATATGCTGAAGTAAAAGCAAATATTGGAACAGATGATGAACCAGTATATGAAAACTATATCTTAGCAAAAGATTTACTAGAAACTGTATTAAAAGAAACACCATATGATGTTGTAAAAACATTTAAAGGTGAAGAATTATTAGGAACAAAATATGAAAGATTAATGCCATTTGGAGAAATAGAAGGAAAAGCATTTGAAGTTATCCATGGAGATTATGTTACATTAACAGATGGTACAGGTATTGTTCATATTGCACCTGCTTATGGTGAAGATGATAGTTTAGTTGCAAAACAAAATGGTATTACTTTTATCAATTTAGTAGATAAAGAAGGAAAATTTGTAAGAGAAGTAGAGCCATGGGCTGGAAGATTTGTAAGAGATTGTAATGAAGATATTTGTAAATGGTTAAAACAAGAAAACAAATTATTTAGCAAAGAAAAACATATGCACTCATATCCACATTGCTGGAGATGTGACACACCACTTCTATATTATCCAAAAGAAAGCTGGTTTGTTGCAATGAGCAAACTAAGAGATGAATTAGTTGAAAACAATAGCAAAGTAAACTGGTATCCAGAGACAATTAAGACAGGAAGATTTGGAAAATTCCTAGAAAATGTTATCGACTGGGGAATCTCAAGAGACAGATATTGGGGAACACCACTACCAATCTGGACTTGTGAAGATGAAAACTGTGGACATAGAGAATGTATTGGGTCAATTCAAGAATTAAAAGAAAAAGGAATTGATGTACCAGAAGATATAGAACTTCATAAACCATATATTGATAATGTATATCTAAAATGTCCAAAATGTGGTAAAAAAATGCATAGAGCAAAAGAAGTTATCGATTGTTGGTTTGACTCAGGTTCAATGCCTTTTGCACAATGGCATTATCCATTTGAAAATAAAGAAATGTTTGATAACAATTTCCCTGCTGGATTTATTTCAGAGGCAGTTGATCAAACAAGAGGATGGTTCTATACATTAACAGCAATTGGAACAGCACTATTTAATAGAACACCATTTGAAAACTGTATCGTTTTAGGTCATGTTCTAGATGAAAAAGGTCAAAAAATGTCTAAATCAAAAGGAAATGGTGTAGACCCAATGGAATTATTAAACACAGTTGGTGCAGATGCAACAAGATGGCATTTCTATACATGTAGTGCCCCATGGCTACCTACAAGATTAGGATTAGATAATGTAAAAGAAACTCAAAGAGGATTTTTAAGCACATTATGGAATGTATATTCTTTCTATGTGTTATATGCAGAAATAGACCAATTCAATCCATTAACATATAAAGATTTCAAAGTAACAAATGTTATGGATAAATGGATTATTTCAAAACTAAATACATTAATCAAAGATGTGGATCACAAACTAGATAGCTATGACATTACAGGGGCAGCATTAGAAATAGAAGAATTTACAGATAGTTTATCAAATTGGTATGTCAGAAGAAACAGAGAAAGATTCTGGAATCAAGGATTAAATGATGAAAAAATTGGAGCATATGTAACACTATATAAAGTATTAGTAGACTTATGCAAAGTATCAGCACCATTTGTACCATTCATGACAGAAGAAATTTATCAAAACTTAGTTGTTGGACTAGATAAAACTGCACCTGAAAGTATCCATTTATGTTCATGGCCAGAAGTAGACGAAAAAGTAATCGATAAAGAATTAGAAAAAGAAATGGACTTAGCATATAGAATTGTAAAATTGGGAAGAAGTGCAAGAAACTCTGTAAACATCAAAAACAGACAACCATTATCAGAAATGTTAATCTCAATTGATACACTTCCAGAATATTATGCAGACATTGTTAAAGAAGAACTAAATGTCAAAGAAGTAAAATTGGGAGCAGAAATGTCTGAATATGTAAACTTCGAAATCAAACCAAATTTACCAGTCTTAGGAAAAGAATATGGTAGACTAATACCAAAAATAAAAGAAGCAATCGCTAAGAAAAATCAAATGGATTTAGCAAACACAGTAAAAAATGGTGGTGTAGAATACATTGAAATCGATGACACACAAATCGGACTAAATGCAGAAAACTTACTTGTAACAATGCAAGGTAAAGATGGATTTGCATTTAGTGGAGAAGGAGAAATTGGTGTTGTATTAGACACAACCATTACACCAGAACTAGCAGAAGAAGGAATCCTAAGAGAAGTACTATCAAAAGTACAAAATATGAGAAAAGACAGTGGATTTGAAGTATTAGACAGAATCAATCTATATGTAGCAGAAAATGAAAAAATAGAAGCTGTTATCAAGAAATATGAAGAAACCATTAAACATGATACATTGGCTAATAATATCTTCTATAACAAAAAAGGAAGAGATTATACTGATACAAATATTAATGGAGAGAATTTAAAGATTGATGTTGAACGTTAGGGACGTGTCAAATCGTTCAAAAATTGAACGAAAGGGACAGACATTGTAAAAGTGATATGGCTAAAAAATTAGAAATAACAAAATAAAACTAAATAATAGACCATAAGTGAAAAGGACAAATCTAAAAAATAGCAATATTTGATTAGATAAAGTCCTTTTTATTTTAGTTGACAAATGGAAAAAAATGTAATAATATATTTGAAGTTAAAACTGATTAGCTGAAAGATCAGTTCTCAATTTTTGTCAAAAATAATCTTATTTCAAATTATTTTAAAGGAGAATTTATGTCTAGAATCGCAAGAAATCAAATGGAAACTACTTTTTTTCATAATATGACACAGGGAATAAACAAAGAATACATTTTTGAAGAAAACAGATGTAAAAAGAAGTATATGGAACTATTGCAAAAAGAAGCGAATGAACTCAATATAAATCTAATTGCTTTTACTATCATGGATAATCATGCACATATATTGTTGCATACTGAGGATATAAATAATATGAGTCTATTTATGAAAAAGATTAACGAAAAATTTGCAATGTATTATAATTATATAAATGAAAGGGTAGGAATTGTTTTTAGGAATCGATATAAGAGTCAACCAATATTAAGTGAAACACAACTAGTAAATTGTATAAAATATATTTTTAATAATCCTGTAAGAGCAAAAATTGTTTTAAGTCCCGAAAAATATCTTTATTCTAATTTCAAAGATTTTCAAACTAGTTATATATCAAATACTATGCTAGATAATGTATATAAAAATATTAATTGTTCGATTGATTTTCCCAAGGTAAAAAATGAAAAAATAATAGCAAAGGCAGAATTTATAGATACTTATGAAGACACAGAAATATTTGTTAAAGAACTAATAAGAAAATATAAAAAAGAAAATGACTTAATGATAGGTAAAAATACAAAAGAAATGAAAAAACTTGTACGATATATAAAGAAAAATACGAACATATCACATAAGTTTTTGGCAGATATATTACAAATATCTAAAGCAACAATAACTGGATATATGAAAGATTGAATAATAAGACTATATAATTATATATATTTTTTATTCAAACTAACTGAGACTGCTTTTACGACAAAAATTCTTAATTTGTCATAAAAAGTATTGTAAAAGAGTTGATTAAATATTATAATACATAGGAATAAATGACAAAGGAACAAGGTGTGTCCCTTTCGTTCAATTTTTGAACGATTTGGCACGTCCCTAACGTTCAAAAGGAGGATAAAAGATGGGATTAAAACTTGAAAATGTTTCTAAAAAGTTTGTTGGTAAACAAGCGGTAGATAATATTTCTTTTGAAGTTGATAAACCAGGTGTATTTGGATTACTTGGTACAAATGGTGCTGGTAAAACAACAACCATTAGAATGCTTCTTGGAATTATAAAAAAAGATACAGGTGAAATTACTTGGAATGGGAAAAAAGTTGAAAGAAAGAGTGTAAATTTTGGATATTTACCAGAAGAAAGAGGTGTGTATCCAAAAACAAAAATATATGACCAATTGATGTATTTTGCAAAATTAAAAGGTATGAGTCAAAAAGATGCAGATGCAGCAATTAAAAAATGGGCAAAGGTCTTGAAGGTAGAAGAATATATACCAATGCCAGCTGAGAAATTGTCAAAAGGAAATCAACAAAAAATTCAATTTATGACAGCGATTATTCATGACCCAGAATTAATTGTGCTAGATGAACCATTTAGTGGATTAGATCCAGTAAACTCTGAAATTTTAAAAAATGTCATTATTGATTTAGTAAAGATGGGAAAATATATTATTATGTCTAGTCATCAAATGGCATCTATAGAAGAGTTTTGTACTGATATTTTGATATTGAATAAAGGAAGAACAGTATTAAAAGGAAATTTAAAAGAAACTAAAGAAGGTTATAAAGCAAATCGATTAGAATTATCAACAGACAAAAATATAGATGAATACATTAAAGAATTTGGTATGGAGATAGAATTTTCTAAAAATAATGAATATTCTATTAAAATTGATTCTGAAGAAAAAGCTCACCAATTGCTAGAAAGGTTGGTTACAAATCATATAGAAGTAGATAAGTTTGAAATTAAGAAACCAACGCTTAACGATATTTTTATTGAAAAGGTGGGTGAGTAATATGAGAGATTTAAAAACCGTTATTGCATTTACAATAAAAGATATGGCAAAAAGAAAATCTTTTATCATATCAACATTAATTATTTTGATATTAATTGTGATAGGATTTAATATACCAAATATCATGAATGCTATTTCAGGAGATAATGAAGATACTGGTGAAGCAAAAATATTAATTGTAGATAGCACAAATCTATTTGAAGGAACTTTACCAAGTTTAAATTATATGGAATTAGGATACAATGTTCAAGTAGCCAATAATGAAGTTTCTTTTGAAGACATAAAAAGTCGAATAGAAAACAAAGATATAAATGAAGCAATGATTATTGAACCAAAAGAGGATGGCACATATAAATTAAGATATATTGTAGAAAATATGACACAAATGGCTTCTGTTCCAGAAGATTTAACAAATGCCATAAATTCATTATATACCAATTTACAGATTTCAAAATTGGGATTAACACAAGAGCAAATTGCAAGTCTATCTCCAAATTTTGAGTTTACAATAGAACAAACAGAAGAGCAAGAAGTAAGTGGAAATATACTAGTTATTATGCTATTGTCAATTGTATTATTCTACGCAATCTATTTCTGTGCATATCAAGTGTCAAGTTCCATTACAACAGAGAAGACTTCAAAAATTATGGAAACATTGGTAACTTCTACATCACCAAGAATAATTGTATTAGGAAAGACCATAGGAATTGGTATTGTAGGATTAATACAAATATGCGTGATTGTTGCAGTAGCCTTAATTTCAGCAAAAGCATTTTTAGAGCCAGAACTATTAAATGCTGTTTTGGATATGTCTATGATGACACCATATTTAGCAATTATGACAATTGTGTACTTTATTTTAGGATATTTGGCATATGCTTTATTATATGCATTAACAGGTTCAACAGTTAGCAAACCAGAAGATATACAATCAGCAAATACCCCTGTTGCTATACTTGCTGTTATTGGATTCTATTTATCATATTTTACCATGATGAATCCAACAAGTGAGTTAAACCAATTCGCAGCAATCTTCCCAATATCATCACCATTTTGTATGCCATTTAGGATTATGATGGGAATTGCGTCAACTTCAGAAATCATATTATCAATTGTAGTATTAGTGATTACAATATTAATTATTGCACAAGTTGCTATTAAGATTTATTCAAATGCCATATTAAATTATGGAACTAAAATGACATTTAAGGATATTGTAAAGGTGTATAGAGATAAGAATAATTAAAGAAAAAATACGAATAAACTAGCTTGCATTTATTTGCAAGCTAGTTTAAACTATATAAAGAAGATACGTGTAGAAAATAAATACTAGGAAAGGAATAAGCGTAAATATGGAGGAAGTATTAAATACTTTAAAAAAGTTAGGAATTCATTATGAATTGGTATTTCATCAACCAGTATATACAGTTGATGATACGGACAACTTAGATATGGAAATCTTAAAAGGGGCTAAAATTTGTAAAAATCTATTTTTAAGAGATCAAAAAGGAAAAAGACACTTTCTAGTGATATTATGTAGTGAAAAAAAAGCAGATATGGCAAAAATACAAGAACAAGTACTTTCTACAAGATTAAGTTTTGCATCAAGTGAAAGATTAATGAAATATCTAAAATTAGAACCAGGTCATGTAAGTCCTATGGGGTTAATCAATGATAAAGAAAAAGAAGTTGAAGTATTAATTGATAAAGATTTAAAGGGGAAAAAGTTATTAGCTGTTCATCCAAACACAAATGAAGCAAGTGTATTGATTTCATTTGAAGATTTGATGAAATTTATAAAGGCTATGGAAAATGAATATAAATTTATAACAATATAATAAAAATAGAGGAGTTGTCATATATGAGAGAATATACATATAATGCAGAAGAGGTAAAAGAAGGTGAGAATAAACAGTTTTCTAAAGAAAAATATCTCAAACTATTAAGCAAAGAATTTAAAAATACCACAGAAGTGGCTGAAGAAATTATCAATTTAGAAGCAATATTGAATTTGCCAAAAGGAACAGAAGTGTTTTTAAGTGATATTCATGGAGAATATGCACCATTTACACATATTTTAAATAATGGAGCAGGAATTATAAAAAGTAAAATTGAAGAAACATTTGAAAATCGCATTACAGAAAAAGAAAGAAATACATTAGCAACTTTGATATATTATCCAAAAGAAAAACTAAAACTAATCAAGGAAGAAACAGAAAATTTAGAGGAATGGTATGCGATTACCTTATACAGATTAGTAGAAGTGGCTAGAAAAGTAAGTTCAAAATATACAAGATCAAAAGTTAGAAAAGCAATTAATAGTGGATTCGAATATATCATAGATGAATTATTACATTCACAAGTAGATAGTGGAAAAGATAAAGAAAACTATTATAAACAAATTATCAAAACAATTATTGAATTAGAACAAGCAGATAGTTTTATTATAGCTATATCAGATTTAATAAAAAGAATGGCAATAGACCATTTACATGTTATAGGAGATATTTTTGATAGAGGAAGATATCCAGATTTAGTATTAGATAGATTAATGAATTTCCATAGTTTAGACATTCAATGGGGAAATCATGATATCTTATGGATGGGAGCAGGTTGTGGAAATAAAGCCAATATTGCAACTGTTGTTAGAATATGTGCAAGATATAATAATATAGGGATATTAGAAGATTCGTATGGAATCAATATGAGACCATTATCAACATTTGCTCAAAAAATATATAAAAATGATGATTGTGCAAACTTTATGCCAAAGGTATTTGACTATAATAAATATGACAATAGTGATAAAAATATTATAGCAAAAATTCAAAAAGCGATAACCGTCATCCAATTTAAAATGGAAGGACAATTGATAAAAAAACACCCAGAATATCACTTAGACAATCGATTATTACTAGATAAAATGAATATTGAAAAAGGAACAGTGACTATAGAGGGAAAAGAATATGAACTAAAAGACAAGAATTTTCCAACCATTGATAAAAACAATCCATATGCATTAACATCAGAAGAAAATGAAGTAATGGAAAGGCTTAAAGAGTCTTTTATACATAGTCCTAGTTTACAAAAACATTTGAAATATTTATATACAAAAGGAGAAATGTATACCATATTTAATAATAATCTTTTATTCCATGGTTGTATTCCAACAGATGAAAATGGAAATTTAAAAGAGGTTGAATTTATGGGAAAAAGAGTAAAAGGAAAAGCCTATTTTGATGAAATCAATGAAGTAGTAAATAAAGTATTTGCAACTAAGCAACCAGAATTAGTAGATATCATGTGGTTTTTGTGGATTTCACCAGAATCACCATTTTTTGGAAAAGAAAAAATGGCAACATTTGAAAGTTATTTCATAAAAGACAAAAGTTTAAGCAAAGAACCGAAAAGTCCATATTATCAATATTCTGAAAATGAAGAATTTTGTGTAAAAGTGTTAAAAGAATTTGGATTAGAAGGAGAAGATTCTCATATCTTAAATGGACATGTTCCAGTAAAAGCAAAAGATGGAGAAAGTCCAATAAAAGCAAATGGAAAACTATTAGTGATTGATGGCGGATTTGCAAAAAGCTTTAGAGAAAAAACAGGAAATGCAGGATATATCTTAACATATAACTCAAACGGATTATTACTAAGTCAAAATAAACCATTTGAATCTGTAGAAAAAGCAATTGTAGAAGAAACCGACATTATCAGTGAAATTATTGTAAAGAAAACAGGTATTGTTAGAAAAAGAGTTGGTGATACAGATATAGGAACAAAATTAAAAGGAGAAATTGCAGACTTACAAGAATTAATGAAGGCATATAAAAATGGAGAGATAAAAGAAGTTGAACGTTAGGGACGTGGGGGAGAGATGATATTTTTATTTAATTTTTAGATATTTTTAACTTTTGCGCACGTCCCCAATGTTCATTTGACAAATTTGGTTTAGCAGTATATAAATAAGGTAAAGATTATTTATATACTGCTAGATATTTTAAAATAATATACATTATTTTAAAGGAGGTAAATATTATTGGACTTAGAAATATTTAATGATATACAAGAAAAAATGACAGATATGAAAAACGAAATAAAACAAAATAACACTTCTGAAGAGATGGAATTAGCTAAAAAATTAGATGCCATAGAAGAATATTCTGTTGATAGATTTGAAGGGGAATATGTTGTATTAGAGAATAGAAAAACAAATGAAATAAAAAATGTAAAAAAAGATATGTTACCAGAAAATATAAAAGAAGGAAGCATTTTGCAATATGTTAATGGAAAATATACATATAATGAAGAATTAACAAAAGAAGAAAACAATCGAATACAAGATAAAATGAACAAATTATGGAATTAAGATAATTGCTAAAAAAACAATATAAGATATAATCCCTAAAGTTATCTTGTAATATTGATTAAAAATTGTATGAACATGAATATACAAAAGAAAATGTAAGTAAAAATAATGAAGGAGGACAAAAGATGGCAAGAAGAAAAAAAACAAGTACGAAAAAATTATTATCAGGAATTATTGCATTAATCATTGTAGGACTTGCAGGAATATTAGGTACAAATGAAGAATTTGTTAATACCGTTTCCAACATGGGAGAACAAACCAATAGTCAAAATGTACAACAAGTAGAATTTGTGGCACAAGAAGATTTATTAATAGATTTTATAGATGTTGGACAAGCAGATAGTATCTTAATTCGTAATCAAGACAAAGTCATGCTAATAGATGCAGGAACAAATGAGGCAGGAGAAACGGTTGTCAATTATTTACAAAATCTTGGTATTACAAAGATAGATTATGTAATCGGTACACATCCACATGAGGACCATATTGGTGGGTTAGATGATGTCATCAATCATTTTGATATTGGACAAATTTATATGCCAAAAATCGAAACAACAACCAAAACTTTTGAAGATGTATTAGAATCAATAGAAAATAAAAATTTAACAGTAACAGCTCCCAATAAAGGAGATAAAATTGAACTAGGACAAGCAGCAGGAGAATTTATGACAGAACCGATACTAGATGAAGACAATTTGAATGTATCATCACTTGTTCTTAGAGTAGAATTTGGAAATACCAGTTATTTGTTTATGGGAGATGCGGAAGAAGAAAATGAAAAAACAATTCTTTGGCCAAAAACAGATGTATTAAAAGTAGGACATCATGGATCTAGCACAAGTAGTAGTGAAAGCTTTTTAGAGCAAGTAAAACCACAATATGCAATTATTATGGCTGGAAAAGATAATTCTTATGGATTACCAACACAAGAAACAATAGATAAATTGAACAATATAGGAAGTGAAATATATAGAACAGATGAGAATGGAACAATACAAATGACATCTGATGGAAATACAATAGAAATAAAAACAAATAAATAGACGAGAAAAGCAGATAGTAGATAAAACTGTTTGCTTTTTTTGCTATTTTTTAAAAATTTTTCCAACCTTTTAATTTTTTAATCGTGTAATATATGTTAAGACTTATGATAAAAGAAAGGGAGGATATTAAAAGATGGACAAAATACAAGGATTATCAAACAAAGAAGTAGAAGAACAAAAACAAAAAGGAAATGTGAATACACTTCCAAAAGACAATTTAAAATCAAATTGGAAGATTATGGCTGACAATGTATTTACATTATTCAATTTATATAATTTGATAATTGCGATTGCATTAATTTCAGTAAAAGCATATACAAATGTATTCTTTTTTGCAATTATCACAGTAAATGTTTTAATTGGTATTATACAAGAAATCCATGGAAAAAATTTGGTGAAAAAATTATCCATTCTAAATACAGCAAAAGCAACTGTTATAAGAAATGGAAAAGAGAAAAAAATAGAAGTAGAAGAAATTGTATTAGAAGATACAATTGTTTTAGCACAAGGAGATCAAATTCCATCAGATGCACAAATTATCAGTGGAGAAATAGAAGTTAATGAATCTCTACTTACAGGAGAATCAGATTTAATCTTAAAAAGTGAAAAAGACACATTGCTTTCAGGAAGTTATGTAGTTAGTGGAAAATGTTATGCCAAAATAGAAAAAGTAGGAGAGAATAATTTTGCCAATAGAATTATTAGCTCAGCAAAAAAACAAAAATCTAACAATTCAGAATTAATCAATTCTATGAAAAAGGTAACAAGATTTACAAGTTTTGTCATTATTCCATTTGGAATTATTCTATTTATACAAGCATATATTACAAGACAAACAGATATCACACAATCAGTTATTGCAACAGCTGCAGCATTACTTCGGAATGTTACCAAAGGGGTTAGTCTTATTAATTACGATTTCATTAGAATCAGGGGTTATTAAATTAGCAAAAAAACAAGTACTTGTACAAGAATTATATAGTATAGAATCTCTAGCACATATAGATACCATATGCTTAGACAAAACAGGGACGATTACAACTGGGAAAATGAAAGTTTCAGAAGTAAAAATGTATGATGAAGCCATATTACCAAAGCCATTTAATGAAATGATGGTAGCATTTGTAAATGGTATGGAGGATAATAATGCGACATTTAAAGCGATGAAGAAATATTTTAAAGGAGATACTATATATAACAATATAGAAAAAATACCATTTTCATCAGAAAGAAAGTGGAGTGCTATCTCTTTTGAAAATATGGGAACAATTGTCATGGGCGCACCTGAAAGATTATTTGAAAAAAGTAAGGTACAGATGCCAGAAGAAATGATAGATTTACAAAAAAGAGGAAAAAGAGTATTAGGAATTGCCTATACAAATAAAGTGATTTGTACACCAGAACTACCAGAATTAGAAGTGGTTGCTACTATTATACTAGAAGATCCTTTAAGAAAAAATGCAAAAGAAATGTTAGGATATTTTAAAAAGCAAGGTGTTGAGGTAAAAGTCGTTTCAGGAGATAATCCTCTTACTGTATCTAATATAGCAAAAACAGCAGGTCTTGAAAACTATGATTCTTACATAGATTTGTCTACTATAAAAAGTGATGATGAAATAGCAGGAATAGTGGATAAATATAGTATTTTTGCAAGAGTATTACCACATCAAAAAAGTATTATTGTAAAAGCATTGCAAGAAAAAGGACATAAAGTAGCCATGACAGGAGATGGTGTCAATGATGTTATTGCACTTCGTGAAGCTGATTGTAGTATTACACTTCCAGATGCAACAGATAGCGCAAAACAGGTATCTCAAATTGTACTATTAAATTCAGATTTTAGTGTTTTAAAAGATGTACTAATGGAAGGAAGAAGAGTGGTTAATAACATTACAAGTGTTGCAAGAATATTTTTTATTAAAACTATATATTCTATTTTATTATCTGTATTTTGTATATTAACCAATATGGAATTTCCATTTATACCAATACAAATTACATTAATAGACTTAGTAATTGAAGCATATACCTCTTTCTTTATATCTTTTGAAAGAAATGAAAAACCAATCAAAGGAACATTTTTAAAGACAGCGTTAACAAATGCACTCCCATTTGCCATTGTAATTATGCTAAATATAGTTATTTTAACAGTTTTAGGAAATGGTATGGGAATAGAGCAAAATACATTAACTACTATGATGTACCTATTAATTGGATTTGTAAGTATATTAGCCGTTCAAGAGGTCTGTATGCCATTTAATAAAGTTCATGCATTTTTATTTAGTACAACAGCTGTAGGATTCTATGTGGCAGCATATCTATTTAGAAATTTATTAAAATTATCACCATTGGTAGTTGAGCAAATAGGAATTGTTGCGATTTTAGCGATAATTAGTTATGTGATTATTTTTATAAAAAGAAAGTTATGTAAAGCACCATAAATATTTAACAAAATATTACCTTTTAGAAAATTATTTTACAGGCTTTGGTCTGATATATAGAATAATTTTCTTTTTTATGATATGCTTAGATGGATAATAACAAGTTGTGAGGAGAATGTAATATGATAGAAATAAGACAAGAAAATCAAAAAGATTATGAAGAAGTATATATGGTTGTCAAAACAGCGTTTGAAATGGCAGAACATAGTGAT
The DNA here is from genome assembly GCA_949288185.1 of uncultured Eubacteriales bacterium. Lineage (GTDB taxonomy): Bacteria > Bacillota > Clostridia > TANB77 > CAG-508 > CAG-269. Next base: position 9,109 of record CASEIZ010000014.1, on the reverse strand, counting down.
AGAAATGAACACGATTTGGTAGTGGCTTTAAGAAATAGTGATAGCTTTATTCCAGAATTGTCATTAGTAGCTGTTAAAGAGGATAAAATTGTAGGATATATTTTATTTACAAAAATAAAAATAGAAAATCATGAAGAAATAGCTTTAGCACCACTTGCTGTATTACCAGAATACCAAAAACAAGGAATTGGTAGTATGCTAATTGAGCAAGGACATAAGATAGCTAAAAAATTAGGATATCATTATTCTATTGTCTTAGGAAGTGAGAACTATTATCCAAAGTTTGGATACATTCCAGCAACACAATATGGAATACAAGCACCTTTTGATGTGGCTAATGAAAATTTTATGGCTATGAAATTGAATGACACAGACATAGAAATAACAGGTGTTGTCCAATATGCCAAAGAATTTGGAATATAATGAAAAATTATAATTTGTAGAGAAAAGAGAGAGGTTATGAAATTAATCAAAATTCCCGAAGATAGATATTATGAATATAAAATTCAAGCCATATTTGACTGCTATAAATGGGATCCACAGTTTTGTGATAGTAACACTTTATCAAAACATATATTGATATTAACGCAAAAAGAAAATGAAGAAATCATTAAGCTTACCAAAAGTTTAGATACAGAAACTAGATTAGCAGAAGAATATTTAAATCAAAATCGTAAACTTGCAAAAAAATTAGCACTTCCTAAACAAATTTTAGAGCAAATACCCAATATGCAAACTTATGATAAAACGCAAAATATTAGACTTATGAGATATGATTTTCATCCAAGCACAGACAATCATTGGGTTGTAACTGAAGTAAATAGTGATTGCCCAGGAGGTTTTGCAGAAAGTTCACTATTACCAGATATAGCACGTAAAATGATAAATATGCCTGAATTAGAATATCATTCATTTGGTGAAAAAATGGTGGATACAATAAACAACAAATTAAACAAAAAAGGAACGATTATGATGGTACATTGTACTTGCTTTAGTGATGATAGGCAAGTTATGCAATACTTAGGAGATAGACTTGAAAAGGAAGGTTACAAGATTATTTATGGAGCAGCAGATCATATTAATTTTAAAGATAAAAAAGCTTATTGTATTTTAGATAATAATCAAGAAAGTATAGATTTAATTTTTAGATTTACTCCATTGGAATGGCTTATCCAAATGAAACCACGCAGATGGGATGGATACTTTAACACCATAACGAAATCTTGCAACCATCCTATTAGCATATATGCTCAAAGCAAAAGATTTCCGTTTGTTTGGGAAGAGCTGGAAAAAGCTGGTATTTGTATGAAAACGTGGAAAACATTATTACCAGAAACAGTAGAAGTAAAGGATGTAGGAAAAAAAGAAGGGTTTATATATAAACCAGTTTATGGTAGAGTAGGAGAGAGGATTTCAATTAAAGAAGCGTGTAAAGAAGATGAATATGAAAGAATTTTACAAGATGTAAAAAAGCATCCAAAGCAATACTTGGCACAGAAAAACTTCCAAAGTAAACCATTAAAATGTGAAGATGGAAAAGAATACCATATTTGTCTTGGCTCATATACAATAGAAGGAGAGCATGCTGGATATTATGCACGAATGAGTCCATATCCAAGAATTGATTCTTATGCAGAAGATATTCCAGTATTAATTGAAAAATAGAGGGTAAGAAAATGAGAGGAAAAGAAATATATAAAATATATGCACCTGAAGGTGCAAAATGGACAGAATGGGTGAGACCAGTACCATTTGTTGCAATTGATACTTATCATAGACAACCTATTGGTGATTGGTTAGATAGAAAAGCAATATTTTTAAAAGAATATCAACAAGATACAGCTATATTTATTGATTTACCAGGTAAAGAAAGTATAGAATTGGGAATCGATTTAGCGCATCTAGGTTATAGACCAATACCAGTTTTTAACGGAACGGATGAACAACAAGACGCACAAGCAACGACCAATACGTATTTAATTGAAAGTTGCTTAATAAATGGAAGTGAAAAATTAAAAAATATACAACTAAAAAATGATGCAAACCCAGCTTTTTTGCTTGATAGCTATAGAACAAATAGATATAGAGCAAAGGAATCTATTTTTGATAATAGTTGGGATTTATACAAACATGATATTCCAACATCTGAATATTTTAAGAAAAATGGTATAGTGAAAATCATAGTGGTAGGAAATAAAATTCAACCAGACTTGAAAAAGATTTTCTTAAAATTTCAAGAAAAAGGAATGGAGATTTATATAACAGATGGATACATATTTCCCAAAAAAGTTATATTAACAAAAACAATAAAAGAACGATTAGAGAAAGAAGAAATATAGAACAATGGTTGAATTTAAAAATAAAATAGTACAATTTGGTTTTGGTGCAGTAGGAAAAAGTTTTTTCGAAAAAATTTCTAAAGAAATAAAATATGATAAAGACAAATATTTCGTGATATCTAGGGATAAGCTTGAATATACTTTTTTTCTCGAACTTGGAGGGAAGATGGGGAACTTCCTTGTAGCGGATATTAATAGAGAAAATTTCAAAAGCATATTTTCAAAATATTTAGAAGAGGGCGATTTATTAATTGATTTTGCTGATAGTGTTGGTACAAAAGATTTCATAGAATGGTGTGCAAATAAAAATATCATGTATCTAAATACAGGAGAGACAGATTGGAGCGATAATTGGTATAATATTTTTGAAGAAAACTTGAAAAAAAATGAATTACGAAATCAATTAAAGCAAAAAAGCAATGTGAATAAATATCCTATCGTGTTGCAACATGGAAATAATCCTGGATTGGTTTCTCATTTTGTAAAAGCAGGGCTGGAATACATTGTAAAAAAGCAATTTAAGAATCATCAAGAATATCATAAACTTTTAAAGGAAAATAAATTCAATGAACTTGCGAAGGCTCTTGACCTAAAAGAAATTCACGTAAATGATAATGATTATCAAGAAATCAAAGAAAAATTTGATGAAAACAAACTATATAGTACATGGTCAGTGGATTCATTTTTCTTCGAAATGTTAAGTGAAGCAACTGCGAATATTGGTACGAGTGAGAAAATCGATTATGAAAAAGAATGTAAAAATCTAGATTTAAAAAATGGTTTTTTAGAATTTAAAGATATAGCAATTGATAAAGTAGGAAAAACATATTATCCAAAAGGAGAATTTGAAGGATTTTTAGTGCCTCATGAAGAAACAATTACGATAGCAAAATCTCTTGAAGTAAAAAGAGGAGATGAGGTTGTATATAGACCAACAGTTATATTTTTATACTCTCCTTGTGAATTTGCAGTAAAATACCTAAAAAAAGCGAAAGTAAATGATTATCTTCATCCAGATATCCATAAGCCACAAGATGATGATATTTCAATTATACGAGGATTTAAATACCCTAAAAGAGCAGAAATTCCTTACAAAGAAAATATAAAACGAGGCACAGAATATGTAGGAATACTATTATTAGGAGATAAATTTGAGCCAGTATGGGTAGGAAATAGAATTAAGAAACATTTTTTATATAAGGACAAAAAATCATCCTTCTGGCAAACACCAACAATAACACCTGTTGCCATGTCAGCGTTAGCAGCTGTTTGCTGGATGATAAAAAATAAGGATAAAGGAGGAATATATTTTCCTGATGATATTAAGGAATATAGAGAAATCATTCATTTTGCAGAAAAATATATTTCAAAAACAATTTACAAAACAATTCGTAGAGAAAAAATAGAACATAGTCTTGATATTCAATTAAATTGTTTACAATTAAAAGACATATTGAAAAAAATCAATAGTGGAAAGAATTAAAATTTTAGATAAAAAGAAAGAGCATGAAAATACTCTTTCTTTTTTGTATACAATAAGATTAAGGGCAGTATTAATGGCCTCCGCCACCACCACCGCCTCCACGGCCGCCACCACCATAACCATGTCCACCAAATCCACCGCCTCTTGAAGAGGTATGGATAGAGCGACCAAAGGCTCTGGAAGTCCTATGAAAGCTACTTGAGTGAATATAAAAATGATGGTTTAATATAGGACTGCTATCAATATTTAATTCTACTGCATGTATCTTTATCGCTTTTATCACTTTTTCAGAAATACCAAAAGCAGTTGCGTAAATCAAATATTTTTCCCATAAAGGTAATTCATAAACTTCTTTTTCATTCATCAAAGTATCACTATTTAAGAAATTGTATAAACCATACCATTTAGCTTGTTCATTAGCTCCATATTGTGTGAATAAAACGGAATTACTTGCTTTTGAAGTTAGATAAAAATATTTCCATAAACAAGCGATTCCAAAAATCGTATATGCCCCGAAGGCTAATGCCATAGGTGTAAAGTAGGAAATCAGATTGATAACAATTAATAAAATGAATCCTAAAATTAGGCTTGACTTAGCACTTTCATTAAGTTCTTTTTTTGGTGCATCATAATCTGCACTTTGAAAATATCCTTGCATGACACCACTTTCTAAAATAGGTTTCTTTTCTATATCCTTTACAAATGCATTTGTATATATATAATCATTATCTATACATTCTTGTAATTGATTGATGGTAATTGAATTATGAGGTCTAGAATGTCTTTCCAATAATTCTAAATAAAGTCTTTCAGAAGTAGTAAGTGGTTCTAAAACATCACCAGTGTTTTCATTTATTGTTGTATAAATAGGCTCAGGTGAATAATCTGGAGAATCTGTAAAAGCTGGTGTTGTGTAATTTGTGCGAGTAGGTTCTATAGAAATGACTGTATTTGAACTATCCCAGTCAAGATTATTATCTAATTTCGTAATGTTCACATATTTTTTTCTTACTAAACTAAGTAAAATTGCTGCATATTCTTCTTGTTTTTCTTTATTTTCATCAAAAGGATCTTTCATAAATACTAACTCAGAAGCAAAAATAGGGTCTAAGTCACTTGGTATTTCTCTAAAATAATCATAGTCTACTTCTGGGTCATATAAGTTGTATTTTTCCTTAGTCTTCTTATATTTATTTATTGTAGTATACACTATTAAAATTGTACCCAATATAGATGCTATCAGTAATAGTGTTTTATATGTATTAAATTTTTTATTTTGTGTTTCGTAATATTCATTTTCTGCAATACATTCATCTAAAACATTTTCATCTGAATATCTGTTATTAGGTGCATATTTTGTAAAAATATGTTTATCATCACCATATGCCAATAAACAAAATTCTATATAACGATTGTGATAATTGAATTTTAAATCAGACTTATCCAAATTAATTGAAAATGTATGATAGCCATCATTTATATCATCTGATTCGATAAGCGGCAATCGACTATTAGCAGTTCCAAATGTATATGCATAGTAAGTAGATGGCATTATTTCATCTGGTATGAGAATTTGAGCTTTATAAGAATTTAGTTTTGTAATCGTATTTCCAGAATACATAGCTAAATATAATTCAGAACAATCATTATATTTTAATGCTGCATTGTTCATGGAATATACAATTTTAAAAGTCATTTTTTCTCGATATGTCCATGGAATGTATATTAGCAAAGACTCATCATTATCTGGATAACTTCCTGAGCCATCACTATGATGCCAACGCATAGTTGAACTTTGGGTATAGTCGGAATCTTCCCAATACATTTTAGAAGTTTCTGAATAAGGTATTTCTTGACCATTGTCCAGAATTTGTGTAACTGATTTGACGTCATAAGTTACCTTTAATCCATCAACATATTCTTCGGGAAGTTCTCTCCATAATTCTTTATAGGTATTAGATTTTGAACCTGCATGTACATCAAATGTTAAATATTCTGTAATTTCAACACTGGCATTTCCATTTGGATCATCATGTAAAACTGCTGTGTAGTCAATATCTGTTAAATTGCAGTAATCATTGGGATTTAAGCTAAATCCATCAAGACCAAAATCTTCCCATGTATAGCCTTCAGATGCTATAGATAAAAAGAGAATTAGTATAAAAAATAGAAAAGGTGTTGCGTTTATTATTATGCCTTTTACCATTTTTTTAATCTTTCTAAAAAAGTATTTTAAATATTTCATTTGCATCCCCCAAAAAATTATTTTATATAGAGATTATATATAAATTTAAAGTTTTTGTAAATGAAATCATATAAAAGTCATAAAAATATAATATATTACGTTTCTATTGAGACCTAATTGTCATTAAGCAAGCATATATATCATTTTTTATTATTTCCTCGGCTAGCTCCATAGATTACAAATTCTAAATTTTAAACAAACGAGCCTCTCGATATCTCGCTTCCTCATTTGTTTAAAATTAAGAATTTGTACATCTACTCCACGTCACATTCGTCAATTAATAAAAAATAATATATATGCTTGCTTAATGACAATCCAGTCTGAACAAAAACTATATTATCTTTCAGAATTCTTTTTTTTATGGTATTATGAATAAAAAATAATAAAATTTATAAACATAAGACTTAAAAGAAAGTAGAGGAGAATCGGATGATTGAAATTATATTTGATAAAGAAAAAAACAGAGCAGTTGCATATAATAATACAATCCAGGTAGGAGAATGTGATTTTCTAGAAACAGAAGATTATTGGAATATAACACATACAGAGGTAAATAATGAATATCAAGGACAAGGAATTGCAAGAAAGTTAGTAGAATGTATTATAGAGAATGCAAAAAAAGAAAATAAAAAGCTTATTGCAGAATGTTCTTATGCAAAGAAAATACTTGAAAAATATGGAAAAGTTTAACTTATTAATAAAATTAAATAAATTTTAATAAAATGATTGACAAAGCCATAAATATATCATATAATACAAACAACAGTTTGCTAACGCTTATAAGCAAAAACATCTGGCTAAACTGAATTTTATAAAGGATGTGGTTTTATGGAAGAAAAGAAAAATGAGATCATTTTATTCGAAAACCAAGGAGTGAAATTAGAAGTAAACTTAAAAGATGAAACAGTGTGGCTTACACAAGCACAAATGGAGGAATTATTTGATGTAAAACACGCCACAATCAGTGAACATATTAGTAATATTTTTAAAGAAGGTGAACTTGAAGAAAGAACTTCTGTCGGAATTTCCGACAAAAGTACAGGAGGAAGAAAATCAAAAATATATAATTTAGATGTAATTATATCCGTGGGGTATAGGGTAAAATCTAAAAATGGTGTGATTTTCAGAAAATGGGCAACAAAAATTTTAAAAGACTACATGTTAAAAGGATATGCCGTAAATCAAAAAAGATTAGAATATCTAGAAAAAACAATAAAACTAATTGATATTGCGAATCGTATGGAAGAAAGATTAGATAACAGTGATGCAAAAGAAATCTTAAAAGTCATTGGAGACTATTCAAAAGCATTAGATTTACTAGATGATTATGACCATAGAACACTTAAGAAAATCAAAGGAAATATAGATGAAAGAAGAATCCAATATCGTGATTGTATTGATGTTATAAATAAACTTAGATTTAATGAGGAAAGCACATTATTTGCAGTAGAAAGAGATAAAGGACTAGAATCTATTATTGGAAATATATATCAAAGCTTTGCAGGACAAGACATATATAAAAGTATAGAAGAAAAAGCAGCAAATTTCTTATTTAATAGGAAAAAACTTTTTTTTCCTATTAAACAAGAAATAAGGATGCACAGAAAAATTGCTATGCAATTTTTCGCGTCGACAAATCTTTACGCTTCTTTGAGAATTTGAATATATAGAGGAATAAATAAAAAAATAGAACAAAATTCTCACGAAGCGAGATTTGTCCTATTTAACAGTTAAAAACCATGTTTTTGCTGATGGAAATAAAAGAATAGCAGCCACATTATTTATATATTTTTTAAACTTTTACGGGATTTTATATAAAGATGGAAAACAAACAATTGATAATAACACATTAACAGCCTTAACTTTGCTTATAGCTGAATCTAATCCAAAAGAGAAGGAAGTATTAATTGATTTAGTCATGAATTTTTTAAATACTGATTAAAGAATATAAAATAGATTATATGTTTACTGGGAGTAACTCTATTGAGAGTTGCTCTCATTTGTGGTAATATAATGATGTAATATGAAGAAATTTAAGAATGGCAAAAGGAATTAATGGAAATTATAAGAGGAGTAAACATATGAGAAATCTTAACAAAAATTGTAGAATATACAAAGGACATAGTTTAGTCGAAGATGTAGCAGATTATACAGTAGTAGATATAGAAACAACAAGCTTGGATTCTTTTCATGGAGAGATTCTTGAAGTTAGTGCCATTAAAGTTAGAAATAAAAAAGAAGTAGGCAATTTTTCTGAACTTATCAGAACTAATGAAGAAATTGGATATTTTACAACAAACTTAACAGGGATTACGAATGAAATGATGTTGAAAGAAGGAAAAGACTTAGAAGAGGTTTTACAAAACTTCAAAACATTTTTAGGAAATGACATTATTGTTGGACATAATGTGAATTTTGATATTAATTTTCTTTATGATAATATGGAAGAACATTTAGATACATATTTATCAAATGACTATGTAGATACTTTAAGAATAGCAAGAAAAGTGCTTCCAAATTTAAGACATCATAAATTAGATGATTTAATTACATATTTTCATCTGACACAAAGAAATGAGCATAGAGCATTAAATGATTGTGTATTAACCAATCAAGTGTATATAAAATTAAGTGAAATGATATAAAAGGTCATAAAGTGAATCCAAAATGTTAGACAAAAAGTTTAACAAGAAGGATTCACTTTATTATATAAAACAATTGAGAAACTTTTAAAGATATGATATATTGTATAAGAACAGAAATAAATAAGATAAATGGAGAATAATATGGAAAAGAAAGAAAATAAGAAGCAAATCATTGTATTTGGTGGTTGCTTTAATCCACCACTAAATTCGCATTTTTCACTTGCAGAACAAATGATAGCAGAATATCCAGAAATACAAAAAATTATATTTGTTCCAGTGAATAGTCAATATGAAAAGATGGATTTAATTGAAAATGAACATCGTTATCAAATGTTAAAAACAGTTTGTGATAAAAATGAAAAATTTGAAGTATCTAGAATTGAAATAGATAGTGAAA
>CASEIZ010000013.1 GCA_949288185.1 uncultured Eubacteriales bacterium | reverse complement strand
TATTGCACTATATTCCATATTTTTGCTGCTGTTCCTGTTTCTCCATTTGTATTTGGTTCTTCTATGGAATATCCCAATCCTGTCTCACTTCTTAGTTCTGTTATTCCAAAATACAATGATGGATTTAGTTCTGCCGCATTTGCAATATTGGGTATCATTGCTACGCAAACGATTAGCAATATAGCTATTAAACCTTTAATAATTTTTTGGTTACTCATAGATATCTCTCCTTATTATTAATCACAATGTACTTATATTTTACCTCTTTTTTTTATATAGTCAATAACATTTTTTTCTTGTTTTCTTCATTATAAAATATCAATTCTATTTTGCCTAGGGATATAGGTTTTCTCGGTCTTTAAAAATTTTCAACCTCACATTACAATTATATTACATTTTTGTTATAAATTCAAGTTTTTATGTTAATTTGGTTATATTTTCTATATACCCGTAAGATTTATGAATTTTATCAATACTATTTTTTATTGTTATGAAAATCAATTTTTCTATACATTAAAAAGTTATATTTTTCTTTCTAGTTTCATACCATTATTTAGAGGGTATTGTTCTATGAAATTATTTCAAATTTATCACAAAATCATTTTACTATTTTTTATATTTATGTTTATGGCTCCTTCTGTTTTCGCAGATGATTTATCACCTTCTGATGATACGTTTGACATTTCAGAAATTTTAGGTGATATAGAAAGCATAGAAACCAATAGTGATACAAGCGAGCTGCCAACTATTAATTCTAGAGCTTATGTGGTTATCGATAGAAAGTCAAATACAATTCTTATTGGAAAAAATGAAAACCAAAAGAAAAAGATGGCTTCTACTACAAAAATCATGACAGCACTTGTCGTTATCGAACATTGTGACTTATCTGATACTGTTGAAGTTTCAAAAAAAGCAGCTAGTACAGGTGGGTCTAGACTTGGCTTAAAAACTGGTGACAAACTAACCGTTTGTGATTTGCTATATGGTCTGATGATGCGTTCTGGTAATGATGCAGCCGTTTGCTTATCTGAACATGTAGCAGGTTCTATTACTGACTTTGCAAATTTAATGAACGAAAAAGCTAAATCTTTGGGTCTTTCTAATACTCATTTTGTAACACCACATGGATTAGATGAAGATGAACACTATACAACTGCCTATGAATTAGCTATTCTTTCTAATTATGCTATGAATAACGAAATTTTTGCCAAAATTGTAGGAACGAAAAATTATACCATTACAATCAATGGATATCCCAAAACACTTACTAATACAAATGAATTACTAGGTGTATTAAATGGTGTATATGGAATAAAAACAGGATTTACAAATGGAGCTAATCGCTGTCTCGTTACTTGTTGTAAAAGAGGAGATATGGATATTATTTGTGTGGTGCTTGGTGCTGATACAAAAAAATATCGAACAACTGATAGTATAAAATTAATTGAGTATGCTTTTCAAAATTTCACGTATGTAAATATTGAAGAAATTATTTCTAATCATTTTGAAATCTGGAAAAAAGAAAACCTTCCAACTATTACAGTTTCAAAAGGTGTTTCAAATTATTTAGATATAACCTTTGAAGAAATACCATATTCTTCTATACCTGTAAGAAGTGATTTAGTTAATAACTTTCAAGTGTATATAAACTATGAATCTAACTTAAATGCACCCATTTCAAAAGGAACCTCTATTGGTACAATCACATTAGAATTAGAAGAACAGACAATATATTCTGGTGACATATTGGTCAATACAAACATTGAACATAAAAATATATTGGATTATTTGTATGATTTCTGTCAAAACTTTTCTAATATTTTTAACAGTATTCTTGAAATATAAAATGTAAAATATAAAATAAGAACCTTATTGTCTAAGACAATAAAAAATAGAGAAAACTAATTTTCTCTATTTTTTATTTAACGTTTTCTTTTATGTATTCAACAACATCTCCTACTGTTACAACTTTTTCTGCATCACTATCAGGAATTTCTATATCAAATTCTTCTTCTAGTGCCATTACTAATTCAACAATATCTAATGAATCAGCTCCTAAGTCATCTATAAAAGATGCTTCCATTGTAACTGCGTTTTCAGCTACACCTAATTGTTCTACAATGATTCCTTTTACTTTCTCTAAAACTTCTTCTGAACTCATTTTCTCGAGTTCACCTCCTCTCAAGTTTGCAAACGATCTATCCTTTTGATATTTTGCTTTTACAAATTCATTTATATTATATGTTTGTATATTTGTCAAGTAAATTTTATAAATATTTTTCTTTTTATACGATTAAGTCAAATGTCGCATTGACTTCGTTTGTCTATGCGACATTTTCAAACGTCACAAATTGGACATTATTTTTCTTCTCTTGTTTTTTGAAATTCTTCTATCATTTTGTCAACTGCTTTATTTTCAACAAACTTTTCTGCTTGAATAATCGTATATTCAAATAACAATTCATCACTACTTCCATGTGCTTTTACAACTGGTTTTTTTACACCTAAAAATAGTGCTCCACCATAAGATTTATAATCCATTGTTTTACTAAAACGTTTGATAGCAGGTAATGCTGGAATTGCTAATATTTTTGATAATATATTTTTGGTTAAACTTTCTGTTAATGTTCTTTTTACAAATTTTCCTAAACCTTCTGTTGTTTTTAAAAATACATTTCCTGTAAATCCATCTGTTACAATGGCATCTATTTTTCCAGAAAAAGCATCTCTTCCTTCTACATTTCCTACAAAATTAATGTTTAGTTCTTTTGATTTTTCTTTTAGTAGATTATAGCTTTCTTTTACCAATTCATTTCCTTTTGTTTCTTCTGTTCCAATATTTAATAAACCAATTGCTGGATTTTCTATTCCATATGTATTTCTTAAATAAATACTAGACATTTGTGCAAATTGCAATAAATTGATTGGCTTACAGTTTGTATTAGAACCTGCATCAATTAATAATAATTGACTTTTGTATGCTGGTAATATTCCTGCTAATGCTGGTCTATCAATCCCTTTGATTCTTCCTACTAATAAGGTTGCTCCTGTTAGTAATGCTCCTGAATTTCCAGCTGATATAAATACATCTCCTTCATCTTCTTTTAGCATTTTGAATCCCACTACCATAGATGAATCTTTTTTGTGCTTAATAGCAACTGTTGGTGTATCACACATTTCGATTGTTTCAGTTGCATTTTTTATTTTTAATCTATCAGATATTTCTTCCAATTCTTTTCCATAAAATTCTTTTACTTTGCTTCTAATGACTTCTTCTTTTCCTACTAGCACAACTTCTGCTTTTACTTTATTGATTGCATTGACTGCTCCTTTTATATTGGCATCTGGTGCGTTATCTCCACCCATAGCATCTAATATGATTTTCACTTTTATTTCCTCCAAATCGTACTTATTTCATTATATCTTTAACATTAATATTTTATTATTGTTTTTAGAAAAAAGCAAGTATTTTATATAACAATTATCATATTTTGACTATCCATTCATCTATAAAATGTGAAATCCTTGTTGTATCCAAAAAAATCGGGATTTTTGAGTCCGTACTCAAAATCCCGAATTCTTTATTCATTGTTTAATTATGCTATTATATCAGCAACAACTCCTGAACCAACTGTTCTACCACCTTCACGGATAGCGAATCTTAATCCTTTTTCAATAGCGATAGGTGTAATTAATTCGATTGTCATTGATACGTTATCTCCTGGCATAACCATTTCTGTTCCAGCAGGTAATTCGATAACACCTGTAACGTCTGTTGTTCTGAAATAGAATTGTGGTCTATATCCATTGAAGAATGGTGTATGTCTTCCACCTTCTTCTTTTGTTAAAACGTATACTTCTGATGTGAATTTTGTATGTGGATTGATTGTTCCTGGTTTACAAAGAACTTGACCTCTTTCGATGTCTTTTCTATCAACACCTCTTAATAATGCTCCGATATTATCTCCAGCTTCAGCTTGATCTAATAATTTTCTGAACATTTCAACACCTGTAACAACTGTTTTTCTTCTTTCAGTTGTAAGACCGATGATTTCGACTTCGTCTTGTAATTTAACTGTTCCTCTTTCTACTCTACCTGTAGCAACAGTTCCTCTACCAGTAATTGTGAATACGTCTTCAACTGGCATTAAGAATGGTTGGTCAACTGGTCTTTCTGGTGTTGGGATATAGCTATCAACTGCTTCCATTAATTCTTTGATTGGTTTGTAAACTTCATCATCTGGATTTGTTGATGTGCTTTCTAATACTTGTAATGAAGAACCTTTAATCATTGGAATTTCGTCTCCTGGGAAACCATATTCTGTTAATAGGTCTCTAACTTCCATTTCAACTAATTCTAATAATTCTGGATCATCAACCATATCGCATTTATTTAAGTAAACAACGATATATTTAACTCCAACTTGTCTAGCAAGTAAGATGTGCTCTCTTGTTTGAGGCATTGGACCATCAGCTGCAGAAACAACTAAGATTGCTCCGTCCATTTGAGCAGCACCAGTAATCATGTTTTTAACATAGTCAGCATGTCCTGGGCAGTCAACGTGTGCATAGTGTCTGTTGTCTGTTTCATATTCTACGTGAGCTGTGTTGATTGTGATTCCTCTTGCTTTTTCTTCTGGAGCTCCATCGATTTGATCATAAGCTTCATATTTAGCTTTTCCTAATAATGATAAATATTTTGTAATAGCTGCTGTTGTTGTTGTTTTACCATGGTCAACGTGTCCGATTGTACCAATGTTAACGTGTGGCTTTGTTCTTTCAAATTTTGCTTTTGCCATTTTTTAATTCCTCCTTTTTATTTAGGTAAAGGATAGCTTTCGTACGCTTCCTTTCCTTTTTATATAATTTAAATTTAATAACGTAAGTTTCTTTTAGTATAAGCATTTTATAACATTTTATTGAAAAAATCAAGCATTTTTAAGTAAATATTATAAGAATACTACTAATCCTTTTTAGCACGAGACGCAACAATTTGCTCAAAAACAGATTTTGGTACTTCTTCATAATGAGAAGGTTCCATAGAGTATGTTCCTCTACCTTGTGTTTTAGAACGTAAATCTGTTGCATATCCAAACATTTCAGATAATGGTATAAATGCATGGATTTCTTGCATTCCATCATTACCATCCATACCTTCCATTCTACCTCTTCTTGAGTTTACATCTCCAATAACATCTCCCATGTATTCTTCTGGAACAGTTATTTCAACTTTCATAATAGGCTCTAATATAACTGATTTAGCTTGTTTACAACCTTCTTTGAAAGCCATAGATGCAGCAATTTTGAATGCCATTTCTGAAGAGTCAACTTCATGGTATGAACCATCAACTAATGTTGCTTTGAAATCAATAACTGGATATCCAGCTAAAATACCACTTTCTGCTGCTTCTCTCATACCTTGTTCAATTGCTTTAAAATATTCTTTAGGAACAGCTCCTCCGACAATTTTACTTTCGAATTCGATTCCTTTACCTGGCTCTAATGGTTCCATTTCAAACCAAACATCACCATATTGTCCTTTACCACCAGATTGACGAATAAATTTACCTTGAACTTTTACTTTATTTCTAATTGTTTCTTTGTATGCAACTTGTGGTTTACCAACATTACATTCAACCTTGAATTCTCTTTTTAATCTATCAACGATGATATCTAGGTGTAACTCACCCATACCAGCAATGATAGTTTGTCCTGTTTCTTGGTTTGTATATGTTTTAAATGTTGGATCTTCTTCAGCAAGTTTTGTCAATGCAACTGCCATTTTTTCTTGAGCAACTTTATCTTTAGGCTCAATAGCAATATCGATAACTGGCTCTGGGAATTCCATTGATTCTAGTATAACTGGTGCATTCATATCACATAATGTATCTCCAGTTGTTACTTCTTTTAATCCTACTGCAGCTGCAATATCACCAGCATATACTTTTTCTATATCCTCTCTGTGATTTGAGTGCATTTGTAAGATTCTTCCGATTCTTTCTTTTTTATCTTTATTAGAGTTTAATACAGTAGAACCTGATTCTAATGTACCTGAATATACTCTAAAGAAACATAATTTTCCAACAAATGGGTCTGTTGCAATTTTAAATGCTAATGCTGCAAATGGTTCTGTATCAGAAGTTTTTCTTTCTGTTTCATTTCCATCTAAGTCAACACCTTTGATATGTGGAATATCTAATGGTGATGGCATATAGTCAACAATATTATTTAATAGCTCTTGAACACCTTTGTTTTTGTATGAAGAACCACAACATACTGGAACGATTGTGTTATCAATTGTTCCTTTTCTTAAACCACGTTTAATTTCTTCTTCTGTTAGTTCTTCACCTTCTAGATATTTCATCATTAATTCTTCATCTTGGTCTGCAACAGCTTCTATCATAATATCACGATGTTTTTTAGCATCATCCATCATATCTGCTGGAATATCTGTTTCCTCGATTTCTCTTCCTAAATCATCTTTATGAATAAAAGCTCTCATTTTTATTAAATCAACAATTCCTTGGAAATTGTCTTCTGCTCCAATTGGTAATTGGATAGCAACTGCATTTGCTTTTAATCTATTTTTTAATTGATCAATACATAATTCAAAGTTAGCACCTGTAACATCCATTTTATTTACATATACCATTCTTGGAACTTTGTATTTATCAGCTTGTCTCCAAACTGTTTCTGTTTGTGGTTGAACTCCACCTTTAGCAGCTAAAACTGTAACGGCACCATCAAGAACTCTTAAAGATCTTTGAACCTCTACTGTAAAGTCAACGTGTCCAGGAGTATCAATAATATTGATTCTATTGTTATTCCAGAAACATGTTGTAGCAGCAGATGTAATTGTGATACCTCTTTCTTGTTCTTGTTCCATCCAGTCCATTGTTGCTGCACCCTCATGAACTTCTCCTATTTTATGAGTTTTTCCTGTATAGAATAATATTCTCTCTGTTGTTGTTGTTTTACCAGCATCAATGTGAGCCATTATTCCTATATTTCTTGTTCTTTCAAGTGGGTATGCTCTTCCTGCCATTTATATTTCCCCCTCTCTTAAATTTTACCATTTATAATGTGCGAAAGCCTTATTAGCTTCAGCCATTCTATGTGTATCTTCTTTCTTCTTAAATGCTCCACCGTTTCCGTTTACAGCATCAATTAATTCACCAGCTAATTTTTCAGCCATTGTTTTTTCATGTCTGTTTCTAGCATAAGTTACAATCCATCTTAAACCTAAAGTTTGTCTTCTTTCTGGTCTAATCTCTAATGGAACTTGGTATGTTGCACCACCAACTCTTCTTGCTTTAACTTCAAGAACTGGCATAACATTTTCTAAAGCTGCTTCAAAAACTTCTA
>CASEIZ010000012.1 GCA_949288185.1 uncultured Eubacteriales bacterium | reverse complement strand
TTGTAAATGTTAAAATAAAATGTAGGATTATGACAAATTTAAATGTCGGTTTTCCTACATTTTTAATTACTAGTGTTACAATTACCATAGAGGTGATTGTAAATATGATAGAAAATGAATTAATAAATATGTTAAAGGAGTTGATAAGAATGAATATAAAGCCTAATTTTGCAGCATTAGGTCGTGAATATGGATGCGACTATAGGACTGCAAAGGCAAGATACTATGAAGAATTGGATAAAGAAAATGGTATAGAAACAACAAAAAAAGAAAGAAAGCATATTATTGATGAATTTAAAGAAATAATAGACAATAAATTAGAAACAATACCAGGTATAACTGCATATTCAATATATTATTTTTTAAAAAGCGAAAAGAGATATGAAGGTTCTTATAGCTCGATTAGAGATTATGTTTATAAAAATAAAGATAAAAGAAAACAACCAGCATCTATAAGAGTTGAGCCGATAATCGGAAAATCTGCACAAGTGGATTGGAAAGAAGACTTTAAGTTAATTAGTAAAAGTGGGGAATTATTTATTATTAATTTATTTTTAATGAGACTACATTATAGTAAAAAATTTTGGGCAAGATTAACCATAGATAAAAGAAGAGATGAGGTTAAAACATGCATTGTTGAAGCTTTAGAATATTTTGGGGGAACTCCAAAAGAAATATGGTTTGATAATATGGCTACTGTAATGATAAGAGAAGGAAAACATAAAAAAATTCATAATGAAATAAAACAGTTGGGAGAAGATATAGGATTTCAGCCAATATTATGTCGAGCAAGAAGACCTAAATCAAAAGGAACGGTTGAAAATTTAGCTAAATTATGTGATAGATTAAAATCATATAATAATGAATTTGAGAGTTTAGAAGATTTAATAAATATAGTAAATAAGTTTAATGAAGAATGTGGGAAAGAAAAATCACAAGCTCATAATAAAATCGTAAATGATGTTTTTGAAAAAGAAAAAGAATATCTAATACCTCTTCCAAATAATAATATACTTGAAAAATATAAACAAACAATTGAATACAGAAAAGTCTCACAAGACTCAATGATTGTATATAGAGGTAACAGATATTCAGTTCCGACTCGATTTGTTGGATCTTATTTAGGTATAAGAATAATAGACAATCAAGTCTATATATATGATAACACAGAATTGATAAGATGTCATAAAATTACAAATAATAGTTTAAATTACAATAAAGATGATAAATTAGAAATATTAAAAAGTGATTTATTATTTGGATTAGATGATAAAGAAATAGAAAATAAAATAACAAATACAGATTTACAAATATATGATTTTTTGAAAGGAATGAATTAAGATGTTAAATGAAACAATAAATATATTAAATGATTTAAATTTATATGGATTAAAAAATACTATAAGCAATGAAATAGATTATATAACAAATAACAATTTATCATTTTTAGAGGGGTTAAATCACTTTTTAAAAAATGAAGTAAAATATAGAGAGATAAATCGAGCTGAAGCAAATATAAAAGTAGCACATTTCCCTTACTTAAAAGAAATAAAAGATTTTAATTTTGACTATCAGCCAAGTATTAACAAGGATGTTATAAATGACTTATCAACATTAAGATTTATTGAAGAAAAGAAAAATGTATTATTTATGGGTAGCCCAGGTGTTGGTAAAACACATTTAGCAACATCAATAGGTATTGAAGCAGCAAAAAAAAGAAATTCAGTATATTTTATAAGCTGTAATGATTTAATAACTAATTTAAGCAATGCATTTAAAGAAAATAGATTAGAGAATAAAATAAAATTTTATTGTAAATATAAGTTATTAATAATAGATGAAATAGGATATTTGCCTATAACAAGAGACGAAGCAAATATGTTCTTTCAATTAATAGCAAAAAGATACGAAAATAAATCAACAATAATAACAACTAATCAACCATTTTCAAAATGGGGAGAAGTTTTTGGAGATACAACAATTGCATCTGCAATAATTGATAGATTAGTTCATCATTCAGTTATTATAAATATCAAAGGTAAATCTTATAGAATAAAAGATTTGGTACAAGAAGATTTTGAACATCAAAAAAGTGTCTAAAAGCTACTTTTCAAATATGTCAAAAACCTACATAATTTTTTGTCAAAAACCAACAAAAAAGATTGACATTTACATA
>CASEIZ010000011.1 GCA_949288185.1 uncultured Eubacteriales bacterium | reverse complement strand
TCAAACATAGATATTTTCCTTTCTTTTGTGTCGTTTTGTCAATTCACATTTTAAAGGATTATCTATGTTTTTTCAATATTTTTTAGATAAAAATTATGTAGGCATTTTTTTATATTTTGCCTACATTAATTTTACACTAACATTATATGGTCAATCTCATTGCAAATAATCCCAATAGAAATCCTATTATATTTCCAATCGCTGTCATTCTACCATGATATAAGCTATTTGCTTCTGGAATTAACTCTCCGAGAAATAATATATAGCATGGCACCTGCTGCAAAACTTAAACAAATGGCAATTACCTCTTCTGATATTCCTCCAATAATAGCTCCTACAAAAGCACCTATTCCCGTAGTAATTCCAGACATCACCACTAAAAATATGACTTTACTTTTTTTCATTCCTCCATTTTTCATCGGAATCGCCATAGATATTCCCTCTGGTTGATTCTGATTTAGACAGTTATAATTTTTATTAAACTTCTTGTCCACCTTCCAACTTCTTTGTTTCTTTTAATAGTTCATCAAAATCAGATATATATTCTTTATCCTGTATAACCCTATACTTTTTATACTCATCTAATGCAAGCTTGTCTGCTATTTCTCTCTTTATTTTTCCATTATCTTTTAAAATATTATATTCGTTAATTTTCAAAAATACTTCTAACTTATCTTTCCATTCTTGCATTGAAATAATTTTGCCTAGCTTTACTTGTCTCTCTGCATAATCTAAATACATGGAAACTAAATTATTTAACTCTGTAATTTCTTCCTGTGATAAATAATTTTTTGCTACTGTAACATCTGTTTCTAATATTTTGCCATCTGGTGCATTTTTCCAAGTGGCTAACCCCATATTTTCTTTTTCACTACTCACTCTATTATAAATAATCTCAGGAACTGTCATTCCCGTAATTGCATAGTGTAATTTATTTTGAACATTTTTGTAAAATTCTTGTGTTGTTTCACTATTTTTATCATAATCATAACTACATTCTTTATATATATCTGTTATTTTTTGATAAAATCTTCTTTCACTTGCTCTAATTTCTTTTATTTTAACTAATAATTCATCAAAATAATCTTTTCCAAATTTTGGTCCGTTTTTTAAGAATTCACTATTCACAACAAATCCCTTTTTAATATATTCTTTTAATGTTTTTGTTGCCCAAATTCTAAAATCTGTTGCTTCTTTTGAGTTTACTCTATAGCCAACAGCTATAATAGCATCTAGACTATAAAAATTGGTATTATATTTTTTTCCATCTGAAGCAGTTACTCTAATTTTTTGAGTAACTGAATCTTGCTCTAATTCCTCTGTTCTAAAAATATTTTGCAAATGATATGTAATATTATTTTCTGCGACATTAAATAATTTTGCCATTGATTTTTGAGTTAACCAAAAATCTTCTTCATTGTATAAAACTTCTACTGATATATTTTTATTATTCTGACTTTGATATATAATTAAATCCTTTAAATTTTCTATATTATTCAAATTGAAATTCCTCCTCTATTCTTAGCATCTGTATTTATTGAACTTTTGTTTGTATTTTATAAGATTTTAATCTATTTGTCAAGAATTTTTCTTAAATTTATTATTTTATAACATCATCGCAAATAATCCCAATAAAAAGCCAACGATATTTCCAATCGCCGTCATTCTACCGTGATATAAACTATTTGCTTCTGGAATTAATTCTCCGAGAGATAATATATAACATGGCACCTGCTGCAAAACTTAAACAAATGGCAATTACCTCTTCTGATATTCCTCCAATAATAGCTCCTACAAAAGCCCCTATTCCCGTAGTAATTCCAGAGATTACTACCAAAAATATGACCTTACTTTTTTTCATTCCTCCATTCTTCATAGGTATTGCCATAGATATTCCCTCTGGTATATCATGTAAGCAAATAGCAATTGCTAAACTTACCCCTAATTTAATAGATGCACCAAAACCAGAACCAATTGCTAACCCCTCTGGAAAATTATGAATCGCTAATCCAATTGATACTATGATTCCTGTTTTTAGTAAAATATTATGTTTACTTGTATTCACTTCTTCTATCGTAAACTTTTTTTCGACTAACTTATCGCAGAAAATCATCATTATAATTCCTAATAGTATTCCAAAAATAGCACTTATCAGATTACTAATTTCTAATGCTTCTGGTATTAAATCGAAACAGATAATAGCCATCATGAGTCCTGAAGCAAATGCTAGCACAAAACTTAAAAATTTCTTAGAATGTTTTTTGGTAATGACACCGATGATTCCACCAATGGTGGTTCCAAATGTTCCAAAAAATAAGCCTATCATGGTTGTTTTTATAATTTCTTGCATGAAAAAAACTCCTTAAAATATACTTTATTTTAGTTTATTTTAAAGAGTTTTATTTTATTACTTTTCTCCTTCAATTCTTAGGTATTGAAATACACTTATCAAATTTTTAAAATTAAAGTTTATTGTTCTATTTCTTGACTAATAGAATCTAATATTTCACTTTTTCTTCTTTTAGCATCATCTATTTCGCTTTGTATTTTTCCTATAACTTCTTCTTTTTCATCTTCTGGTTTACTTGCCCACTCTTCCCACATGTCTAATTGTTTTTGATTTACGATTCTGCCTTTTTTCTCAATTGGTTGAGGTTGTTCTGTATATTTTTTTAATTCTTTTTCGCATCTACTAATTTGATCTTCTATGTCTTTTACTTGTTTATACACTCTAGCCTCTGGTAACAATGCTTCTATTTTGTTATATCTATCTAGTCTATCTTTTCTTGTATCTTTGATTTCACCATTTTCTTCTATAATCTCACTTTGTGCTTGAACATCTGCTCTACACAAATCAAGAAGCATCATTTGGTCTTTATTGGTTGGTACATATTCTCCACTTTTCATTTTTTCAAGTATTTTAGATACTTTTTCAACAGTTTTATCATCTATTGTTGATACATTGATAAAGTCATCATGATGTTGTACAAAAAATAGTATCCTATCTATTTCGCTTTCTGTATATCCCATTTCTTGCAAAATGTCTACTGAAATTTCCTTCGATTTTTCTGCATGACGATAATATACTGTTTTTCCATCTTTTTCTTTTGCAACTTCTGGTTTTCCAACATCATGAAAAAATGCTGCTGTTTTTAATGTTTTGTAGTCTTCTGGCAAGTATTTTTCTTTAGGTAATCCTTCCATCACCTCAATTGTATGTTCCAATAAGTCATATTGATGATTTGGATTATTTTGGTCATAATCCTTCATATTGGCAACTTTTTCTCCAAAAGCTTTTTCAATAGCTTCTTTTGAACTATTTAGTAAAAAATTTTTTATGTCTTCTCTTTTTAAAATTTGGGTATTGATTTTTTGTACCTATACATGATATAATAATATTTTTTATTCCTCTTCACCTTTTAATTTTTCAGCTCTATCTGCTGCAATCAAATTATCAATCATTTCATCTATATCACCATTTAAGAAGTTTTCCATTTGGTAAATACTCATACCAATTCTATGGTCTGTAATTCTTCCTTGAGGATAATTATATGTTCTAATTTTTTCACTTCTATCACCTGAACCGACTTGTGATTTTCTGGCATTTGAAATTTCACTATCTTGTTTTTGTTTTTCAATTTCATATAATTTGGTTCTAAGCATTCTCATTGCATTATCTCTATTTTGGAACTGAGAACGTTCAGTTTGACATTCTACTACAATTCCTGTTGGTTCATGGATTAATCTTACAGCTGATGAAGTTTTGTTAATATGTTGTCCACCTGCACCTGATGAACGGAATACTTCCATTTTAATATCTGCAGGATTAATTTCAATCTCTACATCTTCTACTACAGGTAAAACGGCAACTGTTGCTGTTGATGTATGAATTCTTCCACTACTTTCTGTATCTGGTACTCTTTGTACTCTGTGAACACCACTTTCAAATTTTAATCTACTATATACACCTTTTCCTGTAATCATAAAAGATATTTCTTTGTATCCACCAAGTCCTGTTTCATTTTCATTAAGAACTTCTAATTTCCAGTGTTTTCTTTCTGCATACATGGTATACATTCTAAATAATGTTCCTGCGAATAGTGCTGCTTCTTCTCCTCCTGCTCCAGCACGAATTTCACAGATAATATTTTTATCATCATCTGGATCTTTCGGAATTAATAAAAATTTTAATTCTTCTTCAATTTCTGGCAATTTTTCTTTTGAAGCATAATATTCTTCTTCAGCAAGTTCTTTCATTTCTGGATCTTTCATCAATTCTTCTGCTTCTTCCATTGCTTGTTTTTCTTTTTTGTATTCTCTAAATTTTAATACTATTTCTTCTATACTGGCATGCTCTTTCATTAATTTTTGCCATTCCGTATGATTAGATATCACTTCTGGGTCACTAATCATTTTTGTTAATTCATCATATCTCTTTTCTACAGTTTCTAATTTTTCAAACATAAATATTCTCCTTCTTTCTTAAGCTTGAAATATTATACTATATTTTTTTAGTTTTTACAAGGCATTTACCACATTCTCCAAGACAAATCTCGCTTCGAGAGAACTTTTCCCTACTTTTCTAATTTATTTACATATATTTAAGTTCTCGAAGAAGCATAAAGACCTATTATATGAATAGGTCCTCACTAGTATTGATTCCAAATAAGAATTTTAATTCTTCATCTGTATTTCTTTGATTTGTCATTTCTTCATTTCCTTCATTATTTTCACTTACTTCATTATTTGGATTACTATCTAATTTTCCATAATTATGTAAATTATTTGTCGTTCCTTCTAGGGCATCTAGCACTCCAGTAGTATTTATATGTTCTCCTGTATAGGCAGAATGATTAATTTCAGTTATTTTTTCTTTTTTTAATATATCTACATATTCCAATAGGTTATTTATATATTTTATAACATCTTCTGAATATTTATATGCCAATATATTTTCATTTTTTATAATGACTGCATTTAATGCAATATGGATAATGGTTGCCAATAATAGAACAATATTGAATCTTCCAATCACCATAAATAACATAATTGATGTAATAATATTTAATATCCCTGCAATAGAAATAAAATTAACATTACTTGATTGTCCCATCATATTCTTTTTTTCAATTTCATATAAGAGCATCTTTTCCATTGCTAATTTGCACATTTCTCCTCTTTGCAAGTAGTAATTTTCTCTTTGATTTTTTCTAAATTCATTTAATTCTATTTCATCATGAAATGCAAATAGAATTTTTCCTATAAACATACTTTCATATGAAGGGATTTCATCGGTTGAATATTCTTTTATTTTATCACTATTAATTCTTTCTAAGGCATCAATTTGTTTAAATTTCGTTCTATCCTTTAATCTTAATATATTGTTTTCTTTATCTATCTCTACATATCCTTTTTTTATAAGATAATATATTTCTGCATTTAATAATTCATTATCTAATATAAATTCATTTTTTATTAAAAATCTTGTTAAAATTGGGTCATATTTATTTTCAAATCCTTCTTTTGGTTTTGCCATTACTCCTTCATTTTCTTTTTTGATAATATATATCACTGTCCCTACATAAACAACAGACATGATATATAAAAGAATTGTTGTTAAAATTTCTACATTTGCAAATAACACCACTACTACAGTTATTACGACATTGATTAAAACAAGTATCATAAGAATTTTAAAGATTTCTTTTTTATCATTTCCTCTTATTTTTATATCTAAATCTTTTATATTAAAATTCATCAAATTTTCCCCCTTTTATTTTTGTAATAAGAACCTGATTCGAACTAGCCAGCAAAGATTGTGGTCCTAATACCTCAGGTCCCTATTATCTATGGCAATAAAAAATTTCGTTTTTGCTAATTTTACATTTCTTATACAACAAATTTAAATTTCTTATAACTCTATAAAATGATACGGAATATTACATTCATTAAATATATTTTTCTCTCTTTCTGTACAAGTAAATAAGATAATTTGTCTATCTGGATATGTGTTTGCCAAATATTTTAATATGTTTTCTAATCTTTTCGTATCATAATATGCAAATGCTTCATCTAACATAATTGGCATTTTTTCTTTTGATAAATCTTCTGTCATGGAAAGTCTTAAAGACAAATATAATTGGTCAATTGTTCCTACACTTAATCGATTTGCTTCAACATAATTCCCATTTTCTAATTCTACGACTAATCCATTATCATCTTGTACCATAACATTTGTATATTTACCATTTGTTATTTCATCTATATTTTTAGAAAGATTCTCTGTAAACTTAGGGGTAACTGTATTTTTCATTTTTTCATATGCCTTTTCTAGTAAGTTTTTGGCTAAATTCATACTTTTTTCTAGTTTTTTTAAGTTTACAATTTTTTCATTATTGTCAACTATTTCTTCTTCTATTTTCATTAGATTATCTATTTTCGGTTCAACATTTTCTTTTTCAAAATCTAATTCATGTAATTTTATGTTTATCCTATTTAATTCTTTTTGTATTTTCTCAATTTCTTCATTTATATAATATAATTGATTTATTTTTATTATTTCATTATTTTTTATTTTATTTAAATAATTATTTTTTATTTTTTCAATTTCTAAATTTATTTTTGTATTTAAATTATTTTTTAATTCATTTATTTCATTTTCTAATTCATTATTATTTTTTTCTATAATTTTATTTTCATTTAAATAATTATTTTTTTCGTTATTTATTTTTTCTTCTTCTTTTTTATTTTCTTTTTCTAGTATTTTTATTTTATTTTTTTTATTTTTCAAAAATAAAATAGAAAAAATTAAATCCATTGGGAGAGTAAGAAGAAAAATATATTTAAAAATCGTATTTTTAACAAAAACAAATATTAAAATATTGATTAAAATTAAAATAATAAATACTATTATTAATTTATTTTTTAATTTATTTTTATTTTTTATAAGTGTATTTATTTTTTCATTATTTTTTTCCAATATTTTTTTATTTTTATTTTCAATGTCCGAAATTTCTTTTTTATTTACATTTATTTTTTGATTATTTTCATTTTTTATATTTTCTTTTATTTTTATTTTTTCATTTTCTATTTTTTCTTCTTCTAATATTTTTTTTACTTTATTCAAATATTCTAGTTCTGTTTCTAAATTTGAAAGTTTTTCTAATATATTTTTTTTGTTTTCTTCAATTTCGTATTTTGTATTTTTGTATTTTTCTAATTTTAATTTTTCTTCTTCCAAATTTTGATTTTCTCTCAATAATCTGTTTAGTGGCTTTTCCCTAGACCTTTCTGTCCCTATTTCTTCTAATTGTCTTCGATTAATTCTATCAATCGCTCGTTTATAGGAAACATTATCATCTCCCGTTCCTACTAGATTTGCAATTTTTTGTATTAATATATTTTGTTCACTCTTTTCCAATTTTACCTGTTCTTGATTAACAACAATCGTAGATAAAAATAATTTTTCATCCATTTTCGTTTGTTCATAAAAAAATTCATTTCCTTTTGATTTATCAATATTAAATTGTTTAGAAATGTCTTCTTTTTTTTCATTAAATATTTGTGGATTTTTCTTTTTGAAATCTCTAAATACTTCAAATGCTTCTTTATTATCTAATGCATATTCTATTTTTCCTGAAAAATCTTCTCCTTCCCATGGTTTATATTTCTCAAAATCTGAATATTCTTTTCCATTTTTATTTTTAGAAATACCATATAGCATATTAACGATAAAATTTAGTATGGTTGATTTTCCAGTCTCATTTTGACCATGTATCACATTTATATGGTCATCTAATTCTATCTCTTTATCTTTTATTTTTCCATAAGCATTTATCTTTAATTTATGTATTTTCACGGATTTTATCATTCCTTTCTTTATTATACGAAAAATATGCTTTTGTCTTAACCTGTTTTTCTTATTATACAGAAATAGCTATTTCTACTTCCTTATTCCAATGCCTCAAAAGCAATCTCAACTGCTTTTTCTATCATTTCTAATTCTTCTTCTCTTGCATTTTCTTTTTCTTTTAATATTTCTTTCACAAATAATCCTTTTAATGTATGATTATTCGCTATTTTCTCTAAATCATATTGTATTCTTGTATGATCTTTTATTTTTATAACTCTTTCATTTGTTAATAATTTATATAATTCATATTTATCAATTTCAAAATTTCTTTTTCCAGTCAATATTACTTTTATTAATTGATTATCTGTTATATCTATATCATTTATTTTTTCAATTAACTCATCTTTAGAAATACATTCTGTGACATCAAATTCTATTTCTTCAAAATCATTTTCACTTAATGGTATAAATTCCGTTTTTAATTCTTTATTCGTTTCATTTATTTCTCCTACAATCATTCCATGTTTTCCTAGTTCATCAAAACCTAAGGAAATTAAAGACCCTGGATATACAATCTTTTGATTTTCATATGTATGATAGTCTAATTTATGAATATGTCCAGTTGCTACATAATCAAATCCTTTCTCTTCTAATACTTTTTTCGGTATAGAATTATATTGTTTTTCCTCTAAATTTGCTCCATCAATGGTACTGTGAATCACCAATATATTGTTTTTTGTTTTATCCTCTATTTCTAAATTTTCAATTCCACAATCTGTACAGTAAAAATCATCAAATCCATATCCATATATATCGACATCTTCTAATGCTATCTTCTGAATTTTTGATGAAAATATATGCACATTATCATTCCACTTGAATTGGTTATAATAAGAATTTTTTATATAGGGATCATGATTTCCTGGCGTAATATATATTTTTGTATTTGGAATTTCTTTAAACAACTCATTTATATATTCTATTGTCGATTTTCTGATATATTGATGTTCATACAAATCTCCTGCAATAAATAGAAAATCGATAGCATTTTGTTTTATATATTCAATTACTTTTTTAAATACTCTTCTTTGCTCTAATCTTTTGATATCCCCTAAATTTTCTCTATCTGATAAATTTACAAAAGGGCTATCAAAATGTATATCTGCTATATGTACAAATTTCATACTTTCTTTTTTCCTCTTTTCTTTATTTTCTTACACTTTCTGTATTGTTATGATTGTATCTTAATTGTTGTTTTTTTTCAAGTAGATAGCGAAAGTTTTTTTGGTTTGTCCAATTGGGGACGTTTCTGTTTGGGACATTTTTATGTAAAGTTGATATTGGGTGATTTTATTTTAAAATTAAATTTATAAGAAAATAAAAAATATAGAGCATGAAACGATTTTGCATATTTAAATTTAACATTAAAAATTTTAGTTTATACAAAATTATTTTATGCTCTATATTCTTTATTTTTTATCCTTTAATATAAATTTAATTTATACCCAGTTGTGTCTTTACATAAAAATGTCCCAAACAGAAACGTCCCCAATTGGACATTAATCATCTTCATTTAATGGACCAAATAATTCATCAAATTTTGCTTCTAATTCTTTTTGTAAATCATATATATCATCATCTTCTTGAGTAGGTTCTTGTGGAAGAACCGGTGCATCATCAAAACTATTTAAATCTAATGTATTTCCTTGTTTTTGCACTGTTTGCTCTGCTTGCACATTTGCTACTGATTTTACTTCTTCTTTTTTCTCTTCTTTAGGTGATATATCATCATCAAATAAATCATCTAAAGATTCTACTTTCAAACTATCTACTTTTTCTTTTTTCTCGTCTTCTGGTACATAAGGATTATATGGGTTATATTTTCTCCATGTTCCTCTTTCGATTTCACCAATATCATTGTGGCTAATTTCTAATCTTTTCATCTCTTTTGCCATTGGATGTTTGAAATAATAGAATTTATTTGCTTTTACAGGCTTAATTCCCTTTTCATATATGATACATAAATCATTATCCATTCTTCTCAATTCGTCTGGGGTCATCAGTGCTCTTGCCATTACCTGGTCTGATACACTCTTTCCTGTTTTCCAGTTTTGTCTATCTCTATTAATTGATATGCTATCTCTTTCAATTGTCTTTTCCCCTAGTGCTTTTGAGAAATATTCAACCGTTTTATAAGAGTTACTTCCTAAGAATACATGTGTATCACAGTTACCCATAATGGTTTCATATGATTTTTCATATACTGCCTCTAATTGGTCTATATTTTGTAAAATAACACTAAATGATATTTTTCTACTTCTAGATGTAGATATTTTCTTATCAAAGTCAGGTATTTTACCAATGTTCGCAAACTCATCTAATATGAAGAAGGTTTGTTCTTTTAATGCTCCACCATTTTGATCTGCATAATCATATAGTTGTTGTATCATTTGTGCAAAGAATATGGTTAATAAGAAATCATAAGCTGTGTGTGTATCTGATGATATAACATATACGGCTGTCTTTTCGTTTCCGATTTCTTCAAAATTAATCGTATCTGTTGAGGTTAATTCTGCAATTTCTTTTGAGTCGAATTTACCTAATTTAGATTGTAAAGAACTCAAGATAGAGCTATACGTTTTTTCTGGTGCAATCTCAATAGATTTATAGTTCATTCTTGCTGGGTGGTCATATGGTAATTGACTCATTAATTCGGTAAGAAGGTTATTTCCTCCATTTGTATTGGCTGCCCTAACTAATTCTGCACAACTTGCTAAGTTTTGTTCTTCTTCTGGTCTGGTTGCTAATAAATAGTAAATTAATGCTTTTAATAACATCTCAGCAGAGTCATCCCAGAATGGATCTGAACTTCCGCCTTCTGCTTTTTGTCCTTTAACAATAGTATTTGCAATAACGTCAACATCTAGTCCTGATGATATATGCATTAATGGGTTATATCCATCACTATATTCTGGTCTTACAAGGTTTAATACTTTTATTTTATATCCATGTGCTTTTAAATAACCTGCTGTTCTATCATATAATTCTCCTTTAGGGTCTGTAAATACATAAGATCCTAACATTTGATACGCATTTGGAATAGAATATGATGCAGATTTACCAGATCCTGATCCGTCCAACTACTAAGACATTTACGTTTCCTCT
This sequence comes from uncultured Eubacteriales bacterium, assembly GCA_949288185.1. Lineage (GTDB taxonomy): Bacteria > Bacillota > Clostridia > TANB77 > CAG-508 > CAG-269. The sequence goes on along the minus strand of CASEIZ010000011.1, from coordinate 11,904 downwards.
CTTATCTACTGGCAAATAATTATTTTCTGCTAAAATAATCCCTTTATTTCTACTTAATATTTGATATTGCTCTCCTCTTTGACTCCAATCACTAGAACCATGTTCTATATCAGAGAATTCGTTTTTAGGAGCTGACCTTACAAATCCTATAAAGAAAAACAATGCATAAAAAATACTTACAACAATTAGTATAGAAAAATATGATCCTATAGAACCTTCTGTTAATACACTTCCAAATGATTGAAATGGATGCATGAAAGAATTTCCTATATTTTCTATGAATATTTCTAAATCTAATCTTCCATCTACACTTGCAATATAATAATTATGTGCTAAGGGTGCAACAAATACTATGGCTATAAATATCCATAGTATTGCAAAAATGATAAAATTTTTTCTATTTCTTCTGATTGCGCCTTCAATTTTGTAATTCACCTTAAATCACCTACTCTTTTGTTTATCTATAATTCAATTTGATTTTCAGATTGTTTTGTTGAGTTTTGTTTCATTTCTTCTAATCTTGCTTGATTAAACTTCTTCCATTTCGTGTATTCTTCTTTGATTTCTGTTGAAGGTTTAGTTGCTTTTGATTTTTTTCCTTGTTTATCTACTCTTTCACCATCTAAATTAATGGTATAAGGCATAACAATAATTGTTAAAGATTCCACTCCTTGTTCGATATTTGTTTGCCCTAATTTATTTGCTCTTGTTGCATTACCAGGTTTTTTCCCTTTTAATTTATTATCTTCTGGTTTTACCTCAGAACAATTTAATTCCGTACCTGTTAAATTTGTATTACTCATTTAAACTTTCCTCCCTTAATCCTCTTTTTTGTCTCTAATTTCAAAGGCAAAATAAGATTTATTTGGTTTCAACTTACATTTTCCTTTTACTTCATTTGTTTCTTCATCAAAATAAAGTACAGGTTTTATTTCTTCTGTTGTTTCTGGGTCAATTACACAAATAGGTCTCTTTAGATTTGGTGTGTACTTAAAATCTTTTATTTCTGTCTCGTTTTCTGAATATATGCTATCAAATTTCAAAGGCATTGGTTTTTTGCTGATAGAAACTTTATTACCTTCCAAAATAGCAGTATTAACCACCACTTTATCTTTTCCAAAAGACAATATGACCAATTCATCTTGATCTACTGATGGAAAATCTACATAAAAAGTCTTTCTTATCATGTCTCCTCTTATTTCATCTGTTGAGTCTAATCTTTCTAAAGCATATTTAGGATATTCCTTCATTAATTCTTTTGGAGTCTTGATGATTTGATAGATTACTGTACTTACTCCTTTTGGATCTGTAATGCTAAAGCTCTTTCCTTCCCATGTCTCCATTTTTTTCCCTCCGTTTCTATGTTTTTTAATCCATAGCTTGTCATTTGTTTTATTTTATATAACATCCACTATTTATTTTACATGAAAATACATATTTTGTCAATATGCATTTTATGTAAATATGTGGTTTTTCCTTAGTCTTTCCTTGGATTAAAGGTTGATACATGATTTAATTCTTCAAATATTTTCTTTTCTTCATTTGTTAACTTTTTAGGTACCATAATTTTTACTTCTGCAATTAGGTCTCCTCTTGAACCTTTTCCGTCTTTATACCCTTTGCCTGGTATTCTGATTTTTTCTCCACTTTGTATTCCTTGAGGAATATATACCTTTGTCTCTTCATCGATTGATTGAATGTTTACTCTTGTACCTAATGCTGCTTCCCATGGAGTTATCAATAAGTCTGTATACGTATCACAACCTTGCAATTTAAACTTTTTGTCATCTTTTATATTGATTTTTATAAATAAATCGCCATTTTTAGCACCATTGATTCCAGGTTTTCCTTGACCGATTAGTCTTATTTTTTCTCCATCTCTTATTCCTTGAGGAATCGCTACTGTGAATGTTTTCATTTTTCCATCAACTGTTCGTAAGGATATTTTTTTATCTGCACCATTAAAAGCTTCATATATGGTTGTACTAATTTCTGTTTCAACATTTTCTCCTCTTAATGGTTCTTTTTTTCTTTTTTCACTTTTTTCTTCATAATTTTGCTTGATATTTCCAAAAAACATTTTTACAATAGAATCTTTTCCTTTCATATTAAATTGTTTATTAACTAAATTATGTGAATTCCATATTCTATCATATTTTCTTTTAGAACTTGGTGTAGATAAGATTCTATATGCTTCATTGATATCTTTTATACGTTCTTCTGCTAAATTATCTCCTACATTTACATCTGGATGATATTTTTTAGCTGCATTTCGATATGCTACTTTTATTTCATCAATAGAAACTCTACTGGTTTCTAGCCCCAAAATTTTATAATAATCTTTAAAAATCATTTGACATCCTCCCCAATAATCAGGTGTTTTTATTATACCATAAAAATGAAAAAAATCCATACTTTTATGGATTTTTTATTACATAATTTAATGACAATTTATTTTTGTGCCAAATTTATCAATTTATCCAATAATTCTTCATATGGTATTCCTACAGCTTCAAATAATTTTGGATACATACTTATTTTTGTAAATCCTGGTAAGGTGTTAATTTCATTAATATATATTTGATTTGTTTTATCTTCTACAAAGAAATCTACTCTTGACAATCCTTTCCCATCAATTGCTTTAAATGCTTTTATTGCTAGCTTTCTAATTTCATTTGCAACTTCTTCATCTAAATTTGCTGGAATCAGTGTCTTTGAATTTTCATTTTGGTATTTGGCATCATAACTATAAAATTCATCAGCAGATTTTATTTCTCCTACGCAAGATGCCATTACATCATCATTTCCAAGAACTGCACATTCTACCTCTTGCCCAAGAATTCCTTTTTCTATTAAAATCTTTTTATCAAACTTTCCTGCATATTCTATATGCTTTTTTAATTCTTCTTTGTTTTTGGCTTTGTTAATTCCTACACTTGAACCAGAATTTGCTGGTTTTATAAACACTGGAAAATCGATTTCTTTTGCAACGATATCTACTGCCTCTTCTAAAGATACTATTTTTTCATTAAATTCCTTGTCTATATATGTATATTGATCTTTATATTTTTTCAAATATATATATGGTGCTTGACAAATATTTGCTTTGTCAAAAATAACTTTTGTATAGGCTTTATCCATTCCTACACTTGATGCTAAAACACCACATCCTACATATGGTTTTTTTAATATTTCAAATAATCCTTGAATGGTTCCATCTTCTCCATATAATCCATGCAATACTGGAAAAAGAACATCTAAATTTTGTAAGTTTTCCATTATGTTTTCTATTTTTTTCATATGATGCATATTTTCACTAATCTCAATATTTTCTAAGTTATGATATTGATACCATTCTCCCTTTTTTGATATATATATCGGAAAAACATCATATTTGGTTTTATCTAAATTTTTTAAAATAGAATTTGCTGACATAACAGAAACTTCATTTTCTGTTGACATTCCTCCAAAAATAAGTCCTAGTTTTATTTTCATACTATCCTCTCCTTTGTTTTTATTACTATATTTTCTTTATTTAAATTCTATCTTTATTTTTTCTGCTATATCAAAAAATCTCATACCATTTGATGCTTTAAATAATATGACATCTTCTGCTTGAGTTATCTTTTTTAATAATTCCACAATATCTTCTTTATTCTCAAAATAATATATATTTCTTTCATCAAATCCATTTTCTTTAGCAGATTCCGCTATATATCTTGCATTTTCACCACTACAAATCAAAACATCTACTTTGTTTTCACACACAATTTCACCAATCTCTTTATGTAATGCTAAAGCAAATTCTCCAGTTTCTAATATATCTCCTAATACTGCAATTCTTCTATTTGCTTTCATATGGTTCATATATGATAAACTTGCCTTTACAGATTCTACACTAGAATTGTATGCATCATTGATTAACTTAATGTCATTTTTTAATTCTATGATTTCCATTCTATTTTTTGTAAGAGAAAATGTTTCAATTCCTCTTTTTATGTCATGATTTTTTATATCTAATAATTCTCCTACTGCAATGGCACACAAACTATTTAGTACAAAATGTTCTCCTCCAACAGGAACTTTTATTTTCTCTTCTTTATTGTTTAAGTTAATATGATATTCACTACCATCTTCATGTAATTGAATCTCTTTTGCTTGTATATCACTTTTTTCATTGATTCCGTATGTTTTTATGTTTATCTTGTCTTTATTTTCTTCATACCATTTTTGTAATAAATCATTATCATTATTGATAACCATATATGGATTTTTGGCACCATCTAATATTTCTAATTTTGCCTTTAATATATTTTCTCTTGACCCTAGGTTTCCTATATGAGAAGTTCCTATATTCGTAATAATACATATATTTGGTTTTGCAATTTTAGAAAGTAAATGAATTTCTCCAAAGTGGTTCATCCCCATTTCTAATACAAATGCTTCAATATTGTTTGGTGCATTTAATATGGTAAATGGCATTCCAATATTATTGTTATTATTTCCTATTGTTTTGCAAATTTTATATTTTTGTGCAACAACATTGGCAACTAAGTCTTTTGTACTTGTTTTTCCTACACTACCTGTAATGGCTATCACAGGTACATTATATATATCTCTTTTATAACTTGCTAATTTATATAGTGCTTGCAAAGTATCTTCTACTTTTATAATCACTTTGTTTTGATATGCTTCTATATCATTTTTATCAAATTCTACATCTTGAACCATAACTCCCATTGCGCCATTATCTAATGCTTTTTTCCAAAATACATTTCCATCAAAATTTTCACCTTTGATTCCTATGTATATATCGCCCTCTTTTATCGTTCTTGTATCTTTGGAAAATTCTTTACATATTATATTTTCATTTCCTGTAATCAATTTTCCACCAGTACATGCTAGTATATCTTTTATGATTATATCTTTCATCTTTTTCACCTCTATATCTTTTTTAGAATTATATGATTAAATTTCATTTTTTGCAACTATGCCAAAAAATATGGATAGAATTTTTTTAATTCTATCCATATCCTAAACTACTCTACTGCTCTATTTGCTATTTCTATTGCCTTTGAAACGATATTTCCGCAATCTTTAGAAGAAACATTCCCCCAGCTTCCTCCATCTTTTTTTACTTGTTCATATACTCCTAATTCTTTTGCAATTTCTTCTCTTAAATTTTCAGAAATTAAATGACGATTTTTAGACATAATTTCCTCCTAAGAATTTTAAAGTTATAAAATTGTATATACAACTTTATATTACTAGTATTCTCTTTTTTATAAAAAATTATTTTAACAAATTTTTTATTTTTTTCCTTTTTTTATTTATAAATTTTATGTGAATGATATATAATTTTTCGACGAATTATGATATAATAAAAAAGACATCTAAAAAAGGAGAATTTTATGAATACAAAAAATACAGAATTAGAAGAAAAAATAGATAAAGTTACTATATTGGGTGTAGAATCACAACCTAAAGAAGAAGTACATGCTGAAACACAAGAAACTTCTCCTAAAAAAAATACAAAAAAAGAAAAAATAGATTCTAAAGAAGAAGCAAATGAAGAAAATAAACTTTCTCACCCTAAAGAAGAAAAAAATACAGAAAAACGAGAATTTCACCCAGTAGAAAATTATCATCCAGAAAATGACAGACGTTCACATTCTCATGCTATGCGTATTTTTGGCATTTGTGTTTTGGTTTTTATTATTATACTATGTATTGCTTTTTTGATTTTTACTTTTGTAAATAATCAAAATAAAAATATCATTTCTGGAGTCAGTATAAAAGGTATTAATGTTTCTAATTTATCAACAGAAGAAGCAAAAGAAACCTTACAAAATTATATCAATGAAAATCTACCAGAAAACATCAATCTAGTACATAACGATTATCAAACAAGTATTCCTTTATCTGCACTTAATGTGAATCTTGATGTTCATTCTGCTGTTGAACAAGCATATAAAATAGGTAAATCTGGCAATATACTTGAAAATAGTTTTACTGCTCTAAAAACATGGATGAATCCTATAGATATAGAACTTACATTAACCTTAGATGAAGAACAGTTAAGAACTGCCTTAAATGATATTTCTTCTAAATTACCTGATACAGTTATCGAAAGTGGTTATTATATCGAAGGTAATAACTTAATATTGACTCGCGGTTCTGAAGGTAATGTTGTAAATGTGGACCAAATGTGTACCTATATAAAAAATGGTATTTTAAATTTAACTTTAAAAAATAGAAATTTAGAAATTGCAACTGTTTCTAAACAACCTTCTGAAATTAATATTGAAAAAATTTATACTGAAATATATAAAGAACCTGTTGATGCTTATTACACCCAAGATCCATTTGCAGTTTATCCATCTGAAAATGGTTTAGATTTCGCTATTTCCTTAGATGAAGCTAAAGAGATGCTATTGGAAGAAAAATCAGAATATGTAATCCCTTTACAAACCTTGTATCCTAATGTAACGACAAATATGATTGGTACAGAAGCATTTCCAGATATGCTTTCAACCTATTCTACAACATATTCTACAAGGGATAGAGATAGAACAACCAATTTACAACTAGCTGCTTCAAAAATTAATGGTACCGTTTTAATGCCTGGTGAAACATTTTCATACAATCAAGTCGTAGGGGAAAGAACCATTGCCGCAGGCTATAAAGAAGCTCCTATATATGTTAGTGGCGAAGTAGTCGACGGATTAGGTGGAGGAATTTGCCAAATCACCTCTACATTATATAATGCTGTTTTATATGCAAATTTGGAAATTGTAGAAAGAAGTAATCATCAATTTGTCCCATCATATGTTACAGCAAGTAGAGATGCTACTGTTGTATATGGTTCAATTGATTTTAAATTTAAAAATAATAGAGATTATCCTATTAAATTAGTATGTTCTGTTTCTGGAGGTATTGCTAAATTTGATATATATGGTCTAAGAACAGATAATGAATATGAAGTTGAAATCTCTTCATATGTAACTGGTAGTACAGCTAATTCTACTTATTCAGAAGCTTATAGAATCTTAAAACAAAATGGACAAGTAGTAAGTACAGAATTATTATCAAAAGATACATATAAAAGACATTAAAAAGGGATGTCCAATTGGGGACGTTTCTGTTTGGGACATTTTATTTAAGTTGAATAAAATGTCCCAAACAGAAACGTCCCCAATTGGACACTTTTATTTCTACATTGTTAAAACACCATTTCCTGTGTCTGTTATAATTAATATATCTTCTTCCCTTCCATTTTCTGCATTAATATATACTAAAAATTCTTTATCATTTACTTTCCCTTTAAATTCATAGCATAAGAGCTCTGTTTGCCATTCTGTTGGAATAATAGCCATCCCTTCACTTGTCAATTCTAATTTTGGATTTAGATTCTCTTTTGCTTCTTCACTCGTAATTTGAACATTACTGATATCTCTTTCTGTGTGATTATTTAAATATCCTGTTGTTTCAATTCCTAGTATTTCTCCATTATCTAAAGCAACTTTTATTTTGATTAAGTCTGGATATGCAATTACATTATCTTGCTTATAGGCATAATTAATCGTTGTAATCCCCTCTTGCGTAATATAGTAGGTTTCTTGCATACTACTATATCCTCTATCTTCTAGAAATTCTTTTCCTTTTCGTGTTGCTTCTTCTTGTGATAAAATTTCTGCATTTACTTCTCTATTCGTATTCATATATATGACATGTCCACCCTTTTGAGAAATTGAAATGTTAATATTTTCATCATTGTTTCCTGTAATTGAAAATGTATATGCAGGAATGGTTGCATTTTCAGATAGTCCTAAACTAAATATCTCTTTTATTTTATCTTTCCCTATAAATTCTTCTGCAATTCCTTTTGCTGTGTTTTCATCTATATCTTCTCCTGTTAATCCTTTTTTCTCTGTGCTTGTCATATGTTCTGAATAGGCTCCATCATAAATTAAACCAGCATATTCATGAAAGTTCTCTTCTAGATTGCTAAAACTTTCTTTTGATATATTATCTACTTGTTGGGAAAATGCGACTGTTCCTTTTTCTGTTAACTCTCCCCATTCAAACCTTCCACTATTTAAATCTTCTGATAATTGGTTTAATGTATTTTCTAATTCTGTGCTATAGGAATGCAATTCTTCAAGATTTGCCAAATCTTCTTCACTCAAACTTTCATTATATATATTTTTTCTAGATAAAGAGTAACTGTAATCGCTTACTTGATTTAAAAACTTTTCTGTATTTTCTAGTTCTTGACTAGCTACTGGTAACATACTTAAATAACTTTGTGCTAAATTTGCTTCTCTCCATAAATTGGTTAATGTTTCTGCTCCATGTTCTGGTGTAGTGGAAATTAATGATTTTGCTAAATATGTTTCTACATTTTGGACATAATCTACTAATTCATAAAATGCCATATTATATGAATTTTCTGATGCTTGTCTATATTCCCTTTGCTTTTTGTATAAAATAATTCCTAATATAGCAACTACAATTAAAAGGGCTACAATGATACTAAGCATATGCCCTTTTTTTAATCTTTCTTTCCATTCTACTAATTTATTCATTCTTTTCCTTCCTTTCGTTATTTACAAAATCTATGCTTTCCGATTGTGATAACATGTGGCCTAGACCATATCCAGCTATTTGTTGCTGTATCTGGATTGAAATAATATACACATCCTCCTGTTGGATCCCAACCATTTAAAGCATCTTGTGCAGCTTTATATACTGTAGAATCTTCATCAATTGGTGCGTTAATTTGTCCATCTGCTACTGCTGTAAAGGCTCCTGATTGATAAATAACACCTGAAATAGAGTTTGGAAATCTAGAATCCTTTACTCGATTTAAGATAACTGCCCCAACAGCAACTTGTCCCTCATATGGTTCTCCTCTTGCTTCTCCATTAATTGCCCTAGCCATCAACTGAACATCTGATGTATGAGAACTTGCTGCATAACTCACATTTTGTTGTACATCATCTTCGCTAAATGTTACAAAAATGACAAATGCTATCACAAATATAATAAATATAGTTAAGATTTTAACAATATTTTTCAAATCATCACCTCATCATACGAATATTTTTTCTATCTATTTTTTACTTATTATTCATGGATAGATATATTTTCTATCATTATTTTTTCTTTTTTATAAAAATTTATTCCATTTTTTGAAATTTTATTGTATTTATGTTAAAATTGAACTACAAAATAATTTTTAATAATAAGAATTATTTAAATTGCTTATTATTTTGAAAAAAGGAGATTATCATGAAAATTTTAATTTTTTATGCATCTTATGGTGGTGGACATCTGAATGCTGCAAAATCTATTCATGAATGTTTAAAAAATGATTATAAGGATAAAAACATAGATGTAGAATTAATTGATTGTATGAAATATGTCAATAAAACCATAGAAAAAATGACAACAAAAGCCTATAATGAAATGGCTAAAAAAGCACCTTGGGCTTGGGGAAGAATTTACTCTGATGCTCAGAGGGGACCACTTGCCCACATTACTAGCAGATCTAATAAAATTATGGCCATTAAATTATTAAGACTTCTAAGAGAAAAACAACCTGACTTAATTATTTCTACACATCCCTTCGGGAGCCAAATGTGTAGTTATTTGAAAAGGAAAGGTAAAATCTCTACTAAAATTGCAACTATTATGACAGATTTTGCTCCACATGACCAATGGTTAGTTGGTTCAGATTATACGGACTACTATTTTGTCGCACACGAAAATATGAAAAAATATTTAAAAAGAAAAGGCATTCCAGATTCGAAAATATTTGCAACAGGAATTCCTTTATCTAGTAGATTTTTAAAAAAATTTAATAAAGAAAAAATTTTTGAAAAATTAAATTTAAAACCAAATAAAAAAACAATTCTATTTTTTGGTGGTGGCGAATTTGGATTAGGAAAAACGAGAACTGTTGAAATTTTTGAAGGTTTTGTTAACTATTGCAAAGATATGCAAATCATTGCAATTAGCGGAAAAAATGAAAAAATGAAAATGGCTTTTGAAAAAATTGTTTCTGAATATCAAAGAAAAGATAGTGTTCTTGTTTTTGAATATACTAGTCAAGTTCCAGAATTCATGAGTATTTCTGATTTAGTCGTTACCAAGCCTGGTGGTTTAACAACAACAGAAAGTTTAGCTTCTCATTTACCTATGGTGATTATTAATCCAATCCCTGGTCAAGAAGAAAAAAATGCAAAATTCTTATTAAAAAATGGAATTGCCGTATGGATAAAGAAAGATGATAATGTAACAGAAGTTTTAGAAAATTTATTTTCACATCCAGAAACTTTAGAAATGATGAAAGAAAATACAAAAAAATTGGCAAAATTACATTCTACCAAAGATATTTGTGATATTTTATTAAACGGGTAATGCGGTATATCTACAGATATACCGCGTTCATGTTATTCGGATTCATATCTCGGTTTAGGCTCGACTCGGATTTCTCCATCCACTATACATGGCGTCCACTTAGATGATTTTTTCACGAGCGAGTCTGGAAATATAATTCTTCCCTTTTCATCAATCGCTTTCACCCAATAGACTCTAACTCCCGGTTTTGGTTTTTCCTTTTCCGGAATAAGCAGTAGTTCCTTGTTGTCATAGGCAATGAGCACTGTCTTTGCTCCTTTTAGATTGGAGTGTTCCATTAGTCCCAAAGAAATTGTGAGCCGGTTCTGGTCATCTAACATGTTGTACTCCCCTTTCTGCATTTTAATATCATTATTATATCAGATTTCTAAATTTTGTCAAATTATGTTAATTTATAATTCTCTTCTACCTTCTAAAGCCTTTGTCAATGTAATTTCATCTGTATATTCTAAATCACCACCGACTGGTATACCATGTGCAATCCTTGTCACTTTTATGCCTAAAGGTTTAATTAATTTAGACAAATACATGGCTGTTGCTTCCCCTTCCACTCTTGGATTGGTAGCAAGTATGACTTCTTTTACGGTTCCATCCATTAATCTAGCTAACAATTCTTTTATTTTTATATCATCTGGTCCTACACCATTCATTGGAGAAATGGAACCATGTAAAACATGATATACCCCTTTGAATTCATGTGTTTTTTCCATAGCAATGACATCTCTTACATCTTCTACAACACAGATAGAAGATGCATCTCTTTTCGGATTACTACATATTGGACAAGGATCTGTATCAGAAATGTTGTAACATTGACTACAATATTTTAAATTCTTTTTTGCTTCTAAAATAGAATTTACAAATTCTTTTGTTTCCTCTTCTGAACTATTTAAAATATAGAAAGCAAGTCTTGCCGCTGTTTTGTGCCCGATACTTGGTAGTTTTTCAAAACTTTCTATTAATTTTTCTATTGATGGTGAATATAATGACATTTTGTACCTCCATTTAATTAGTTTATATATTCATATATTTGTGCAACGTTGTTTTTTATTAAACATAAAAACTCGTTTTTTCTATTTAATAAAAGAGATTATTCGGAAAACCGATAATCCCTCTTATTTTTACATAAATCCTGGTATATTGAATTTTCCTAATTGATCAGCTTGTGCACTATCTACTTTTCTTAAAGCTTCATTTACGCATGTTAAGATTAAATCTTCTAACATTTCCACATCATCAGGATCTACAACATCTTTTTGTATTTTAATTTCTTTAATGATTTTTTCTCCTGATACTTTTACAGATATTGCTCCACCACCTGCTGTTGCTTCAAAATCCTTGCTTGCTAATTCTGCTTGTGATTTTTCCATATCCTCTTGCATTTTTTTTGCTTGTTTCATTAAGTTATTCATATTCATTCCGCCGAATCCTCCCATTCCTCCTGGGAATCCACCTCTTTTTGACATAATTTCACATTCC
>CASEIZ010000010.1 GCA_949288185.1 uncultured Eubacteriales bacterium | reverse complement strand
TTGTATTTCTTCATACATTTCTTTTATCTGTTTCGTGTGATTTAACATATCCTTTTATTCCTTATCTAATAAACTTTCTCCTGTCATTTCCTCTGGTTTGTCTAGATGCATTAGATCAAGCATAGTTGGTGCTAAATCTGCCAATTTTCCACCTGATTTTAATTTCAATGTTGTGTCTGGTGTTACCAATACAATTGGTACAGGATTTGTTGTATGTGCTGTGTGTGGTTCTCCTGTTTTATAATCTATCATTTGTTCTGCATTTCCATGGTCTGCTGTAATAATTAAATTGCCTTGCTTTTCTTCTACTAAACTTACGACTTTTCCCACACATTCATCTACAGCTTCCACTGCTTTTATAGCTGCTTCTAAGCTTCCTGTATGTCCTACCATATCTGTATTGGCATAGTTTAATATGATACTGTCATATTTATCACTCTTAATGGCTTCTAATACTTTATCTGTTACTTCATATGCACTCATTTCTGGTTTCATATCATATGTTTCTACTTTTGGAGATGGTACTAATATTCTATCTTCTCCTGGATATTGTTTTTCCTCTCCACCATTAAAGAAGAAGGTAACATGTGCATATTTTTCTGTTTCTGCAATTCTTAATTGTGTATATCCTAATTTACTAATATATTCTCCAAATGTATTGTGTAAAGCTTCTTTCTTAAACGCAATATGTACATTTGGCATAGTTTCATCATAACTTGTAAAACATACATAATATAGATTTAAATCTTTCTTTGTTTCAAATCCATCAAATTCTGGATCTACCAATGCTCTTGTAATTTCTCTTGCTCTATCTGGTCTAAAGTTGAAGAAAATAACAGAATCATTTTTCTCAATTTTTGCAATTGGTTCTTCTCCATTGCAAATAACTGTTGGCTCAACAAATTCATCGAATACTTCTTTTTGATAAGAATCTTCAATTGCTTTTATGCTACTACCTGCTTTTATACCTTCACCATTAACAAGTGCATGATAGCATTTTTCAACTCTTTCCCATCTTTTATCTCTATCCATTGCATAAAATCTACCTGATAAACTTGCAATTTTTCCTACTTTTTTCTCTTTCATTTTTTCTTCTAATTTTACAATATATCCTTCAGCAGATGCTGGTGGTGTATCTCTTCCATCTAAAAAGCAATGTACATATACATTTTCAAAATCTCTTCTTTTAGCCATTTCCAACAATCCATATAGATGACGATTATGACTATGTACACCTCCATCTGATACCAATCCTAAAATATGTAACTTAGAATTGTATTTTTTACAATTTTCTATAGCTGCGATAAATTCTGGATTTGAGAAGAAATCTCCGTCTTCTATTGATTTTGTAATTCTCGTTAATTCTTGATATACAATTCTTCCTGCTCCAATATTCGTGTGTCCTACTTCTGAATTTCCCATTTGTCCTTCTGGTAATCCTACATGTAATCCACTTGTATAGATTTCTGTATTTGGATATTTTTTCATTAGTCTATCAATATTAGGTGTTTTTGCTAATTTAATAGCATTTCCATCTTTATTTGGATTATCTCCAAAACCATCTAATATCATTAGCATTGTTAATTTATCTTTCATAATCTACCATCCTTTTCTCTAAGATTTAAAGTGTTTTATTTATTATATAGAAAAAATCCACTTTTATCTTGACCCTATATAAGATTTTTTCGTATATAACAAGGTTAATCCTATTTATCAAAGTTAACAATCTTTGAAAATTCTTCTGGATCTAAACTTGCTCCTCCAACTAATCCTCCGTCTATATCAGACATAGTGAATAGTTCTTTTGCATTTTTAGATTTTACACTTCCACCATATTGTATTATAACTCTATCTGCTACATTTTGTCCATAAATTTCGGCAATTTTCTTACGGATATCTTTGATTGAGTTATTTGCATCTTCACTTGTTGCTGTTTTTCCTGTTCCAATTGCCCAAATTGGTTCATAAGCTATAATTGTGTTTTCTACTTGCTCATTTGTTAATCCTTCTAATGCTAATTCTGTTTGTTTTGTAATGACTTCAGCCGTTTTTCCAGCTTCTCTTTGTTCTAATGTTTCTCCTACACATACAATTGGTTTTAATCCATTTGTAAATGCTGCTTTTATCTTTTTATTAACACTTTCATCTGTTTCATTAAAATATTGTCTTCTTTCTGAATGTCCAATAATGACATATTCTACATTAATTGATTTTAACATTTTGGCTGATACTTCTCCTGTATAAGCACCTTTTTCTTCAAAATGCATGTTTTGTGCACCAATTTTAATATTGGTATTTTGTGCTGTTAATAAGGCATAAAATAAATCAGTAAATGGAACACATAAAATAACCTCATTCTGTGTTTCACTTACTAATTTTGATAATTCCTCAATATATTTAATGGTCTCGTCTGGAAGCATATTCATTTTCCAATTTCCTGCAATCACTTTTTTTCTCATAAAAAATTCCTCCTTTATATATATAATAATGCCTTTTTAATTCTTTTGTGAATATAACATTATTATACGCCACTACGGACAGTACTATTGTATAACAAAAGAGAATACTTTTCAAGTATTCTCCTTGTTTTTTCGTATGATTTCGTTTGAGAATTTTATTTATCCATTAAAGCTTCAATTCCTGGTAATTTCTTTCCCTCTAAGAATTCTAGGGAAGCTCCTCCACCTGTTGAAATATGTGTCATTTTATCTTCTAATCCTGCTTTCTTAACAGCAGCTGCTGAATCTCCACCACCAATAATTGTTGTAGCATCGATTTCTGATAAAACTTTCGCAATCGCATTTGTTCCAATAGCAAATTGATCAAATTCAAATAATCCTAAAGGTCCATTCCATACAACTGTTTTTGCTTTTCTTAATTCATCTTCAAACATTTTGATAGTTTCTGGTCCAATATCAAATCCTTCCCAATCTGCTGGAATTTCTGTATAACTTACAATTTTGCTTTCTGTATCTGGTTTAAATTCTTTTCCTACTTTTGTATCTACTGGAAGCAATAATTTAACACCTTTTTGTTTTGCTTTTTCCATAGCTTCTTTTGCTAAATCTAGTTTGTCCATTTCACAAATTGAATTTCCTACTTCATAGCCTTGTGCTTTAAAGAATGTATATGCCATTCCTCCACCAATCATTAATGTATCTACTTTTTCTAATAAACTATCAATAACACCAATTTTATCAGAAACTTTTGCTCCACCTAAAATAGCGACAAATGGTCTTTCTGGATTATTAACTGCATTTCCCAAGAATTGTAATTCTTTTTCAATTAAAAATCCTGATACTGCTGGTAAGTAACTAGCAATTCCTGTTGTTGAAGCATGTGCTCTATGAGCTGTTCCGAAAGCGTCATTTACATATACTTCTGCCATTGAAGCTAATTTTTTACAAAATTCTGGATCATTATCTGTTTCTTCTTTATGAAATCTTACATTTTCAAGTAATAAGATTTCTCCTTCTTTTAAGTTCGCAGCTTTCTCACAAGCATCTTCACCAATAACATCTTTTGCCATGATAACTTCTTGTCCTAATAATTTTGATAATTCTTTAGCAACTGGTGCCAATGAAAATTCTGGTTTAAATTCTCCCTTTGGTCTTCCTAAATGTGATGCCAATACTAATTTACAATTTTGTTCTAATAAATATTTAATAGTTGGTAATGCTGCTACAATTCTTGTATTGTCTGTTATATTTTGATTTTCGTCCATTGGTACATTAAAGTCACATCTTACAAATACTTTTTTTCCTTTCAAATCAATATCTTTTACTGTTTTCTTATTCATAATGAATCCTCCCTTTCTTTACTGCAACAAATGATATGCAGTTCTCTTTCTCAACAGTTCTATTGTATAGCATTTTTTTCCAGTTTTCAAGTGGTAAAATCAATAATTTTTTCTTATCATTTTTTATTATTATATACAAAAATAACTTCTTTAATCTAAAATTAAAGAAGTTATCTTTTATTCTTTATTAATTTCTTATTATTTTACAGATGCAATATAGCAAGCTAAGTCTACTAATTTATTTGAATATCCCCATTCATTGTCATACCAAGCTACTAATTTTACAAATGTATCTGTTAACATGATTCCAGCTGAAGCATCAAAAATTGATGTATGTGGATCTGAAATGAAGTCTGAAGATACAACTGGTTCATCTGTATATTCGATGATTCCTTTGAATTCATTTTCAGAAGCTTCTTTCATAGCTTTACAAATTTCTTCATATGTTGTTGGTTTTGCTAAATTACATGTTAAGTCAACAACTGAAACATCAACTGTTGGTACTCTGAATGACATACCTGTTAATTTTCCATTTAATGAAGGGATAACTTTTCCAACTGCTTTTGCTGCTCCTGTTGAAGATGGGATAATATTAGCTGCTGCTGCTCTACCACCTCTCCAATCTTTTTTAGAAGCGCCATCAACTGTTTTTTGTGTTGCTGTAGTAGCATGTACAGTTGTCATTAATCCTTCTGTAATACCAAATTTATCATTGATAACTTTAGCAAGTGGTGCTAAACAGTTTGTTGTGCATGATGCATTTGATACAATGTTCATTTCTGGTTTATATTCTGTATTGTTAACTCCCATAACAAACATTGGTGCATCTTTTGATGGAGCACTGATAACAACTTGTTTTGCTCCTGCATCTAAGTGTGCTTGTGCTTTTTCCATAGTTGTAAATACTCCTGAACATTCTAATACATATTCAACACCTAATTCTCCCCATGGGATGTTGTGTGGGTCCATCTCATTATATACTTTTATTTCTTTTCCGTTTACTACTAAATTTCCATCTTTTTCTTCTATTGTTCCATTAAATCTTCCGTGTACTGTGTCAAATTTTGTCATATATGCCATGTAGTCTGCTGTAACAAATGGATCGTTTACTGCTACAACCTCTACTCCTTCTTTTGCTAATGCTGCTTGGAATGATAATTTTCCAATTCTTCCAAAACCGTTAATTCCTAGTTTTACTGACATAATAATTCCTCCTTTATATTTAAAAGTCTTTGACTTTTATTTTTAGTCTCTCTCGACCTTTCTTATTCTATACCAAAAAAGAATACTTTTCAAGTATTCTTTCCTATTTTACTATAAAATTTTAGTTTCATATTATCATTTTGCTAATTTTCTACTATATCTAAAAATGCTTCTTTGAAACTGTCACCATATACCTTTATTTCTCCATAATTCATATTTTCAACTGTATAATAATATGATGAAGAAATATATTTTGGATTAAGTCCTTTGTCAATACTTCTTTCTATGCTTTGTTCTTCTTTTTCTTTTTGATAATCTTTATGATACGTTTCTAAAGATGTATTGCTTAATAATTCTTTTAATTCACTTACATCATTTTCTGTTAAATTTTTATTAAATTCAATTGTTCTACTATTTATATGAAATATATGACTCATATTAGCATCTATATATTCCGAATATTTGATAACTTGTCTGTTTTCTAAATCAATACCATAATATATATTTTCATGTGAACCACCATCATTTCTCATTGTTAAGAATCTTGTATCTGTTGTAACTTTATATTTATTCGTATTGTCCAATCGAAATTCAATACAATATTCATAAATTTTATATCCCATGGCTACTATTAATATGATACATATAATTGAAAAAATTGCAATGATAATTTTTTTTGATTTTTTCATATAATCCCCTTTTTTCATATATATTTTTTTAATTCATTTCCACTTTTCCAATAATATCATTAATATCATCTATATTACATTTTCTCATATATTCTTCAATTCCTTCAATAACTTTCACACTTGTATATGGATCTATGAAATTACCAGCACCGATTGAAACTGTTGTTGCACCTGCTAACATAAATTCAATAGCATCTTCTCCAGATACAATTCCACCTAATCCCATGATAGGAATATTCACTGCTTGTGCTACTTGATATACCATTCTAACAGCAACTGGTCTAATCGCTGGTCCTGATAAACCACCTGTATTATTAGCAAGTACGGGTTTTCTTTTATAAATATCAATTTTCATGGCTAATAATGTGTTGATTAAAGAAACTGCATCTGCCCCACCATCTTCTACTCCTTTTGCTATTCCTGCAATGTCTGTTACATTTGGTGTTAATTTTACAATCAATGGTTTGTCTAATACTTTTCTTACTTCACTTGTCACTTTTTTCACACCTTCATAGGTATTTCCAAAAGCCATACAACCTTCTTTAACATTTGGACAAGATAAATTTAATTCTACACCATCAATATCTAGGTTATTTAATATCTTACATAATTCTACATATTCATCAATGGAACTTCCACATGCATTCACAATGATTTTTGTATCAAACTTTCTTAAAAATGGTAAATCATTATTGGCAAAATATTCTACTCCTGGATTTTGAAGTCCTATACTATTTAGCATTCCACTTGGTGTTTCACATACTCTTGATGGCTTATTTCCACTTTTTGGTCTTAAAGAAGTTCCTTTTGTAATAATCGCTCCTAATTTTCCTAAATCGAAAAAGTCAGCATATTCTCTTCCATAACCAAATGTACCAGATGCAACCGTTACTGGATTTTTCATTTCAATTCCTGCAAAATTTACTTTCGTATTCATACTTCTCATTCCCTCCATTCTTTTTGTTTTATCAATTCTACTTGTTTTTCTAAATCTATATTTGACATTTCTTCAATAAATTGTATGATTTTTTCTAGTTGCAAATATTTAGTTTTTTCTTCTATTTGCTTCATATATTTTTTTATTTTTTCCTTAGGTTCTACATGATATCTTTTTATTATTTCTGTATTCAAACAATCATAATCATTATGAAATGTGTCTTGATTTTCTTTTGCTTGTTTTGCTTCTTGTCTAAAATAGATTCTATCAAAATAATCATCTGCTAATAGATGGATAAAATATCCTTTCCAATACTCTCGGTTTAAATCTACTTTTTCATCTTTCAAAAATGCCTGTAAATGAATTTCTTGATCGTCTTTTGACCAATCTCCCCAAATTCCATAATGTGTTTGACTCTTGTTAATATCTTTATTTTCTATCGGAATATAATCTGGAGCAATTGTTCCTTCTACAAATTCATCTATGTTTTTGATTTCTTTTTCATGCTTTTTTGCATATTCTTTTGCTATAGCAATATGTATTGTAAATCCTGGCATTTTAATTCCTTTCTTTATATTTCTACATCTCTTGCATTAAATACTGGTCCACCTTTGCAAACATGGAAATATTCTGGTGCATCTTTTGGACTTTTAGCTGTTTTTACTGCACATCCTAAACACACACCTAATCCACATCCCATTTTTTCTTCTAAAGATATTTGACATTCAATGTTATTTTCATTAGCATATTTTTGGATTGCTTTTAACATAGGTAATGGTCCACAAGCATAGATACAATCATATTGTTCTTTTTTCATATCTTCCATCAAATAGTCAATGGCAAATCCTTTATTTTTATAACTTCCATCATCTGTTGTAATAACTAAATTATCTGTTACTTCTTCAAATTCTTTTTCTAACATAACAAAATCTTGATTTCTAAATCCTAAATAGCAATGTACTTCTTTTTTCTCAGCTTTTGCTTCTTTAGAAAGTTCATATAATGGGAATATTCCAATTCCTCCTCCGATAACTGCTAATTTGTTATATTTATCTGTTTTAAATGTTCCATATCCCAATGGTCCTATAATATCAATTTTATCTCCAATTTCTTTTCTAGATAATAACTCTGTTCCTTTTCCTTTTACTTGGAAAATAAATTCTAGAATTCCATTTTTTCTATCTAAATTATAGATACTAATTGGTCTTCTTAAAAATGGTTCTACTTGGTCTGTTACTCTGATTTCGATAAAATTTCCTGGTTTCGCATCTTCTACAATTTCACTTGCTTTTACACTAAATTTATAGATTCCTTTAATGATTTCTTCTTTTTGTACTAACTTTGCTAATACTTGATTTGGCATGTTTTACCTCCTTTAATCTATTTTTGTTTTTCATTAACATGTGTTTTTGTATAAGCTCTCACTGCATGTTTCGTTGTGATTGTTAAATTCTCTGGTAATGTATGTAAGTCAAACCATTGCATATCTATGTGTTTTGTTGGTTCCATAATTTTAGGTTCTCCTTCTGTGATTTTACACAAAAAGCTTGGGGATACCCAATGTTGGTTTTCTTTTTCAACAATATGGTCACAAATTCCTAATAGTTTTTCTACTTTTATATCCACGCCACATTCTTCTTTTACTTCTCTTTTGACTGCATCTTCAAAAGTTTCCATCCATTCTAATTTTCCGCCTGGTATACTCCAATACCCTTTTTCTGGTTCTTTGTTTCTTTGTTGTAATAACAATTGTCCTTTTTCATTTATGATAAATGCTCCGACAACCTACACCTATATAATCTTTACCTGGTTTCATATTTTTCACTTCTTCCTGTGATAATACTTCTTCCTTTTTCTATTTGATTGCTTGATTTAATTCATCTCTCATTCTAATAGCTTCCGCTCTTGTTGCTTTTGCAAAATCCTTTTCTGTATATTTATCTTTCCATAAATCAGATTTATATGCACACATTAATCCTCTAGAGCTGTTAACAATTCCGCCAATTCCATTTTTATCAAATCCCAAAGCTATATCTTCTGCTTTTCCTCCTTGTGCTCCATAACCTGGTATTAAGAAAAAAGTATGTGGCGCTAATTTTCTTAAATCTTGTAATTGCTTTGGATATGTTGCTCCTACCACTGTTGAAATACTACTATATCCATATTTTCCTATTAAATCTTTTCCCCATTCTTCCACAAGTTTTGCAACTTTTGTGTATACTTCTTCTCCTGTTTCTAATGTTAAGTCTTGTAGTTCTCCTGAAGATGGATTTGATGTTTTGTCAAGAATAAATACACCTTTTCCATATTTTTGTGCATCTTCTATAAATGGTTTCACTCCATCAATTCCTAAATATGGATTTACTGTTACAAAATCCACATCATAAATGCTTTCCTCTTTTTCTCCTATCTTCGTCTTTCCTAAGAAAGCACTTGAATATGCTTTTGCAGTACTTCCAATATCTCCTCTTTTAATATCTGCTATGACAATCATACCTTTTTCTTTTGCATATTGACAGGTTTCCTCAAAAGCTTTCATTCCTTCTAACCCATACATTTCGTAAAATGCAATTTGTGGTTTTACCGCTGGTATGATATCATATGTTGCATCAATTAATGCTTTATTGAATTCTACAATTGCTTTTGCTACTCCTTCTAAGTTTTCTTCATATTTATTTCTAATATATTCTGGTATCATTTCATATCTAGGATCCAATCCCATAACTGTTGGGTTATTGGTTTCTTTGATTTTATCAATTAATTTGTCCATTGCGTTTATCATTTCAAATTCATTCCTTTCTAAATTGCTGACTTCACATCTATTGGTTGAAATCTCTAAATTCAGTAATATACACCTTTCTTATTTTGTTAGTTCTTCCCATTCTTTTTCTTTGAAACCAACATATATTTTTTCTTGTGTTATCAATAATGGTCTTTTAATTAGCATCCCATCAGATGCCAATAATGTTATTTTTTCTTTATCTGACATGGTTGGTAATTTTTCCTTTAAATTCAACTCTTTATATTTTAGTCCGACTTGTGTTAAAAAACTTCTTAATCTCATATCCACTTTCTTGTATCCATGTTTCTAATTCTCTTTCTGTCGGTGTTTCTGAAACAATATTTCTATCTTGGAATGAGATATTATTTTTTTCTAACCATTGTTTTGCTTTTTTACAAGTAGAACATTTTGGATATTGTATAAATATTATTTCCAAGGTTCTCTCTCCTTTTCTTTTATATCAAATACAAATCAAATCTTTCAAATAGGTCTGTCCCTTTTGTTCATTTTTTGAACATTGGGGACAGGTCAAATCGTTCAATTTTTGAACGATTTGGCACGTCCCTAACGTTCATATACAACTCTTCCATTTACGATTGTGTATTTTACTTTTCCTTTTAGTTTTTTTCCGATAAATGGACTGTTTTTTGATTTAGAAACAATCATTTCTTTTGTATATACATATTCTTCATTTGGGTCAAATATAGTAATATCAGCCATTTTACCTGCTTCGATAGCACCTTTTTCATTGTCAATATGTAATAATTTTGATGGTGTATATGAAGTAAGTCTTACTAAGTTTAGATAATCAATATGTCCTGGATCTACTAAGTTCATAATTTCAGCTGGTAGTGCTGTTTCAAATCCGATTATTCCATTTGGTGCTTTTGATAGTTCTACATCTTTTTCTGATTCTGCATGTGGTGCATGATCTGTAATGATACAATCAATCGTTCCTTCTTTTAATCCTTCGATAATCGCTTGTCTATCTTTTTCTTCTCTTAAAGGTGGATTCATTTTGGCATTTGTTCCTGATTTTAATACTTCGTCAACTGTAAGAGTGAAATAGTGTGGACAAGTTTCACAAGTGATTTTGACTCCTCTTTTTTTCGCATCTCTTATCATATTTTTACTTGTTTTTGTACTAATATGACAAATATGTCCTCTGACACCATTGGTTTCTGATATCACAATTTCTCTTGCTGCCATAATTTCTTCTGCTTCTGGTAATACACCTTGTACGCCTAATTGATCTGCTACTGGTCCTGCATTAATTGCACCTGCTGATACAGATTTTTCTTCACAATGTGATGCCACATATGTTCCTAATTTATCTGCTTCTATCATAGCTTGTCTCATCATTCTACTATTCACAACTGGCATACCATCATCAGAAAATGCAATGGCTCCTGCTTTTTTTAATTCTTCGAAGTTAACTAATTCTTCTCCTTTTTCTCCTTTACTAACAGATGCATATGGTAACACATTACATAAATTTACTCTTTTGGCTTCATTTATAATATATGTTAATGTTTCTACATTGTCTGGTGTTGGTTTTGTGTTTGGCATTGGGCAAATAGTTGTAAACCCACCTGCAACAGCACTTTTTGAACCAGTTTCAATTGTTTCTTTATGTTCTCCTCCTGGCTCTCTTAAATGACAATGTATATCTATCATTCCAGGTATAATATTTAAATTTGTGCAGTCTATTTCCTTATCTACTGTCTCACTAATGTTTTTTTCAACTTTTACAATTTTGTCATCTTCAATAAGAATATCATATTTGTCATCTAATTTATTTTTATAATCTATTACATGTCCATTTTTTAATAATAATTTCATTTAAATATCTTCCTTCCCTACTTTTAAATTTCTTATATTTGTGAAGTACTGCGTAGCAGTCTTCACATTTATGCATAGAAATCTTTGATTTCGTTATGCATGCTTTTTTATCTATTTACTTGTTCCTCACAATATTTACATCTATATACCACATTTTCTCTATCTGTTAGTTCACAAATATGTGGCAATTCTTGTTCTATTGATGTAATACATCTTGGATTTTTACATTTCACAACATTTACTAATTTTTCTGGAAGTTCTGGATGGAATTTTTCTATAATCTTTCCATCTTTTATTTTATTTACTGTAATCTTTGGATCTAAATATCCTAATATATCTAAATTGATATCTAAGTTTTCATCAATTTTTATGATGTCTTTTTTTCCTGTTTTATTACTCTTTGCATTTTTGATAATCGCAACAGAGGTATCCAATTCTCCTAAATTTAAGTAATTATATATTTCAAAACTTTTTCCTGGTTCTATATGGTCTATTACATATCCATTTTTTATACTATCTATATTCATTGACTTCTTTTCCTTTCTTTTTCAAAATCAATTTTAAAATTTTCATATAACAAAAACTTTTTCGTTATTTTATCTCTAGTAGTTTTAATATTAATGCCATTCTAATAAACTTACCATATTTTGCTTGTTTAAAATAGCATGCTCTTGGGTCATCATCCACTTCTACTGCTATTTCATTGACTCTTGGTAATGGGTGCATAATACATAAATCTTTTTTAGCATTTTCTAACTTTTCTTCATTTAAGATATAATAATCTTTTAATCTAATATAATCCTCTTCATTGAAGAATCTTTCTTGTTGTACCCTTGTCATATACAAAATATCTAACTCTGACATATATTCTTCCATATTATTGGTTTCTACATATTCCATATGATGTTTTTCTAACACATCTGTCTTTACATAATCTGGCAATTTTAATTCATCTGGTGAAATTAAAACGATTTTAATATTGCTATATCTTGACATAGCTGTAATTAAAGAATGAACGGTTCTTCCGAATTTTAAATCACCACAGATACCTATTGTTAAATCAGATAATCTGTGTTTCTCACAATGAATAGTTAATAAATCTGTTAATGTTTGTGTTGGATGACAATGACCTCCATCACCTGCATTAATAATTGGTACTTCTGCTTTCATAGAAGCAACGAATGGTGCACCTTCTTTTGGATGTCTCATAGCGATAATATCTGCATATCCTCCTACCATTCTAACAGTATCTTCAACAGTTTCTCCTTTTGAAGCAGAACTTGTATTAGCAGAAGAAAATCCTAATACATTTCCTCCTAAATCTAACATAGCAGCTTCAAAGCTTAATCTTGTTCTTGTACTTGGTTCATAAAATAAAGTTGCTAATTTTTTTCCTTCGCATTTTTTGGCATATTTTTCTTTGTTTGCCATAATGTCTTTGGCTACATTTATAAGTTCGTCAATCTCTTCTACTGATAAATCTTTGATATCAATTAAATGTTTCATGGTTTCCTCCTTTAATTTAATCTGTTAATACTATACAGAAAAATCCCTGAAAAGTCAAGAGTGTCTATTTGGGGACGTTTCTATTTGGGACATTTTTACACAAAATAATTTAAAAAAACGAATGTATTAAATTTAATATATCTATTTTGATTTAAATTACTAAAAAATGTCCCAAATAGAAAGTTAGTGTAAAATTAATGTAGGCAAAATATAAAAAAATGCCTACATAATTTTTATCTAAAAAATATTGAAAAAACATAGATAATCCTTTAAAATGTGAATTGACAAAACGACACAAAAGAAAGGAAAATATCTATGTT
>CASEIZ010000009.1 GCA_949288185.1 uncultured Eubacteriales bacterium | reverse complement strand
TGGCATTTTTAAAATATAATAAGACTGTTTTTGTCCTAAAATATCTTTTTCTTCTATTGCATCTATTGTTCCTGCCCCGTGCATTGGGTATACGATTTTGTCTCCTACATTGAACATGTAAGTCACTCCTTTCAGCATTTTTATTTATTTGGCAGAAAAAATATAATAAAGTTATGTCAATACCTTTTTATAACTTTATTGGATTTTTTAACCATATCTATTATACAACAAAAAACGGTAAAAGTCAAAGCCATTACCGTCAATTTTTATGTATATTTTCTTTGTATCCCTTATCGCTCTAAGAAGAATTTTTTTTACTTATTTTTGGAATTTATTTTGTAGTTGAACCAAATCCTCCCACTCTTTCTCCTTCTGCTACATCATCGTCTGTTACTAAATATTTTTGAAATATTGCTTGTCCAATTGCTTCACCTTTTTTTATAACAATATCTTCTTCTTTTATGTTATAAAAGGCAAACATGAAATGCCCATCATTATCAGGATTTCCATAGTAATCTTTATCGATTACACCCACACTATTTGCCATAATTAATCCTTTCTTTTTTGGATTAGAACTACGGTTATACAATAATAATACTTCGTCATCTTGCATATATGCTTTTAATCCTGTTTTTACCAATGTTGGATTTGCTCCTTTTTTAAAACTTGGAATGACTGTATCTTCTGCTGCCTCTATATCATATCCTGCACTATATTTTGTTTTTCTGATCGGAAGATTTATTTGTTTATCTTCAAATCCTTTTGCAATTTCAAATCCTCTCTTTTTTTCCATTTTTTAGTCCTCCTTTTTATTCTATACATTTACTTTTATCGTTTGTATTTTTTCATAATATCTTCTAATTGTCAAGTGTCCAATTGGGGACGTTTCTGTTTGGGACATTTTGCGGGATTTTGGGGACGGACTCTTTTTTCCCTTTTTAGAAAGTTTAGTACAAAAAATATAGAATATAAAAAAATGAAGCAATTTTGCGTATCTAAATTTGAATTTAGAAATTATAAAGAAAAAAGTGAGGAATGCTCATTTTGCTTAAAATTTACAGCAACAATGAGAGAGGCTTACTTTTTTCTTTTAGAATTTCTATGAAAATTTATCTTATACAAAATCGTGTAATGACTTTATATTCTATATTTTTTAGTTTTACATAGATAAAAAGGGAAAATTGAGTCCGTCCCCAAAATCCCTCAAAATGTCCCAAACAGAAACGTCCCCAATTGGACAAAAAAACAAAACAGACTACTATTTCGTAGTCTGTTATTTATTCCTATCCTCTTGATTCCACTATCAATTTGATACCTGTTCTATCTTCTCCTTCTACCTCCACTTCTGCAAATGCAGGTATACAAACTAAGTCTACACCTGATGGTGCTACAAAGCCTCTTGCTATTGCAACTGCTTTTACCGCTTGATTTAATGCTCCTGCTCCGATTGCTTGCATTTCTGCTTTGTTTGATTCTTTTACTAATCCAGCAATTGCTCCTGCTACTGAATTAGGATTTGATTTTGATGAAATTTTTAAAACTTCCATTTTCTTTTGCCTCCTATAATTTTTATTTTTTTGTTGCAACTCTTACAGTTTGTATTTTACAATATCTGGAAATTTGTGTAAAGTGTTTTTTATAAAAATTTATAGGTTTTCATCGCAATAAATCTACTAATTCGACATTTTTTATATATTGAAAAAATCCTTTTCTATTTTAACTTTATATAGATTTTTCCTATACAACCAAATTACGTTTTCTTACACATTAATTCTTGTTATCGTTTTTACTTTATTTGTCTGATCATCAATATCATAAATAACTCCATTTAGCATCCCTTCTCCTGATGCTACTTTATATCGTTCTGGTAGTGATGTTTCAAATCGTTTTAAGGCTACAGAAACATCCATTCCTAATGCTGAATTTTTTGTTCCTGTCATCCCTATATCACTAATATATGCCGTTCCTTTTGGTAATATTTTTTCATCTGCTGTTTGTACATGTGTATGTGTTCCAAAAACTGCTGTAACTTTACCATCTAAATAATATCCCATTGTGATTTTTTCTCCTGTTGCTTCAGCATGAAAATCTACAATAATGATATCTACTTTGTCTTTTATTTTCTTTATAATATCTTTTACTACTAAAAATGGACTTTCTGATAATACATTTATATAGACTCTTCCAATTAAATTGATAACTGCTATTTTTTTATTTTTACATTCATATATTCCATATCCTTTACCTACTACCCCTTTTGGATAATTGGCTGGTCTAATTAATTTAGGGTGGTCTATAAACTTAAAGATATCTTTTTTTCCCCATGCATGATTTCCCATGGTTACTACATCTACATTTTGAGAAATAATATCATTAAAGTTTTTTTCTGTGATTCCCATACCTTCTGCTGCATTCTCTCCATTGACAATTATAAAATCAATCTCTTCTTTTTGTCTAATTTGGTATAATTTATTTTTTAATTCCTTAATTCCTGTTTCTCCAATAATATCTCCCACTGCTAAAATCTTCAAACCCATTCCCTCTTTCTATATCTTTTATATCGTATATATCATACTATATTTTTTTCGAATTCGCAAGAGTAAGCTCTATTATAGCAGTCTTGCTTTTTCTCTGTTTTTATGTTAATATAATAAGCATGTAGCTTTGTAGTAAGATTTCATAAAACAACAAGGAGGAACTCTATGAAAGAAAAGGATTTATTTGTCTTTGTGAAATTGGAGTTATTTCTTCATGAAGACGGATTTACAAAATTACGGGAGTTGCTAAGCTCCTCAGCTGAAAAGTTAAAATCCTATAGTATAATATCATTGCCAGTTGATGATGAGGACAACTTGACTGTTGTTTCCTTTTCTGGAGATATAATGAATTCAAATGCTATAGAATTACAACTGCAGGAAGGGTATATATTCTTGTCTATGGAAAACTTAAAAATTTTGATTTCTCTGAAAGAGTAATTATCAGACCCTAGAAGCAACAAAAAGAACCCAGCTTTTAAGCTAGGTTCTTTTTAGTTATTTAATTCTTTGTCGATTATATTTTTATTTTGCATAATCAACTGTTCTTATTTCTCTAATAACATTAACTTTAATTTGTCCTGGATAATCCATTTCATTTTCGATCTTTTTAGAAACATCTCTTGCTAAAATTGTCATTTGGTCATCTGAAATCTTTTCTGGTTTTACCATAACTCTAATTTCACGACCAGCTTGTATAGCAAAAGATTTCTCAACCCCATCAAATGAATCTGCAATTTCTTCAAGATTTTGTAATCTTTTAATATATGCTTCTAATGTTTCTCTTCTAGCACCTGGTCTTGATGCTGATATAGCATCTGCTGCTTGTACTAAAACAGCTTCTAAAGTTTGAGGTTCTACATCTCCATGATGTGCCTCCACAGCATTAATCACTAATGGATTTTCTTTGTATTTTTTCAATACTTCTACACCGATTTCTACATGAGTTCCTTCCATATCATGATCTAATGCTTTTCCAATGTCATGTAGTAAACCTGCTCTTCTAGCACGTTTTGCATCTAATCCTAATTCCTCTGCCATAATTCTTGCTAAATTTGAAACTTCTATTGAATGGTTTAATACATTTTGTCCATAACTCGTTCTGTATTTTAATTTTCCAATTAGTTTCACTAAATCTGGATGTAGTCCAATGACACCTGTCTCTAATACAGCTCTTTCTCCTTCTTCTTTGATGGTTGCATCTAATTCTTCCTTAGCTTTTTCTACCATTTCTTCAATTTTTGCTGGATGAATTCTTCCATCATCAATTAGTTTCTCTAATGCAATTCTTGCAACTTCTCTTCTTAATGGGTCAAAACCTGACAATACGACAGCTTCTGGTGTATCATCGATTATTAAATCAATTCCTGTTAATGTTTCCAATGCTTTTATATTTCTTCCTTCTCTACCAATAATTCTTCCTTTCATATCATCATTAGGAAGTGGAACAATTGATACTGTTGTTTCTTGTGAATGATCTGCTGCACATTTTTGTACTGCATAACATAAAATTTCCTTCGCATTTTTATTTGCATCTTCTTTTGCTTTTTGGTCTTTTTCTCTAATTAATGTTGCCTTTTCTGCTGTAATCTCTTTATCCATTTCTGCAAGTAATCTTTGTTTTGCCTCTTCTTTGCTTAAAGATGCAATTTTTTGAAGTTCGACCATTTCTTGTTCATGTAATTTTTCTAATTCTTCTTTTTCCTTTTCAATATTTTGTCTTTCTTTTTCTAATTCTTGTTCTCTCTTTTCAAAATTTTCTGCACGCTTTTCTAAATTTTCCTCTTTTTGAATTAGTCTTGCTTCTTGTTTTTGTACTTCGCCCCTTCTTTCTTTAATCTCTTGATCCAATTCTTTTCTATTATTCATAATTTCTTCTTTAGCTTTGAAAATCTCTTCTTTCTTTAGATTTTCTCCT
>CASEIZ010000008.1 GCA_949288185.1 uncultured Eubacteriales bacterium | reverse complement strand
TTATTTTCCCAGAATTTTTTTAATTGATACAAATGTGTTAAGTGTCCTCCACTAGAACCCACTAAACAAATCTTTATCTCTTCTAACTTTTTATTTTTTTTCATATCATTAACACGCTCTCTAAAATGTATTTAAAATTTATATAGCTCCCTCTTTTTTTACTACATTTCTTACAGTTTTATATATTAATTTAATATCTTGTTTTAATGAATGGTTATAGTAATACTCCATATCCATTGTTAATCTATCTGTAAAAGTTGTATTGCTTCTTCCTCTTGTTTGCCATAAACCTGTAATACCTGGTCTACAAGATGTTATGTATTTAAAAAATCCATTGATTTCTTCTTTTTCTCTTGGCAAGTATGGGCGTGGTCCTACTAAACTCATATCTCCTTTTAATACATTAATAAATTGTGGAAATTCATCCAAACTGGTTTTCCTTAAAATTTTTCCTATTTTGGTTATTCTTGGATCATTTTTTAATTTTTTATATTTTTTATATTCTTTTCTTGCCTCTTCGTTTTCTTCTAGATATGTTTTTAATATTTCATCTGCCCCAACAACCATTGAACGATATTTATACAACTTAAATAATTTCCCATCTTTTCCTATTCTAGTTTGTGTATAAAAAATCGGACCATTATCTTTTGCTAATCTATTTGCTATCCAGATAATAACTGTTAGTGGAATTAATAAAAGCGTACCACAAATACCACCTAAGATATCAATTCCTCTCTTAAGTCCTCCTTCTATTCTTTTTATACTATTTCTTTTTTGTTTCCCTTTTACTAATTCTAAATCTTCTATATTACTATTTTCATAAAATAATATATCATCTTTTACATCCATTTTTATCCCCCATAATCACAATTTATTCTTCCGTTTTTACAGAATTATTATATTACAGTATATATTTTTTTTCAACATATTTTTTATGACATTTATTGACACTTTTTGTAATATTTTTGTAATATTTGTTCATATATCTTTATACCTAATAAAATTAATAATATTCCTAATATAACACCTAATGTATCAATATATATATCTGTTATTTGTGGAGTTCTCCCTGGTATAAATGATTGGTGTATTTCATCTGACACTGCATATATCATTCCTAGTAAAATAGAAAGTATCATTCTCCAATTTTCTTTTATTTTATATGTACTTAATAGCCCCATTAACAATAGTCCCACTACTGTATAAATTGAAAAATGTGCTACTTTTCTTATTATCTTTTCCGTTTTATTAGCTATTTGTTCTTTTTCTTCTTGCCCCAAAGCATTATATTTATTAGAAATTTGTAATATTTTATTGGTTATATTTCTACTAAGTCCTCCAGAAGCTTCTCCATCTTGACTGGAAAATCCGAATATTACAAAAAATGTACATAACAATAAGATTATTAATATAATCCTTAATATATTTATTTTCATTTTTTCTCTTTCTTGACTTATTTATTTTAAGTCTTTTGCCCCAATTCTGATTTTTAAAATTATATAAGGTCATTAATTTGTATAACCTGTCTTTTGAATAATTTGGTTACTAATTTGTTTTACTCTATCTGATGGCACATAATCAGGTTCTCCAAATGCTTCTTGATGTAATTGTTTTACATTGCTTTCTAATGTTACTGGAACGCCATACCATCTATCTAATGTAATTCCTTTTGTTTCATAAGGCCATCCGATACTATCTGTCACTTTTAAGCTTGCTACACTTGGCATTAAGGAGAATATATCTCCTGAAGTAATGTTTGTATATACTTCTGGTAGGATTTGATCTATAATTTGATTCATTTCACTAATATTTTTTGTTTTGAATTTTTCTATCATGGCTTCTATAACCGTTCTCATTCTTTCTGTTCTTTTATAGTCTCCACCAGATGTATATCTAATTCTTGAGTATGCAACTGCTTGTACACCATCTAATGTTTGTTTTCCTGCTGATGTCACTCTTTTACTTGTTATGCCTGTTACTCTTGATGTTTCATCTATATAGTTATTTATATAATTTAATTCTTCATTCGTTACATTGATTGTAACTCCTCCAAGAGCATTAACAGCTTCTGCTACTGAATCAAAATTAACTGTTGCAAATTCGGTTATATTTAAATCAAAATTTTCATTTAATGTTTTTACAGCAAGTGCTGCTCCTCCATAAGAATAAGCATGTGTTATCTTATCTAGTCCATGCCCTTCTATGTTCACATAGGTATCTCTATATACAGATATTAATTTTACTTCTTTTGTTTTGTTATTTAAACTTGCAATGATAATACAATCACTTCTATTTCCTTCTCCAAGGCTACTATCTCTACTATCTACCCCAAATAATGCTATATTTCTATATTCTGATAAATTTTCTTCTACTTGTGAAGATATACCTAAATCTGTTTCATCTAATTCCACTTGTTGCATTTTTCCTAATTTACTACCAATAAATGCAACAATAATTCCTACTAGTATAACTAGTATGATAACTAATGTTAATACTATTCTTCCAAATATTTTTAATCCTCTTCTACTTTTTCTTTCTTTTGGTTCCGTCATTTTTCTTTCTCTTGTGTTTCTTTTATTTCTTACATATTTATTTTCTTTTGGCATTTCATGTTTTCCACTCATTTTTTCTCTCCTATGTATACTTTTTTATTTTTTTCTTTTCTATTATACTATGTTATCTATTTTTTGACAAGTTTTTTAACAAATTCCTTTTCTTGTTTTGTAAAATTCTGTATTTTTACATAAAAAAGAAAACATATTATTTTTTTCTTAATTCGAAAGCCATAATATGATTCCCTTTTTCCTTACCTATATTTTTATATAGTTTATTTTTTTACTATCTTTGTATTAATTCTTATATTTGTATTTTAATTTTATATCTGCTAGTTGATAATCAAATTTCTTATGTTCAAATTCATTTTTTTCAATATGTTTATCTAACTTACTAGTTAATTCTTCTTTTGTTTCTGTTACTTCAGTTTTCGTTTCACCTAATTTGTTTAATATTTGAGCTAAGTTTGTATTCGTCATAATATCTAATTTATCTTCTATTCTTGCAAATCTTTCATCCATTTTCTTAAAGCCTTCTTCCATAACTTTGTATACTTTTGCAAATTCACTTTTTGTATTATTCTTTATATCTAAGATTTCTTGATTATATTCTTCAAACCTTTCGTCAATTTGCTCGAATCTTTTATCAATTTGCTCGAATCTTTTATCAATTTGCTCAAACCTTTTATCGATTTGCTCAAACCTTTTATCGATTTGCTCAAACCTTTTATCAATTTGCTCAAACCTTTTATCGATTTGCTCAAACCTTTTATCGATTTGCTCAAATTGCTGACTTATTTTATTGAATTCTATTTGCATTTTGTCCCATAACTGGTTCAAATTATCAATCATACTACATCCCTCCTTTCGAATAAAAAATATTAATTTATTTCTAAATACTTTGCTATTAATATTCTTGAAACCATGAATAAATTCAATTTGATTTAAACTACATAAGAATTAAAATTTTGAAATAAAAATTTCCTATAAAAAAATATAGATAAACTATGTTTGCATTCTAACATGTTTATCTATATTTTGCAAGTGTTTTTTGTTAATTTTTGGTATTTTTTGATGTATTAGCTTTATTTTTCTTTTTGTATTGAACATTCTTTTCCTTTTCACACTTATTGTATAAGAAAACTCAATTTTTATCTTGTCCATATATAAGATTTTTCGTATATACCAAGGTTAAATTACATCTTATTTGGCATCTCTATTCCTAATAAATTAGCGCCTGTTTTTAATACTTTTCCAACCGCATATGTTAAATATACTCTAGCATTTTGTATATCTTTATCTTCTACTAATATTTTGTTATCATTATAGAAATTACTAAATGCTTTTGCTAAATCAATTAGATATCTTGATAAAATAGATGGTTCTTCTTTTTCTGTTACTTGAATTAATGTATTTTCAAAATTGTATATTAATTTAATAATATTTTTTGATGATTCATCTAATAATTTATCAAATTTAACTTCTTTTATTGTTGGCATATATCCTGCTTTTTCTAAAACACTTTTTGTACGTACAAAAGTATATTGTACATATGGTCCTGTTTCTCCTTGGAAGTTTAAGATTTGATTCCAATCAAATACTTCATCTTTAATTCTACTATTTGATAAATCATTAAAAATAACTGCTCCTACTCCTACTTTTTTAGCCACTTCATCTTTATCTTCTAATTCTGGATTTTTTTCTTCAATAATTTCCTTTGCTCTTGCAATAGATTCATTTAACAACTCTTCTAGTTTTACAATATTACCTTCTCTTGTTGACATCTTTCCTGTTGGTAATGATACCATTCCAAATGGTACATGTTTTAATCCATTTGTATACTTTTCATTTATCCCTAATAATTTTGCTACTTCAAATACTTGTTTAAAATGTAAAGTTTGTTCATATGATACAACATATAATGCTTTGTCAAAATCATATGTTCTGGCTCTATATAAAATAGCTGCCAAATCCCTTGTTGCATATGTTGTTGATCCATTTGATTTTTGGATAATACATGGTGTATGAATTCCTTTATCTTCTAAATCGATAATTTTAGCTCCTTGTGATTCTACTAATTTTCCTGTTTTTTCTAATATTTCAATTACTTCTGGCATTTTGTCTGAATAAAAAGCTTCTCCATTCCATGAATCGAAATGGCTTCCTAATAAGTCATAAACTTTTTGGAATTCTTTTAAACTTAATGCTCTAAACTTTTCCCAGATTTCTGTACAATATGGATCTCCATCTTCTAGTAATTTAAAATTCATCCTACATTGCTCTAGTACTTTTTCATCTTCTTTACATACTTGATTAATTCGAATATATATTTTCGTTAATTCATTAATTGGATCTTCTTCTATGTTATATTCTTTTCCCCATAGTTTATATCCTTCGATTAATTTACCAAATTGTGTTCCATAATCTCCTAAATGATTCACACCTATTGTATGGTATCCCAAATATTTATAGATATTATATAAAGCGCCACCAATGACCGTAGAACGTAAATGTCCTATATGAAATGGCTTTGCAATATTAGGTGCTGAATAATCAATGACAATATTTTTTCCTTTTCCAATTTCTGATTTTCCATATTCTTCTTGTACATCTATTTCTTTTAATACTTCTTCTACCATTTGTTCTTGTTGAATATAGAAGTTTAAGTAACCTCCTACTACTTCTATTTTTTCTACGATTGTTTCATCTATTTGTATTTTTTCCTTAATGTCATTTGCTATCATTGGAGGTGCTTTTTTTAATTCTTTTGCTAATCGAAAACATGGAAATGCATAATCTCCATTATTTGTATCTTTTGGTATTTCAATATAGCTTTCTAATTCTTTTTCATCTATGTTAACCACTTCTGCAATGGCTTTTGCAATTGTTTGTTTAAAATCTATCATGGTTTTCTTCCTTTCTTTGAATTTTATGAATAACTTTAAAATGTATTTGATTATATTTTTTTAACTTACCTCAAAAGTTATTTTCTTTTTTCTGACAAAATTATATTATGTTTATCTGTAAAAGTCAATTCTAATTTTGTTTATCCATTTTTTTTAATTTTATTGTATTTAAAAAAAGAGACTACATCATTTTATCCGAATTAAAAGGATTTTGTATGCATCTCTTTCCGTTATATCTATATTATTTTTACTTATATCATTTTATGTATTCGTTCTTAATATTAAATATTTTTTTACATTTATAGATTTTTTCCATATTTATATTTTATTTCTAAGTCTGCTAGTCTGCAATCAAATGTTTTATGTTCAAATTCATTTTTTTCAATATATTCATCTAGTTTTTCTGTTATTCCTTCTTTTACTTCTGTTAATTCTGCTCTTGTTTCATTTAATGTTTTCAATATTTGAGCCATATTTGTATTTGTTGCAACATCTAATTTATCTTCAACTCTCTTAAAGTTTTGATCCATCTTATCTTCTAAGACTTTGAATTTTTTATCTGTCTTTTCCTCTGATTCTTTGAATCTTTGGTCTATATTATCTTCCATGTCTTTGAATCTTTGGTCTATCTTTGTTTCCATGTCTTTGAATCTTTGGTCTATCTTTGTTTCCATGTCTTTGAATCTTTGGTCTATCTTTGTTTCCATGTCTTTGAATCTTTTATCTGTCTTTTCCTCTGATTCTTTGAATCTTTGGTCTATCTTTGTTTCCATGTCTTTGAATCTTTTATCTGTCTTTTCCTCTGATTCTTTGAATCTTTGGTCTATATTATCTTCCATGTCTTTGAATCTTTGGTCTATCTTTGTTTCCATGTCTTTGAATTTTTTATCTGTTTTCTCTTCTGATTCATTAAATCTATTATTAAATTCTACTTGAATTTTTGTCCACAATTCGTCTAACGTATTAATCATACTACTCACCTCCAATCGAATAAAATTTTTGAACTAAAAATATAATCAAATGAACTACATTTTAATTTTGAATAAAATTTGACTTAAAATTAAATGAAATGATTAAAATTTTAAAATATAAATATAAATTAAATATGGATTAAATAAATATAAATACGAAAATTAAAATATAAGAACTAAAAAATTTGAACAATAAAATATATAGATTAACTATGTATGTATACTATCATAATCAACTATATTTTGCAAGTGTTTTTTGTAAATTTTTGGAATTTTATACCTCTTAGAAAAATCTAACCAAATTGAGTTTTTATGTAAAATATGATACAATATATATGGTCTAGAGAAATTTTGAAAAAACCATAATGGTCTCACTTCTCATAGCCAGTAAAGAGAAAGTAGTACTTCGGTACCACTTTCTCTTTTATTTTAGCTACCTTTTGGCTTGATTTTTCATTATGTTATTGCTATACTATTTTTAAATATATTTTATAGGAGGTAAAGCTATGTCTACACCACATAATGAAGCAAATTTAGGAGATATTGCCAAAACAGTTATCATGCCAGGTGACCCACTTAGAGCAAAACATATTGCTGAAAAATTTTTAGATAATTACAAATTAGTTAACCAAGTAAGAAATATCTATGCCTATACAGGAAAATATAAAGGAAAAGAAATAACCGTTATGGCTTCTGGAATGGGAATGCCTAGTATGGGAATTTATTCTTTTGAATTATTTAAATTTTATGATGTTGAAAATATTATTAGAATTGGCTCTTGTGGCGCTTATGTTCCTGAGTTAAATTTATTTGATATTGTTTTATCAAAATCTATTTTTACAGAAAGCACCTATGCTTTAGGATTTAATAATGATGATTGTCATTTGATTGACACTAGCAAAGAATTAAATGAAATCATAAAAGAAACTGCTACTGAAAATCATGTAAACCTCATTGAAGGTGATACTATATGTAATGATAGTTTTGATCCATATATGACACAAGAAGATTTTGATAAATTTATGGAAAGAGTGCATAACCAAAACTTTTATCCATTAAGTGCAGAAATGGAAGCTTTTGCTTTATGCTATAATGCCAAAATGCTAAATAAAAAAGCAACTTGTTTAATGACAGTCGTTGATTCAAGATTTGAAACCCAAACTGCCACTTCTGAAGAAAGAGAAAAAGGATTAGATAATATGATAAAACTTGCATTAGATGCAAGTTTAAAATGCTAGAAAGGGAAATTCGGGGGACGGCAAAAAAGGAAAAATGGGTCCGTCCCCAATTTTCCTTTTTATTTATTTTTTGATTGATAATATTTTATATTTCATAACACCTGCAGGTGCATTTACTTCAACAGTTTGATTTTTCTTGGCACCTAATAGAGCTTCTCCTAAAGGTGATTCATTTGATATTTTATTTTCAGCCAAGTTTACTTCTGTGGAACCAACAATTGTATATTCAATTTTTTCATCAAACTCAACATCTAATACTTTAACTTTATTACCAATTTGAACTGTTTCTGTATCTATATCTTTTTCATCTATAATTTTTGCATGTCTTAATTTATTTTCTAATTCAGCTATTTTTACTTCATTTTCTGCTTGTGCATTTTTTGCTTCGTCATATTCTGAATTTTCTGATAAATCTCCAAATCCTAAAGCTACTTTTATTCTGTCTGCTATATCTGCTCTTTTTTCAGTTTTTAAGAAGTTTAACTCCTTCTCTAAATTATTATACCCCTCTTGTGTTAATATTACTTCCTTTTCTTCCATAGTAATTCCTCCTTGAATTGCGTACTATTTTGTACTTTCTTATTGTATTTTCATACTTTCCATATCTTACGGCAGAAAATGAAATTTGTCAATACAAATTTCATTTTTTTCTATTTCCATATTATATTTATTATCTAAATTTCTTTTATATACCTATATGCCAATTTTTATGTTGCTTCTATCAATTATATTTTAATCTTTCATATATTTTTTGATGCCTCTCATATAGTCTATTCCAGAAAAAATAGTGGCAATGGTTTGTATAATCATCATAATTGTTACTGCTACATTTAATACAAAATCAGCACCTTGTAAGTTTCCTGTAAAACATGTTCCAAATGCATGTAAATCTAAAAATGCTAAAATAATGGCTATCATTTGGGTAACTGTTTTTAGTTTTCCCCATTTTGAAGCTGCAATTACTTCTCCACCTTTTTCTACTGCAATTAGTCTATATCCAGATACTAAAAATTCTCTTGCTAATACAATGATTGGAATCCAAGCTGGTAATTTATTCATTTCTACTAACATTAGCATTGCTGCCAATACCAAGATTTTATCAGCTAGCGGATCTAAAAACTTTCCAAATGCAGTTACTTGATTCTTACTTCTTGCTAAATATCCATCTAATTTATCTGTTAATGAAGCCAATATAAATATGAAATCGATAATTAAATATGTAATTGGTATTCCCCATAAATTCCCTTCTATTCCAAAAAATGGTATAATGACCATAATTGGTACTAAAATGACTCTAAATATAGTTAGTTTATTTGGTAAATTCATTTTTCGACTCATTCCCTTCACAAAGGTTTTGATTTGCGTTAAAAAATTTGAATTTTTCTAACATTCCCTTTTATTTTCTTTTTCTTATTATATTTATATATTTAAATTTTTATTCTGTCAACATTTCTATTGCTTTTTGTAATTGTGTATCTTGGCTTCTATCAACATTTAATACACTTTCTACACTTTCAGGTAATTCTACTGTTTCATCTGGTTCTATACCTACTTTATTGATTTCAGTTCTATTTGGTGTTAAATATTTTTCTGTTGTTATTTTTAATCCACTACCATCTGGAAGTGTTAATATTTGTTGAATAACTCCCTTACCATATGTTGTAGTTCCTACTATTCGAGCCTTTCCTAAGTCTTTTAATGCTCCTGCCAATATTTCAGAAGAACTTGCCGTATTTTCATTTGTTAAAATGATGACTGGCATATTAATAATTGGATTACTTTCATTTTTTTCTACTATTTCGTTATTATCTTTATCTACTTCATACAATAGTACTGAATCTTTATCTGCAATATATCCTGCTATTTGTAAAGCTTCATCCACAATTCCTCCACCATTGTTCCTTAAATCAATAATTAAAGAGGTAATTCCTTGTGCTTGTAATTCTTCAAATCTTGTTTTAAATTCTTCTGCTGTGTTCTCATCAAATGAAGAAAATTCGATATATCCTATATTGTTTTCCAATACTTCTCCTTCTACTGGATTAACAATAATATTTTCTCTTGCAATTTCAAAGTCTAATGTTTCTTCTCCCCTTAGGATTTGTAATTTGACAGTTGTTCCTTCTTCTCCCTTTATTTT
The DNA here is from genome assembly GCA_949288185.1 of uncultured Eubacteriales bacterium. Classification (GTDB taxonomy): domain Bacteria; phylum Bacillota; class Clostridia; order TANB77; family CAG-508; genus CAG-269. The sequence continues at coordinate 77,246 of CASEIZ010000008.1, read as the reverse complement.
GTTTGAAATAACTGTCATATCATCTGCTGTACATGGTTCTCCATTAACAGATACGATATAATCTCCTGGTTGAATCCCTGCTTTTTCTGCTGGACTACCTTTTATTGGCGCTAATACCATAATTTGGTTGGTTTCTGGGTCTTCTGTCATGTAAATACCAATTCCTACAAAATTCCCCATAGTATCTTCCATGTAGTCTTCCATATCTTCTTTAGAAATATATTCTGTATATGGATCGCCTAATCCCTCAATATATCCTTTTACAGCTCCTTCTTTTAAACTTTCTTCATTTACATCTCCTAAGTAATATTTATCTATAACTGCTCGATAGGTATCTAATGTTTGTGAAATATCTTGACTTCCATCAGATGTCATGAATGTTAAATATTTATTTAAACTATCTCCTTTTACAAAATATTGATAAAATCCTACTGATGTTAGTATAAAGGTTACAAATGCTACTAAAATAATAAGCATGATAGTCCTATATACTTTATATCTCTTTTTCTCTTCCATTGGTTTCCTTCCTTTCACAAAAATATTGATTCTATTAATCTATTATATTTCACAATCCAATTTAAATTCCAAACAAATCTAACCAGAAATGTATAAGATTTGTTACACGGAATGCAACGTTTTTTTATTGACTAGAAAAAGCAACTTTTCCTATTCAATAAAAAAGGGATAAAGGACCTTTCCTTAATCCCTCTTCTATTGTATAAGAAAAATCTGGTCTTAGCTTTTACAAATTTTTCTGTTAAAAATATAAATTTGGATCCACTCTACAATCATCTCCATATTTAGTAGCACTATAACTATATGTATATGGTGCTTTTCTTACTTCAAAATGTAAATGTGCTCCTGATGAATTTCCCGAATTTCCACTCTTCATAATCATTTGACCTTGTACTACACTTTCTCCTGGAGATACACAAATTGAGCCAGGTGTCCCATGGGCATACCATGTCTGCAATCCGTTTGCATGTTGAATAACGACATATGTTCCATAACTTGTTGTCAGATTGTTTGTTGTTAGTACCACCCCATCTGCCGCTGCATAAACTGGTGTTCCAACACTTATACCATAATCAATTGCTCCATGAAATTTACCACTTGAATAACGTCCATTACAAGTAACAGTTCCTCCATTTACTGGTCTGATAAATCCTCCTGCATTTGATGTACCACTACTTGAACTTCCTCCAGAAAAACTAGAACCACCTGAAGATGAACCTCCACTATTAGATGGTTGTTTATTTGCTAATTCTTCTAATTGTTTTCTATATTTTTCTTGTGCCACACGAATATCATTCAATATTTTTTGGTTATCTTGTGTTAATTGGTCTATCTCTTCTTGCAAGTCTTGTTCTTCTTGTGATAATTGAGATACATATTGACTTTTTTCATTTTTAGCTATTTGTAATTGTTGAGACATATTTTCTTTTTCAGCTTTAGAATTATCTAATTCTTGTTTATTTTGCTCTAATGTTGTTTTTGCTTCTTCTATCTCTTTTTTCTCATTTTCAATACTTTCCATTAAGTTCATATCTGCTTCTGCTATTTGAGAAACCAAGTAATAGTTTGAAATTAAGTCTGTTAAACTTTCTGAAGAAAGTAATACATCTAAAAATGAGGTTTCTCCTGATTCATATGTTATAACCAATCTTTTTTCTAATAATTTTTGTTGTTTATCATAATTTTCTTGTTTTTCATTTATTTTATTTTCCGCCTCTGTGATTTGTGTATTCAAGTCATTAATTTTATATTCTAAATTGCCTATTTGACTCTCATAATTTGCTATTTGGCTATTTAATTCATCGACTTGTTGCTGTACATCGCTTTTTTCTTGCGTTACTTGTTCTTTTTGATTTTCCGCATCTTGTATTTTTTCTTCATTAGATGCTTGCTGATTTTGTAAATCAGTTATCTCATTAGCATATACCATTACATTAAATTGTAAAAAAAGTATGACAACAATTAATCCCCCTAATATTTTAGAATATGTTTTCTTCATATGTTTCCTCCTTTATAAATTCATCCAAGTAATTTATTAAGGTAAATATGGTGTTGGATTAACTGGTCTTCCGTTTACTCTTACTTCAAAATGTAAATGATATCCTGTTGAATTTCCTGTGGTTCCTACACTCATGATTTGTTGACCTTGACTTACGGATTGTCCTTCTCTTACTAATCTTGAACCTGGTGCACCATGTGCATATAATGTCATAGTTCCATCATGATGATTAATAACAATATATTCTCCATAACTTCTATAATTTCCGTTTGGATTTCTCAAAGCCGTTGAAGTAACAACTGTTCCTGCTTTAACTGCTAGTACTGGTTTTCCTGATATTCCTGATCCACTAAAATCAACACCTGTATGACCTGCATATCCCATCCAACCAGTTGTAATACTATATCCTACGACTGGTCTAATATATCCACTAGCGCTTGGATTATTTGGAGTATTAGAAACATTTGAATTACCAGAATTTGCTGCTTCTTTTCTTGCAATTTCCGCTAATTGTGCTTCTATATCTCTTTTATCTTGTTCAAATTGTTCTAATTCAGCTTGTGTATTTTTTTCTTCTTCATTTAATTGTGCTACATAACTGTCTTTTTGACTTTTCACATTTTGTAATTCTGTTGCTTTTTGTTGTTTTTGTGCTCTTACACTATCTAATTGTTGTTTTGTGGTTTCTAATGTTGTTTTTGCTTCTTCTATTTCATTTTTTTCCTTTTCTATTTGTTCCATTAAGCTAATATCTGCATCAGCAATTTGAGATACATAATAATATTTTGAAATTAAATCTGTTAAGCTTTCTGAAGAAAGTAATACATCTAAGAATGATGTTTCACCAGCCTCATAGGTTGCTACTAATCTTGTTTCTAATAATTCTTGCTGATTATCATAATTTTCTTGTTTTTCATTTATTTTATTTTGTGCATCTTCTATTTGGGAATTCATATCTGCAATTTGGGTATTTAATTCATCTATTTCTGATTGTGCAGAGGAAATTTGCATAATTAAGTCTTCTACTTGTTGTAATGTCTCTGACTTTTGTGAATTAATATTTTCTAGTTCTTCTTTTGCTTCCTCTATTTTTTTGTCTGTTTCATTACTACTTGCATTTAATTCTGATTTTGTTGCAGCAAATACAACATTAAATTGTAATATAATAACTGCTATTAATATAATTCCTACAATTTTGAGTCCTATTTTTTTCATTTCGTTTTTCTCCTTTTCCTCTCACATTTGTTTTTTTATATAAAAAATTGTTTTTTGTTCAATGTTATATATTTAATATTGTACTGTCTTGTCTGTTTCTTCTTGCGAATCTTCTTCAGTCTCTGTACCTGGAACAAGTCCAGTTGTAATATATGGTAATGGATCTGTTACCACTCCATTAATTCTCACTTCAAAATGTGCATGTGGTCCTGTTGAATATCCTGTGGAACCTACTTTTAAAATAGGATCATCTTTCTTAACAGTTTGTCCAACTGTCACCAAAATTTCTGATCCATGTGCATATAGTGTAGAAATTCCTCCTCCATGATCTATAATTACCATATTTCCATATGCTGTATTATATCCTGCTTTTGTTACAATACCATCATTTGCTGCTACAAAATTTACTCCAATTGGTGCACTAATATCTACACCTGTATGTAATTTATATTGTCCTGTAATGGGGTGTACCCTCATTCCATAATTTGATGTAATTTTGGTATATCCTGGTACGGGCCATGCAAGTTCTCCTCCTATATATACGGAATCTAAACCTTGAACTGCCAGTTCTAATATTTGATTATTGACAGCTTCATATTGCTGTGTCATTTCATCAATTTGTGCTTGTTTTGCTTTTTCTTCATCTGATAACCTAGATATATAATTTTCTCGCAAAGCCTTGGTATTTTGTAGTACAGTTGCTGTCTTGGTTTGTGTTTGTAATGCTGTTGCTAATGTTTCTTGATTTTTTTCTAATTTTTGTTTTGCTAATTCAATTTCTTTTTTCTCTGATTCCACTTCATCTAACAAATTTTTATCTACTGATGCGATTTCTGTAATCAAATAATAGCTTGATAAAAACTCTGAAATATTACTTGATTTTAAAAGAACATCTAGATATCTTGTTTCACCAGCTTCATAAATAGCTACTAATCGCTTTTCCATAATACCTTTTTGTTTTTCATAATTTTTTTCTGCCACATCTAATTGTGCTTGAATACCTGCAATTTCATCTTGTAATTGTTTTACTTGTGTATTTAATTCTTCTATTTCATTTTCTGATTCTCTAATTTTTTCATCTAATTTTTCTATTTGTTGCAAATTTTCTGATAGTTGGCTTTGTACTTCTTCTAATTCTTCATGAGACTGTTGTATTTGATCTTGTAAATCTTTTTGCTGTGTTTGTAAATCTGTTAAATTACCACTGTCTGTACTATTTGTTTCATTTGTTGTATTATCTTCTGCATATACAACAGTTATATATGTACAAATGATAATAAAAGCTAAAACCATACATAAAAATTTACGCATGCTCTACTCCTTTATACTTTTAAATATTTTCTCATAGAAATAATACTTCCTATGGCTCCTATACCTATTCCTAATAACATATATGTAAATATGATTGAGCTAAACATATCTGAAAATCCTACTAAACTTACACCTACCATTTTCATAAATTGAGAATTTACCATTTGTTCTGCAATAAAATTATATGCAATAGCTACTAATACTATAGAAATAGCACTTGCTATGATTCCGATTATCATACCTTCTACAATAAAAGGCCATCTAATAAATCCATTTGTTGCTCCAACATATTTCATGATAGATATTTCTTTTCTTCTTGCATGTACTGTCAACTTAATTGTATTGGCAATAATAAAGATTGAAATAATAATTAGTAATATTAAAATAACACCTGTTACAATTTTGATTCCATTTGCCAAGTCAATTAATGTTGTTACAGTTTCATTTGAACTTGTTATTTCTTTTACATTTTCTAAATTCCAAATTTCTTTTTCTACTTGATCAAGTAAGTTTAAATCTGTTAATGTTACTACATACGAATCACTAAAAATATTATTTTCTCCTTCATATCCTTCTAAAAATTCTTCATGTTCTGAAAACTTTTCTTTCATCTGATTTAATGCTGTTTCTTTTGATACATATGTTGTTGTATTAACACCATTTATTTTATTAATTTCATCTCCTAATTGTTGTACTTGCTCAGGTGTTGCCTCTCTTGTTGCAAATACTTGTATTCCTTGTGCATCTTCTACTTCTTGTACAAAGTGATTAATATTTTCTCCCAAGATTAAGAATACACCAAATATAATCATGGTTGCACACATAATCATAAGTGATGCACCAGTTGATTTTTTATTTTTAAATACGTTACCAAATCCTTCTCCAATTAAATATCCTAATATATTATATTTCACAGTTCATACCCACCTTTTTTATCATCTTTTATGATTTCACCTTTTCTAACATGAATAACCCTTTTCTTCATCTTGTCCACAATATCTTTCGCATGTGTTGCAACAACAACGGTTGTTCCTCTCATATTAATATCATTTAACAATGTCATAATATCCCATGCTGTATCTGGGTCCAAGTTTCCTGTTGGTTCATCTGCAATTAACATAGATGGATTATTTACCAAAGCTCTCGCTAAAGCTACTCTTTGTTGTTCTCCTCCTGATAATTCATTTGGATACATTTTTGCTTTTCCACTTAATCCAACTAGTGAAAGTACCATTGGAACTTGTCTTCTAATATGTCTTGGTGTTGCTCTTACAATATACATTGCATAAGCAACATTGTCATATACGGTTTTGTCTGGTAATAGTCTGAAATCTTGAAATACAACGCCCATACTTCTTCTTAAATATGGAACTCTATTTGGTTTTAAAAATGTAGTATCTTTTCCATTGATAATAATATTTCCTGAAGTTGGTTCTTCCTCTTTTAAGATTAATTTGATTAAAGTAGATTTTCCACTTCCTGAAGATCCAACTAAAAAAGCAAATTCACCTTTGTCGATTCTGAAATTGGCATTTTTTACTGCTTTTGTACCTGTATCATATGTCTTTGTGACATTCCTAAATTCAATCATCTTTTGCTCTCCTTATCTATTTTTTCGCATAATATTCTATTATATATTTTATTCTATCTAATCATAACAATAAAGAACAAAATTTGCAATAGGTTTTAAATAAAAAAACGATAGAAAATGTTGGCTTTTTTGCATTTTCTATCGTTTTTCTCTGTTTTTCTTCATTTCAAAAAATTCACACAAAATTTACAATCCACGTCTTACTGTATAATCAGATACTGTTTTCCCTTCTTTACCTTGAATCGCCTCTCTAATAGATTGAAGAGATTTTCTATTTCCATATATAATAGCATTCATTTCTTCATCTTCTTCAGCTTCTCCATCTTCTATATTACTGGTATCTACCTCTTCATAAAGAACGACTGTCATACTACTTTGTAGTGGATCTCTAATCCCACTTTCCTCTATAATTTTATCCTCATAGATATAAAATCTTGTATATCCGCCATCCATTGCAGACATATCCATACCGGTTATGATAAATTTATAATCATCTGGTATCGTATATTCCCATCCATACCCTTCGTATTTATATTCTCTTAGTTCTGCCTTTTGTTTCATTGCTACAATCGTTATGATAATGATTCCTATTACGATAATAATACCTATTACCATGATAACTTTTCGTTTTTTCAATTGCATCCCCTCAGAATCTTTATGCTTTTTTGTTCTTATATTCCATTTAACTATTTTTAACAGTTTTTATAATTGCATCACTGGTTAGTCCAAAATATTTCAATAATTCCACTGCATTTCCAGATTTTCCAAAAGTATCTTTAATTCCCATTCGGATTAATTTACATGGATATTCTTCTGTTAACACTTCACTAATCGCGCTTCCTAATCCTCCAATAACACTATGATCTTCAATAGATATTAATTTTTTCGTTTCTTTTGCTGATTTGACAATGATTTCTCTGTCAATTGGTTTAATTGTATGCATATCCACGACTCTAATATGAATACCTTCTTTTTCAAGAAGCTCTTTTGCTTTTATCGCTTCTGCAACAACCACACCTGTTGCAAAAACTGTTGCATCTGTTCCTTCTCCTATTTGAATTGCTTTTCCAATTTCAAAAGTTTGATTTTCTTCATAAATTCCTGGTGTTGCCAATCTTGCTAATCTCACATATACAGGTCCTTCTATTTTTGAAATCTCTTCTATTAAATATTTTGTTTCTACATCATCAGATGGACATAACACCGTCATATTTGGTAAGGCTCTCATTAAAGCTAAATCTTCTAACATTTGATGTGTTGCTCCATCTTCTCCTACTGTAATACCGGCATGTGTTGCACATATTTTCACATTTAAATTCGGATAACAAATACTTGAGCGTATTTGGTCATAGGCACGTCCTGCTGCAAAAGCTGCAAAAGTACTTACATATGGAATTTTTCCACAAGATGCCATACCTGCTGCCACTCCCATCATATTCGCTTCTGCAATTCCCATATCGAAAAATCTGTCTGGAAATTTTTTTGCAAAAATACTGGTTTTTGTTGCTGCTGATAAATCTGCATCTAATACTACAATATCTTTATTTTCCTCTCCTAATTTTTCTAACATTTCTCCATAACTTTGTCTTGTTGCCTTCTTTTCCTCTTTCATGAAACTCTCTCCTTTCATTTTCTCTTATTTTTATTTATTGTATAGAAAAAATCCACTTTTATTTTGGCCCCATATAGATTTTTTCGTATACAATAAGGTTAGGCTTCTTATATTCGTGAAGTACTGCGTAGCAGTCTTCACATCTGTGTGTCAAAATCTTTGATTTTGTTAACGCACGCCTTCCTTACAATATTGCTCCAATCATACCAGCATCATTATCTAATATTGCTGTTTGAATAATGATTTCTTTTCTTTCATTAAATAACAAATTATCTTTTAATAATTTTGCTTTTAATTTTTCTAGAAAAACCTCTTCATAAAACACAAAACTTCCACCGATTCCAATGGCATCTGGTTCAAAAATATTAATTAAATTGGAAATTCCTATGTTTAAATATTCTATGTATTGTTCAATCAATTGATTGATTTGTATATATTTAGGACTATTTTTATCCATTTTTCTTAACATATCCAATAATTCTTTTCCACTTGTTTTTTCATCTAAATTTAAAATTTTTCTTAGATTATCTTTAAAAGCTTTCATAGAAGCATATGTTTCCCAGCAACCTCTTTTTCCACATTTACATAGTTTTCCATTTTTTTCTATTAACATATGTCCAAATTCACATCCAGGCAACTCTCCTGTATCTAATAATTTATTATGTATAACAACCGCGCCTCCAATGCCTGTTCCTAAAGTTAGAAATATGCTTCTTTCATATGATTTCAATGCTCCATATGTATTTTCAGCCAATGCTGCACATTTTGCATCATTTCGAATTTTGATTGGCAACTGTATTTTATCTTGTAAATTTTTTACAATCTCATAATTTTTCAATCCCAAATTAACAGATTTTACAACTGTTTCATTTTTTACTGTTCCTGGTATGGCAATTCCCATTTCCGTAATTTTGTATTGTTGTAGAAAATTGCTTGTTTTTTCAATAATATATTCTTCTATTACTTTTTTGATATTGTTTTTTTCAGCCTTGGTAATTCGTTTTTCTACTTTTTCTAGTATTTTCCCTTTACTATCGACAATACCTATGGCAATATGACTACCACCTAAATCAATCCCTATTTTCATTTTAGGTTCACCGCTTTCTTGAATTTCATAACAATTCACTATCTTTTCTCTTGTGTTTTGATTATATCATATAACATTTTTTTCAACAATAGGAACGAGCCAAATCGTTACAAAATTATAGGATAATTTTTTGTTTACTTATTCAAATCCAAAAACCAATATATAAATATTTTTTAATTATTCGAATGTGACCGAAATAGTTCTACAAATTCTTAAAATATTAAAAAATATTTATATATTGGTTTTTGATAACTAATTTTAAAAGACTTAATAGTTTACATAAAAATGTCCCAAACAGAAACGTCCCCAAAAGGACAAAAAGTCAAAAAGACATTAAACACCATATGCTGAGAATAAGAAGTTTCCCATATATACTTGAATACATGGCACTAATACAACTAATACGAAGAAGATTAATACCACTCCGACAATTGCATACACAACTTGTGGCAATACTTTCATGATTTTTTCCATAATATTGTCAATGTCAATTTGCATATATTCTACTAATTTTTCCATCATTTCTGCTAAGTCTGTTTGCATACCAATTTTTAGCATTTCTGTTATCATTGGATTTGCTAATCCGGATTCCTCAAATGGTTCTATCCATGAACTACCTGTTAATATATTGTTAATAGAGGTTTCTATCATAGATAGCATCACATAATTTTTGACAACATTTTTACTAACTTCAATTGAGTCTTGTATTCTCATTCCATTTTTTAAGTTTAATAACATGGCTCTTAAAAATCTTGAGAAATCTAATGCAAATATTAATTCTCCAAAAATTGGCATTTTGTATTTAAAGTAGTGATAGTTATATTTTCCTTTTGGTGTATGAATATAAAATCCAATAGCACTCGCAATAACAGCAATTATAATGACTGGTATATACCAATAGGTTATCATCACATCTACAACATCTGCAAACCACAAAGTAATTGCTGGTAATTGTTCTTCTGTTCCCAACTCATCAAAAATTCCTTGAATCGTTGGTATGGCAACCAATGTTCCTATAAAAAGCATAACCAATAATAATACAAATTGAATAATATTTGGTATCAAAATTGATTTTAATTTTCTAATTAAGGCATCTGATTCATCCAAATATTTTACTGCTTGTTCTAGTGAATTAGTAAGAGAGCCTGATAATTCTCCTACTTTTATCATATTGATATAGATATATGGAAATACATTAGAATAATATTCCATTGTGGTATACATGTTTTCACCAGCTTCAACACCTGCTAATATATCTTCTAATATTCCTCTAAAAGATACATTTTCCGTACTTTCGATAATGGTATCTAATGCGTGTATATTGTTAAAATTGGCCTTTTTTAATAAATAGAAATTTTGTGTAAATATCATAATATCTCTTGTGGTGATTTTTTCTGTTTTAGCAAAATATAGATTAATTTTTTCTTTTGGGGATAATTGTTTTGCTTTGCTTTTTCCAATATTGGTAGTATTTACATTTTTCATAATTTCTTCTATATTGGTAATATTTTTCTTTGCCTTTTTTTTCTGTTTTCCCACATATCGAATTTGTTGAACATCAATTGGTAGCAATCCATTTCCTTTCAACATTTTTAATAAATTTTGTCTACTTGGCGCTTCTATTTTGTTCCTAACAATTAAACCAGATTTTGTCATCGCTCTATATATATAGGTCGGCATATTTTACCTCCTTTTATTCATGTCTAGCATTTTTCTTAATTTTCAGTTGCATAATGGTTCTATTTAAAATTTCTTGGTTTTTCTCCTCTATTTGTGATTTTGCTTGATCTAACGTAATTTTATTATTTACAAACAGTTCTGCTAAAGAATTCATTAAGCCAATACTTCCTTTTTCTAAATTACTTTGTATGGCATCTTCTATTTCAGATACACTTAATTTTTCCTTTCTGATAATTCCGGCAACAATATTATCTACTACCATTACTTCCGGAACTAATACCAATTTTCCATCTATTCCTTTTAATAGTCTTTGTGAAACAACTAGTTTCAATAAGGCTGACAATAAATATTTCACACTTGCTTGGTCTCTTACCTCATAGAAATTTATCATTCTGTCGACAGTTTCTGCACAAGATTTTGTATGCAAAGTTCCAATTACCAAGTGTCCTGATTCTGCCATTTCTATCGCAGCTTCCATTGTCGTTCTATCTCTAATCTCTCCAATTACTAAGATATCACAGTCCTCTCTTAAAGAGTTTTTTACACCATCACTAAAAGTTAATACATCTCTTCCTTTACCAACTTCTTTTTGAACAATTAATGATTTTTTAGAATAATGTTTATATTCAATTGGATTTTCTAATGTTAATATCTTTTTATTTTGATTTTCATTTATATAGTCTATCAAAGAGTTTAGAGTTGTACTTTTTCCAGAGTTTGTCTTTCCTGTAACTAATATTAATCCTTGTGGTTGATAGGTCATTCTTCTTACAACATCTGGAATTCCTAATGATTCATAAGGTGGTAATTCATTTTTGATAAGTCGTAAGGTACAGGTAGGAATTTCGTCTGAAGAAGAAATATTTACTCTTAAACGAATATCTTTATATTCATAAGATATATCCAATTTTTTGGTTAACTTATATACCTCGTCTTTATCTACATTTCCTTTTATTAAATAATCATATGCTTCTGTCATATCTTCTTCCTTTAATACATCCATATCTTCTATTTCTACCAAATCTCTTGCAATTCTAAGCATTGGCTTACTTCCATATATCATGTGAACATCAGATGCATCTTTCTCCATTGCAATATCTAGGATTTTATTCATATTCATGTTTCATTCCTCCCAGTTCCTTTTCTATAAAATTGATTATTTTCACTATCATAAATCCTGTTTTAAATTTTGATGATTGACCAAGCGGAGGATATTTCTCATTTTTTGAATTCATCGACGAATGTGCCGTGGAACAGACATATAAATTCTTAGTTTTGAATAAATGAGGAAGCACGATAGCGAGAGGCTCATTTGTTCAAAACTTAGAATTTATCGTCTGTGTAATAAGCCGAGGAGATAATGAAAAAAATGAGAAATATCCTCCGCTTGGTCAATCATCAAAACTTAAAAAGCAACGATTCTAAGTTAGAAAAATAGAAGCTTATTATTTAATTCTTCTAATGTGGTTTCTCCTTTTAACACTTTTCGAATTCCATCAACAATCAATGGTCTATAGTTTCCCTCTAAAGCTTTTTTTCTAAGCTCCATACTTGATGCACCTGAAACAATGCGTTCTCTTAATTCTTCTGTCACATTCAAAATCTCAAAAATTCCGATTCTATCATAAAAGCCTGTACCATTACAGTAATCACAACCTAAAGAATCATATGTTTTCATATCTTTTAAATCTACTGTTTCTCCATATTTTTCTAATATACTCATCATGATATCTTTTTCTTCTTTTGTAAATGCTCTTTCACGTTTACAGTTCGGACAAATTCTTCTAACCAATCTTTGTGAAATAGCTGTTGCCAATGTACTGGCAATATCATAATCTGACACACCAATTTTTCTTAATCTATTAATAACTTCTATACTATCTATTGTATGGATGGTTGATAGTACATAATGCCCTGTTTGTCCAGCTTGTATTGCAATCTCAGCCGTTTCTCTATCTCTAATTTCTCCCACCAAAATAATATCTGGATCTTGTCTTAATACGGTTCTCAATGCTCCTGCAAAACTTGTTCTGTTATCAATTTCTATTTGGTTTAATCCTGGAATTCGAATTTCAACAGGGTCTTCGATTGTTGTAATATTAATTTCTGGTTTGTTTAAATAATGAATAATACTATATAAAGAAGTTGTTTTACCTTCTCCTGTTGGTGCTGCTATAATGGTAATACTGTTTTTCTTATTAATACTTTTTTTAAATTCTTCTTCTTCACCATAATAACCTAAGTCAAATATATTTTTGATATTGGCATTTTTCTTTAATAATCTTAAAACAAATTTTTCTCCATATACATTGGGTTGTGAAGATACACGAATATTATAATGTTCATAAAGTAAAATTCTGCCATCTTGTGCTTCTTGTTTTTCCTGATGCATATTTGAAATTGCTTTTAATCTTCCGATAATTTGTTGTTGTTTTTCTTTGTCTAAATTCGCTGCTGTAAACAATTCCCCATCAATTCTGTATCTAACACGGATAGAAGTTGCCATTGGTTCTATGTGAATATCACTAGCTCTTTTTTCAATACCAGTTTTAATAATACTATCTACCAAATTGATAACGGTTACCCCTGATTTATGAATGTCTGCATTTGCTTTTCCTTCTAAAGATTTCAAAATTTTTGTAATATCTTTTTCAAAGGTAATATATGTCTCCATAATTAACCCTTTGTTTAGAAATAACAAACGCACTGTTTCTATACTTTTTCTATTAACCGTATTGGCAAAACACACCTTAATTTTTCCATTTTCAATTTCAAAAGGAACTGTTTTATTTTTTTTAGCTATATCTAAAGAAATATATTCTTCTATATCAATTTTTATAGAATTTTTACTTAGCAAAATTCCCTTTTCTCCTAATATTTCTCCAATTGCCGTAATTAATGTATAAGGATCACATACCTCTAATTCATATAAACAATCACCAATTTTTACATTAGGGTGTTGTCTTTGATAATCTAATGCTCTTTCAATATCTTCTTGGTCAACAATTCCTCTTTTTACCAATTCCACACCAATCGGTTGTCTTTTTTTCAAATCCATATTTAAACACCTCTTTTATGTTTTTACTCTACCAATGTATAGGTTGTCTCTTTTTCAAAATTGTTTCCTTGTATAATAACCGTTACAGTTGTTTTCCCATTTGCCTCTTTATTGGCAGTAAATGTACAACCTGTTATATTTTGTGCAATTTTTACTTTATTCATATATATCCCTTCATTTTCTGGTATATATGTATATTGGTTTCCACTTGAAAAAACGATATAATTTTGTTGATTGGAAGTATTTTCTAACGACTCTTTTTCACTTTTCGATTTTGATAAAGAATGAATATCTACTATTTTATTTCCTTTTTTATTTACTTCCTTAATGAAATACGAATTAAATTTTGTATATTGCTGATTTAAATCTTCATTGATAGAACGAATATCTACATTTTTATAAAAATATGAAGTTAAAACTGTAATAATTGATACCATAATAAGCATAACAATAATATATATTGTTATCGATATCAAAGTAATCCCTTTTTCTGTTTGCATGTATTTTCTCCTTGCTATTACTTCCTAATTATTTTTTGCTATCACGGTTGACAACCCGACTGTTTCAATCACATCCTCATCCTTATATGCTATTTCCACAGTCACTTTTTTTACTAGTCCTGATAATATCGTATTATCTCCTTGATTTTCTGGTAAATTGGAATAATCTATGATTGTTATTTTCTTTGAAAATCCTGTTGGTTTTTCAATTGCAGTATCACCTTCTCCTTCTTTTATTATAATATTTTCAAAATCATTTATTTCATCTGTTGGTGTATCTTGTAAATCCTCAAAATTCTGTGCTTTCAAATTTTCAATTTCATTAATTGCATAATTTATCGCTTCTGCTCTTCTTCCCGTAGAGTTAAAATTTGCATTAATTGTATACATAATAGTAGCAATTAATGCAATAAATACTGTGATTAATATAATGGAAACTGTTAAATCAATGCCGGTAATTCCTTTTTCATTTTTAAAATTCATTGAATATTCCTTTCTTATCTCAAACCAAAAATTTATGCCAAGCTAACACAAATATGAGATTTAGAATATTAGATACACCTAAAATAAATCCATAATTTATATTTTTACCATAATCTTTATTTTCTATTCTGACCCTTTTTCGTATATTTTCTATCTTGTGTAACAATAATTTGATGGCTACTACAAGTGCTGCCATAATAATGGTATTTATAACAATATATTCACCTGTAAAAATAACCATGGTTAAAACAGCTAATATTACCCCATTAACATAACTGTTTTTTGCATATTTTTTTAGTGTAACTGTATCTAAAATTAAAATAATGATATAACATGTTAGATATATCACATATCTATACATACTATCTTTTCCTATTACACATAGATATATTATATATGCAATAGATAATAAGATTCCATACACAGATATTGATTTTTCAATTTTACGATTTTCAATATCAATTCCTGCCATGATAAAAATAAAACACAAATAAAGTGCCATAAATGCACCTTCTGCCAGTAACATTAGATTTAAATTATCTACACTGATATTCATTAAATATGCTATTGTGACAAAAGTCAAACCTGATAAAATTTCTATTATAATATATCTAGGTCTAATTTTTTCTTTACAATATCTACATTTTCCTAATAAAAAGATATAACTAAATATAGGTACTAAATCTAAAAAGCCTAGTTTATGGTGACAATTAGGGCAATATGAAGGTTTATGGGTAATATCTTGATTTTTTGGTATTCTATATATTGCCAGTGTAAAAAAGCTACCAAATACAGTCCCTATGATAAATATTAATATATATAGTAGTATATCCATTTCTTCTCCTTTTTCTTCTCCTGTTTTTTTTATCTATTCTGTTGTTTTTCTTGTATTTAAACCATACACACTTAAGTGTGCGTATGGTTTATACATTATCTTATGCTTGTGCTGTTACAATTTGCCCTGTTGTAGGTAAAACATAAATGTCTTGTCCATTTGTAAAATCTACTTTTAAGACTGAAACTTCTTCTTCTCCATCATCTTCTGCAATATTTAAGGTTGCATCCGTAACATCACTTATATTGGCATCTGAAGTTGTTCTATAAATTGCATTTTTTAATTCTTCACTATTTATTTCTAATGTGCTTGGTGTGTTATTTGTATTAGTAATATTGGTTGCTATGGCACCTCCTGCATGATATTCTGTTAATAAATCTTGTATTGCCATTTTAACAATTTCTTCATTACTTTTTTCTATTGTTGTAGTTTGAGCTTCTCTTGATCTTGTAAGAATTCCATTATCTCCTGCAAGCATAGCAATTGAAACTCCTGCCAAAATTAATAAAACAATAATTGTAATTACTAAAGCGATTAGAGTAATACCTTTTTGGTTTCTCATTTTCGTTTTTCCTCCTTTTCTTTTGAACTAAATTTATCTATATATAATTTATGTTTAAAATAAACATAACATTAATAACTATTTTGTTCCTGTATCAGGATAATATACAGAATTTCCTGAACTGGTTGTATGATTGGTTTCTGTTAAACTTTCTGAATTTGTGTTCTCACCTGTTATTGTTGAATTGCCAGTTTGTGTTGTGTTTTCCTCTGAACTTGTTGTTTCATTATATGGTGAAAATGGATTTACTTTTCCTGGTACATAGGTATTGATTCTTTCATAATTATCCAAGTCTGTTGAATCAACACTATAGGTTAAGATAATTTCATCATTTTCAACACCTTTACTTTTGCTTAGTTCCTCTTGCACTTCTTCTGGTGTTGTATAAGACACTTTATCAGGTATCATCTTATTATTTGGCACATATTCATATAATAATACACCAAGTATCAATATGATTGCTAAGATTAGCAATAGCATAATAATTATTTCCTTTATAATTTTTTTAGCCATCATACACTCCTTTACTGATTAGACATATTTGTTGTATTTGTACTATTATTGGTTGAAGTATCTTCTCTAGTATCTATTGAAGATATCCCTTCAATTGGTATGTTTTTACATACAAATGTGGCTCTTAATGAAGATGTAGATTCTCCTGATGTCATTGAGAATTGTTCTATTTTAAATGCTAAATCTGAATCATTTTCTATATCTCTAATAAATTCACTTATTCCCACATAACTCCCAACAACTGTAAAATTCAAATCATAAACATTTTGTCCACCTGTTCCAGCTGTTAAAGATATATCTATACTAACACCTTCACTTGTTGCATGTGTACCAATTTCTGTCCATAAAAAGTCTAATGTATAATTTGTTAATTGACTTGCAGTTTGAACATCATCTGTATTACTTACTGCTACCATATCTTCATATGTGCTTTTTTGTTCTTCTAATTCTTTCATACTTGTATTTACTTCACTAACTTTTCCTGGAAAAGTAGATTTTGCTAGTTTAGTAGCTTCTGTAAGCGTTTCGTCTAATGCTAAATTTTTCTCTTGTATGGTTCGTATTCCCCAAATACGCAAACCTCCTATTTCCAATCCATTAATAATGGTAAAAATCATTAGTGCTAACACAAGTGCAATTAATGTGAATATTAATAATTTTTTCATGGTAAATCTCCTTCAATCGTTACTTTAATGACATTGTTTTCTTGTTGTCCTGAAGTAGAAATTACATTTGTTAAATACATTTCTGTATCTAATTTTGCTTTAAACATGCCTAATTGTTCATATTTATTTGACTGTGCTTCAATTGCAACATGTGTTTCTGTTGTATTTTTTATAGAAATTACTTGAACATTATCTGGTATGATAAACATGATTCTATTTAATAAGTTTGGTATGGCATTTCTTGTTTTTGTTGCCTCTATCAGTCTGTCATTTAAGTCTTGTAAATTTTGAATCATTTCTGTATAATCATTTGTCCTAGAATCTATTTTGGTTTTATCGCTTTCTGCTAACTGGATTTGTGTACTGGTATGATTAATAGATTCTTTTACTTGCGCTTCTTTTTCTTTCATTTGATTTTGCAATAATATTACAAAACAACTATAAATAATAAATAATAAGATTAACCCTACTGCTATTCTTAATAGATTAATTTCTGTTTTGTCTAATCTTTCTCCTAAATCATTGGTAAACCACCCTGAAGTTGCTAACTTTCCTTTCTTTTCCTTATCGTGATTTATTTCTATTTTTAACCAATCTGGAATTTTTTCCTTTAAGGATTGTTTTTTAAAGTTAATTCCTTGTATACCTTGTCCTACACCTGATAAAGCTAAAGATATTGCAGAATTCACTTCTACATAATCTTGCATACTAATATCTGTGGTCGGATTAATAAAATATGGTTTTAATATTTCACATTCTACCTCACTTAAATATTCTTGAAAATATAAATCTAAATTATTAATTAAGGATGCTGTTCCTGTTAAATATACTTTACTAATTCTTTCTTCACTTTCATTGATAATTTTTCTTACATTTCCAACAATTGTATATAAAGTTGGCATAATGTCTTCTAGATATCCAATTTCTGTTTCTTGTAAATCTTTTCCTTCTAAAGTATATATAGTTGTATTTTTACATATTTCATATGCTTTCGCTAAAGAGTTTTCTTTTATATTAATCTTTCTTAAAAACTCTTGACTTCCTTCTTCAAATACTTGAATATCATATACATTTTCATCAAGAATTGTCGTTACTGTTGTATGATCTTCTATATTCACAATTAAGCAATTTTCTTTTGGTTTTGTTTCTATTAAGTTTGTAATTGCCATTGAGATAGGAACAATATCTGCTAATTTATATTTTTGTAAAATTTGCATTTTATTTGTTAATTCTATTTTATTTGCAGCAATATGAATGACTTTTAATTTGTCTTTATCTTCTGGATTTTTTGAAACTACATATCTGGTTTCAAAAACATTTGGATTATATCCTTGATCATTGCAATACATTTCAAATTCTGTTTTGATTGCTTTTGACAAATCTTTATTGTTTAACATTGCAAACATATTAAAATAGTTATAGATTTCCTCAGACAAGTTAATACTAATCGGTGTTTTATAACTATATGTTTCTTCTACAATTTGGTCAATTGCTTTTTCTAGATTATCATAAAACTTTACGCCAAAAGATTCTACTTTCATCTTTTCATGTTCTTTTGAAGCTTTTGCATATTTAATTATATTGCTTTCTACATATACTCCTAAACAGCTTGCCATCTTTTGCTCCTTTTTTATTTTTATCTTTATTGTTATTTTTTACACTTCATAAAATTTGATACTTGAATAAATTAACAAGTTTCTATTTATTTGGCAAGCATGTATATTAATACTATTTTATTTTATCATCCTATAGACAAAAATCAATATTTTTATCTGATTTTAATGCAATTGTAATTTTAGTGTATTCAAATTGTAATATTTACTTTTTTTGTAATTTACATATAAAAAAACCATCTGTTTCATTATTTTGATATAATTTGATTTTATGCATATTTTCTATTTTATTTTCTATTTTGGACATTTTTATTTCTAGATATGCAAAATTTTGATTATTTTCTAAAAATTTTTCTATTATTTTATCATTTTCTTCTCTGAAAATACTACAAGTTGAATAAACCATTTCTCCCTCTTGTTTTAAATATTTTGAACATGTTTCTAAAATATTTTGTTGAATTTGCGTAATTTCTTCAATATCTTCTGGCTTTCTTTTCCATTTAATATCTGGTTTTCGTTTTAATACACCAATTCCTAAACATGGTACGTCTAACAAAATTTTGTCAAATTTTTCTTTATATTCTTCCTTAAAAATCATTGCATCTTGACATTCTGTTTTAATAATATGAATACCTAATCGTTTTGCATTTTCTTCTACTAATTTTACTCTATGTGGATGTAAATCCCATGCAAGAATTTTTCCTTTATCCTCCATTAATTCTGCCATATAGGTAGTCTTTCCTCCTGGACTACTACAAGCATCTAATATCACTTCATTTGGTTGTGGATTAACAATTTTTGCAATCAATCCTGCTCCTTCGTCTTGAATTGTGAAATATCCTTTTTTAAATAGGTCTAAATGTTCTATATTTTTTGCTTTTTCTAATATCAAAAAATCTTCAAACTTTCCATCGTGAAATGGTATATTTCTTTCTTTTAATAAGTTTTCCAATTCTTGTTTATTCGTTTTTAAATGATTCATTCTAATTGCTACTTTTGGCTTTATATTAGAAGCTTTACAAATTTCTTCTACTTTTTCTATGTCATTTTCTTTTAATAATTCTTCTATTATCCAAACTGGCATAGAAGTTGTTTTGGAAATTCTTTCAATTGGATTTTCAATTTCAAAAAATGCTTCATAATCTTTTTTCACTACTTTTCTTAAAACGGCATTCACAAAATTGCTACTTCCTTTGTGTCCATATCGTTTTGCCAAATTAACACTTTCATTAACTGCTGCCGATTTAGGAACTTTATCTAAAAAAACAATTTGATAAATTCCCATTCTCAATATATTTAAAATCCATGGTGAAATTTTTTTTAGTTTAAGTTTTGAATATTTTTTTATAATTTCATCTATGGTTAATTTCCACGAAGTAACACCATATACAATTTCTGAAATAAATCCTGTATCTCTATCATCTAACGTATTTCTATTTTCCTTGATTGTTTCATCTAAAGCAATATTAGAATATGCATCTTCTTTATCGATTTTATATAAAGTTTTTAATGCTACTTCTCTTACAATATCCATAACACCTATTTTCTCCTTCTTATTTTTTATGTTTTATTCTTTACTTTGTTATCTTTTAAACAATTGATTTTTTTGCTAATCACTTACTTTTCTAAATTATATACTGTAATTTACATTTTTTCTACCAGTTTTGTATATTTTTTATTTTTTTGGAAAACATATTTTTAAAAGATTTGGAGGTTATATGTATGGAAATTAAAAAACATTTAATGATTACAGGTAATTCAACTGTATCATGGAAAGATGCTATTGTAAAAGCTGTTGCAGAAGCTTCTAAAACAATTGATTATCTTTCTGACATCAGGGTTTTAGAACAAAGAGCAAGCATTAGTGGAGATAAGATTTCTGAATATTTTGTTGATTTAGATATCTCATTTTCTATTGATTTAAATAGAAAAGATAACAAAGATGCATAAATCGGTTTATGATAACAAAAATTTAAAGAAAGGAGTATATGCATATTTTTTTGTAAAAAATATCATATAAGTAACTATGGAAAATCCAACAGAGACAAAAAAAACATATCAAGATTATGTAGATAAAAAATCTCCCAACTCACCAATTTTAAAAAATTGTTTTAATGCTTTTTGGGTAGGAGGTCTTATTTGTACAATTGGACAGATTATTCTTAATATTTGTAAAGATAGAGGATTTGATACACAAATTTCTGGGACAATTGTTTCCATTTTATTGATTGGCTTGTCTGCTTTTCTTACTGGGTTAAATATTTTTAATAAAATCGGAAAATTTGCAGGTGCAGGTTCCTTAATTCCTATTACAGGATTTGCAAATTCTATTGTTTCTCCAGCCATGGAATATAAATCAGAAGGTTATGTTATGGGTGTTGGTGGAAAGATGTTTACCGTTGCTGGACCTGTTTTAGTATTTGGTATATCTACCTCTATATTAGTCGGTATTATCTACTTAATTTTTAATACACAACACATTACTTTAGTTTAAAAGTTGCCAAAGGGGACGGGCTATTTTGGCAACTTTTAACACGATAATTATATATGAGATAAATCAAAACTCATTAATAAGTTGCCAAAATAGCCCGTCCCCTTTGGCAACCTTTCGAAGGGAGCTGAATATTTTGGAAAGATTAGGAAAGCAAACGATTAAGTTTACCACTCCTCCTACGATTTTAGAATGTGCTTCTATTGTTGGACCTAAAGAAGCTGAAGGTCCTTTAGCTAAATATTTTGATCAAACATTAGATGACGAATTTTGGGGTGAAAAAACATGGGAAAAAGCAGAAAGTAAAATTATAAAAGAAACTGTCAATATGGTTATTCGAAAAGCACGGTATTTCATCAAGTGATATCGATTGTATGTTTGCAGGAGATTTACTTAACCAATGTATCTCTTCAAGTTTTGGATTGAGAGATTTAAATATTCCTTTTTTCGGTGTTTTTGGTGCTTGTTCTACTTTTGTCGAATCTTTAACTTTAGGTGCTATTTGTGCAGAAAGCTTTGCAAATTATGTTTTATGTGCGACTTCTAGCCACTTCTGCAGTGCAGAAAAACAATTTCGATTTCCTTTAGAATTGGGAAATCAAAGACCGCAAACAAGTCAATGGACTGTTACAGGTTCTGGAAGTGCCATTGTTTCTAAAAATGGCTCTGGACCATATATTACACATATTACACCGGGAAAAATTATTGATATGGGAATAAAAGATGGAAATAATATGGGTGCTGCTATGGCACCAAGTTTTGCAGGTACAGTAACCACTCATTTTCAAGATACTGGAAGAAGTCCAAATTATTATGATGCCATTATTAGTGGAGATTTAGGATATGTTGGTAAAGAAATTGCCATTGATCTATTAAAAGCAAATGGATATAACATAAAAAATAATTATAATGATTGTGGTGTTTTAATTTTTGATAAAGAAACTCAAGACACGCATAGTGGTGGTAGTGGTTGTGCCTGCTGTGGAACTGTATTTTCAGGATATTTTTTCAAGCAATTAAAGGAAAGAAAAATGAAAAGAATCTTACTAATTGCTACTGGTGCCTTAATGAATTCTACTAGTTCACAACAAGGAGAATCCATTCCTGGTATTGCTCATGCAATTAGTATTGAAAATTTGTAGTTTTTATTTTGTTTCTATTTCCTATTTGTATAAAACAATATAGATTGAAATGTTTCATAGTTCAGTCATAAATATATTTATATTATTTAAAATACTTTAAATTTGAAAGGATTGAAATTTTATGAATGAAGTTGATTGGAGTACTGTTTTTGAATGGTCCTCACTTCTAAAATGCTTTGTTGTTGGTGGCTTAATTTGTGTCATCGGTCAAATTTTAATTGATAAAACCAAATTAACACCTGCAAGAATTTTAGTTATTTTTGTAACTCTAGGCGCCATTTTAGGTGGATTAGGAATTTATCAATATTTGGTAGATTTTGCAGGCGCTGGTGCTACTGTTCCTTTAACAGGATTTGGTTATAATTTAGCAAAAGGTGCTATTGAAGAAGTTAAAAACATAGGATTTATTGGTGCTTTTACAGGTGGTGTCAAAGCAGCTGCCGGACGGAATCGCCGCTGCTATCTTCTTTGGTTATTTGGCCGCTTTAATTTCAAAACCAAAAATGAAAAAACAATAAAATTAGGCGAGACAAATTCTCGCCCTTTTCTGTTTCTATTTTATCCATTTTTTATTTTTACTTATAAATATACTTATTTCTTTCATTCTGATTTTTTTAATTTTATCAAAAAAAATAAAGCTATTTCATTTCTATAAAATAACTTTATTCTTTATTTCCACATATTATGCTTTTTTTGCAATTTCAGCAATTTCTGTAAAAGCTTTTGGATCTGTTATCGCAATGTCTGCTAACATTTTTCTATTGATTGTTACATTTGCTTTTTTTAATCCTGCAATTAATCTACTATATGTTGTTCCATTCATTCTTGCTGCTGCATTAATTCTTGCTATCCATAATTTTCTAAAATTACTCTTTTTATCTTTTCTTCCTACATATGCATATGCTAAAGATTTCATAACTGCTTGATTTGCATTTCTAAATCTATAATGTTTTGCTCCATAATATCCTTTGGCTTGTTTTAATATTTTTTTATGTCTTGCTCTTGTTGTTCTTGCTGTTTTTACTCTTGCCATATCTATCACCTTCCTTTTTCTATTTGACAGGGGACACTTTTTTCTTTATGGTAAATTCTCTAGGGATAAAAAATATCCCCTCCCCTTGTGAATATATATTTACCTTCATTTTAATTACCATAAGGTAATAATTTTTTGATTGTATTCATACATGTTTTGTCTGCATAAGCATTTTGAATTTTTCCTGATTTTTTTTGTCTTTTTGTTTTGTTTGCTAATAAGTGTCTTCTGTTTGATTTTGTTCTTTTTACTTTTCCTGTTGCTGTTAAAGAATATCTTTTCTTTGCAGCTTTATTTGTTTTTAATTTTGGCATAAGTCATTCTCCTTCCTATTTTTTATTTTTCAGTTTTTTTAGCAAGAATGGTAAACATATTTCTTCCTTCAAGTTTTGGTGCTTTTTCTACCACTGCAATATCACTCATGTCTTCTATGAATTTGTTTAACACCAATTCACCTGCTTTTGAATTGTTTACTTCTCTTCCTCTAAATCTAACTGTTATTTTTACTTTGTTTCCATCTTGTATAAATTTTTTAGCATTTTTAGATTTGAAACTAAAATCATGTTCTTCAATATTAGGAGTTACTCTTATTTCTTTAATTTCAAAACTTTTTTGTTTTTTCTTAGCTTCTTTTTCTTTTTTAGCTTGCTCAAATTTATATTTTCCATAGTTCATAATTTTACAAACTGGTGGATTTGCATTTGGAGCAACTAAAACTAAATCCAAGTTTTTTTCTTCTGCTTTTTCCAAAGCTTCATTTAAAGAAATAACACCTATTTTTTCTCCATTGTCTCCTATTAATTGAACTTCTTTTGCTCTTATTTGACCATTAATTGGTAATTCTTGTTTTATACAAAACACCTCCAATAACATAAAAAAATTTGACTTTTGTTACAAGTCAAATCCAAAATAAAACTAGCATCATACAATGCTAAATTTATTAAATTTCTAACCTTTTTCCTCATTTGGATAAGGTGAGAAGTTTGACTTCTTCTTGTAACGTTAAATATGATATCATATTTGTTGCTAATTGTCAATGTATTCAGCAAATTTTTTTAACATTTTGAAGTAATTTTGCTACTGCAAACTGTATAAATAGATTTTATAGTGGTATATAAAGCAAAAAATCCCACCATACATGTGGGTAAGATTTTGCTCTGGTTAGGTTACACTCTCTACCTCTATTCTATCTTTGCCCAAAAGAACAAGGCTATTATTAACATCACCGCCAATGCAGCTAACATTGTGGTGATTATGACCAGAGGATCCCATCCCCGGCCATATCCTAAAGCGCCAGCCGCGACTGTTATTAAAACACATACTACGCAAGCGCTCCGGCTAAGCTTCGCCTCAGTCCATTTGATAAAATCGAAGACGAGCATTAAGATGCTGAATACAAAAACAAACAAAAAATACTTCATACTATCATCCCTCTCTTTTTTGTTAGTTAACCGTTAATGGGTCACAGTGTAATCTAACCAGAAATTTATGTTAAAGGAGTTACCTCTATACGTATATTTTACTACAATTTCATATATTATGTCAAACAACTGCAAGATTAACTGTACTACTGCAAGATTAACTGTACTACTGCAAGATTAACTGTACTACTGCAAGATTAACTGTACTACTGTACTACTATATTACCATACTTACACAAACTCTTCCCATACCAAATTTGCTAAATCTAAGCCTTTATTGGTAAGTTTTATATAATCTCCATCTATCATAACTAATTTTTCTTCCACCAATTTTTCTAATTCTTTCCTAAATAAAAATATAGGATTATCAATATATTTTTCCTTAAATTTTGATATAGATACGCCTTCTATTGTTCTTAATCCCAAAAGCATATATTCTTTTTTTCTGTCTTCTAAATCTTGTACTTCTTCTATCTCATATGCTGTTTCTATATTCTTTTCATTCTCTTCTAGACTTGTTTTTTCCTTATTATTAGATAATTCCAAAATATCCTCTACTATTTGTCCATTTAATCCATTCATTCGAGTTATATATTGTTCCATTTCAGAAGTGTTTGTATATCTTACATAATTCAAATAAGAATGTGCATTTAACCCAATTCCAATATATTCTTTTTGCCTCCAGCAATTCATATTATGTTTTGATTCTTTTCCTTCTTTTGCAAAGTTAGAAATCTCATAATGGGTATATCCATTTAATTCTAATGTATTTTTAACATACCAATACATATTTCGTTCAAGCTCTTCATCCATTTCTTCTAACTGATGATTTTCTATTTTTTGTGCCATTACTGTCCCTTCTTCTACAATTAAAGAATACACACTAATATGTGCTGGATGTAATTGTATAACCTCTTCTAGGCTTCTTTTTATATCTTCTATCGTTTGATTTGGCAATCCTATCATCAAATCTACATTCACATTATCAAAACCAACCTCTTTTGCCATTTGATAAGTTTCTAAAAATTGTTCATAAGTATGTATTCTTCCAATTTGTTTTAGCATTTCATTATTCGTACTTTGTAGTCCAATACTTAATCGATTGATTTTTGCTTTTCTATATTGCTCTAATTTTTCTTTATTGACTGTTCCTGGATTTACTTCTATGGTAATTTCCATATCTTCCATTTTAACCATATTCTCTTTTAAGTTTTCTTCTAAAACATGCATGATTCCACAAATATATTTGCTATTTATATAAGATGGTGTTCCTCCACCAATATATATCGTGGTTACTGTATATGTTTCTAACAATGTTTTATCTCTAAAATAATTGTTTATTTCCTTTTTTACAGTTTCTATATAATTTTCTATAAATTCTTGTTTATTTGAAAATGAAACAAAATCGCAATAATCACATTTATGCTGACAAAACGGTATATGTATATAAATTCCTAATTCCTTATTTTCCATTTGCAATCTCCATTATTTTCTTTAATCTGTAATTCACACCAGATTTTCCAACTGGTTCTTTTAGCAATTTTCCCAATTCCATTAATGAAATATCTGGATTTTCCAATCTTAAGATGGCAATTTCTTTTAGATTATCATCTAATTTATTAAATCTCCCATCTGCTTGTAATTTTTTTATAGATGCAATTTGTTCAATCGATGCATTAATTGTTTTGTTTAAATTTGCTGTTTCACAATTGACGATTCGATTTACCTTTCCACGCATTTCTTTTTGGATTCTAATCTCTTCAAATTGCATAACTGCTTTGTTAGCACCAATTAAGGCCAATAACTTTGAAATTTCTTCTCCTTCTTTTATATAAACAGAATATCTATTCTTAGTTACTAATTCTTTTGTATGGATATCAAAATCAGTTAATATTTCTTGTAATACTTTTAAATTATTTTCATTTGATAATACAATCTCTAAATGATAAGAATTTTCCGGGTTATTTATAGAACCTGCACCTAAAAAGCTTCCTCTAATAAATGCTTTTTTCTTTTCATCACCTTTTATCTCTCTTAATTCCTCTTTCACATACATCTCATTTTCTTTTACTTCTAAATATTCTAGTTTGTGAATATCAAATGCTTTTGTCATAATGTTAAATGTTTTCCCATTAACATCTATATCATGATTAATTTCCAAATTAGATAATAATTTTGAAAAACGATTAATATTATAGTCACTCTCTGTTGAAAATCGAATATTTTTCCCTTTTATGACATCTGTATTTCCAGAAATACAATATCCCATTAGTTCAAATTTTACATTTTCTTTATTTGCTAGACTATTTGTTTTATTTAATTCCTGTTTTATATCTGATGAAAAAGACATATTTTTTCCTCCTTTTTTGTCCATTTGGGGACGTTTCTGTTTGGGACATTTTTATGTAAATTTACAATTTTTCTTATTGAATAGCCTTCACATAAATATGATTATTAATTTTTATTTTATAAAGTTATATAATTTCAGAAATTTACATAAAAATGTCCCAAACAGAAACGTCCCCAAATGGACAAAACTAACTTATCTTAATCTTGTTACAACCACTCTATCATTATCATATAAATCTTTTTTACAATATGTTTCTGTATATTGTTTTTTATCTTTTATGATTTGCATTACTTCTTCTTTTTGATCATATCCAATTTCTAAACAAATATATCCACCATATTTTAAGTATTCATATCCTCTATCTATAATTTCTCTATAAAAATCTAGCCCATCTTCTCCTCCATCTAATGCTATCTTTGGTTCTTTTCTGACTTCTTTATCTAAAGTTTCTATTTCCTTTCTTCTGATATATGGTGGATTAGAAACAATCATATCATATTTTTCTTGTCCTAAATTTTGAAATAAATTTGATTCCACAAATGTAATTTTATCTTGTACATGATTATTTTTTGCATTTGCTATCGCAATATCTAATGCCTTTCCACTAATATCTAAAGCGGTTACTTGTATATTTTCTAAATATTTTGCTAAAGATACCGCAATTGCTCCACTTCCTGTACACAAATCTAGTATTTTTTTTGCCCCTATTTTTTTTGCTATTTTCATAACCTCTTCTACCAATACCTCTGTATCTTGTCTTGGTATTAGCACATTTTCATCCACATAGAAATTTAATTTCATAAATTCTTTTTGGTGTGTAATATGTTCTATTGGTTCTCCTTGTGTTAATAATTCTATATATTTTAGGTATTCTTGTTCTTCTTTATCTGTTAATTTTTGATTATCATATACAATTAAATATTGCCTTGGTTTTTTTAGCACATATTGTAATAATAACCTTGCTTTTAATTTTGGTGTAGAAATCTTTTCTAATTTTAATACAGTAACACCTTTTATCAATGCTTGTTTAATCGTCATATGGCACACCTTCTTTCTTTTTGAACTTTAGAAATAAACTTTCCTTTTTTATTTATTTTATAATATCTACATAAAAATAGCAAGAAAAATTCTTACTATACAAGAACAAATCTCGCTTCGTGAGAACTTTTCTCTACTTTTCTAAGTTTCTTATACAATAAAAAAAAGCCCCGCCTTAGCCGTCAGCTTTTTAATTTTTAAGGACCTGCTCCTAAAAACAGGTGGGTGCCTACCTAAATACTCATGGGCTTCTCACTATATACTGTGAGCATGCACGCCATATTCGAGAGATCAGCCCCTCTTATAATTTGTTGGTTCTAAAAATTATGCTCTTACGTACTACGCAGGGATTTTTGCAATCCTTATTAGATTATTTATATATTAACATATTTAAAATTGTTTTACAAATGTCTTTTCCTTTTTAAAATACACCTTTTCTTTCTTTATATGATTTTATCTCGTTTTTTCGTTTATATTCTCTTTTTCTTTAAGTTTCCTTCACTTGATTTTTTACTCTTTTTATGATAAAATGAATGTATATTTATGAGTGTCTGAAGGTTTTTTAACCTTCTTTTTTTATTGTATAGAAAAAATCACTTTTATCTTAACCTTATATAGATTTTCCCATATACAACAAGGTAAGTTTGCTTATTTTACATGACATATAATAATATGCAGAAAAATTGTAAAATACTACCTAATAAAATAAATAGATGGAAAACAGAATGCATCCATTTGTGTTTTTTTCCAACACCATACAAAATGGCCCCTATAGAATAGGCAATTCCACCTGCCAATAACAAGCTAAATCCTGCTATTCCTAATAATTGTGGTAACAGATTGATTTTTACAACAATACACCACCCCATAACTAGATAACATATCATTGAAAACTTCTTAAATTTCTTTATATCGATTGAATTTAATACAATTCCTAATATTGCCATAGCCCATATAATACCAAATATTGTCCAACCAGTCGCCGTACTATATTCCCTTAATGTACATAATGCAAATGGTGTATAAGAACCTGCAATTAATAAAAATATAGAACAATGGTCTAATACTTGGAAAACCCTTTTGGAATATCTTTTGGGACTTAATCCATGATAAATACTAGACATCGTATATAATATAATCATGGTCACACCATAGATAGAACCGCTCACAACACCATATCCATTCCCATGAATCGCTGCAAATACAACACACAAGACAGTTGCCACAATTCCTAAGACAGCCCCTACAATATGTGATGTCATATTAAATATTTCTTCTCCTTTTGTATATTTGGGTAATATTCTATCTTTTAATTTTACTCTTGTCATATATTACATTCCTTCCTAAAGGATAATCACTATCTTTTATTTTAGCAAAAATTTATAATTCTTTATGTCTTTACTTTTTGTTTTTGATATTATATCATTTCCAATATGATAAGTAAATAAATAAATTGTGAATTTTGGTTGAATTAATTATCATCTATTTTTGTTATCTAAAAATGATCTCCAAAATGTATGCTATTTATATTTCAATATCTCTATAGCTTGTTACCATTTGTGCACCCTGCTTAATTAAATCATTTGTTCCCACAGAATTTATTTCATCAATGTTTCCTGGTACCACATATACATTTCTCCCTTGTTCTAATGCAAAATCTACAGTGATTAACGTTCCACTTTTCTTTTTGGCTTCAACAACTAAAATTCCTTGGCTCATTCCACTAATTATCCTATTCCTTGCTGGAAAATTCATTTTTTCAGGTTTCGTTCCTAAAGGGTATTCTGATATAATGGCACCATTTTCTTCTATCATTTTATCATACAAATATTGATTTTCTTTAGGATACACAATGTCTAATCCATTTCCAACAACCCCTATAGTATTTCCTTTTGCTTTTATAGCACCAATATGAGACTGACTATCAATTCCTTTTGCAAGACCACTAATAATATTGATATTTCTTTTTGATAAATGATATGCAAAATATTGTGCCACTTTTTCTCCATAAGGACTAGATTCTCTGCATCCTACAATTCCAATTGATGGCATATTTAATATCTTTTCATTTCCTTTTACATATATACTAATTGGATAATCATAGATTGTTTTTAAATTTTTAGGATATTCTTTATCTTCTATTGTAAGAATTTTTATATTTTGTTTTTGTAAGCATTCTAATTGTTTTTCTAAGTTTTCTCTATTTTCTTTACAGATTATATTTTCTGCTAATGTTTCATTAAATCCTTTGATTTGCAAAATTTCTTCTTTCTTTAAAGTATATATCTTTTCTGGTGTTTTATACCTTTGTAATAATATTTGTTTTCTAATACTTCCTAGTCCTTGTATGTTTGACAACCATATCCAATATTTTTTCTTTTCCAATTCTTCTATTTTTATACCTCCTCTTTTTATTTATTCATTCTCTTATTTTATATAAAATTCATAACATGGTTAATTTTCTAAAACTAATATCTTTACATTACTTCTTATATTCTAAAAAGATTCGATTTTTCCTATTCAACAAAAAAAGCACTTCAAAAATAAGTGCCCCTTGCTTTTTATATTTTTAAATCTATATATTATTTTGACTTTTTGTTGCTTTGATAACATTATTCATAAGCATGGCTACTGTCATTGGTCCCACTCCCCCTGGAACTGGTGTGATGTAGCTTGCTTTTTCTTTTACATTTTCAAAATCAACATCTCCTGTTATTTTTTTATCCTTACCTCTATTGATTCCTACATCAATAATAACTGCTCCTTCTTTTACCATATCAGCTGTTACATAATTTGGTTTTCCAATAGCAGCTACTAATATATCTGCATTTCTCGTTTTTTCTTTTAATTCTTTTGTTCTTGAATGACAAATCGTAACAGTTGCATGTTTATTCAAACAACATGCCATAAGCGGTTTTCCTACAATATTGCTTCTTCCAATGATGACTAAGTTTTTACCTTCTAAATCTATATGATATTCTTCAAACATTTTCATAATTCCAAAAGGTGTACAAGATATAAAGGTATCTTGATTCAATAATAGTTTTCCTACATTGATTGGATTAAAACCATCCACATCTTTTTCATATGATATTTCTCTAAATGCCTCATCTATATCTAAATGTTTTGGAATTGGACTTTGCAATAATATTCCATTTACACTTTTATCTTCGTTTAATTTATGAATTAAATCTATTAATTCTTTTTGTGTTATACTCGCATCTAATATATGTTCTTCATATTCTACTCCAATCTCATCACATGCTTTACTCTTTGTTCTAACATATACCTTTGAAGCTGGGTCGTCTCCTACCATAATGACTGCAAATTTAGGATTGATACCTTTCGCTTTCAAATTTTCACATTCTATTTTCAAATCACTTCTTACTTTTCTTGCTAATTCTTTTCCATCAATAATTACTGCCATTTTTTCTATTCTATAGAGTACCTGACTCTATATCTCCTTTCTCTTTTTCTCACTTGATTATATACTACTCATTATTTTTTTGCAATATAAATGTATAAAAAGCTATCCTGTTTTTTTATATTTTTTAACAGAATAGCTATGAAAAAAAGGGGATGTTTATGATTATTAATATACTATCTGTATATGTATGATTCTTGCAAAAAATGTGAATTGTATGTGAATTCATCACCTTTTTATTTTTTCTTTTGCTGTTTCCATTTTTGATATAAAATATCTTTTTTTATTTCAATTTTATATTCTTCTAATAATGCCAAAACATCTTGACTGTCATTCGGTTTTACTCTTCTCCCTAAAATGCCTAATCTATTTGCAGTTTCTAAACTTTTTCCTGTATCATCATCATCAATAAATAAACATTCTTCTGGTTTTAAATGATATCTATTTAATAATGTTTTAAATAATTTTTCATCCGGCTTTACTAGGTGTTCATAAGCCGAAATGATAATGCCATCACATAATTTAAAAAAATCTATTTCTTGAAAATACTCATAAGTATGTGCTGCCATATTTGATAAAACATAAATATGATATCCTTTCTTTCTCAATTTTTTGGCAATTTCTATCGTATCCTTATTTAGCACTAAATACTCACATCTTTTATTCATAACTTCTTCAATCAAAAATTCATATTGTTTTGGCGCTTTCTTTTGCATTTGCTTAATAGCTTCTTCTTTACTGATATTTCCTAAATCTAACAATTTCCATTCTTCTGTTTTAAAAATATATTGTATTAAATCTTCTGCTATCTTTTCATCATTTGTAAAATGCATTAATGTTTCTACGTTAGAACCTTTTATAATAACATTTCCTAAATCAAATATTATATTTCTTATCATATTTTACTTTTCCCTTCTTTTATATATTTTTGATAATATTCTTATTTTTCTTCATCCGTTATCCCTATATGATATTCAATATCTTCCATATGTGGAAACATTTCTTTGACCCTTTTCAAAGTAAGCATTGTCATTTTCGGTTGTGGATTTTTAGGATTTTTAGATAACAATTTTTGGGTATAGCAATTGGATGCTGTTTTAAATAATAAATAGCGATTTCTTACATACGTATAATAAATTTGATAACCGTCATCTAAATCCTCCCACATCATTTCAAATGTATAATTTTTATCCATCTTTTCCTCCTTTTGTCCAATTGGGGACGTTTCTGTTTGGGACATTTTTATGTAAAGTTTCATGTGCTATAATCCTACATAAATTACAATATTTTGCTATTTAAGGACATAGAAATATTTGTTTTACATAAAAATGTCCCAAACAGAAACGTCCCCAATTGGACAATTATTTTATCATTTCTTTAAATTCTGCTTCTGATATAACTGTAATACCTAGATTTTGTGCTTTTGTTAATTTGCTTCCTGCATCTTCTCCTGCTAACACATAGTCTGTTTTTTTAGATACAGTTCCTGATGTTTTTCCTCCTAGTCTTTCTATAATTTCAGAGGCTTCATTTCTTGTAAATTCTTCTAAACTTCCTGTTAACACAAATGTTTTTCCTTCAAATCGATTATCTTTACTTTCCTCTTCTAACGAATTCATATTCACACCTGCTATTTTTAATTTATTCATTAAATCCATTGTTTGTTCTTCCAAGAAAAATTCTCTGATACTATTTGCTACAATTGGTCCAATATCGTCTATCATACTTAATTCTTCAAAACTTGCATTCATGAGATTATCCATTGTCTTATATTTTTTTGCCAACATTCTAGAAGCTTTTACACCAACATGACGAATTCCTAAAGCCGTTATTAGTTTTGATAAATCATTTTGTTTACTTTTTTCTATGGCATCTACTAAATTTTGTGCAAATTTCTTTCCGTTTTTCTTTAAAGATGCAATATCTTCAAATTTTAATGTATAAATATCTGCTATATTTTTAATCAAATTATTATCTAATAATTGTTGAATAATATTTTCGCCTAATCCAGAAATATCCATTGCTTCTCTTGAAACAAAATGAACTAAATTTCTGAACAATTTTGCTGGACATTCAATCCCTGTACATCTTACTGCTGCTTCTCCTTCTTCTCTTACAGTAGGTGCTCCACAAACTGGACATACTTTTGGCATTTCGAAATCTTTTTCATTTCCTGTTCTTTTATTCTTTACCACTTCTACAATTTCTGGAATGACATCTCCAGCCTTTTGGATAACTACTGTATCTCCTATTTTTAAGTCTTTTTCTTTAATAAAATCTTCATTGTGTAAAGTAGTTTTGGAAATTGTTGACCCTGCCACCTTAACAGGCTCTAGTATGGCCATTGGTGTGATGACACCTGTTCTTCCTACTTGGCAAATGATATCTTTTAAAATGGTTTCTTTTTTCTCTGGTGGATATTTATATGCGACTGCCCATCTTGGAACTTTTATCGTTGAACCTAATATTTCTCTGAAATGTAAATCATCTACTTTGATAACGGCTCCATCAATTCCAAATGTTAAATTTTCTCTATCTTCTCCAATTTTTTCAATTGCTTTTTCTGCTTCTTGAATTGTTTTACAAGGAATTCTAACTGGATTTACATGAAATCCTAATTTATTTAAATATTCTAATTCTTCAAAATGAGAGTTGAATGTTTTTCCTTCTATTTTTTGAACATTGAAAATATAGATATCTAATGGTCTTTTTGCAGTTATTTTGCTATCTAATTGTCTTAAAGATCCTGCTGCTGCATTTCTTGCATTGGCAAATAGCTCTTCTTCATTTTCTTCTCTTTCTTGGTTCATCTGTTCAAAGTCTTGTTTTGATATAAAGACTTCTCCTCTAACTGTAATATCAATTTTATCTGTTAATTCCATAGGAATGGTTTTCACTGTTTTTAGATTTTCTGTAACATCCTCTCCAATTAGTCCATTTCCTCTTGTAGCACCTCTTACAAATTTTCCTTGTTTATATTCTAGTGCTGCAGATAATCCATCAATTTTGGTTTCTACGACATAATTGACTTCTTTTATTTCATTTTCTTCAGCCTGTTTTCTTATTCTTTCATCAAATTCTTCCACTTCCTCAAAACTAAATACATCTTGCAAACTTTGAAGTGGTACTTCATGAGTTACTTTTTGAAATCCTTCTTTAACATGTCCACCTACTTTTTGTGTTAAAGAGTCTTTGGAAATAAATTCTGGATATTCTTTTTCTAAATTTCTTAATTCTACCATTAACATATCATATTCAAAATCTGATATTTCTGGCTTATCTTCATCATAATATTTTTTTGCATAATATTCTGTCTTTTCTCTTAATTCTTCTATTCTTTTTTTAGCTTCCGTTTTATTCATTTTGCACCTCTTTATCTTTCAAAGTTGCAAAAGGGGGCAAAATCGGGAATTTGGGGACGGACTCATTTTTCCTTTTTTTCCCAAATAGCTTTAAAATATATTAAATTTTGTAAAAAGGGAAAAATGAGTCCGTCCCCAAATTCCCGATTTCATCCCCTTTGCAACTTTTGTAATTTTTTCTTTCCTATTATATACAATTTAGGTAAAAAAATAAAGGAATTTTTGTAAATTCCTTATTTAAATTCATGAATCATTAGGGACGAGTCGTAACAAAAAATGATATTATCTATCTTGTTTTTCTACTACTTCATTCTTATTCTTATA
Organism: uncultured Eubacteriales bacterium; assembly: GCA_949288185.1. Taxonomy (GTDB): domain Bacteria; phylum Bacillota; class Clostridia; order TANB77; family CAG-508; genus CAG-269. The sequence continues at coordinate 41,922 of CASEIZ010000008.1, read as the reverse complement.
AATACTATTTTCTGGAACAACACCTCTTACAGAAGATAATGGATAAATATTTGAATTTCTTCCGATAACAGTTCCTGGATTTAATACTGAACCACAACCTACTTCTACATGATCTCCAAGCATAGCGCCTACTTTTTTTCTTTTCGTTTCTATGGTTTCTTTTCCATTTTTGATGACAACTAATTGTTTATCAGATTTCACATTAGATGTAATAGAACCTGCTCCCATATGTGCTTTATATCCTAGAATAGAATCTCCTACATAATTATAATGTGGAACTTGCACCTTATTAAATAAGATAACATTTTTTAATTCTGTAGAATTTCCAACAACTGCACCTTCTCCTACAATCGCATTTCCTCTGATAAATGCACAATGTCTTACTTCTGCTTCTTTTCCAATAATTGCAGGACCGTTAATATATGCCGTTGGTGCGACTTTTGCACTTTTTGCAATCCAGACATTTTCTCCTACTTTTTCATATTCGTCTTTATCTAATGTTTCTCCTAATTCTAAAATATATTCTCCTATATCAGGTAATACTTCCCATGGATATGTACTTTTTTCTAATAATTTTTTTGCAATGGTTTCTTCTAAATTATATAAGTTTTTAATTTTACATTCTTCCATTTTTTACATTCCTTTCAATTTACAAGATATCTTATATTTTCTTTGTAAAATACATACAATCTTCTTAAAAAGGGATTTTTGAGTCCGTCCCCAAAATCCCTTATCTGTTCCAGAATTTTTCGTATAGTTCCTTTGCTGTTTTTGGACTATCGACTCCTTCTCTATTTTTTACAGGTGCAAAATCATCTTCTCTTTTCCCTCTTAATATGGCAATATCATCAAATAATTCAAATGCATCAAATATAAAAGATTCAAATTTAAATGAATTAGGCTCTGTTGGAATCACTTCTTTTCCTTCTTCATCTATATATGCATTTTTCTTAAACGCACTGTGATAAATTAATGTTTCTTTACTAATTTTTTCAATGGCTTCTATGGTATATAGATTACACATAATGTGAGCTTCTCCATATTTTAGTTCTCCATCACTATCCACTTCTTCTGCCATTTTTTCTGGCATTTCTGAGTATTCAATAACTTTTGGATGTCCATTCATTTTAGCAAATACCCCAACACGTTCATGTGGATTTGCTTTAACAATTGATTTTGATGCGATTTGTACTTTTTTATCAATTGCCATTCCTAATAAAATGGTATCTGCCATTTTTAGTAAAGCATTATCAACTCCTCCAATAAATACCCATTTGATTCCTTTTTCTTTCATTTCTGCTAAACAACCACTTGCCCTTAGAGAAGAATATGTACCACCATTTCCATCAGATGCTTCCTTTATTTTCATATCTTTTCCTACTAATAATTTTCCATTTACATCTACTAGAGGTAATTCGCTTTGAGCAAAAAATCTTACTGAATCTTTATCATATCCAAAATAGTTATGTTTTTCCATGAATTCAATTGTTTCATCATTGTTTTCTTTACTCGTCATGATATACCATGGTATGATTTTTCCATATTTTTGATTTGCTTCTTTTAAATTCTCTGCTAGAATTTCAAATAAATATTTTCCTTTTCCATAAACGTCTAATTTAAAAGTTCCTTTTGGTCCTGAATGTCCTAATCTTGTTCCTTGCCCTCCTGCCATGGTTACGACAGCATATTCACCTTTTTCTAAAACGGCTTCTCCTAATCTTTGAAATTCTTCTTTTTGCTCTTCTGATAATTTCTTCTTATCTAAGTATGGCAATGGCTCTATTTTATTTTCTTTTATTTCTATTTCTTTTTTTGTATTATCATATAACTCTTTTAGTTGATGAAAATCAATTTTGCTAATTTGCTCTACTAATACTTGTTTTTGGTTTTCATCCAATTTTTCTAACAATTTTATAATATGTTCTTGGTTGTAGATTTTTAATAAGTCTATTGTATCCTGTACCTTATCCATTTTGTTTCGCTCCTTTTAGCTAGTATAATATAGTATATGTTTTTTTTTTAATATTGACATTTTAGCACAATTCTTAATTTTTATCAAGTTTTTTGGAAAACTTGTCATAAACCTAGAAAAATTCCAATATACATTAAGTAAAGTAATTTAGAACAAAAGCGACATGATTAGAAACTTTGTCCTTTTAGTTAAATTACATGTCGCGTCTTTGTTCGTGCGCCAATTTTATGTAAGTAAAATTGTGTGCAACGATTTTACTTTTAGAAAATCACATTTTCTAAAAGTATGCAAACATTTTGAAAGTGATTAAAAGGAGGTATATAGATGGAAAATACAAGATTGTATCAAGACATCGCAAAAAGGACTGATGGAGATATTTATGTAGGGGTTGTTGGTCCTGTACGAACTGGTAAATCTACTTTTATCAAAAGATTTATGGATTTATTAGTCATTCCCAACATTGATAATGAATACAAAAAAGAAAGGGCCAGAGATGAACTACCACAAAGTGCTGGTGGCAGAACTATCATGACAACAGAGCCAAAATTTGTTCCTAATGAAGCTATTGAAATTACCTTAAATGATAATTTAAAATTTAAGGCAAGATTAGTAGATTGTGTTGGCTATTTAGTAGATAATGCGATTGGTTATTTAGAAGATGACATGCCTAGAATGGTAAAGACCCCTTGGTCTGAGGAAGAAATTCCTTTTGAAACTGCTGCTGAAATTGGGACAAAAAAAGTAATTGAAGAACATTCTACCATTGGTGTTTTAGTAACAACTGATGGAACTATTACAGACATTCCTAGAGAAGATTATATTAAAGCCGAAGAAAGAGTTGTTAATGAATTAAAATCCTTGAATAAACCATTTATCATTTTATTAAATTCAAATGACCCTGATTCAGATTATACCAAAGAGCTTGCAGAAGAACTAAGCGAAAAATACAATACATCTGTTATGCCTCTTAATTGTGAATATTTGACGATTGAAAATATCAATACCATGTTTTCTAAAGTATTATATGAATTTCCTGTTGACCAAATTTGCATCAAATTCCCTAGATGGATTGATGGATTAGATATGTCACACCCTTTAAAAACAGAATTATTTAAAGAAATTAAAGATGCTTTTTCTAATGTAAATGTCCTAAAAGAAATCTCAGGCTGTGCAGATACCATTAAACAAACAGAAATCATTTCAAAAACTTCTATAACAGATATTCAATTAGGTACAGGAAGAGTTAACGTAGAAATTACGTTAAAAGAAGAATTATTCTACCAAGTATTGACAGAAATCACTGGTGTTCCTGTTTCTAATGAAGGTGATTTATTTAGCATTATCTCTGAATTGGCTGATGTCAAAAAGAAATATGATAAAATCGCTTATGCACTAGATGAAGTTAATAGAAAAGGTTATGGAATTGTCACCCCTTCAATGGATGAATTAATCTTAGAAGAACCAGAAATGGTAAAACAAGGTTCTAAATTTGGTGTAAAACTAAAAGCCATGGCGCCTTCTATTCACCTTATAAAGACAAATGTTGCAACTGAAGTTTGCCCAATCGTTGGTTCTGAAAAACAATCTGAAGAATTAGTCAATTACTTACTTTCTGGATTTGAAAGTGAACCTCAAAAAATCTGGGAATCAAATATCTTTGGAAAAAGCTTACATGAATTGGTAAATGAAGGCTTACAAACCAAACTTGCTAAAATGCCTGAAGAAGCACAAATCAAATTACAAGAGACATTAGAAAGAATTGTTAATGAAGGTAGTGGCGGATTAATTTGTATTATTTTATAAAGTTGAACGTTGGGGACGTGTCAAAATGTTCAAAAATTGAACGATTTGGCACGTCCCTATCGTTTCACACAGTTGCTTTTTTATGTGAATTGTGCTATACTATTTATGATGTAACTTGTTGTTTTAGGCTAGTTTTTATAGCCTTCGCCCACATTTGTGGAGATCCGTATGAGGAGGATTTGTATAGATAACAAAATATTAGAAGTTGATGCTTATAGTTTACTTTGTAATGTCAAGAAAGACTTTACACTTCCTGAAAGTCTTCGGGAATTTCTAAGCAGGGATGACCAGGGTATTGAAGGATTACTTTTTATGATTAAAGACCCAAAACTCTGCCGACGCATTCCCTCAGACGTCAGAGCCGCATATGAAATAATTCTGGCTAACACATCTGAGGATTTGGATAAGGCACTTGAAAGTGCTATAAAAAGCTTTCAGTCACTTTTGGATAACGATGCTGCCAAGAAGGAAATCATACACAAGTTTATCCAGGCTGAGTATGAACAACAAAGTAAAGAATGAAAATCATGTACAGTCCTCCTAAAAGATCTTCTCTTTAAAGGGCTGTACTACAAAACCAGGACTTAGAAATAACTTTCTAAGTCCTGGCTTTCTTTTTATGCTTCTTTTATTTAGGTATTTCTAACGTAAAATACTCTAAATTTTTCAACATGATATTCTCTGTTTTAATATTATACATTCTCTTTATTGTTCTCATAATACCATTACTTGTACAAACTAAAATTAGAGAATTATCTGGATAAGTTGCAAAAATCCTTTCAATTGTTTCTCTCACTCTTGCTTCTACTTCTTCATGTCTTTCACCATAAGGTGGTGTATAAATTCCTTTCTGAAAATCTTTTCTTAAAGATTGGTCTACCGTTTCTTTATTTTTTCCTTCCCAATCTCCAAGACTGATTTCTGTAAATCCATCCTCTTCAATGAATTTCTGACTTGGAAAGATAGCCTCTAAGGTCTGTTTCGTTCTTTTAAGAGGTGAACAATACATTGCATCAAAATGATATTCTTTAAATGTTTCTCTCATTTTTTCTGCCTGTTTTCTTCCCTCTTCTGAAATTTCTACATCTCTTCTCCCACAAAACCGACCTTCTTTATTCATTTTTGTCTCTGCATGTCGTAAAAAGATAATTTGTTTCATATGCACTCTCCTAATATGTTATTTAAAACTAAAAACTTTTTACTTCACAGTTTTTGATACATAAAGGTAAACATGCTCCACTTTCAGGTACTCCATTGAAATAGCAGTTAATGGCTATACTAACGCCTCCATGAGTTACTAATAAAATATTCTTATCTTTATACTTCTTTTTTATCTCATCTAAAAATAAAAATATTCTATTAAAGAAAACTCTGATATTTTCAGCTTTTTCATAGGTTACATTTTTCTCGTAATTCCAAAATGCCTGAAAATCAAAGTCATCTTTAGACATTCCTTCCATTTCTCCAAAATCTCTTTCAGAAATTCTTTCATCAAAGATAATGGGAATGTTTTTCTCTGAGTTAATGATTTCAGCTGTCTGTCTTGCTCTATTTAAGGGCGAACAGATTATAAAATCAATGTTTTCTTCTTTTAGCTTTACCATTGTTTCCTTTGCCTGTTCTATTCCCTTACTATTAAGCAAAATATCTGCTTTTCCTTGTACTTTTCCATACAAGTTCCAGTCTGTTTCTCCATGTCTTGTTACATATACCATATCAATTACCTCTCCATACTTGAAATCCATTCGCAGAAAATGAACAAATCTGTTTTAGTTCTGCACAAATTTCTAATTCATTAATCTCTGCTATTTTTCTGACATACTTTCTTAAATTTTCATCGGTTTCAGAAAAGCTATGCCGACTAATCGCATCTTCTCCAATGGTAATACTTCCAGAATAAAATTTCTTTTCTCCTATTTGTATACCATTTTTATGATAGGTGAAATCACTATTTTCAGGTAATTCCAGTCCGAAACCATGTGGTATATAGTTGTTCTTAGCGTTTTCTATTTTCTTCACTATATACACATTTTTTCCCGGACTTGTGAGCAATGTTGCAAGTCCTCTAGTCTTTTGAACACCAATCAATACTTCATGTATACTTGGCATTCCATAATGTGCTACATTTAAGATTTCATCTCCCATAAATCTTGATAAAACACTGGAACAGAAATTATAGTGTCGCTCTCTGTTATAAGATTCCATACGTTTTGCATGTTCATATAACTTCTCTGCTGTATCTCCTTTAACATATCTTATATATCGATAATCATTAATTCTCTCAATACAAATATCTTTATGGTACCAGTTTCCTATAACAGGATACAACTGATCCTTATATTCGCTTGCTGATGCATGGACAAGCATATAGTAACTTTTCTCCATTCCCATGCCATTTTCTGGATAACATAAAGAAATAAAATGGTTACCATTGGTAAAATTCTGGTCATACACTATTAGGTCTTTGAGAGCTTTCTCACATCTCTCTAAATTTTGTTATATTCATACTCCCATCAGAATTTATTTTATACAAAGCTGTACCACATACATTGATTGTAGTATCTACAGGAATGAATGGAGTATCTGGTTGTTCCCAGACATATGCAGCTCCTGTAAAGAAACCTCCCCGCATTCTTGTAACATTATGTGCAATCCCTAAATCAGACATTGCATAAATATCACAAGTTTTCTGTGTTGATGAAAGTTTTGTTGCAACTTTTGAAATCAACTTTCTTGTTGTTTCTAAGTTCCGAAGCACTGTCTTCTGTGTTCTGTCACTTAATGTTAAATTGTAAATCATATTGTCTCCTCCTTTTTTTACATTAAATGTTTTTGGTTACAAATTCTTTACTAAAGAATTCAAGTTTAGCATTCTCAAGCATTTAGTATTATGCTTAATCTATGCCTATTTTATTTTATGTTAATCTTGATTACCAAACTTTTCAAAATACAATTTTTTAAAATTGATAAAAAAATTATCAATTTTCATTTTCTTTATGGAGATATTCCCTTCTATCCTTGTACTTTTATGTAACATAATGGTATAATAAAGATAAATTTTGTTATTATGGAGGAACATATGGAACAAGATATCTTAAAAACCAATAGAGCAAAACTATTATCTGATTTTATTAATGAAATGAAACTATCTATAAAAAAGCATAATATAAAAGGAGAATTACCTAGTAAAACATATATCTATACAAGAATTGCAGATTATACCCATTATGCAGAAGTGAGTATCCGAAAATTTTTAACTGGTAGTATTCCAAAAGACATTCCTAGTTTTCTTCAAGGAATCCTAGAATATGCAAAATTAGTACAAGTAGATGATTCTAAGATTGATGCTTTTGCTAAAAATTATTTATCTGCTACCAATACAGTTGTTTTTCAAGATACAACTATCCAAACAAAAAATAACCTAATTCCTCAAGACTTAAGCAAAATTATTCGTTCTCAAAAACTCACTTCCTTTTTAGATGATTTTATAGATAATCCTATTAATATTGCTTATATTTATGGATATAAATTAGGTGGAAAATCAAAATCTGTTATGGCATATATGTATGATTTGAGCTTAAAAAATAAATTTGAAAATATGATTTGGATCAATCTAAAAAAGGAAAATCAATTATCTACGATTTTAGATACCATTTTGCTTTTCAATTTAGAAAATAAAGCAGAAATCAAACCTGAAGAAAAACAGGATGCTTGTTTTGAATTTATAAAAAATACCAAATCTATTCTTATATTCGATTTTGATGATGATATGATACAAGATGAAACCATTACCTGTATAAAGAATTTTTCTAAATTTTCAAAAATGGTAATGATTACTTCTATTCCTTATCATCAATATGAAAATGCATTAGATACTTACTGCTCTAGTTTTTGTATTAATGACTTCATTTCTAAAGAAGAGCTAAAAGCTATGCTTCATACAACAGAAGATTTTAGAAAAATTATGGATATGCAACCTTCATTAGTGGATACTCTATATTCTATTACTGGTGGCATTCCATTTGCCTCTATCTATTTAATGAAAAAAATTGTGAATGCCAATAAACTAGGTGTTTCCTTAGAAAATGCCATTTCCAAATATACAAAAACAAATGAAGATTATAAACTCATGTCACAAAAAATCATTCATGATATATGGGAAGAATTAAGTCCAATCGCTAAAAAAATAGTCATTATTTGTGCAAATTTTAAATATACCATCTCAATTGAACTTGTTTCCCACATATTACATTTAGATATATTATCAAATGAGTGGCAAGAAGCCATTACAGAATGTTATACAAATGATTTATTAATCCCGATTATTCAAAACAATCCTAGATTAGATATGCACAATTTAATCAAAACACTTGTCTTAGTAAATGCTTCTGATGAAGATTTTGATAAAGAAACATTTTTGAAACAATTGGCAACATTTTATATAGATAAATCTGCATATGTGGGTGAATGTTATAATGATATTTCTAAATTAAAATTATTTGATGAATTAGATGAATGGAACATTACAAAACAAGTGTTAAATATGTTAGAAGAAAACAAATTATATAAAGAATATATTACGATAATTAGAAATTTAAAATACTATATTTATGTTAGAGGTATGTGGGAAAAAGGTGAAGATTCTCCCCATTTAAAAAGAGCGAAAATGGCAAATATGATTCAAGATAAAAACGAAGAATTAGAAGCTTTGTGTGATTATATTAATATCATGTCTAAATCTCAAAACCAAGAAGAAGCAAAGAAATATTTAGATATTGCTTCAAAAATTGTTGACAAAGAAAAAGATTCTTTAGAAAAACGTATTGTTTGCTTGTTCTATCATGTAAAGGCCTTGTATACTTGTAACTGTTTAAAGGATTATAAAGAAAGCTATGATATATGGATGAATATCAAAGAAAGCTATTTTCCTTATATTAACGAATACAGAAAATTGGTAACAGATTTATGGATTACAAGATGTTATTTAAAAATCGAAAATGCTTTTGATTTAAAATACGATATGTTAATTCAGCGATTAGAAGAAGCGAAACTTGCCAACTTTACTCGTGGTCAAGCTGATTATCACCTTTTATTAATTTCTTTGCTATTAGAAAATTATGCAACTACTAAAAATGCTAATCTTTTGGAAAAAGCTAATTCAGAATTAAAAGCTTGCGAAAATTTCCTAAAAGACAATGATTTAGATGATATTCGAAATGAAGCTTTATATTATCGATTGCAAACCATATATTCTGTTTATACGAATGATTTTGAAAAGGCTGAAGAATTTTGTCAAAAAGCTGTCAAAGATTATGAAATGATGAATTGTAAAAAAGATATTGAGAGTTTGCTTGAAATTTTGAACCATTAGGGACGTGTCAAATCGGACATTTGGGGTTCAAAAAGGATAGATTTAATCATATATACATATAACTTTAAAATGCAATAAAAAATTATATACATTAAATTACATGTATATAATTTTTTTAGTTTTTCAGAAAATATTTAAATATTTTTATTAGGTCTGTCCCTTTTGTTCAATTTTTGAACGATTTGACACGTCCCCAACGTTCAAATTTTTTCTTCTTAATTGTCCACAAGCCGCATCGATATCTGAACCTAATTCTCTTCTAATGGTTGCCACAATTCCATGGTCATTTAAATAATCTCTAAATTTCATGATATTTTCATTTGAACTTTTGGTATATGCTCCATTTTCAATTTTATTGATTGGAATTAAATTCACATGGCAAAGCATTCCTTTTAACAACTTCACTAATCGTTTTGCATCTTCTAGGTTGTCATTATTTTCTTTTGCTAATGCATATTCAAAAGAAATTCTTCTGTGTGTTTTTTCTATATAGTCTTTACAAGCTTGTAATAATTCTTCTATATGGTATATATTGTTTACAGGCATCATTTTACTTCTTTGCTCATCTGTTGTTGCATGTAAAGAAATCGATAATGTACATTGTATATTTTCTTCTGCTAATTGATATATCTTTGGTACCAAACCACTTGTAGATATACTAATATGTCTTGCTCCTATATTTAATCCCTTAGGATGGTTGATAATTCGAATGGCTTTTACCACATTATCATAATTATCTAATGGCTCTCCGATTCCCATAAAGACAATATTCGAAATTCTAACATTGGCATCTCTTTCAACTGCCATAATTTGTTCGATAATTTCTCCTGTACTTAAGTTCCTTGCAAATGGAATTCCTGTTGAAGCACAAAATTTGCATCCCATTTTACAACCAATTTGAGAAGATACACAAATACTAAATCCATGATGATATTCCATTAATACAGTTTCAATAGCATTTCCATCTAAGACATCAAATAAATATTTTTTTGTTCCATCTGATGCTTCTTGTTTTTTTAATATCTTAAATTCTTTTATTTCATAGATTTGTTTTAACTTTTCTCTTAACTCTAATGATAAATTTGTCATTTCATCAAAATGAGATACTCTTGCTTCATAAATCCACTTATATATTTGTTCTGCTCGAAATGGCTTTTCTCCGATTTCTTTTAGTTCTTCTTTTAATTCTTCTAAACTATAGTCTTTAATATTTTTCATTTTCTTTCCTCTCTTATTTTTTATCCCCATGATATTAGTTAATCATTACTGTTCTATTATAGCATGTTTTCTTACTTTTTTCATCATTATAAAGAAAAAAGGTGTATTAGTTTTATTTTTTATTGCCTATTTAATCCCATATAAAAAACGAAAGTATTATTAAATGATTTCATTACGAATGTGATTAATAAATCATTTAGTAATACTTTCGCTTTATATATATTTTTGCGTATACACTTTTCTTATTTAGTTCCAATATTGTATATGCTGTTTTCTTGGTAATTCATATGTTTCCAACTTATCTCCATTCTTGTTTTCTTCATTTAATGAAACTGCATTGATTTGGTTGTTATAATACGTTTTAAAATAATATATCCCTTTACTTGCATTCATACAAGAAGAATAAGTGGTCATATCATAATGATTTTCTTTTGTTAGAACACTTCCCTTTATCATAGAAACAGAATCTAAGATATGAAAAAATTGAGAAATAGAACTTTCCTCATCCTCATCTGTGATAGAGTTAAATTTATAAAATGCTGTTCTAACAAATCTAGAAGTTGGTGTGACATCTCCTGGTAATCCCATCATTCCCATTCCTTGTCCATATGGTTGTAAAGAAATTTCTTCTGAAAATATATTAGTTGGAAATTTAGCTGATACATTCATATAATTGTTCATATTCATATCATGATAATGAAATGGTGGATTATTGGTTAAAACGCCATAGGGATTATCATAAATTTGTAATCCATTTTTTGTTTGTTCTAATACAATACATTCTTTTTTATCACTAATCATCCAATGTAAACCTACAGCTGGTATATTTTCATGAAATGATTTGTTTGTTATATTTATCTTATTTAACTCTTCTCTTAATTCTGCTATACTTGAAAAATTTCCTAAACACCATGGAATTAATTCAAATGAAGCTATATTGATAGCATTTTCTTTTTCCTCAAAATAAACAGCATTTCCTGGAAAATATAATCCTGCCATACATAATCCTTTTTCATTTCCGCTATCTGCATATAAGGGATAATCTTCTACAACTGTTCCCATTCCTATCATGGCATATTTTGTTTTCATTTTTGTATGATTTCTTAAAGTAAATTCATAATTTCTAGGTGTTACTACTACTTTTTCTCCAAAAGTAGATTCTAAATCTAAATTTCTTCCAAAATAATAATCTTTTGTTTTAAATGTAATACAAGTACACATATTCTCACCTTTTTATTTATTTTAAAGGTCTTTGATTTCTTTTGGAATAATAATATTTTGGGGTCTATTTACTTTTATTAGTTGATGATAATTCTCAAATATTTTATAATCCTTTCCATAAAAAAACATCAACAGACCTCTTCTTATTTTGTCAAATTTTGTTTGTTTTATTACAATTAATCCTGTTTCCATTTTTTTACGTGACATAAATATCACCAACCTTTATTTTTCATTCTTTTTAGTAATTTGGGGACGGACTCAAAATCTCTAAAAATGTCCCAAACAGAAACGTCCCCAATTGGACATCTATAAAATTTTATCTGCCATTTCTTCCATTTGAGCAATATTTTCATCACTCATTGTTGATTTTATGGTTATCATAGGTTCTATGATATTGATATTTTTCATTTCTTCTAAAGTCCCCTTCATACATTTTCCCGCTGAAGGTGCCCATGAACCATTTTCTATAATTCCTACCGTTCTGTTTTGATAATTTCTTTCTTTTAAATGGTCCAAAAATTGTTTCATTGGTGGAAATAATCCTGCATTATAGCTAGAAGATGCCACAACTAAATGTGAATACCTAAAGGCATCTTCCACTGCTTCTGCCCAATCTTCTTTTGTCAAATCTGCTAATACAACTTTTTTGGCTCCTTTTTCTTTTAAGATTTCTGCTAATTTTTGAGCAGATTTTAAGGTATTTCCATAGATAGAACTACATGCAATATAGATTCCTTCTTCTTCTGGTTGATAACTACTCCATGTATTATATTTATCTATATAATATCCTAAATTTTCTTTTAAGATGGGTCCATGTAAAGGACAAATCATTTGAATATCTAATGTGGCAGCTTTTTTTAATAAAGCTTGTACTTGCATTCCATATTTTCCGACAATTCCAAAATAATATCTTCTTGCTTCACAATCCCATTCTTCATCCACATCTAATGCTCCAAATTTTCCAAAACCATCTGCTGAAAATAAGATTTTTTCTGTTTGTTCATAAGTCACCATCACTTCTGGCCAATGTACCATTGGTGCCATAAAAAATTGTAATTTATGTTTTCCAATATCTAATACATCACCTTCCATAACGACAAATTTTCTATTAGAAAAATCAATTTCTTTAAAGAAATTTGCAAGCATGTTAAAGGTAAGCTGATTTCCAACGATTTTCATTTCTGGATATTTTTTAGCTAATTTTCCTATGTTATATGCATGGTCTGGCTCCATATGAGAAACGATTAGATAATCTGGTTTTTCACCATTTAAAGCTTTTTCTAAGTTTCCGAACCATGTATCTGTTAATTTTTCATCGATGGTATCTAATACAACATTTTTTTCATCCTTTATTAGGTAAGAATTGTAACTCATTCCATTTTCTAATGTATATTGGCTTTCAAATATTTTAATGTCTTTATCACTTGCTCCGATATGGATAATATCCTTTGAAATTGTCATATCACTCATAAAACCGCTCCTTTTCTTAATTTCTTTAAATTCTATTATGTTTTTATAACTGTCCCATCCTATTATTGTTCTGTAATTATAATTCCACTAACTAATCCTTCTGTATATTGCAACTCTACGTTATATGTTGAACCAGTATTGATTTCCTCTGTTGGTGCTTCTGTAGCATCTTTTGCCATAGTTACAACTCCACTAACTTCTACTTTTCTATCATCATACAATTTTGATATATTGTTTGTAACAACAGCTTGTAACAAACTTGTAACAGAAGTTCCTCTTTGTACTCCCTCATATTGTTCAAATTTTGCATTAAATGCATTCATTTCTACTTCGCTCATTGAATTTTCTTTAACCACACTAGCAGCTTGATTATAGGTCAATAGACCAATTGATGTTAGTGGGAAAGCATACAAAATTGGATTTCCAGCTTCTTCATCAAATCCTATATCTTGCATTTGTTCTGAGTTTACTTCACCAATTCTTTCTACTATATTCATTAATAATGTTATCATTTCCTCTGCACTATAGTCATTTAATAGTTGTATTTCATCCTCTTTAAAGTCTTCAATTGTAAGTCCATCATTAAAGGTATCCGTACAATTTAAGGTATATATCATTTTTTGTTCTTCGCCATCTATGTTTCCAACAATTCCAAATTGATAATTTTCATTTACACTTGCTAATTCTTCTAATCCTTGATAACTAGCTGTAAAGAAATATCTTGCATTTTCTTGTGTTTCATTATCTGTTGCATTCATTTCTATTCCATATGTTAGATTTCCTGAGTCATTTGTTTTGCTTATTGTAAATTCTACTGTTGTTGATGTATCGTTTATAGTTAATGCTATTGCTGATAATTTTCTATTTGTTTGTGTTACAGTTATCGTATTTGTTCCTTCTTCTATATCTGCATCATTCATATCATCAATCATTGCTTGAATTAAACTTTGTACAGTCATGTCTTCATCAGATGCTTGATTCATTGTATCTAATGCATTTTTAAACATTTCCTCCATTTTTGGCATCAAAATAGAATCATTTTTTAATGTTTCTAATATAGTAAGAATTAAATCTTTTATTTCTTGATTTGTAACTGATACAGAATAACTTGTTACATCATTTTCTTTTGTTTTCGTAAATTCTTTTTGTCCTAATTTTTCTTCAAATATAGGTAGATAGGTATCAATTATTTGTTGCCTTTCATCTTCTGTTAAATTCATAGTTTCTTGATTTGTAAAATCGCTGAAGAAATCAATTGTGTCTGGAAACTCTGATGTATCTTCTACTCCGAATTTTTCTGCAATTTCTTTTAGATTGCTATTTTCTATACCAATATATTTACTTGAAACATAATCTGTTTGTAAACCTACTGTGTCGTTTGCATATTTGTATTTAAATGGAAAATTTACATCCTCTGAATAATTTAATGTAATATTTTGTTCATTTTTTCTTTCTGTATTATCTACCTTTCCAGAATATGTAATATTAAAATCATTTACTGCTTGTGAGGTTCCATAATCTATGCCATTCATAGCAATTTCTGCTGAAAATGTTCCACTATCCTCATATTTTCCAGTATATTTTTTCTTTGAGTATTCCGTTAGTTGACTATCAATAAATCCATCCTGCACATCAAGTACTTGTCCTAAATATTTGAAAAATAGTTGCCCATTTGATTTTAATAAATCTGTTCCAAAATAGATATAGGCAAAAATCCCCCCTAAAATTAAAATTAGTACAATAACTATACTGATCATTCTTCCAATGACTTTTGTTTTCATTTGTTTTCCCCCTTCTTTATTTTTTCTTTTCAAATTTTATCACAATTCATTTTTTTTGTATATATTTTATTTAAAAGTTTTATAAAAGCCACGTGTAATACGTGACTTTTTTCTTATTTTTTAAAATGTCGCATGCACAAACGATCTCAATGAGACATTAAAATGTCGCATACACAAACGATCTCAATGAGACAAAAACGATCCCAATGCGACATTAATCAATTTCAATCGCACCAGTATACAATCCATAATACGTTCCTTTTTGTGCAATTAACTCATTATGGTTTCCTCTTTCAATAATTCTTCCATGGTCTAATACCATGATTAAATCAGAGTTTTTGATTGTTGAAAGTCTATGTGCAATAACAAATACGGTTCTTCCTTTCATTAATTTATCCATTCCTTCTTGAACAATTTTTTCTGTTCTGGTATCAATACTTGATGTTGCTTCATCTAAGATTAATACTGGCGGATTATTTAATGCTGCTCTTGCAATAGATAATAATTGTCTTTGTCCTTGTGATAAACCTTCTCCATTACCAGTTATCATGGTATCATATCCCTGTGGCAAATGTTTAATAAATTTATCTGCATTTGATAGTTTTGCTGCTGATTCGACTTCCTCATCTGTTGCATTTAGTTTTCCATAACGGATATTGTCTCTGATGGTTCCTGTAAATAAACTTGTATCTTGAAGAACCATTCCTAATGATCTTCTTAAATCGTCTTTCTTAATTTTTCGAATATTAATTCTATCATAACGAATTTTTCCATCTTGGATATCATAAAATCTGTTAATTAGATTTGTGATAGTTGTTTTTCCTGCTCCTGTTGCTCCAACAAATGATACTTTTTGCCCTTCTTTAGCAACAAGGCTAATATCATGTAAAATTCGTTTCTTTGGTTCATATCCAAATTGTACATTTTCAAATTCTACTTGGCCACGAAGTCTTGTATAAGTAATTCTTCCATCTTTATGAGGATGTTTCCATGCCCACATTCCTGTTCTTTCTTTAGATTCCACAATTTTTCCATTTTCCATTTTAGCATTTACTAATGTTACATATCCTTCATCCACTTCTTCTTCTTGGTCAATTAAATCAAAGATTCTTTCTGCACCTGCTAATGCCATAATAATAGAGTTCATTTGTTGTGATACTTGACCTAATGGATTTGTAAAAGCTTTTACATATTGTAAAAAGGCTGCAATACTACCAATTGTTAAGATTCCATTAACAGATAAAATACCACCAATAACAGCAACTAATACATAGCCTAAGTTTCCAATATTCATGATACATGGCATCAAAATATTGGCATACATATTGGCTTTTGTCATACTGTCACATAATTGTTCATTTACGTCATCAAATTTTGCTTTTGAATCTTCTTCATAATTAAATACTTTGACAACTTTTTGTCCTTCCATCATTTCTTCAATATATCCATTGACTTTTCCGATATCTTCTTGTTGTTTAACGAAAAATCTTGAACTGTTTCCACCTAAATATCTTGATACAAATACCATCAATATGACCATTGCTAATACAACAAGTGTTAAATAAATATTGGTTGCAAGCATAGCAATTAATACAGCTACCATCGAAACACAAGCTGAAAATACTTGTGGAATACTTTGACTTAACATTTGTCTTAAAGTATCTACGTCATTTGTATAGGTACTCATAATGTCTCCATGTGTTCTACTATCAAAATATTTGATTGGTAATTTTTGCATATGATTAAACATTTGTGTACGAATTTTATTTAAAACACCTTGTGATATATTCACCATTAATCGGTTATATGTAAATGTACAAACCACACCTACTAAATAGATAACTGCCATTATCATAATCACATTTAATAATCTTGTATAGTCTGGAGACTGACTTCCTAAAAGTGGTGTAATAAAATCATCAATTAAGTATTTAATAAATTGTGTACCAATAACCCCAACTAAAGCACTAATAATGATACTCACTAACACAACTGCTAATTGTAATTTGTATCCTTCTGTTACATATTTTAATAATCTTTTAATTGTCTTTCTTTTCTTTCCTTTGGTTTTAGGCATCTTCGTCTCCTCCTTTCATCTGTGATTCATATACTTCTCTATAAATTGCATTTGTTTTTAATAATTCTTCTGATGTTCCAATTCCATCTATCTTTCCTTCATTTAAAACAATGATTTTATCTGCATCTTCTACTGAAGAAACTCTTTGTGCAATAATGATTTTAGTTGTATTTGGTATTTCTTCTCTAAATGCTTTTCGAATTAATGCATCTGTTTTCGTATCGACCGCACTTGTTGAATCGTCTAGAATTAATATTTTTGGTTTCTTTAACATAGCTCTTGCAATACAGATTCTTTGTTTTTGTCCTCCTGAAACATTTGTACCACCTTGGTCTAATACAGTTTCATATTTACTTGGGAATTCTTTGATAAAGCCATCTGCTTGTGCTAATTTACATGCTTCTTCCAATTCTTCTTGATCTGCTTCTTTATCTCCCCATCTTAAGTTTTCTGCAATGGTTCCAGAGAATAAGATATTTTTTTGTAATACCATGGCTACAGCATCTCTTAAAGCATGTATTTCATAGTCTTTAACATCAACACCGCCTACTTTAACACTTCCTTTTGTAACATCATATAGTCTTGGGATTAATTGCACAAGTGTTGATTTTGAACTTCCGGTTCCTCCAATAATTCCAATCGTTTCTCCTGCTTTAATATCTAGATTAATATTTTCCAGTGCAAATTTATCATCTTTTTGCTCGTCACTGTATTGGAAACTGACATTTTCAAATTTGATAGATCCATCTTTTACTTCTGTTAGCGGATTTTCTTTATCTTTTATGGTTGGCTCTTCATCAATGACTTCAATAATTCTTTCGGCTGATGATTGTGCCATAATAATCATAACAAATACAAATGATAACATCATTAAGCTTGCAAGGATTTGCCATGCATATGTAATGATACTTGATAATTGTCCTGTTTGCATTTCTCCACCAACAATTAGTTGTGTACCAATCCATGAAATCAATAAAATACAGGTATAAATGGTAAATTGCATAACTGGTCCATTAAATGCAACAATTTTTTCTGCTTTTTTGAAGTTTTCATATACTTCATCATTGACTTCTTTAAATTTCTTTTCTTCAAAAGATTCTCTAACATATGCTTTTACGACTCTAATAGCAGATACGTTCTCTTGAACAACTCTGTTTAATTTATCATATTTTTTAAATACTCTTTCGAAGTTAGGATGTGCCTTTATTGCTATATAGAATAGAATCACACCTAAAACTGGTATTGCCACAAAAAAGACGGCTGACAATTTCATACTGATAGACATAACCATTAATAATGCAAATATCATCATGATTGGTCCTCTCACCAAAATCCTAATAATCATTTGGAAAGCCATTTGCACATTGGTTACATCTGTTGTCATACGTGTCACTAAACTTGATGTTGAAAATTTATCTATATTTTCAAAAGAATAGTCTTGCACTTTATGAAACATGGCTTTTCTTAAATTTTTCGCATACCCTGCTGAGGCTTTTGCTGCAAATCTTCCAGATAACATTCCAAAAGTTAAAGATAATATGGCTGAAACAATTAATAAAACTCCCATTTCTAGAATATAGTGGACATCACCATTTTGGATTCCTACATCTATAATTCTAGCCATCAATAATGGAATAATAACCTCCATAACCACTTCTAAAATAACAAAAATCGGTGTTAATATGGCATCTTTTTTATATTCTTTAATATAACTTGCTAATTTTTTTAACATTTCTCTCTCCTTTCTTTGTGATTGTATTTTTCTTTTTTACAATTTTCTAAATTGCTTGATGCTTTTTTTAATAATTCTAAAAATTGCTTTTGTTCTTCTTTGGTTATTTCACTTACAATATTTTTTTCTTCTATGTTTATTTGTCTTTTTACAACTTCCTTTATTTCTAATGCTTTTGGTGTTAACACGATACTTTTCAATCGACAGTCACCTTCTTTTGCTTTCCTTTCAATTAATCCATTTGTTTCCATTAATTGAATAATTCCAGCGACCGTTGCTTTTCTCATATCAAATTCCTCTTCAATATCTTTAGCAAATACTTCACCTTTTTTGGATTTTTTATAAATATATCCTATGACCATAGATTGTACACCTGTGACATTATATTTGCTTAATGTTTCGTCCATATTTCTTTTTAATTGTCTTGATACAATTTGAATGTATTTTCCAATTTCATGTTTTTCCATATCTACACCTCTTTTAGTTCGTGACCTAACTATTCTAATACCATAATTTTCTTTTGTCAAGAGTAATCATTCAAGAAATGTATATTTATTTTATAGGTGATTACCATTCATATCTATAATCCTTTAAATGCCAAAATGTTACTTTTATAAAATTTATAAAAGTAACATTTTGACGTTTTTTTATTGTCTTAGACAACAAAGTTTTCTTATTATATAGGAAACATCAGCTTTTATCTTGTCCCTATGCGGACTACATATGAAATTTCCTTATCACCGCTTCTTTTACATCTCTTGCTGAAAGAATTATTGTTAGTATAAAATTTAAAATGGAAATGCCAATGGCAACATAACTTAAAATGTAATTATCTATTAATTCTTTTTGTATAAAATAAATTGGTATCAAACTATAAATACAAATCACCAATTGATATATCGCATATCTTACATATTTTCTATGACTAACTATGGTTAATACTAACATCGTTACATTGGCTATCATGATGATAATCGGAATTGAAATTTCTAGAGACCAACCTTTAAATCCTAAATTATAATCTATATATGTTGTTAGAAGTGAAATAGCAATTGCTTGTATCATAACATGACCTGCAATATTGGTTCTTTTATGTATAGAATATATAACAGTTATCCATGAATATATAATTCCACTATTAGCAAGTGCTGCCCAATGAATTTCAGGCATTGTAAATTTATTGATAATTGTTAATATAATGGCAATTATCAATGAAATACCTAATAATATTTTCATCAATAAATTACTTTTTTTACTACTTAGTTTTTTAGGATATAACATAGGGAATTCCTTTCTTATTTATCTCTTTTATACTTATGATTTTTTACATTTTTAGATATCTAAAATTTCATTACTTTCTATTTTTACAGGAATATTTTTTTCTGTTAAAAATTTGTAAAATGCTTTTTCTATACTGCAATCATCTAAAATTGATGTAAATGTAAATACAATATGATTTTCAAAAGAGCATGCTGAACATTTAATTTTTTCTACTGGCTCAGGTGCAATTAACATGAGAAAATCTTCTATATATTTTTGATATTTACCAATGATACCAATTCTCCCAATATTTGAAAATGTTGTTGTTGTATATTTTCGAATTTCCAAATAGCTTAATCTGACTATCGGCTTTTTTAATACTAATGGTATCATTTTAATAAATAGATTTGTTCCTAACCTTACATTTCCAGACATCGTTTTTTGTATTTCTTCTAGTGCTAATTTTCTTTCAAAATCTTTCTTTACAAACTCCAATATCTTATCAAAAGTATCTAATTTATCCTTTTGCATTTCTGCCTCTACCGTTATATATGAAAAGAAATTAGAAATGGTATTAGAAGGAAAATATTTTTTTAAATTGACTGGTATACATATTTTTATTGGTTTCTTTCCTTTATTTTTTAAATAATTCGCTTCATAGATAGCATATATTAAAACAGCTGTTAGATATTGTGTAATGGTTGCATTATGGCTTTTGGCTTCTTGTTTTAATTCCTGTAAATCAATGATTTCATGTATGGCTGAAATCGCTCCTAATTTTATTTTTCTTCCTGCTAATTTATATGCTTTTTTAGATGCATTATTTCCTTTTGCTTTTTTATTATAATTTTTTATATAACTATCTTCTGTTGATAAATCAAATTTTCTCTTGATTCTTAATTCTTCATGAAATTCTTCTTTGTGTGACAATTCTATATAGTTATAGACAATTTCTCTAAAAAACATAACCCCACTATTTCCATCTGTTAAGGAATGAAATATATCAATATTTATTTTTTTATCAAAATAGGTAACTTTAAATAAGTAATGGTTATTTTCTTTTGGTTCTATATATTTGCAAGGATATTCTTTCTCTTGTTCTACAATTGGTTTTTTAGGATTATATTCTAGATAATTCCAAAAAAATCCGTTTTTTAATCTGACTCTAAAAAATTCATATTCCTCTAATGCTTTCTCTACTGCTATTTGTAATATGTATGGTTGTATGGTTTCTTTTAAAACAGCAGATAATCTAAAAACTGTACTATATTTTTTTCCAGCAGATATGGGAAATATTTTTGCAGAATTATCTAATCGTCTCCAATATAATTTTTCTTTTTTATCACTCATTTTTACTACCATTCCTCTCAAAGGCTTTCTTAATTAGAAAAGAATTAAATTGTAATTCTTTTTCAAATTTTGTCCTTAACGATTTTTTAATTCTTCTATCACATCATTATATGCTTTGTTTGTAACTTCTTCATCAGAATTATGATCGATTATCCAAATATGTTTTGCATTTTCATATTCTTTGATTTCTACATCACCATTGACAGCATCTGCTTTTTCTTTTAATAAATGACAATCTGGATTTAATATATCCTCTGTTCCAACAAATATTTTTATATTTTGTAATGTAGACACATCTCCATCAATTGGATTTACCAAATAGCTATTGATTCCATCTTTTTCCGCATAAGAAATCCCTGCTAGGCGTAATGCCTCTTTATTTAAAATCGTATCTCTTTTTTCTATTTCTTGTATATTTTCATTTTCTAATCTTACATCTAGCCATGGTGAAATTAAAATTGTTTTTACAGGAAGGGCTACTGCTTCTTCTGCCATTCTTTCATATACCCCAAGTGCTAATCCTCCACCTGCTGAATCTCCCATTAAAATGACATTTTCACTTCCAACTGTTTCTATAATTTCTTTATATAATGGCTCTACCATATTGTATACATCTTGATAATGATATTTTGGTGTCAATGGATAATCTGGCATAATCACTGTATATCCCGTATCTTTTACAACATTTTCTAAAAAATACCAATGATTTTGTGTAGCTTCTGCTACATAAGAGCCACCATGGAAATATACGATATATTTTTTGTTATCACGTTCTTCCACATTCTTTTTCGTAATGGTAAATACATTTCTTTCCATATATGTATATGTGTTTATTTCACATTCTTTTATAATTTGTCTTGGTTGTCTTGTTTCAATATCTGTATTAAAAAAATATGCTATTGTTAAGGCTGAAATGCAAAGACATAGTGCCATCATTCCTATAATGATTCTTAGTATTATTGATTTTTTCATTTTTTTCCACCTTTTTATTATATAATTTTTTCACTGTATAGGAAAAATCACCTTTTTTGATTCTTTGTAAGATTTTCCCAGATACAACAAGGTTAATTTTCTTATAAATGATATTTTACCATATCTTTTATTATATATACAAGTCTTTTTGTATGGTACGGATAATTTTCGCTTGACGAGAACTTTTTCCTATAACACAAAAAAACAGCTATATTTTGTATAGCTGTTATATCTTTTTATTATGCTCTTGGATGTGCTTTTCTATAAATATCTCTTAGTCCCTCATCTTGGAATTGCATATATACTTGTGTAGAAGATATATCTGAATGTCCAAGCATTGTTTGTATTGCCCTCAAATCTGCACCATTTTGTAGTAAATGTGTTGCAAATGAATGTCTTAATACATGTGGCGTTATATCCTTTGTAATATGAGCTTGTTCTTTATAAAATTTAATAATTTTCCAGAAACCTTGTCTTGTAAGTCTTCCCCCGTTGACATTAACAAATAATGCTTTTTCATCTTCATTTTTTATTAAAATTCCTCTTGCTTCTTCAATATATTCTTTTAATGCTTTTAATGACATTGAGCCTAATGGAATAATTCTTTGTTTATTTCCACTTTTGCAAATAACATAAGCCTCTTCTAAATTAACATCATCTATATTTAAAGAAATAATTTCTGTTACTCTCATTCCTGTAGCATAAGCAAACTCTAACATTGCCTTGTCTCTTACACCTTTTAAATCAACCGTATCTGGTTGTTTTAACAATAATTCTACTTCTTTTGCTGATAATACATTTGGTGTCCTTTTTTCTATTTTTGGTGATTGAATATTTGCTGTTGGATCTTCTTTTATCTTTTTATTTTTTAACACAAATTGGTAGAAAGAACGTATTGATGCAATACATCTAGAAATACTTGATGCTTTTTTGCCTTGTTCTTGTAACCCTTTAATGTAATTTTGCATATCTTCTTCTTTTACTCTATTATAGTGAAGTCCGTTTTCCTCTAAATATTTTCTAAATTGCTTCAAATCTCTTTTGTATGATTGTAATGTATTGTCTGATAATTTCTTATCATTTGCTAAAAAGTTAAAAAAGAATTTTAATTGTCTTTCCATTTTTTTCCCCTACCTCTATATTTTTTGAATTATATTTACATAAACTATATATGTTATATCAAACTATTAGAAAAAAGTAAATACATTTTTTGATATTTTTTTAAAAATATTTTATAACTAGTTTTAATATGTTAGTAGACATAAATATTTCTATCACAGATGCAATGACTAATATAATTAACATAATGATTGAAAATACGGTATGTCTTAATATCTCTAATTTTACATTTTCCTTTGTCTTATCTTTTACAATCGATTTATATAATTTTATTCCACTTACTGCTAATGCTAAAATCGCCGGAATCAATAAAATATTTTGTAACAATAAAGCTACTAATATAAAACTAATTCCTTTTCCTAATCCCATAATAGTAATACATAATGCAATCGTATATCCTAGACAGAATCCTCGATATAAAATAATCGCAAAAACAATCGGTATCCCAATAACCGTTGTTCCAAAAAACCAAATAACAATTGCCAATCCTATATTTTGTATCACTGAATTTTTTAGTAATTCTATACGGTTTATGCTTTCTAGTCCTTTAAATTTTTCTATAAACTGGTTTAAATAATTTGCTATTTCTGTCTTAGGTGTTTCTTGTAAATGATTGATAAAAAAGACACCACTAAATATTCCAATGACAAATATCAAAAAAATGATAACATATTCTTTTTTATTGTTTATCACATGTTCTTTTATTATTTTTAATAGTTTAAGTTGTTTCTTTTCTCTCATAAAAATCTCCTTATCACTTATACATAATGTGTATTCGATAAGAAGATTTATAGAACTATTTTTTTATAATATAACCATAGAATAATCCATAACTACTCTGTCTAAAGATAAACATGGCTCTCATTATTTTTAGACAGACACAAACTAGTGATGTTAACGATTAAACTACTTTTCCGTAGTTTCCGCCTCCACCAGATTGCACTTTACATTCTCCATTTCTAGCTCTTTCAATCGTATCAGCAATTTTTTCTCCTACAACTGCTTCTATATCATCTTTTGATAATTTATGAAGAATATTCATCTCTGTATCAAAAGTATCTAATAATTTAGTAATCGTTTTTCCACCTACTCCTGGAATAAATCCTAAAGGAATTTGATATACATATGGTGGTCTATTTTCTGGGCTTTTTGATTCTTGTTTATCACGAATTAATTCAATTCTATCAAAAACACCAAACGTTACATTTTTCCCCCCACAATATGGGCAAATATCAACAGGTTCTTTTGTTTCTATCGCTTTTTCACAATCATCACAATAAGTTCTATGATATTTTCCAAGTTTTGGGTCTAATCCATAATTGCTAATTACTTTTCTTCCGTCCTCATTTTTTAATGCTTTTACAATTTCCTTAAATGAGATATCTTCTACTTGCATTTTGTTATATTCTCTAGCTATCTTAGGTAAAGAATGGGCATCTGAATTGGTAACAAAAGTTTTATTCTCTAGTTCAGAAATCATATCTGCCAAATAGGTATCTGAACTCAATCCTAATTCTACTGCAAATATTTTATCATATTTTTCCTTAAATATATTTTGTAATCTATCTGTGCAATTTCCATAATAGCTTTTGTGTGGTGTAAAGATATGGGCAGGTATTAATATTCCATGATATCTTTCTACCATATCAATTAAATCATATCCTGATAAATCTGACCTTTGCGTACTTAATGTAATATTTTTTAAATGATGACTTAATTCATTTGAAAATCCTTTAATATCAGCTAAATGTGGAAAGAAACAAATATTATGTGCTGCTCCTTTTTTTCCATTTCTTCCTTCTTCTGAAGTTTCTACTTCACTTCCTAAAAGGATACAAACTTTGTCTTTATAGATAATTCCTCCATCTTTTAATTCATAAGCATCTCCTGTTTTTAAGAAATTCTCTATATCTTCTATCACATATGGTGATGCACAATCAATAATTCCTACCACATTAATTCCTTTTCTTTCTGCACACTCTTTTGCAATGTTTGCAAAATTTAAAGACCTTGCTGCTGTTATTTTAATTGGCTTTCCGTGTTCACTTCTTCCTATGTGTACATGTAAATCTGCAAATATTTCGTACATTTTAATACCTCTTTTCTAAAAATTACCGAAGTTGCCAAAGGGGACGTGTTAAAATGGCAACTTTTAATTACAAGCTTAGTTACTTATAAATAAATAACCAAAGTTGCCATTTTAACACGTCCCCTTTGGCAACTTTGGCAATTTTATTTAATTTTCATTTTTTAATTTTTCACCTTGCATATTTTCTTCTGCTATATGTGCTAATATTTTTTTTGTGGTTTCTTCACTAAATAATGGTCTATTAGCATCTTTAAACATTTCACCTTTCACTTCTTTTCTATAATTTTCTAATGCTTTATCTATTTTGGGTTCATATTCGTAACATACTTTTTTAATAAATGTTTTTATATTTTCTGATTCATTATGTATTTTTACTAATCTCCTTAAAGATTTCATAGAAGTTAAATCACTTAATTCTATTTTTTCCATCATCTGAACAAACTCTCCAAATGTATGTAAAAATCGATTATATTGTCCTTTTAAATTTCTATGTTCTAATAATACCATGGCTTCATCTGGTTGAAATCCAATTCTTTCCGGTCTATCTAGTAACATTCCTCCAAATTGATCAACTAATTCCAATACATCACTTTCTCTTTCTCTTGGATTACTATTACTATATCGATTTACCTCTTCACACATTTTACAAAATCTTTCATCAAATCCTAAGGTTAATAAATAATCTGCTCCTTCTTTAGCATATGAATGAATTTTCTCTATATCTTGTGCATTATCTACTTTTTTACAATTACATAATAGACAAGCGGTTATAATTAAGTTTTTATCAACATCTACTTTCATATAGTCTACAAACATTCTTGCAATCTCTGTTTTAAATACAACAGATTTATCAAAGAATATTCTGGTCTTTTTGGCTAAATAGTATGTAATTTCCATTTTAGAAGCTATATCTTGTTCGTCTAAAATGTAATTAGCAAATGTATCCATATGCTTCCTCCTTCGTTAAATTCTCATACAATTTTATTATATATGAAGGAACTACTTTTTTCAACATTTTTTTTAAATGTCATAGAAATGTAATAAATCCCCTCGACCAAGTCGGGGAGGATTTATTACGTCAGGGATGAATTTTTATCCCCTCTTTTTAGATTCATCAAATGACTTTAAAACTGTTTGGTTTTTTTGATATTCTTTGCTTATTTTCTCTAGTGATGTTATTGCTTCTATGTGGCGTCGGAATATCTTAGTCCAATTCATTATATCCCTATTAGGATAGTTTTCAACAGCTTTACTAGCATGCCACCCATCTGTTTCTCTTAGAAACACTTCCACAGATTCACGAGAAATTACTGTGTAACCTTCCATAAAATTCTTTGCAAAGCATAATTTATATTCTTCATTTATGCCTTCGTTTAGAAGCCGGTGTAAATGATCCCGTATTCCTTTAAGTTCCTCTTGAAATGTTTTCTCGAGTACCTCTTGATAATTTTTTAATGCTTCTATTACCGTTTCCTTAGCTTGATTCATTTGCTCCATTTGACTCATCTTTCTTCTACCTCCTAAATCCTGAAGCATTTGCTTGATACTTTTATATTTTATCATCTCTACATAATTATGTCAATTTGGGTTTGTGTTTTCAAACAATATATAGTATAATATTGCTTGAAAATATAAATTTGCGAGGTAAATTATGAAACATTTGAAATTAATATCCCATAATGAAAAGGAAACATTAGATTTTGGAAAAACATTAGCTAGTTTCTTACAAAAAGGTGATATTGTTGTTTTAACAGGAGAATTAGGTTCAGGGAAAACAAAATTAACGGAAGGACTTTTAACATATTATGGATTAGAAGATGAAATCTCTAGTCCTACATTTACCATTGTTAATGAATATGTAAAAGATGATACAAAAATCTTTCATTTTGATGTGTATCGTTTGGAAGATTCTTCTGAATTTTATGCCATTGGTGGAGAAGAATATTTTGAAAATGGAATTTGTATTATTGAATGGGGTGAAATCATCCAAGACGCCCTTCCTAAAGACTATATCCATATTCAATTCGAAAGAAATAATAATGATGAAAATACTAGAATTTTAAATATCACTTCTTATGGTGAAAAATATGATGAATTATTAGATAAGTTGGAGGATTAGATTGAAAGTATTAAGTATGGAAACTTCTAGCAAAATATGTAGTGTTGCTATATTAGAAGATGAAAAATTAGTAAAAAAAATAGAATTAAATAATGGATTAACACATTCAGAAAGTTTAATGCCATTAATAAAACAAATATTAGAAGAAACTAATTTAACTTTATCTCAAATGGATTTATTGGTTTGTGATATTGGACCTGGATCTTTTACTGGTATTCGTATTGGAGTTGCCACTGTAAAAGCTTTCTCAGATAGTTTACAAATTCCTTCTGTTGGTATTTCTTCTCTTGAAGGATTAGCTTATTCTATAAAAACAGATGGCATCATTTGTAGTATGATTGATTGTAAAAATGATAATTGTTATTATGCTATATATCAATTAGAAAATGGACATTATACTTTATTAGAAAGTCCTAAAGCAGATAGTATTGAAAGTTGTTTAACTTTCTTAAATTATAAATATACAAATTCAACCATTACCTTTGTAGGAGATGCTTGTGAAGTATATAAAGACAAAATTAAAACAACTTCATCCAATTTTGTTTTATCTGACAATGATAACTTGAATACTGTTGATGTCTATGCTTTAGGAATTGCTGGAATCCATAAATACACACAATTAGGTGAAGACAAAAATCTTCTTCCTCTGTATTTAAAAAAGCCTCAAGCACAAAGACAATTAGAAGAAAAAAATATAGTTATTGAAGATATGAAAATGTCTGATTTAGAAAATTTAGACATTTCTGAATTTGATGATTTTTGGAATATCGATATTTTGAAGGATGAATTGACCAGTGAAACTTCTCAATTTATCTGTGCTAAATATGAAAACAAAATCGTTGGATTTGCTGGAATAAAAATCATATTAGATGAAGCAGATATGATGAATATTGCTGTAAAAAAAGATTATAGAAGACAAGGAATTGCTACTTTATTACTAAATCATATTTTGGATATTTGCAAAGAAAAAGGTATTAAAACAATTCATCTTGAAGTCAATGAAGAAAATTTTTCTGCGATTTCTTTATATCAAAAATTCGGTTTTGAAGAATGTGGCAGAAGGAAACAATATTATGATAATAAATATGATGCAATTCTGATGAAAAAATAAACTTTTTGTGCAATTAAGGGATTTTGGGGACGGACTCATTTTTCCCTTTTTCGAATTGATTAAAGCAAAAAATATAGAATATAAAAAAATGAAACAATTTTGCGTATCTAAATTTGAATTTAGAAATTCTAAAATAAAAAAGTGAGGACTGCTCATTTTGCTTATGCTTTACAGCAACAATGAGAGAGGCTCACTTTTTTATTAAAGAATTTCTATGAAAATTTAGTTTATACAAAATTGTGTAATGACTTTATATTCTATATTTTTTAAGTATCTTACAATATAAAAAAGGGAAAAATGAGTCCGTCCCTAAAATCCCTTAGACATATTTTTCCACTAACACCACTGTTCTTCCACTTCTTGTTGTTCCAGTAAATTCTTTAATAATAAATCTACCCTTTCCTCTAATGGTTATGATATCTCCACATTTTACTTGTTTTGAATTCTTCGTTTCATTTTGTCCGTTTACAAATACTCTTTCTTGTGCAATAATTTCTGACGCTTTACTTCTAGAAGTTCTTGCTAGGTCTGATACAATATTGTCCAATCTTAATGAAGGAACAATAATGCTAACCTCTTCTACTTTTATTTCTAATTTTCTTACATTTTTAATATTTTCGATTTCTATTTTTGCATTTTCAAATCTTGTAAGAGATGGTAATTGTGTTTTTAAAACATCTGCAAAATCGCTAACAGTTATAATATCTGCCCCTTCTTCTCCCACAAGAATATCTCCTACTTTTTCTCTTTTTAATCCTAATTTCACAATTCCACCTAAGTAGTTTCTATGTGAATATTTTCCTTTTTCTTCTTCTGGTAATTGAATTCGTACGACTTTTAAAATCTTATCATAATTTTTTTCTAACATGTTATCATCAAATTTTTCAGGGAAAGTAATTAATACCTTTCTTTCTGCATCTTCATATCCACCATATAATTTAAAATTTTGAAATTGTATTTTTCTTAAAAAGTTTTCTACTAAAGATACTTGATACATATCTAAAAAATCTGTATATTCAATTTTTTCTCTTTTTGATGATATTTCTATTTTGTCTAATACTTGTGACAAACATAATTTATCTTCTTGCTTTTTATAATCTTTTAACAGTTCTTGTTTATTCATTTATGTTTCATCTCTCCCATTTTTACTTTTTTATTCTTCTTATTTTTATGCCTATTATTTTTCTTTACTTCTTCTGCTTTTGTATCTTTATAATTCTCTTCACTATCATTTAATTTTTCTTCTTCGTTTTTTTCTTCTAACTCTGATTCTATGTGTTTTTGTATATCTTTTACAATAGAATCTTCATCTAAATGATATATGTTTTCTAATTCATCAACACTTCCATGTTGAATAAATTTATCTGGATATGCATAAGCTTTTACTTCTATATTTTCCATATGATTATCCATTATCAATTCTTTTATAGCTGTGCCTAATCCATTGATAATCGTACCATCTTCTATTGTAATCACCTTTTTCGTTTTCTCAATAGATTTTTTTAATGTTTCTACATCTAAAGGTTTTAAAAATCTAACATTTATCACTTCTGCATCTATATTCCTATTTTGAAGTGTTTTGGCAATTTTTATTCCTCTTGCCACTGTTTTTCCAATTGTGAATATGGATATATCTTTTCCTTCTTTTAGAAGTTCAGCTTTTCCTTCTTCTATTTTTTCATGTTTTTCAAATGGTTCTTTATCTTCTCCACCTCTTGGATATCGTATCACGACTGGCTTTTTCAAATCGACTGCAAATGCTAACATATCTTCTAATTCTTGAAAATCTTTTGGTGCTAAAATCGTTAAATTAGGAACTAATCTAAAAAATGCCATATCTAAGGTTCCTTGATGAGTTTCTCCGTCTGCTCCAACAATACCTGCTCTATCCACACACATAATGACTGGTAAATTTTGAAGCGCTATATCATGGATTACTTGGTCGTATGCTCTTTGATAAAATGACGAATAAATAGGAACAACTGGTATCATGCCATCTATTGCCATTCCTGCTGCTAAGCCTAATGCATGTTGTTCTGCAATTCCGATATCAAAAAATCTATCTGGAAATTCTTCACTAAATCTTGTAAGACCTGTTCCATCTTTCATAGAAGCTGTAATAGCTACAATCTTTTCATTCTTCTTTGCTAACTCTACTAACTTATCTCCAAATACTTTGGAATAATCTTTTCCCTTTTCTTTTTTGCTTTTTCCTGTTTCAATATCAAAAGGTCCTGTTGCATGAAATTTGTCTGGATTTTTTTCTGCAATTTCATATCCTTTTCCTTTTTTGGTTAATACATGAATTAGTACAGGATTATCAATTTGCTTACTTAAAGTTAATATACTTTGTAATTCTTCTAAGTTATGTCCATCTACTGGTCCTAAATAGGTAAAACCAATATCTTCAAAAAACATTTTTGGTATAATTAATTGTTTAATACTTCTTTTTATAATTTGTACCATTTTAACAATTGGTTTTCCTATAACCGGTATTTCGCTAATTCTTTTTTTCATAATGACATTTGATCTTGTATACATTTTTTTCGTTCTTAACTTACTTAGTAACATATTTAGTCCACCAATATTGGGTGAGATACTCATTTCATTATCATTTAAAATAATAGTCATTTTGGTTTTACTATATCCCACATCATTTAATGCTTCTAATGCCATACCACCTGTTAAAGCTCCATCACCAATCACAGCTAATACAGAATAGTTTTCTCCTCTTAAATCTCTTGCTCTCGCCATTCCTAAAGCTGCTGATATAGAGGTACTGCTATGTCCAGTATTAAAAAAGTCATATGGGGATTCATTTGTTTTAGGAAAACCTGCAATACCATTTAATGTTCTTAATGTCTTTAATTCTTCTCTTCTTCCTGTTAAAATTTTATGTATATAAGTTTGATGTCCTACATCCCATACAATTTTATCTTTTTTAAAATCAAATACATTATGTAATGCTAATGTTAATTCTACTACTCCTAAATTTGAAGCCAAATGTCCACCATTTTTTGACACGATTTCTAGTATATATTTTCTAATTTCTTCTGCCAATTTTTGTTCTTCTAAGATACTTAATTTTTTCAAATCTTCTGGAGAGTTTATATTTTCTAACATGTTATCACCTTTTTATTTTAATTTGCATGTTACATTTTATCATATTTTTTTGGTTTTTTCTACAAATTTGTTGTATTTTTTATTTCTTGTGTTAAAATATATATTGAAATAAATTTATGGGAGGATTACGTATGAAAAAAAGTGTTTTAATTACCTTATTTTTAATTCTAATTTTAGTTGCAAATATTTCTTTGGCATCTTATGATACGGTTACTATGACAGTTGTTGAAGAACCTGTTTGTACAATAGAAATTGGAGAAAATTCAAGTTTTGAAAAAAGATTGATTGAAAAAAATCTAAATGATAAAGAAGTTACACTTCAATTACAAGTAACTAATGAAGAGGCTTCTTTACAACCAACAGGTGAAGTTATGTTGGTTATCGACAACTCTATGAGTATGGAAGAAATTGTTGAAGGAACAACGACTAGAGAAGATTTGGTTATTGAGTCTGCCAATACTTTAGTCAATACTATTTTAGAAGGAAATAACAATTTACAAGTAGGTGTTGTTAGCTTCTCTACAAATGCTGATGTTTCTTTAGAAGGAACTATCGATGATGCTAATTTAGTTTCAGATTTATCATCAGACCCTCAATCATTAACATCTGCTATTTCTAATATTCAATATACTGGACCTAGAACAGATTTAGAGGCTGGACTAAGTTTGGCAAGTCAGTATTTTACTGAAGAAGACAATAATAAATATATAATTGTTCTAACAGATGGTATTCCAAATGTTGCTTTAGATTATGATGGTATGTATTATTCTGATGACGTCATCTCTAAAACACGTTCTCAATTAATATCTTTAGCTACATCTGGATATGATATTATTACTATGCTTACAGGTATTACTGAAACAGATGATGTTCCAGCAACTAGACAAGATGACAAAACATATGGAGATATTATTGAGGAAATCTTTGGTACAGAAGAAACTCCAACTGCTGGAAAATTCTATTATGTACAAGATAGCGAAATTGAACAAACGATAACAAATGACATTTATAATGATTTATTACCAATTGAACAAGTTATAACAGATATTGTTGTTACCGATTATTTCCCACAAGAAATTATCGACAACTTTGAATTTGCTTATGTTGCCCAACCAAATATTGGAACCATTTCAGCAAATGTTGATACTGAAACGAATTCTATTACATGGACAATTTCCGAATTGCAACCTGGAGAAACAGCAACTGTTCAATATACATTAAGTTTAAAACGAGATTTTGACAGTAGTATTGTTGGAAAAATTTTAGATACAAATGAAAGAGTTGATCTTTCTTATACAGATTTTAATGGTAAAACTGCAGAAGATACTTCTGATGTAACACCTAAATTAAGACTTACAGAACCACCTGTTAAATTACCAGCAGCTGGTACACCTATTATGATTGCTTTATTTGTAGTCGTTGTTGGAATAATCATTTATTCATTCGTTAGATTTAATACTTTAAATAGAAATATGAAACATTAATAAAACAAAAAAATCTTAGGGTATTTTGCTCTAAGATTTTTTGTTTTTATGCATTTTTTTATTTAAACATTGCCTTTATATGATTTCTTATTTTTTCAAGCCAAGATGGTTTATATGGAATCATTGTTATTTCATTTTTTATTTGCTCTTGCTTTTTTTGTTTTTCTTTTTTAAATAGTTGTTCTACATTATATCTCTCTTTTAAATCATTTTGATATATTTGTTCATTTTTCTTTAATATGAAAATCATTTCCTTCTTTTCTTTTTCATCACATAAATAATTGATATACAACATTGTTAATATAGCTCTTGTTTTTGGTCTTAATTCCATCTCTTGTATTTTTTTATGGTGATCTATATTGGGTTTATATGTAGTTGATTGATTTCTTTCCCAAAATGCAAGTAATGTTTGGGGGATTTTTTCTATCATTTCATTATCAGAATATTTTAATATTTCTAATACCTCTACAATCGATTCTCTATATTCTTGACTAACCATGTTTTATTTTTCCTCCCAACTTCTATCTTCTTTTCGATTATGTAATTCTTCTAATCCTTCTGTTGTTTCTCTCATTACTTCAGCTATATTGCCATATCGTTCCTGTGCCGCTACTTCATAAAATTCTTCTTTTTTATGTCTAAAATCTACTGTTTTAAAATCCCTATCAAGAAAAGGAAAATTTTCATATCCGATAACGTTTTAATATATTAGAATTCTCTTTATATCGTTCTCTATATACCTCTTTTTCTTCCTCTTCAAATAATATGTCTAATACTATTTCTAATTTTTCTTTTTCAGGAATATCTTCTTTTAACCTTTCTTTTAATTCTAATTGTTGTCTTTCTTCTTCATTGATATTACTTTTTTGTTCAATTTCTGCTAATTCCTCTGCTCTTTGCACAAGTCTTCCAAATAATTTTATATTTTCAATCCAAACATCTGGATTAATTGTTCCATTTGCGACTCTAAATTCAATTGTATTTTTTTGATTATTAATATTTAATAAATTCAAACTTCTTTCTTTATTGTTTTGCATCTTTTGTAAACTACTGATAAATGTTTGTAAATCTTGTTCATCATTTAATTCTATACTACCTTCTTCAATTGCCTGAGCTATTTTAT
Source organism: uncultured Eubacteriales bacterium (assembly GCA_949288185.1). Classification (GTDB taxonomy): domain Bacteria; phylum Bacillota; class Clostridia; order TANB77; family CAG-508; genus CAG-269. Next base: position 7,527 of record CASEIZ010000008.1, on the reverse strand, counting down.
ATGATATAGGTTCTGCATGTTGACTAGTCCCTCCTCTTGGTATGCTTCCTGGCTCATTCGTGATAATATACATGATTCTTTCTGTATTTCCCCATATTTCAAGTAAATTTGCATATGCTTCTTTACTTTTTAAATATTCTGCTCCTATATGAACATGTGCACCACATTTTTCGTTTGCCTCTTGTCCTGCTTGTCTTAGCATCTCACATGTCATATAAATTTCTTCCACATCTTTTTTCGAGTCTATTAATATAGGAGAAACAACCTCTAATCCATCTTGTTCAGATAAACTTAAATCACCTTTTGTTTCCCATTTTCTCTCTTGTTTTTCATCATCTTCGTTTAGAAAACTTTTTAATTTTCTTAATAATTCTGCTCTTTCTCCCTCTGATTCAATTTCTATACCTATTGACATTTCTTTATCTAATCCAATTTGTTTATATGTCCTTTTAGAGTTGAAAAAATTTTCTTTTAATCTTTTGGGATCTTGAAAAGAAATTTTTACAAGGAGTTGATTATCTTTATCCAATAGTTCTTGTAATTTTTCTGATTTTATTTCATCATCTTTTAATGATGCAATGACTAAAGCTCTGTTTGACTCTTCTTTGACCAATTCTTCTATCTTTTCTAATTTATATGTATCATCCTTTATACTCATAAGAATTTTTGTAATTACTTCTTGGTCTTTTACTTCTCTTAGATAATTCTTCTTTATTTCATCATCTTGAACAGAATCTATAATTTCTTCCTTATATTGAAAAAAATGTGGTCTTATATCTTCTAAATGTTTTAATCTTCTTTCTAGTGACAAGGTCAAAATAACATCCTTTTTTGCTCCATCAATAGATAGGAATTGCAAAGACTTTTCTCTATTATCCTCATTCATTTCTCGAATATATGGAACTTTATTATAATCTTTTGTAAATGCCTTAACAATTATTAATCTTTGCTCATCATTTGTTATTTCTGTATCTTCTAATAAAATTTTTTTATCAAAATCATCTGTTATTAAATATAAATTGTCTATCTTTTTTTGACTAGATTGAAACGTTTTTATTATTTCTAGTCGAAATGTGGAATTTTTTATATGCTTCTTCATTGTTGCAATTTTTTTGTCGTCATCTTTTATCGTAGAAATAATCTTACTTTTGCTATGTTGCGTGCCCAAATCGTCACCTTCAAAGTAATCTAACTCTTGTATTTTTTCATCATCCATTTTTTTCCTTCCTTTTATCCTCTATGTATTTTTGCATGATTTCATTTGCAAATTTGTTAAGAATTATATAATTTCCTTTTTTAGGTTTTTGTTTCATATATTTGCCAAATATATTAGCATTTATTTCTTCTAATAAAACGAATTTGTTAAATATTAACATAGACAATATATATGTATATTCATCGTTGATAATAAATTTATTTTTCAAGTCTATTGTGGATATGATTTGTTCTTTATCTATCATTATCATTTCCACATTATCTTTAACCGTATTAGCTATTGCTCTTTTTTCTATTTCTTTTATTTGTTCTTCTTTGGACATTTCATTATAATTCAGATGTATAAAATCTTTAACCAATTCTTGTATATTATTATATTGATAGTCTTTTTCTCCTTCTATCACAATTAAATTTTTCATATGTCTCTCCCATTTTCTTTTTGGATTCTAAACTTCTTTATAAAAATTTTAAACTACTTTCTTTAAAAAATCAAGAGAACTTGTGAGGAAATTGGGGACGGATAAATCGGGAAAAATGAGTCCGTCCCCAATTTCCCGATTTGTCCTTTTTTAAGATAATTCATTTTCAATTGTTAATAATCGATTATATTTTGCTACTCTATCTGTTCTACAAGGCGCTCCTGTCTTTATTTGCATACCATTGATACCAACAGCAATATCTGCAATCGTTGTATCTTCTGTCTCACCAGACCTATGAGAAATAATCGTTCTATATCCATTTTCTTTTGCCATTTGAATAGTATCTAATGTTTCTGTTAAAGTTCCAATTTGATTTGATTTAATTAAAATCGCATTTGCTACTTTTTTATCTATTCCTCTTTTTAATCTTGACATATTGGTTACAAATAAATCGTCACCAACTAGTTGTATTTTATTTCCTAGTTTTTCCGTTAGTATTTGCCAATTTTCCCAATCTTCCTCTGCTAATCCATCTTCTATGGATACAATTGGATATTTATTACATAAGTTTACTAAATAGTCTATCATTTCTTCATTACTTTTTAGCATATCTGTTTTCCAGAAATAATATCCATCTTTCCCTATTTTCTTAGCTTCCTCTTTCATTTCTGTACTTGCTACATCTAATGCTAAAACAATTTCTTTCCCTGGTTCATATCCTGCTGTTTTGATTGCTTCTATAATAACATCTAAGGCCATTTCTTCATTTTCTAAATTAGGGGCAAAACCACCTTCATCTCCCACGCCAACAGCAAATCCTTTTTCTTTTAATACTTTTTTCAAAGTATGGTAAATTTCAGCACCTCTTCTCAATCTTTCTGCAAATGTGATATCTCCTATTGGCATAATCATAAATTCTTGTATACTAATATTATTTTCTGAGTGTTTTCCACCATTTAATATATTCATCATTGGGACTGGTAATTCTTTTGCATGAATTCCTCCTATATATCTATATAATTCCATACCCAAAGAATTACTTGCTGCTTTTGCTACTGCTAAAGAAACACCTAAAATTGCATTTGCACCTAAATTCGATTTATTTAACGTATCATCTAATCGTATCATTTCTTCATCTATTTTTCTTTGTTCAAATACATTCATAGCAATTATTTTTTTACTAATCTTTTTATTAACGTTTTCAACTGCTTTTGTAACTCCTTTTCCTTGATAGCGATTCTTTTCTCCATCACGTAATTCCACTGCCTCAAAGCTTCCTGTAGAAGCACCTGATGGAACTGCGGATACTCCACATATCCCCTCTTCTGTGATGACTTCTACTTGAATAGTAGGATTTCCTCTTGAGTCTAATATTTCGATTGCCTCTACACTTTTAATTAATGCACTTTTTTTCATAAAATTCCTCCTTACTAATTACATATATATACATTTTTTACAAATTCATGAAATTTATACTAATTAAATAAAATTAAAAATAGAGGCTTTATTATAATAGTTTCCTAACTTGCTTTTTTATTTCTTAATTCATATGCATATTGTAAAGTAACTTCATTAATTTCTCCAGAAGAGATTCTAGCAATTTCTTCTATCACTTCATTTTCTTTTAACAATCTAATTTGCGTTTTTGTTCTCTCTTCCTTAACATTTTTACTAATAAAATAATTATAATCTGCCACTGCTGCAATATTTGGTAAATGCGAAATACACATCACTTGATGCTTCTTAGCAATTGCTTTTAATTTTGTTGCTACAGAATTAGCAGCTTTTCCACTAATACCTGTGTCAATTTCATCAAACACCAATACAGGTATCTTGTCTGTATCTGCTAATACCTTTTTGATTGCCAACATAGTTCTTGACATTTCTCCTCCTGATGCAATTTTTGATAATTCTTTTTCATCTTCTCCTAAGTTTGTCGTGATATAAAATTTAACAACATCTTTTCCTGTTTTGAAAAATTCTTCTTCTTTATACTCTACTTTCACATTGATTTTTGCGTTTTTCATTTCTAAGTCTACTAATTCTTGATTAATAGATTTACTCAAATTTTCTGCATATTCTGTTCTCACCGTACTCATCTTTTTCCCTAATATGTTCATTTCTTTTTCTATCTTTTTTTGTTCTGCCTTTAATTTATTGTTATACTCTTCTAAGTTTTCTATATGTTCGATTTCTTCTTGTATTTGTTTATTATACTCTAATATTTCTTGTATACTATTTCCATACTTTCTTTTTAATGAATAAATGGTATCTAATCGTTCTTCTATAGCATTTCTTTCTTGTTCATCAAAATAAACATCTTCTTTATATCCATTAATATCTCTTGCTAATTCTTGTAGCTCATAATAGGCACTTTTTAAACTATTACTCACTTTTTCATATTTTTTATCAATACCTTCTATCTTTTCTAATGCTCGAATTGCCATGCTTAGACTATCTATTGTATTTTCAGATAATACACTATCTGCTTCAGCTAAATTTTCTACAATTTTTTCTGAATTTAAAAATAATTTTCTTTTTTCTTCCAATCCTTCTTCTTCATTTTCTTTTAATTTTGCTTGTTCAATTTCTTCTGTTTGATATCTTAATAAATCTAATTTTCTTTGTCTTTCTTTATCATCACCATAGTTTTGTTTTAACTCTTCTTTGATTTCTAAATAACGATTGTATAATGTTCTATATGTTTCCTTATCTTTTCCTAAGATTTCTGTCCCGATAAATCCATCTAAATATTTTAAATGTAGCTTACTATCTAATAAATTTTGATTATCATTTTGTCCATGAATTTCAATAAACTGTTTCATAAAGTCTTTTAATTCATTGACTGTTACCATTCTGCCATTAATTTTACACATATTTTTGCCATTTGCATTAATTTCTCTTGAAACAATAATATTTCCCTCTATGGCTTTTTCATTTTCTGGACAATACAAACAAAGTTCTACAAAAGAATTGTTTTCTCCTTTTCTAATCATCTCTTTTGAAAATCTTCCTCCAGATATAATCTGAAGAGAATCAATAATTAAGGTTTTTCCTGCTCCTGTTTCACCTGTTAAAACATTTAAACCTTTGTTGAAATCTATGCTTAAATCCTCTATAATTCCTATATTTTTAATATGTAAAGATGATATCATAACTTGTTCCTCTACTTTCTTTTTATTTCTTACACTAAAAAAATGTTCGCCTTTATTGTATCCACAATTTTAAAAATTGTCAATACTTTTTGCGAACATTTTTTCTTTTTTGTTTTGTTATTATTTATGCTGTTTTAACATCCATATAATTTTACTATATTCTAAAATATAATCATCTATCAAACTAGATGTTGCATAAATATGATGTTCATCAGCTAATTTCTTTATTGTCATTGATTTTTGTAATAAAGTTTCAAAATCTTTTAACACTTTATCTAAAACAATTTCTCCCTCTATTTTTGCATTTGGTGCTTCTTCTATACATGTTTTTTCTAAATAATCTTTCATCGTTCCTAATGGTTGTTTGTCCAAGGTTAATATATGCTCTGCGATTTCATCAATTTCTTCATTAATTTGATCATAATATTCTTCTAATTTTTCATGTAATACAAAGAAGTTTTTTCCCTTTACATTCCAATGATAATTTTGTAATTTTCTATAAAATACATTTAAGTCTGCTAAAAATTCATTTAGCTTATTTACCATTTCTTCCATTCTTTTCACTCCTATCTTTGATTTTATATACACATTTTTTCCTTTTTTTTATTTTTTATTCAAATATCATTTTATATTCATATTTTTTATGTATTTGTACATAATAAAATTAGAAAGATGATAATAAATAAAATTTTTATAAATCGTTATAAAATTTCAAAAAAACTTAGGAGGTATCAAAAGATGAATAGACCAGAATATATTTTAAATGAAATCAATAAAGGTATAAAAATGGGAATGGACTCTATCTCTTCTATTGCAGAAAAAGTGACAGATGACCAATTAAAAGATGATTTACAATCTGAATATAATCAATATAATGCTATTTTAAATGATGTAAATGCAGAACTTGGAAAATATGAGGAATTCCCTAAAGAATTAAATCCTGCACAAAAAATGATGGGATGGTTTGATATTCAAATGAGTACTTTAACAGACAATTCTGATTCTAAAATTGCTGAAATACTAATTAAAGGAACCAATATGGGAATTATTGAAGGTGTTAAATTATTGAACAACAATCCAGAAACAACTCCTGAAATAAAAAATATTTTAACAAACTTTATTCAATTTCAAGAAAATAATGTTGAAAGGCTAAAAAAATATTTATAAGAAACCTAACCTTATTATATACGGAAAAATCTTATATAATCAAAGATAAAAATCAATTTTTTATGCAATAAAAAAGATACGAAAAGAATAAAGGTATATTACCTTATTTCTTTTTGTATCTTTTTATTTAACAACTTCTTTTAAAAATCCCCAAATTCTCTCTATTGAGCTAATAGAAACTCTTTCTCTTGGAGAATGCACATCATAACTATTCGGTCCTATACATACATATTCACAGTCTGGCATCTTATCAAGAAAAAATCCGCCTTCTACTACCCCTTGTGATATCACTTCTTCCATTGTTGTATTAAACAATTTTTTATATACATTTTGACATTTTTCTAAAAGTGCATTATTTTCTTTTTTCTCTACACCTTTTAATTCTTGTTGCCAGATGATGTTTATATTATATTTTTTAATTAATTCTAATAATGTTTTTAAATAGTTTTCCTCTAATTCTTTTTGATTACTTCTTTCTGAAAATTCAATTTGTATTCCTTTTTCATATTCTGTTAAAACTGCTAAATTACTAGATAGCATTACATTTCCCTTTTCATCTCTTTTTAAAGCTCCATTTTGATATTCATTGACAAAATCAATAATCCTTCTACTTGTATTCGTAGAATATGCTTGCATATTGTTAGCTTTTGATTGTGTTTCTAATACTATGGTTTGCTTTTTAAAAATTTCTTTTTGTTTTTGCATAACTTTCAAAATCTGATTGATTGCTATTTCTTGATTGTCATCTGTTATACAAAATTCTACTTCGAACTCTCTAGGAATGACATTTACTCTACTTCCACCTATTAATTTTACGATTTGAATATTCGAAATTTCTTTTAATGTTTCCATCGCTAGTTTTATTGGATTTCCTCTTTTTTCATCTCCTATATTTCCTCCTGAATGTCCTCCTAAGAAGTTTGCATATTGTAATCTATAAACTTTTTTGGCATTGATTGTTTCTTTATCATCTTCTACTCTTCCTATCCATTCATTACAATTGGCTGAACTGATTAATATTTTTCCTTCTTTTCCATTATCTAAAGAAATAATTTTTCTTGCTTTAATATTTTTTTCATCAATTTTTATGGCACCTATCATGGTTGTTTCTTCTTGTACTGTAAAAATACATTCTAAATTCGGAATAGATATATCACTATCTAAAATAGCTAGCATATATGCTACTCCAATTCCATTATCAGCTCCTAGCGTTGTTCCATTGGCTGTTATGTCATCTCCTTTTTTATATAACACAATTGGATCTTTGGAAAAATCATGTTGTATTCCTATATCTTTTTCACATATCATATCTGTGTGTGCCTGAAATGCTAATGTCTCTTCATTTTCTCTTCCTTTTGTTGCTGGTTTATAGATAATCATATTTTCATATTCATCTTTTACATACTGTAAATTTCTTTCTGTTGCAAAAATTTCTAAATATTCTCGGATTTTCTTTTCTTCTCCTGACCTTCTTGGAATTTTACTAATTTCAGCAAAATATTCCATTACTTTTTTTGAATCTAAATTTCGATAATCTTCTAATTTTAATAGTTCCATCCTTCTTTTCCTTT
>CASEIZ010000007.1 GCA_949288185.1 uncultured Eubacteriales bacterium | reverse complement strand
TTTCTTGTTGAAGTCTATTTAACTGTGGATTTTCTGGTCTTACTCTTCTTTTCATGTCTTCTCTTTTATTTTGTACACTCATTGGTCTGTTTGTTGGTCTCCCACTTGGTGCAGGTCTTGTGTTTCTTGGTCTTGGAGCTGTCATAGCTGTTGAACCATAATAATATGACTCTTCATATTTCTTAGCATTTGTAGGAACTTTATTTAACACAATTCCAGCTATACTTCCTCCAATATTTTTAATATTATTAACAATTTTCTTTAATGCATCTTTTTTCGTATATCCACTTGCTGTAACAATAATTGTTGAATCTACAATCCCAGTTAATATTAACGAATCTGTTACCAATCCATTTGGTGTTCCATCTATGATTACTAAATCACAAATTCGTTTCAAATTTTCTAATAAATCATTCATTTGTTGTGATACTAATAACTCTGATGGGTTTGGTGGAACATTTCCTGCTGGCATTAGATACAGATTATCTATTTCCGTTTCTTGAATATAATCTGCTAAATCTATGGAAGCATCTTGTGAATTTGGACTAATTCCTGATAAGTAGTTTGAAAGTCCAGGTATTGGAGAAACTCCAAATATGGAATATTGTGTTCCCTTTCTCATATCAGCATCTACCAAAATAACTTTTTTTCCTGCTTGTGCAAATGCAACTGCTAAATTGGAACTAACCCAACTTTTTCCTTCTCCTGGAAGCGTGGATGAAATCAATAAGGATTTTAGTTGTTTTTTCACATTCATAAATTGAATATTGGTTCTTAATGTTCTAAATATTTCTGATATTGGTGATTTTGGATCTTGATGGACTATTAAATTTTCTCTCATCTTTTTCTCCTTCCTCCTCTTTTGCTTTTTTTAATTTCAGATGGGTCATACATTGGAATAGATGCAAGTACTGGTAAATCGACTAATCTTTCTACATCTTCTTCTGTCTTAACAGTTGTATCTAGCATGTTAGCTACTATTACATATGCAAATGCAATCACTAAACCAATTGCTGCAAACATAATAACATCTTTTTTATGATTAATATTTGATGGCGTTTCAGATTCTTCTGCCTCATCAACAACATGAACATTGTTTATATTATATATTTCACCAACTTCAGACGTAAATACTTTTGCTGTTTCATTTGCAATATCAGCTGAATATTTAGAGTTATCTGTTGTTACCGTAATTTTTATTAATTCTGTATCAGACACTGAACTTACACTTATATTATTTCTTAGCTCTTCTTCAGGAATATCTATTCCTAAATTAGATATAACTTGTCTTACAACTTTATTACTTTTTACCAATTGACTATATGTAGAAACTAGTTTAGAGTTAAGTGTTAAATCTGTTGTAGTTATTGAAGTTTGATTTTCACTAGCCTCATCATTCGTCCCTGCTAGTACCAATGTTGTTGATGATGTGTACATTGGTTTTGTGAATACGGATGTGTATATAAAACCAATAACGATAAATATTGCAATGATTAAAATAATTTCTGCTTTTCTTTTCCAAAACATTAAGAACAATTCTTTTAAATCGATTTCTTCCATATTTCCTCCTCGTATAATGAACATATAGTCCATTATATATTTTTTTATTTTTTAAAATTTTATATAATATCTATATAGACTCTGTGGATTGGTGTTTCCTCCTATCGCTTGACGATTTTTTAAGGTTCCAACCACAGA
>CASEIZ010000006.1 GCA_949288185.1 uncultured Eubacteriales bacterium | reverse complement strand
CATGTGTATATTACAGCAAAAGAAAATGCAGATAGGTTAAAAGAGGAATTTCCTGGTTTAGATGTTTACTATGGAGAAGAAGGACTAAGAGAAATTTCTAAATTAGAAGATGCAGATATTGCTGTATCAGCTTTAGTTGGAGTTTCAGGATTAGAACCAACTTACAACATGATAAAACACACCAAACAAGTTGCATTAGCCAATAAAGAAGTGTTGGTAACAGGAGGTTCTTTGATTATGAATTTAGCAAAAGAATGCAAAACAGAGTTACTTACCGTAGATAGTGAACATAGTGCCATTATGCAATGTCTAAGAGGAGAGGAAACCAATCCAATTGACAAGATATTATTAACAGCTTCTGGAGGACCGTTTTTTGATAAACCAATTACAGATGATATTACCCCAGAACAAGCTTTAAATCATCCAACATGGAAAATGGGGCCAAAAGTTACGATTGACTCATCTACTATGATGAATAAAGGATTTGAAGTTATAGAAGCTAGATGGTTATTTGATGTAGACCCATCAAATATTCAAGTGGTTGTGCATAGACAAAGTTTAGTACATTCTATGATACAATTTAAAGATGGAACCATTATGGCAAATATTGGACCAAAAGATATGCAAATTCCGATAGCTTATGCATTAAATTATCCAACAAGATTAGAAAATAGAATAGAAAAATTAGATTTATTTGAAGTACAAACATTAAAATTTGAGAAGCCAGATTTAGAAAAATTTAAATGCTTAAAATTAGCTTTTAGAGCAATAGAAATGGGGCATAGTGCACAAGTTGTTTTAAATGCTGCAAACGAAGTGGCAGTAAAGAAATTTTTAGATAAAGAAATTACCTATACAGAGATACCAAGAATGATTGAAAAAGCTTTAGATAATCATAAAGTAATACCATTAACATCTGTGGAAGAAATTTTAGCATTAGATAAAAAGGTTAGAGATGAACTTATGGAAGAATATATATGCTAAAGCAATCAATTTTATAAATAGGAATTAGATTATATATTGATAAAAACCTGTGAAAATAGCAATTTTCCACAGGTTTCACGTGTTGACATAAAACGAGAAATATGATAAAATTTATACGAATTTTTGTATAAAGTTGCAAAGAGTGTATCTTAATTGCAACAAAAAAATCTAATAATAATTTTGAAAGGAGAAAAAAGATGAACACACAAAGTATAGTAAGGTTAGGAGACTATATTCGAGCAGGTTATCCGGCTATTGTTTTAAACACTTCTGAAGAAGAACGGGCTCTGGAAGAATGTTATAAAATAGCAGAAGGATTAGAACTGCAGTTTTATGCATGGTCTGAAACCAAGGGGGTTTTCAAATGTGAAAGAGATAAATGCGATGGAAACCTTAAATATGAAACTGTAAAAGAGAGTGTAGCACCTGATGAAGAAGCTTTGAATGAGGGCTTAACGCATGGTAAAAACACCATATATTGTATGTTGGATTTCCATCCATATATTAAAGCTCCAAATGTATGGAGAACAGCCAAAGATGTTTTTGCAAAAGCAAAAGGAAAAGGGACGAGTTACATTTTTATAAGTTGTAAATTTGATGTCCCGGCAGAACTGGAACATGAAGTAATCATAACGAGTTTAGACTTACCTCAAAAAAAAGAGTTACAAGAAATTGTAAATCAATTTTGTAAAATGTACGGAATTAGAGTTCCAGAAAATTTGGATGAAGTCTTAGATGCGGCCTTAGGTCTCACAATAGCAGAAGCTACGAATGCATATGCAACTTCACTGTCAAATACGGAAGGATTTGATGTAGACATTATAAACAATGTCAAAAGACAAATCATTTGTAAAGATGGCTTGTTGGAGTATATGCAGCCCAAAGAAACAATGGAAACCGTGGGCGGAATGAAAAATTTTACAAGTTATGCGGAAAATCGGCTTTCTGCATATTCTGAAGAAGCAAGAGCTTATGGTTTACCTTATCCGAAGGGCGTACTACTTGTAGGAATTCCCGGATGTGGAAAAAGTTTGGCAGCTAAGGCACTTTCAAATATGTGGAAAAAACCTTTGCTGAAGCTGGATTTAGGAAAATTGTTTGGTTCTTTAGTGGGTGATACAGAAGCCAACACAAGAAAAGCCTTAGAAATAGCAGAAGCAATGGCACCGGCCATTTTATGGATAGATGAAATCGAGAAAGGCCTCTCCGGAGTTGGAAGTAGCGGAAAGACAGATTCTGGTGTTACTTCTAGAATGTTTGGAACCATTCTTACATGGCTCCAGGAGAAAGAAACACCGGTCTATGTAATTGCCACTGCTAACAATATTTCTTCATTACCACCGGAGTTTTTGCGCAAAGGTAGGTTTGATGAAATCTTTTTTGTGGACTTACCAAGTGGTGAAGAAAGAGAAGAAATCTTTGAAATTCAGTTGAAAAAGTATGGCAGAAAAAGTGAAGATTTTGATATTGCGGAATTAGCGAAGTTGTCTGAAGGATATACCGGAGCAGAAATTGAAGAAGCTATCGTTTCTGCAATGTTTAATGCATGGAATGATGGAAAAAGACCATTAACAACAGATGACATTAAAACGGTGATGTCTGAAGAAATTAAGCCGATGTCTACAGGTATTATGAGTGGTACTGTTCAAGCATTAAGAGAATGGAGTTCCACTCATGGAATTAGAAGTGCTTCTTCTATTCCGAAAGTAAAGAAAGCGGCAACTTCAACAGGAAATATAAAAAGTACGAGACAAATAAGATTTAAAAAGCAGACTAATGGAAAAGCAGGCGGTACAGAGCAAACAAATAAGGAGGAATCATAATGAGTCACTTTTCAACAGTAAAAACGGAAATAACAGATTTGGAAGCTTTGGAGAAAGCAGCTTCTACCATGGGGTTGAGATTGGAATCCAATACAACATGCCGGTATTATTACGGAGCCAAATTCATGGACCATGTGATAAAACTTCCTGGACGGTATGATGTTGCCGTGGAATCTAAAGGCAATGGTACCTATGATTTAAATGCCGATTTTTATGGAGGACATGTTGAAAAAGTCATTGGACCTAAAGGCGATGTACTTCTGAAACAATATGCCATTGAAAAGTTGAAAATCGAGGCAAAAAAACATGGGTATAAGGTCTATGATAAAGGAAACGGAAGTTTAAAAATCATGGATCCGAAAACGACCGGGAAGGCTGAAGTGACATGCTTACCTGATGGAAAATTCAAAATAAAAACTTCAGGTTTCAAAGGCAAATCTTGTATGAAGTTTGAAGCAATCGAAAAGGCCTTAGGACGTATTGACAGCACAAAGAAAACGGCTGAATATTACGATGATAATACGACCAAAGCGCGTCTTACAGAATGGAGTTAATAGCATGAAAAAAATAGCCATCGTTATGTGTAATGATATGCATATGGACATAGAACGGTCCAATGTTTTACTAAATTACATTGTACAAAATGGTAATTATGAAATTGTCTGTGATTATACAATTGCAGATATAATTATCATTCAAACTTGTGCTTTTGGAAATGGTAAAAGATATAGTATGCAGGTCATTGCAGATGTAAGAGTAAATGCCAATCCAAATGCCAAAATCATCGTAACGGGGTGTTTATTACCAATTAACAAAGAGGAATTAAAAGTGATTCCTGGAATAGAAGTAAAAAGCTTTGATGAACTAATCCTTATGTTCAAAAAAGCAGATATACATCTATATCAGGACATTGTTCCTCAAAATAAGGTAATTATCTCAGAAGGATGTTTAAAAAGATGTTCTTATTGTGTATATCCCTTAATTGCTGGCAAATACACTAGTAAGTCAATGGAAGATATTTTGTCAGAAGTTGCAAGATTATATGAGACGGAAACAAATATCTATTTAACAGGGGCACAAGAAACATCAGATTATGGCAGAGATTTATATGGCAAACCAAGTTTTGCGAAGTTGTTACAAAAAATTTGTACACAATTTCCGAATTGTAACTATATCATTGGCTGGTTTCATCCAGCAGGGTTAACAGAAGAAATGATTTCTGTGATAGCACAAAATAAAAATATCATAGAAATTATGCTTCATATCCAACATGTGGATGAAACAATTCTTAAAAATATGAATCGACCTACAATGAAATTTACAGATGAGAAGATTCAGAAATTAAGAAAATTACGGCCAGATTTGGCTATTTCAACTGAAGTGATAGTTGGGTTTCCCGGAGAAACCCAACTGGAATTTCAAAAATTAGTGAAGTATTTAAAAAAAGGATATTTCACTGATATAGGAGTAGCAAGTTATGAACAGGTTTTGGGTACCGACGCTTCTGTGATGGAAAATCAAATTCCAGAAGGCATAAAAAAAGAAAGAGTAAAATTCATCCAGACGAAATTTAATGCTTGCATTTATCCAGGCAATAAGGATAATTTTACGATGTCAGTTATTGAGGAATATATGAAAGCATATGATTTATTTTGTCAACTGCCTAAGTATATTTTGAATAACAGACAAAAATATAATTGTATTGCTGGGGTAGATACGAAGGCTAAAACGGAAGAGTTGGAAGAAATTTTAAAAGAAGTTCTGGAATATATTATAAATTCCAGAGGTGAATTTGATTTTCAAAAGAATAAAAAAATTCTAACTGAAAAATATACAGCAGATGCGAGAATGCTATTTTGTAGTATGATAGAAAGAGGGAATTTCAAAGAAGGAATAAAGCAAAGAGCAAAAAAATTGTTATTAGATGACAACCAAGATTAAATTTATGAAAGGAGTAGTATGAAAATTCAGCGTGTTATTCGTTTTAAAAGAGAGCCTTTAAATAAAGGTGATCCAAAAGAACGGGAAGAAGCTATCCGTGTAAATCACGATGCTTCAGAAAATATACAACAAGAAGAATGCAGACCATCTCCAAAATTAAAGCTTCCAAAAGAATTTAATGATGCAAATATGCAACTAAGAACATGTATCAGATTAGCTTTCGAAGAAAGAAACAAGGAAAATCTATTTGGAGTATTTGGACCCGATGCAGAAAGAATGATAAACGAATTAAAGAGAGATGTGATCGATAGACGTGATTGTATTGTTAGCTTAACATATTCTTCAGAGTTTGGAACTATAAAGAGTTATGAGGAATTATGTGACTATATTGCAAGAGGATTGCAACAGATGTCTGGAGAAGAATTTATAGAAGGATACACATCTGAAGAAATCATTTCAGTGATTATAGATTTATACAAAATTGGGTTAGGTGATACTTGGGGTAGGTCACAAAAAGTTTTCATTCTAATCAATTTCGAGATTATGAATCTTGAGATTTTAAGCAAACTTTCAAGTCTACAATCTTCAGATTTGATTATTCTTGTATGGTCTAACGAGACTAAAGATGGTATAGAAGATTTCTTCTATGATGGAAATTTTATTTTTGCAAATTTAACATAATATTTCAGAAAGGAAAAAAAGTATGAAAATTCAGCGTGTTATTCGGTTTAAAAAACTTCAAAATACAGAGGATGTTAAAGCCGAAGTTAAAGAAGTAAGCACAGGTATTAGGTTTAGTGCCTCAGAAGAAGATGTGCAGCCAGAAAATGGCATATCTCATGCAGACTTTCAGTCTCAGGAAATGGAAGAATCAGGTCCAAGTGCTTTTGACCAGTTAAAACGAGATATGGAAACGGTTTTGGCTGGGAGAGGTTCTAACATGATTGGTGTTTTCGGGATGAATGCGGACAATGTGATTGGACAATTAAAGCGAGATCCGATTTTCCATAATGTCAACTTTTTGGGCAAGATAGAACCACCACCTGCAAGTGATATTTATGATTATATTGCAGCAATACTGCTGGACTATCTCAATCGAACAACAGTTGGAAGACATGATTTGGATTATGAAAGAAGAGAGGCGTTGAGAACAATTGAAACTATTTATGCTTCTAATAAACCGGCTTGTATTGATGTACCATTAGAGGTTTTACATCGAACTTCCCTGAAAGCAAAAAGAGATAGTTACATTTTAACTGCCCTTAATCAAATTAGTAGAATAAATAATTATAGATCTAGTTCAATAGATAGGGAGGATAAGTTTCTACTCATTGTGGAATTAGAAGGGGTGGATTATGTGACGCTTAAGAAACTTTTAAATTTGCAATCTTCAGAGTTAATTATCATTGTATATTCTTTATTAAATTTAGAATATGTGGTTGATAGTGAAACAACGAGAGCTATGGGAGGTGAATCTAATATCATAGGTAAATTTTTCCCGGCTGGCAATTATATTATGGCAAATTGATTATGACAGGAGGGATTTGCTATGATTGTCATTGACTTTGATGAGAATAAGTCTTACCGATATTCATATAGAAAACTTACAGGAGCGTCATCCGTAGAAGGGATTATTAATGAAATGTTCAAAGAACATTTGGGTGAATTCTATCAAGAAAGTACTAGGGATTCACAGATAAAGGAACTTTGGAAACAGATAACAATGAATATTCCTAAAAGAACAGTATTTGTGGTAAAAAATGCACAGCAGTATTATTTAACAGAAGACTTGCATTTTGAAACTGTACCAGAAGAGTTTCTTGAAATTAATCCTACTGCGCATATGATGTTAGCAGAATGTTTTGAGACATGTTATCGGCAATTCAAAGATTTGCTGAAAAACTATAAAGTATGGGAAAATTCATACGAAGCTACTTTACCTACTATATACCTAGATGCTGGAAACAGAAATATAAGCATAGGAGAAGTAGAAAATTTCTTAGAAAATGAACAAGTAGAATTTGAGATAATTTTAAATGTTTCTTTGAAGTCAAGAATGATTGATATCGTAAGTCCAAGAATTAAAGAAATTTATAGAAGTGTATACTTGGATAACGAACCAATTATGCTTATCATTAAAACTGAGGGGGACATTAGAGAGATTTATAGTGTCTCGAGCGAATTAATGGTTGAAAAAATCCAATATATTCATATTGAAAGACAATTGGAAGAAATCATTAATAGACATGTTCCAGTAGACTCTGATTTTCTGGTAAATAGGCTATACAATCATATTATGATGCCATCAAAAAATATAATGCCATATGTCAGGATAAGGACAGTGAACGAAAAAGGCATAAATGCTACATTATTCACTCCAGATAGACAAATCCCCATAGTTTCCGATTTACAGTTTAAAAAAGTGTATATATTTGCATTGATTGAACATAATGCAAATGGATATCCACAATCTTCTTATAAAATAAATGGAGATACTATTCGCATTCAACCGGTTTCTCCTAAGGAGGGATTACGGGAGATGCAAAAAATGAATGAAACGATGTTTCAGGATATGACTTGCTATATAGAAGATATTGGAAAAAAATATAGAATCCATGGAAGGGATTTCGATACTAATAAAATGGAAACATGGGATGCGGAAGACAGTTTGGTGTATAAGTTGAAACAAGGCGAGTTGAGTTTGATGGAAAGCTTGGAGATGCCAAGTAGCGAGTGGCATAAGGTAAAAGAGATTGGCAGAAAAGCACAGAAAAACGGTGTTTATGCATTCTTCAGAGTTGAACGTTCCTAACAAAAAAGAAGAGGGTTCCTATTTCAGGACACCCTCTTGTAATTTATATTTCAATCTTAGGCTCATACCTCTCAAGCCACATATTCACCTGACACAAATAAGCCATAAGCTGTGGTCCGAGTCATCAATTGACCAAACCAAGGTCTAGTAAAACTAGAACCATTTGTATCTAAGATTTCTAGAATATATTTTCTATTTAATAAATCATTAATTGGTGCATTTGGATTTTGCATAATATTTGTCAGCATATCTTTTACTTTAGCCAAATAGGTAGGATTATGGGTTTTAGGATATGGTGATTTTTTTCTATCGACAATTTCAGCAGGTAAAAAGTCTTTACAAATATAGCGAAGTAATCCTTTTTCTCTACCATTTAAAGCCTTCATTTCCCAAGGAATATTCCATATATATTGTGCTAGTCTGTAATCACAGAAAGGAACACGAAGCTCAAATCCGTTATACATAGCCATTCTATCAGAACGATCTAACAATGTTTGCATAAACCAATTTAAAGTCAGATAAGAAATCTTTCGTTTCTCAGCAGTTTCCTTAGAATCTGTATCTAATATTTCAACCTCTTCTAAACTTTCGTTATATCGATAATCAATATATTCTTTTAAATGTACTTTTTTACTTAAATCAGGATGTAATAATGTTTGTCTTTCACTAATGGCAATTGACCATGGAAATGTACCACTGTTTAAAGCATCCTCTCTAAAAAACCAAGGATAACCTCCAAAAATTTCATCAGCACATTCTCCTGTTAATGCAACAGTTTGCTCTGGCTTTACATTTTTGCAGAATAATAACAAGGAAGAATCAATGTCAGCCATACCAGGCATATCTCTTGCAATCATACTATCATATAAATAAGAAGCAAGTTCTGGTGTGTCAATTACAATATTATGATGTTTTGTATGCAAATTTTTGCACATTAAGCTTATATAATAATTATCTGAATTTGGCTGAAAATCACTTTTAACGAAATTTTTATCATTATCTACATAATCAATCGAATAGGTATCTAAAGGTGGTAATTTTTCTTTTTCATAGAAATCAGCAGCAAATTTTGTGATAATACTGGAATCTAAACCACCAGATAAGAATGTACATAAAGGTACATCTGAAACCAATTGACGCTCAATCGCATCTTTCAATAAATAACGAACGTTATTACAAGTTTGTACTAAATTATCGGTATGTTCTTCTGAATGTAACTTCCAATATCGTTTTATTTTTAAGCCGTATTCATTAAATACAGCAAAATGAGCAGGTTTTAATTCATATATATTTTTAAAAATTGTTGTGCCAGGTGTATGGCTAGGACCAATACCTAATAATTCTGAAATTCCTTGACTATCTAAAATCTTTTCAATACCAGGATATTGGAATATGGCTTTTATTTCTGAACCAAATACTAAGGTATTATGAGATACAGAATAAAATAAAGGTTTTACACCAAAATGGTCTCTTGCCATAAATAATTCCTTATCTTTTGTATTCCAAATAGCAAAAGCAAAGATACCATTTAGATGGTGAACAATCTCTTTTCCAAAATGAATATATCCTTTTAATATAACTTCTGTATCGCAATGCCCTTTAAAGGTGAAACCATTTTGTATTAAGATATCTCTAAGTTCTTTTGTGTTATATATTTGTCCATTATAGCAAATAATGTAATCCCCATAAGATGTATGTTCTATCATTGGCTGTTTACCGCCATCAGGGTCAATGACAATTAATCGTTTATGTGCTAAATAGGCATTATCTGAAATAAAGTAACCATCTTCATCAGGTCCTCTTTTCGATAATGTATCATTCATATTCTCTAAAATTATTTTAGAATTTCCATTTAACTTTTCTTTTATATTCACAAATCCAGCAAAACCACACATGTATTTTATACCTCCAATCTATATATCATATGCAAAAAAAGAAATAAAATTTATTGATTTTAGAAAAAAAGTATAGTAGACTTAACAAAGAAAAGTTAATTGCTATATTCAGAAAGAAAAATAACTAGATTTGGCTACTAAGAAAGGACTGAGTATAAAAATGAAGCGAAAAATAAAATTCAAAAATGTAGTGAAACATTTTATACTAATTACTAAACATAGATGGGTTGTTTTCAAATTATGTTGCAAAATTGGATTATTTTGGAGAGGATTTGTACATGATTTATCTAAGTATTCTCCAACAGAATTTTGGGAAAGTGTAAGATATTATGAAGGAAATCGTTCGCCAATTGTTAGCAGAAAACAAGATAAAGGATATTCTGAAGCATGGTTACACCATAAAGGGAGAAATAAGCATCATAGTGAATATTGGGTAGATAGAAATGCCCCAGAACAAACACCAATTATGCCATATGTATATACAGCAGAAATGATATGTGACAAATTAGCGGCAGGAATGATTTATCAAGGAAAAAATTGGAATAAGGACTATCCATTAACATATTGGAAAAAAGAAAGAGAAAAATTATTAATCAATGATAAGTTAAAAGATATGTTAACAGATTTCTTTACACAAGTCAGTATAGAAGGGATAAACAAGGTATTAACCAAGAAAAATGTTCAAGAATTATATAAAAAATATTGTGGCAACAGTTGACAAAAAATGAAAATACTTGTATAATCTTATAGTGACTAAAATATTGATAAAAATAACAATAGATATATACATATATCTTAAGCAAGGAGGGATTGAGATGGCACAACCAAAAAGAAGATGGTCTAAAGCAAGAACACATGCTAAAAGATCAACATGGAAAAAGGAACAACCAGCATATACAACTTGTCCACATTGTCATGAACCAGTAATGCCACATAGAGTATGCAAAAACTGCGGATATTATGATGGAAAAGAAGTAATTGCAAAAAAAGAAAATAAAGATGCATAATGAAGGGGAAAGTAGTGCTTTATAGAAGTACTATTTTTTGTTATATAATCATGGATTTGGAGGTGTATGATGCCAAAATCTACGTTTTATAATTTGAATGAAGAAAAAAGAGAAAAAATAAAAAAAGCATTAAAAAAGGAATTTACAAAACATACTTTTGAAAAAGCATCTATAAGTCATATTATAGAAGACGCCAATATACCAAGAGGAAGTTTTTATCAGTATTTTGAAGATAAAGAAGATGCTTTAAAATATGTTATAGAAGATTTCTTAAATGATGAAAAAGAAGAAATTAAAAAGTTATTAATACAAAATGAAGGAGATATATTTTTAACAACAATAGATTTATATTCTTATATTGTAGATAAAAGTTATCATGAAACAGAAGTAAAATTATTTCAAAATATTATTAATAAATTAAGAAATGAAAATGTAAATGTGTATAAAAATATAAGGTTAAAAAAATTTACGGATTTAAAAGAAATGGATAAAAGCAATTGTTATATTAATACAAGTTTATTAGCTATTGAAAATGATGAAGATATAGAATATATGTTAAGGATATTAACTTGTATTTTACGAGCAGAGATTATTGATGTGATACGTAAAAAAGTGTCAAAAGAAGAACGGAAAAGAAGAATTGTCTAAGCAAATAGAAATTTTAAAAAAGGGAATGACAAAATAAATTAAAAATTTAGAAAAATATATACATTTTTATTATTTTATGATATGATTTCTAAGAACAAAATACAAAAGAAATAAAGGAGATAAAAATGTCTGAAAAATTTTTAAAGAGAACAAACTGGACAGATATTGTTATATCTATGTTGTTTGTAATATTAGGAGTGTTATTAACTATAAAACCTTCTGAAACAATGTCTGTTATATATATACTTTTAGGAATGGTATTATTTATCATGGGTTTCTTAAAATTGGTAGATTATTTTACATCTAAAGACAAAGAGGATTATTTGTTAACATTTGCATTAATAGCAACTGTATTAGGTGTAATTGTTCTATGCTGTTCAGATGTGATTACGGGAATCTTTAGAGTAACATTAGGAATATGGATTATTATTTCAGGAATTAGGAATTTTCAAACATCTTTAGTATGGAAAGAAGTAAAATCAGGGCTTTGGACAATAACGGTAGTATGTGCATTATTAATGATTATTGCAGGAATTGTTATATTAGTAAGTTCAACTCTAGCAATTAGAATTGTTGGTATTGCAATTGTTATTTATGCTATATTAGATATTATTGCAAGATCAATATTTATGAAAAAAATTCAAGATTATTTAGATGAATAGGAATAAGAACCTAAAATATTAGACAAATGTTTAATATTTTAGGTTTATTTTTTTGCTAAAAATTTCATCTTGACATATACCCTGTGGGGGTATATAATCTTTTCGAGAGGTGAGGAAAATGAAAGACAATTGTTGTACTTCCAAAAAGAAGACATATAGAGATGAAGAAGAAAAGAAACAATTAACCAAAAGACTAAATATTATTGAAGGACAGATTAGAGGTATTAAACAAATGATAGAAGATGACAGATATTGTGATGATGTTTTGACGCAAATGTTAGCTGTAAACAAAGCTCTAGAAAGTCTAGAAAATGTCATTTTAGAAAAACATTTAGAAAGATGCATAGCAAGACAAATTAAAGAAGGAAATGTAGAAGTGACAGAAGAAATTATGAATTTATTTAAAAAAATGAGATAAAGAAGCAAATATGAAATGTGTTAGGTTTCACAATTTTGCTAAAATACAACATATAATTTTGAAAAAAAGTAGATATTTTAGAAAGAAGCATCTATGTAAAAAGAAAGGAAAGGTGTTAAATATGAAAAGAGTAGAAATAAAAATTGAAGGAATGCATTGTGAAGGGTGTTCAAAAAGATTAACAAAAGTTTTAAGTAATGTAGAAGGCGTAAATACAGTAGAAGTTAGCTTAGAAAATAAATTAGCAGATATAGAATATGATGAGGTAGTTGCAAAACTAGAGGACTTTTATGAAGCAATAGAAGATGCTGGATTTGAAGTTGTAAAATAATGAAGAAGGAGGAACATAGTATCATGAAAAAAGTTCTGCTAAAAATAGATGGAATGACTTGTAGTGCTTGTTCTAATGGATTAGAAAAGTATTTAAATAAACAAGAAGGAATTAAACAAGCATCTGTCAATTTGGTTATGAACAATGCAAGTATCGAATATGATGAAAAATTGCTAGATATTCCCAAAATAGAAAAATTTGTCGAAAAAGCAGGATTTGAAAGTTTAGGAATTGACAAATTAGAAAAAGAAAAAAAGAAAGCCTCAAATGAAAAATATAAATTAATTGGTCTAACCATACTTGCTATTTTCATTTTATATATTTCTATGGGACAGATGATAGGATTACCTATATTTGAAATTTTGAATATGTATCATCATCCAATTAACTTTTCTATTGTGCAATTCATCTTATCGATAATTTCTATATATTTAGGAAAAGACATTATACGAAATGGATATAAAAATTTAGTGCATAAAACACCCAATATGGATACATTAGTTGGATTAGGGGTTATCAGTAGCTTATTATATAGTATGTATAATACCTATCAAATCTTTATAGGAAATGAGGAAGCAGTTCATCATTTATATTATGAATCTATTGTGATTATCCTCTTCTTTATCAAAATCGGAAAATATGTAGAAGGAAGAAATAAAGATAAAACAAAAGAAGCCATACAAGATTTAATGATGATCACACCAAATTTAGCTACCATTGAAAAAGATGGAAAGCAAAAACAAGTGACATTAGATGAAATCAAAAAAGGAGATATCGTCATTTGTAAACCAGGAGAAAAAATAGCAGTGGATGGTGAAATGATAGAAGGGACAACACATATTGACGAAGCCTTTATTACAGGAGAAAGTGTTCCTGTAAAGAAAGCAATAGGAGATAAAGTCATTGCTGGAAGTATGAATTATGATGGAAGTATAAAATATAAAGCAGAAAAGATAGGAAAAGAATCTACTGTATCAGAAATTGTTAGAATGGTTGTAGAAGCAACCAACACCAAAGCACCAATTGCAAAAATTGCAGATACCATTAGTGGGTATTTTGTTCCAGGTATTATCCTAATTGCGATTATAGCAAGTATTGTGTGGGCAATCTTAGGAGAAGATATTGGCTTTATCATTAATATCTTTATTACTGTATTAGTGGTAGCTTGTCCTTGTAGTTTAGGTTTAGCAACACCACTTGCTATTGTCATGGCTTCAGGATTGGCAAGCAGAAAAGGAATATTAGTAAAATCAAGTGAAGCACTAGAAAATGCTCATAAAATAAAAACAATTGTATTTGATAAAACAGGAACATTGACTAAAGGACATTTAAGTATATCTCAAATATTTAATTATTCTAACTTAAAAGAAGATGAAATTATAGAAGCAGTAGCCAATATAGAAAATCATTCAGAACATCCAATTGCAAGAGGAATTGTAAGATATGCAGAGGAAAGAAATATGGCAATGGATTCTAAAAAAGTGACAGATTTCAAAAATATTTCTGGATATGGAATACAAGCAAAATATAATGGAGTAAACTATCTTGTTGGAAATAAAAAATTAATGTTAGAAAATCATATCAACATTGATAAAATCATAAAAGAAAATGGAATGAATGAGGATGAAACACTAGAAAACAATGGAAATAGTATCTTATTCGTAGCAAAGGAAAAAACTTTACTTGCTTTAATTGGTGTAAAAGATATTATAAAAGAAAACGCAAAAGACGTGATTGATAAACTAAAACAGAAAAATATAAATACTGTTATGCTAACAGGAGATAATGAAAAAACAGCAAAAGCGATTGGTGAAACAATTGGAATAGAAAAAGTAATTGCAGGTGTTGTACCAAAACAAAAGGCAGAAGAAATCACAAAACTCAAAGAAAATGGATTGGTTATGATGTGCGGGGATGGCATTAATGACAGTATTAGTTTAGTAAAAGCAGATATTGGTGTTTCTGTTGGAAGTGGTACAGATATTGCCATGGATAGTAGTGATGTTGTTTTAATGAAGGATAATTTAGATAAAATTAATGATTTGATCCAAATTAGTAAAAAAACAATGCGTATTATTAAACAAAATTTATTCTGGGCATTTTTCTATAATATCTGTATGATACCAATTGCAGCAGGAGTATTAATTCCATTAGGGATAACCATGAATCCTATGTTTGCAGCTTTTAGTATGACGATTAGTAGTGTGACAGTTACATTAAATAGTTTAAGATTAAAGAAAATACGAATATTAAAAAGATAAGACCTCTTCTAAAAGAGGTCTTAAAACGTATTAAAACGAAATAATTACATTTAATAACATAGTATTAAATGTTAATGATAGTATATGTAAAAAATACATATTTATACATAAAATTTATACAAAACTAGATACATATTATAAAAAACATGATATACTGATATCAGATAGAATAAAGGAGAAATGCCATGCAAAAGATATATATTGTTTTAACACACACGGGAACACTATTATCAAGGATTATCAGAAAATGGACGAAAGATGAATTTACACATGTTTCAATTGCATTAGATGAGGATTTGAATCAAATGTATAGTTTTGGAAGATTACATCCATATAACCCTTTTTGGGGTGGATTTGTAAAAGAAGGAATTCATACAGGAACTTTTAAGAGGTTTAAGAAAACAGAGGCATTTATTTATTCTTTAGATATAACACAAGAACAATATATCATGATAAAAAATGAAATCAAAAGAATAGAAGAACATAAAGCAGAATATTATTTTAATATACTAGGATTATTGGCTGTAGGATTTCATAAGAAAATTCAACCAAAACATTCTTTTTATTGTGCTGAATTTGTAAAATATATTTTAGAATCAGGAGATATATCAACTAATTTGCCAACAATTGTAAGACCTGAGGACTTTAAATATATAAAAGATTATACAATTATATATAGTGGGAAACTGAAAAAATACAATAAGGAGAAAAAAAGAGAATATATTATGAAATGTATAGAAATGTGTACCAAAAAGAAGAAAGAAGCAATATAGTTAGATTGCAGTGTAGTCATCTTATTGATAAACTAATAACATATTTGAAAATAGGGGGAATTAAATATGAAAAAAGCAATTATTGGAGTCATTATAGCCATTGTCTTAGTGGCTGTTGTAGGCATTGGAATTTTAGTAGTAAATGATTTTAGACAAGAGGATATTTTAAGACAAGAAATGTTAGAATTTGAAAATCTAACACGTGCAGAAAACATCGATTTAGATCAGATCGACCAAAGAATTCGAGAATTAAAAACAACAGGAGATTATGGTGTTTTAGAAAAAGCGATGAAAGATTATTTAGCAGATGTGGTAAATGCTTCTGTTAGTATTGCAAATGTATTAAATGATGAAAGAATCGTCAATGCATTAACACCTGAAAATTATGCAGAAGATGGACCAGAATTCACACAAACAAAACAATTTTTAGAGCAAGCAAAAAGTGATATGGAACAATATAAAACAGAAGTACTAACATTATTAACAAATGAAGGCGCTATGTCATATATAGAAGATAAAAATTTAGACCAATATTATATAGACTTATATAAAGAAATTGCTTTATCAGAAGATACTGCAATAGAAGAAAGTAATGCAGAATTAGAATCTTCTTTAGATGAAGCAATGAAAATATTAGATGTAGAGACACAAGTTATTAATTTCCTTTCAGAAAATAAAGATGGTTGGGAAATACAAGGAGAAAATATCATATTTAATAATCAAACATTACAAGATCAATATAATGAATATATTAGTCAAATACAGTAATGTATAAGGAGACAGTACCTATTGAAGGTGCTGTCTTTTTTCTTGTGGTATAGAAAAATTATTTTTTCCTATACCATAAAAAACAACGTTGCATAGAAAGAATATTTTAAAAAGCCTGTTATTATTCTTTGACCAAAAAACAACGTTGCATTTCATTTATAATTCTGATATGATTGTCCATAATAAAAGTAGAGAAATGAAAAAGGAGGAAATTATGACAGAAAAAGAAAAAAGGGACAAAGGGGAATTATATAATTTAGCAAATAGTGAAGAATTGATGTTAGAAATCAGAAACTGCAAAAAAATGTGTTTTGAATATAATCACATAAGTCCGGATAAAATGGAAGAAAGAAAAGAATTTATAAAGAAAATATTGGGAAGTACAGGAGATAATTTACAGATAGAATCTAATTTCTATTGTGACTATGGATATAATACACATGTGGGAGAAAATTTTTATGCCAATCATAATTGTGTGATATTAGATGTAGCAAAAGTAGAATTTGGAGATAATGTATTTATTGGACCAAATTGTGGATTTTATACAGCAGGACATCCGGTTGAAGTAGAGACCAGAAATCAAGGATTAGAATATGGAAAACCTATCAAAGTGGGAAACAATGTGTGGATTGGCGGAAATGTCGTCATATTACCAGGTGTGACCATAGGAGATAATGTAACAATAGGTGCAGGAAGTGTTGTCACAAAAGATATTCCATCAAATACAGTAGCACATGGAAATCCATGTAGAGTAGTTAAACAGCTATAAGGAATACAGAAGTGAAAGCGGAAAAAATGAATTATAAAATTACGAAGAGAGAAAAAATAAAAATTTTCTCTTTTTTTATTGACAAACTTTATACCTAGATATACAATGTATAAAAATACATAGGATATCTAGGCATAAGGAGGTGAATAGATGAAAATAGACAAAGAATTATTAAAAGGAAGTACAACCATGTTAATTTTAAACTTATTAAAAAAAGAGGATATGTATGGATATCAAATGATTAAAAAATTAAAAGAAACATCAGAGGATGTATTTGAACTAAAAGAAGGTACTTTATATCCAATATTACATACTTTGGAAGAAAAAAGATATATTACATCATATTGGGACGAATCTTCTAGTAAAAAAAGAAAATATTATTCTATAACAAAAAAAGGAAAAGATGTTTTAAAAGAAAAAGAAACAGAATGGAAGATTTTTAGCAATGGTGTCAATAAAGTATTAGGGGGTGTTTCATTTGCAAATTAAAGATTTTTTAGAAAAAGTATGCAATGAAATTAAATACAAGCCAATTCGAGAAGAAATTAGCAAAGAACTAGAAAACCATATAGAAGAGTCGAAAGAAGCATATATACATAAAGGTGAAAGTGAGGAAATAGCAATTAATAAAGCAATTGCAGATATGGGGGATGCAGAAGTTATTGGGAAAACATTAAATAAGATTCATAAACCAAAATTAGATTATAAATTAATTATCTTACTTTTGATTTTATTATGTTTTACATTTTTAGTTGTAGGAAT
>CASEIZ010000005.1 GCA_949288185.1 uncultured Eubacteriales bacterium | reverse complement strand
GAGTATATCGGAAAGTTTGTGTAAAGTTTACACTTCTTATGATAATTTTTTAAAAATTTTGATAATTGAATTGACAAATTAATATTTTTAAGATAAATATATATTATCTTTGATATATGAAATTGTCAAGGTTCAATTAACAGAGTATGTCAATTTACATTTTTTGGCATACTTTATTTTTTTATATTAATATGGTAAATATTACCATTAATTAATAACTACTCTATCTGGAAAAAATGTATGTAATTCAGCTAAAGTAACTCCCCAATTTTGGTATCTACTTGTCCATTTTTCTGTTATTATTTTTGTTGATAAATATATACTTTTTTCTAATGATTGGATTGTTGGAAATACTCTACGACCTTTATTTAATCTCTTATAGCTGTTATTTAGACTTTCTATTGCATTTGTTGTATACATTATTTTTCTAGTTTCAGGTCCATATTTAAAGAATGGTTGAATATTATCCCAATTATTTATCCAGTTGTCTAGCGATACTTTCCTTTTACTCCATTTTTCTTCTAATTCAATTAGATTGTTATATCCTATTTCTTCTGTTGGCGCTTGATATATTTGTTTTAAATCTTTTGCTAATTCTTTTCTGTCTTTATATGATACATATTGCAATGTATTTCTTATCATATGTACTATACATCTTTGAAATTCTGTCATAGGATATACTGTCCCTATTGCTTCCTTTAACCCTTTTAATCCATCTGCACATAATATTAATATATCTTTCACTCCTCGATTTTTTATTTCATTCAATATATTTGTCCAATATTTTGCACTTTCTGAATCTCCTATGTAAAATCCTAATATTTCTTTTTCTCCTGTCATTGTTACTCCTAATGCTATATATACTGCCTTTTTTACCACTATTCCATCTTGTTTTACATTGAAATATGTTGCATCTACAAATACTATTGCATATTGTTCTTCTAATTGTCTTTTTTGCCATTCTCTTATTTCTGGTATGATTTTATCTGTTATTGCTGTTACCATATCTGGACTTACTTTTACTCCATAAAGTTCTTGCATTTCTTCATATATATTTTGATTTGAAAATCCTCTTGCATACATTTTGATTATTTTTTCTTCTATACTTGATATATCTTTTTGTCCTTTTTCTACTACTATTGGATCAAATGTCCCTTGTCTATCTCTTGGTACATTTAATGTGATATCTCCTTCTGTTGAATGTACTGTCTTTTGACTATACCCATTTCTGTAGTTTTCATTATCTTCTGTATATTCATTCTTTTCATAACCTAAGTGTTCTGTTAATTCTGCATTTAACATTTCTTGGATTGTATCTTTAAACAATTCTTTTATTGCTTCTTGTATATCTCCCGCTGTTTTTAAATCATTACTTTTGATAAATTCTTGTATTAATTTTTTTCTTTCTTCACTTATTTTTTCTTTTCTTGCCATATTTAAAACCTCCTTATGACATTTTTATTTTATCATAAGAAGGTTTATTTTTAAACTTTACACAAATTATTCTATATACTC
>CASEIZ010000004.1 GCA_949288185.1 uncultured Eubacteriales bacterium | reverse complement strand
TGCAACTTTTTTTCTGTATACCATTCCTACTAGAAATCCTATTGCAAGTGAGATTAAGACAGCGGCGATAATGATTACAATAGTCATAATCATACACCTCTTTCTTATTTAATTTTCAATGTTCGAAATAAATATATATGTTTATATGAATATATTTTTTCCTACCATATCTATTTTATCTTTATTATTGTAAACTGTCAAGCATTTTGACATAAAAACCGTAATTCGCGTTTAATAATCATTCCAATTCCGTGTCCCGCTTCTGGAAGGCATATATATTTATTTTAAGAGAGGCTCGCGAAGAATTTTATTCTATTCTTCATTTTTTTGCTTTTCTCCACATTTTGCACAATATTTATCATTGCGATTCAAAACAGAACCACATGTATGACAAGTTTCATTTAATTTTGCACCACAATATGTACAATATATATGACTTTTATCTTGCAATGCACCACATTTAAAGCATGTTTTTTGATTTTGTTTGTAAATGATATATATAATAACACCTGCTATATTGGTAATTAATGTAATACCACCCCATAAATATGGATTTAATTTTGATTTTAGTGCATTTTGATAAATATATAAAGCAAGTAATACCCAATATACCATAAAGAAAAACATCATAATGGCTAGTGTTACTTTTATATACATTTTTCCATTTTCAACTGGATGGATTTCATTGATAAAATATATTTTTTCTCCTGTATCATGATTTGCTATATAACTTAATAAATAGACTTGCTTACTATCAAAGTTGTTCTCATAAAATATCTGGTCTTCAGATTCCTTTTGAATTTCTGTGTCAAAGTTTGACAACACTGTATTAATAATCAGTTCTTTATTGGTTGTTAATCTGAAAATAGCTGTGTCATTATTAGGTGCTATAAAATACGTATCAGACATATTGTCTGCTTTATTTAAAGTAAATTCTTCTTGATTTGCAAATTCAGAGTTTTTACTACTATATATGATTTTATTTTCTTTATCTAATATTAAAACATCTACAACTTCTTCTGAATTATCTGACATATTTTTTATTTCTTCTTTTACACTCTCTAAATCGTTATGATTATTTTCTAATGTTTCATAAATCTTATGATAGTCATATATAAATGCTAACTTATCTTGAAAGGCATTCCCTATAAATAAAATCACACTAATTCCTACCAATATAGCAACAATTATATATATGAGAACAACTTTTTTAAATGGTATTTTTTCTATAAAATTATTCATAACATTCACCTCTTGCATTTTCTTTTAAGGCTATTGGCAACATAATAAGTATTGCAAGTGCTATCAAACCAATTGCTCCTACAATAAATCCCCAAATATTTACATCTAGCATAATCAATGTACTTGGTATAAATAGTAATAACACAATCGCGAATATAAATAGCTTTTGCATTCTTCTTTCTCTTGTTTTTTGTTTTAATTCAAAGCATTTTTTATCTATCTCTGGCTCTAAATTGGATAATACATTTTGTAAATTTTTATCCATATGCATTACCTCCTCTTTTTATTCTTTTTTCTAATTTTTTCTTTCCTTCATATATCCTACTCTTTATGGTTTTCGGCTCTGTTCCCATCTTTTCAGCAATTTCCTTTAAAGAATATTCTTCTAAATATTTCAGCTTTATTGCTTGTGCTTGTTCAAATGGTAATGTATCAATTTCCTGTAATACCATATCTAATTCATTTTTTTCTGCAATCTTATCTTCTATGGAAATCGTATCAGATATGGTTTCTATATCAATTTCTGATGCCATTTTTTTATTTTTCTTTAAGTAATCTAAATAACAATTCTTTGCTATTTTCATGAGATATGTACTAAACATTGCCTTTCCCTTTACATCAAACTTATCTATATGCATTACCAATTTTAAAAAGGTTTCTTGTACTAGGTCTTGTGCAATTTCTTCATTTGCTGTTAATTTTATTAGAAATTTCGATACATAAGGATAATATATGGTAATTAATTCATTAAAGGCTTCTTTTTCTCCTTTTTGGCACTGTATAATTAATTTTATTTCATTCAAGCTAGCACCTCTTTTCTGTTTTCCATTTATTACACGATTGTAAAATAAAAAGGTTGGTGTTTTTATAATATTTATAAGTTGTATTTATTCTCTTCTATGAGATTATTTATATCTCTTCTTCAAAATCTTTTTTAATCTATTATTTTTTTGTTCCAAGATTTTTTATGACATTTTGGACATCTCATATATCTTGTTCTACCAGAATGCATTGCAAATAAAACTTGTTTATAACTTGGAATATATTTATATTTACAAATATCACATTGATAATATCCTGCTTTTTGTTCAATTAAAAGACATGTTCCTACTCCTATGATAAAAATCACAAAACTAATTACCATGGTTATGACTTTCCATACTATATTTTCAATTGCAAATATAGATAAAAATATCATTAGCAAAAATGATATTGTAATAATCGTACCAATAATTGTTTCAGTAAACAATAATCGTTTATCACTATCTTCTTTTTCTTTTTGCAATTTTATAAAATTTTCTTCTGCTTTTTTATCATAATTTTCCATTTTTATCATCTCCCCACTTAATAATTCATTTACAGTAATATTCAGTTCATTGCATAATTCAAGCATAATAGATGAATCCGGCATACCTTTACCAGTTTCCCATTTTGATATTGCTCTATCTGTTATATTTAATTTTTCTGCAAGTTCTGCTTGCGTCATATTTTTTTCTTTTCTACACCTGGCAATAAATTTTCCAATTTTTACTTGATCCATACCTTTACCTCCTTTGTTATTATTGTAAATTCCTTATAGTGAAAAGTAAACATACTAATCGTTGAGTGAGGAAAACAACGATTAGTAGAGTAACATAAATTACTATTTCTTGTTATGATTATAATACAAAAAAGAAAATTATTCTATACTTGTATTTGTATAAAATAATTTTCTTTTAAGTAATTGTTTTCTCCTGCTTCATAATATATAAAAATCTATTCTTCTTTATTTTTATATATTTTGTATGATATCACATAAGATATACTATACATAACAATCATCAAAGCTACCAATAATACTAATCCAAATTGATTTATAAAATTTTCTAGCATTTCCATATTGATATTAAGATTAGATTTCATGATTAGGAAACCCGCTCCTGCTGCTATTACTATGATGATAAATAATAATATAAACATTTGAATTCTTCCTTTTTCTGCTCCCCATTTGAATATACTTGGAATTTGTATGGCTTGTATTAAAGAAATTCCAAACATTCCACCTATTGTTGTGGTAATTAAACTTTCATAATCAATATTTATGATATTTTCAGGTCTAATATAGTTCATAACATTTGCAACTATTTCTTCTCCTTACTGTTATTGTCTGTTATAGTGTAATAATAACACTTTATAACAATATGTCAATACATTTTTTTATTTTCTTCTATATATTGTTATTTTTATCAAATAAAAAGAGAATTATCGTTTTTAATAATTCTCCCTTTGTTATCTATTCCTCTTCTATTAACTCTAGATTTGCTTGTCTTTTGATTTTACCAGTTGTTGTTTTAATTAATGGTTCCTCTGAAACAATAATTCCTCTTATTGCTTTATACTTTGGCATAACACTATTTACTTCTTTTATTTTTTCAGTTAATACTCTATAAATATCTTCTTCTTTTTCTACCTTATATGCTTCTTTCATAATTTCTTTATCAAATATAATTTTTACATGTATTTTAATATTATCTTTATCATCTGTTTGTTGTTTTCCAAAGATAAAAGATTCTTTTACCCCTTCAATTTTATTAACCAATCCTTCCATTTCTTCTGGGTATATATTTTTACCATTTTTTAAAACAATGACACTTTTCTTTCTTCCACAGATAAATATGTAACCATCTTCATCAATTCTTGCCAAATCTCCTGTATGGAACCATCCATCTTCCATTACACTGTCTGTTGCTTTTTTATTATTATAATATCCTAACATAACATTTGGCCCTTTTACAACTAGTTCTCCTACACCATCATCGTCTGCCTCATCAATTCTTGCTTGAACATGTGGAATTGGTCTTCCAATAGACCCTACTCTATGATGTTCATTTGTTTCTATTCCAATGATTGGAGATGTTTCTGTTAATCCATAGGCTTGGCATAAATTAATTCCCCAATTTCTGAATGTTTCAATAACTTCTTTGTCTAGTGCTGCAGCTCCAGTAATAAATAACTTGATACATCCTCCATACATATCATGAATTTCTTTAAACACTTCTTTTTTCTCTTGCATAGATTTATCTTTATATTCTTGCATCAATTCTTTTGTTTCTTCTACTTTTCCTTTTTTCTCTATCATCTTCCATATATTTTTATACATTAATTCATATATGGCAGGAACAAATGCTGCATATGTTATTTTATATTCATTTAAATTTTCTACAATATGTCTAATACCATCACAAAAAGCTCTTTCTGCACCTACATATAATGAAACTAACATACCCACTGTGCATTCATATACATGATGTAGTGGTAAGAATGATAAGATTCTATCATCTGAATTTACATCTACAACAGATGCATAATCCATTACATTTGAAATTAAATTCTTATGTGAAAGTGCAACTACTTTTGATTTTGATGTGGTTCCTGATGTAAATAACATAATACGCATTTCTTCTGGATTAATTTTTGCATTAATATATTCTCTATTTCCACTATCTAATAATTCTTTTCCTTTTTCTATTAATTCTTTTTCAGAATATATCCCTTCATCGTGAATATCTGTATCCATAGAAATTAAATGTTTTAACTTGTTTTTCTCACTATATTTTATTTTTTTGATAGTTTCTTCATATTTTTTAGAATAAAAGATGGCTTCTACTTCTGAACGCTCTATGACTTCTTCTAATTCATTTGCTGGTAATGATTTATCCATTGGAACGACAATTCCTACACCACATACAACTGATAAATAGGCAAGTTCCCATTCATATCTATTTTCTCCAATAACACCAATTCTTTTTCCCTTTAAACCTAAACTAATTAGTGCTGTTCCTAAATAGTTTATCATATCTCTTATTCCATTATGTGTATATGTTTTATATTGTCCTTTTCCTATTTTTATTTTATATCCTGGTTTGTCTCCATATAATTCTCTTGTCTTATTTAACATATCTTTTAAATCTGTCACTTCTAACATATTTTTTGCCATATCTTTATTTCCTCCGTATTTTTCTTACTTTTCTATTTTATTTGTATTTTTTCTTGCCTATAATAGATTAATATAGATATGAAAAAAAGTCAAATGATATTGTAAATTTTAAGAAAAAAGATTTGTCATATTTCAAACAAATCTTTTTCTATTATATAATTATTCGTTGCTATTATTTAATTTCAAATTCATTTGAATATATATCCATATATCCATTATCATATACTGGTTTTACTATTCTATAGATTCCATTAGATAATTTTCCATAATACTGTTCTATATCTAATTTTTGTGTTAATTGATTATCTTCATTTACTTCGTAAGCTATATCAATCCAAGCCAAATCATCAGATACATATTGTAAATCTTCCCATTCTTCATTAACTTTTTTCTGAACTCTAAACTCTACGCCCCAACCATAAGGTTCTTCATTATTATCTGTAATTATGATTGAAACATTTTCCGGACTTACTGTGGTATTGTCGACTTCTATTGTAACCTTTTCTGGGCTACGGTTAAATTCTTCATTCGCTTGCAAATTTTCCTCAAATATTTTTTCATATGCTTTCCTTTCTTCCTCAAAGTCATTATAATCCATAAACCATGTACCAATTTTAATATCATCAAATCCTGCTAATGTATTGAAATCTATAACTTTATATCCAAGTCCAAAATATTCTATTGTTCCTCCATCATTCATAATTCCTGCTGGATTTTTTATACAAAATATGGGTTTTTCCTGTTTTTGTACTCTATTATAATCTACTGCAAAAAACACGATTCCTAAAATTACTATTACTCCTATGATACTAAAACATATTTTTAACCCCTTTTTCATAAATCCCCCTATTTTTCTTGACTTTTTATTTATACATATATTATAATAAATATAGGAAATGACAATTCCACAAACGTGGTTTTGCCGAATTTAGTTGTAAAAAACTCACACCTAACTCGCCAAAGTTACAGATGTGAGCTTTTTTTATTTATGTAGTTGCTTATCAACCCAGTTCTTGTATAGAACTGCTGTCAAGGCAACGTTTAATGTTAAAGATAACATTAATGCTATTATTAAAAATAGTATTACTTTAACCATAAACATCACCACCCTTCCTACGAAGAATCGTAAAATTGGTGGCAAAACCACATCTGCTAACTATCATTTCCTATGCTACTTATTCTATAATATTCTTTTTATTTTGTCTACAAATTTCATTAAATTTATAAATATATTTTAACTTCCAAGACAAATTGCTATTTTTTTATAAGAATTATAGTATAAAGAGAAGAGAATTTTCAATGATTATCCGTCCTAGCTATTGTAATTTACTTTCACTTTTATATTTCATTAATTATTTTATCTAAACCAGAAAAATCAATAAAATCCACTTTTTTATTATAAGTTTCTATCATTGCTCTATTTTCCGCTGTTTGCGTTTCATTTGGTACATTTTTAACTGCATTATAAAGCAATTTCATCATAGTTTTGTGAACAAAATTTAATTTTGAATAATCAATTCCACCTCTTAAATGAAATATTTTTGCTTTTTCAAAAATTTCCTTTTGTATTTGACTTTTTATGTT
The DNA here is from genome assembly GCA_949288185.1 of uncultured Eubacteriales bacterium. Classification (GTDB taxonomy): domain Bacteria; phylum Bacillota; class Clostridia; order TANB77; family CAG-508; genus CAG-269. The sequence continues at coordinate 26,711 of CASEIZ010000004.1, read as the reverse complement.
ATTCCTTATATTATTTATATTTTTTTCATCTGTAGGATCTGACAATCCAATTGTAACCAATATAATTGTTTTGTTTGATATCTTATTTAATTTTTTTAGTGTTTTAGTCATTCCTAATACTCCACCTGCATACAATCCGCCTAAATAAATAATCTTATCATAATTATTTATTTCTTTCACATTTTCAAAAGAAATTGCTTCTATATTAGTTCTTCTTGAAAGTTCTTTTGCATATTGTTTTGTTGTTCCATAATGAGAGCCATATATTATAATATTACTCATAACAACCTCCGTATTTTTATATTTATTTTTTAAATACTAGAATTGCTTTTGCTGTTCCTGTAATTGACATGGTAACTAATTCATATCCATCTTGTAACATTTCATTTGCTTTTTCTTCTACTTTCTGAGCCATATTGTCTGCTTTTGGTGAATACTCTATAACAACTGTTTTATACATTTTTCCACCTCCTAACCTATTACAAATTGTAATTTAATTTTCTTCTTTTATATATACTTTTTTATTATATTGTATATCTTTTCACTATGCACTATATAACTACTATGATTTTCTTTAGGTACTATTTCTAATGTACTATTTTTTATATTATCTGCAATTAATCTAGTATGCTCTTCTTTTATAATATCTTTTTCTCCTGCTAAAACATAAGTAGGAATTTCTATTTTTCCTAGGTCTTGTATTGTTATATTAGGTTCTTGTATCATCATTTTTAGTATCTTATTTCTAGTAAAAAAATAAACTATTTTTGCTAATATAAGCATAGATTTAGGCACTTCATTTGGATTTAAATTAGCTCCACTTATGATTAGTTTAGATAATAATTTTGGCTCTTTTATTGCAATTAATAATCCTATTATACCACCATCACTAAATCCATAAAATATAGGTTTATTTATTTTCAATTTTTTTATAAACTCAATCATGTCTTCAGCCATCAAATTATATGATATTTTTTCTGTTTTTTCACTCTTTCCGTGACATCTACTGTCAATAGCATATACTTTATAATTATCTTTTAGCTTATTTATTAGCACATCAAATATTTGATGTGTTTCACCATTTCCATGTACTAATATAATTGGCATTCCATTCCCATAGATTTCATAATATAAATTCACATTATTTACATTAATATACATTCTAATCTCCTCTACAAATTACCAAATTAATATTTGTCATTATACTATCATAAAAAAGAGAATTATTCTACACTATACATATAAAATAATTCTCTTAATATTTTCTTATATTTTATTTTTATTCTGGTTTTATATAAAACTGATTTGTTCATTTGCTATCTTCCAACTTTTCTGTCTTGCTTCTGTAATTTTATCTCCTGGCTCACTTCTTCCTATTAAAAATGGAGAATTGTCATCATGTTTTTTCATATTTTCTATCACAAATTGTTTATTGGCATTTGCATAACAATATTTGCATAAATGTCCACAAGTATTGTATGCTCCTATGTCATTCCCCATTAAGCAATTACACTCTTGTCTTAAATTTTTTCTTTTTGGTGGTTGTAAAGTATTGTTTATAGCTTTTTCAATAATCTCTTGACTCATACAACCATTACATTGTAATCCATATTGTGATAAATATGTTTTTTCACAACAAGCATGAATTACCATATCGTTTTCTTTTCCTATTCTAGCAAATGCTTTTGCAATTTCCATTTGCTCTTCTTTTGTTGGTGGCTTTATGTTTGGAGCATTTCTTTTTACTTTTTCATATAAGTCTAAAAAGCTAATGGTACAATTATGTGTATAGCCTTTTAATTCTTTTGCCATTTTTTCAAAACACTCTATATGTTTATTAACATCAAATCCATTTCCTATAAATATAGGATCATATCTCCACCCGATAGCATCTACACCAATATGATTTGATACTTTTTTTAAACTTTCAATTACTTTTTGTTTTTCTGGTACATTTGGTTCAATATCTTTTCCATAAGGGGTAATGGTTACAAACCAATATTGTTTATATTTATCTAGTTCATCTAAATAGGTAAGCATTGGCTCTGGATTTTTCGTACAAAATGCTAAACAATCGACAACTTCTGGAGATAAATTGTATTTGGTTACTTGATTAGGATTATATGGATTTCTCACTAATACATATCCTTCTCGTATTCTATTCATAAGCCATTTTGCATAAAATGCTGGTATATCTGTTCTACACCCTGTATTGATAATCATAATGATTTCTCCTTTACTTCTGCAATAATCTGATGAATATCTTCATCAAATGAAATTGCTTTATTTTGAATTTCTTGACTAACCATTGGATAATCTTTATTTATTCTAATTAAAGTTGTTCTTAAATGCTGATATGTCATCTGTTCAAATGGGAATCGTATAATTCCTGGTGTGTTAAATCCAACACCTATTTCTAATAATACCACATTTTTGTCTTCTATCTTTTCCAAAAATTGGTCATATTTCTGAGCTTGTTTATACCAATTTTCATCTTGAATGAAATTTCCATCTTTTCTTAAATTCATTTCCATATTCCCACCACAAACAGGACATTTGGGTACTAAATGACTTGGTATTTTACAATCCTTTGTATGTTTTAACCATTCTTCTACCATTTCTTGATTATCATACAATTTATTGTGACAAGCATTTTCACATTGTAAAAAGCGATAATCTCCTTGAACAGCAAATATTTTTTCTTTATCAAATCCTGCTGTTTCAAATTGTCCATCTACATTGGTTGTGATGACAAAATAGTTTTTATCTTTTACAAATTCTAATAATTCTTGATATAACTTTAAAGGTTCTCCAAATCTATTTAATTTTATTAACCTTGCCCAAAACGCCCATTTTTCTTCTTGTGAAGAAAATGGATAAAATGATGCTGTATACAAATCTTCAAAATGATATTTTTCAATAAATTCTTTATAATCTCTTTGAAAACCTTCTCCATTATATTCTAAACCAGCAGCTGTTGAAAGTCCATCACCTGCTCCTATGAGTATATAATCAGCATTTTTAATTGCTTGTTTGGCATTTTGTATTCGAATCTTATATTCTTCCAATTTTATTCCTCTTTTCTTTTTTATCCATATACATTATTTTCTTGAAGTTATATATTATATTTTATTTTAAGCAGTTTTCGTGGGACTCTACACACTATATTAATATATTTTGTCCATAAATTCTATCATCTTCCTCTGTAAATACATTAAAAACAACTTTTTTAAACCAGTTTTCATTTTTTGCTAAATATTCTTTTACTGCTTTTATGGCAATTTGACAAGCCTCTTCTTTTGGAAATCGAAACTCTCCTGTTGAAATACAAGGAAATGCAATTTCCTTTATATTGTTTTCTTTAGCAAGTTGTAAAGAATGAATATAACAATTTCTTAGTTCTTCTCTTTCCTTATCTGTAACTTCTTCATAGATAATAGGACCCACTGTATGGATAATATATTTGGCAGGTAGATTATATCCTTTTGTCATAAAGACTTTTCCTGTTTCCAATTGTTTGATTTCCTTCATTTTTTCATAACATTCTAATCGTAACTGTATTCCACTATATGAATGAATACCGATTATCAATACATTTATGACATGGTATAAAACAACCTAAACCTTGTGAATTGCCAGCATTTACAATCGCATCTATTTTAAGAGTTGTTATATCACCTTTCCATAGATAAATATTATCTGTTATTCTAGATTCCTCTATATTTTCTGCAATTCCTTTTTCCTGTATTTCTTCTTGTAAATACATATCCTGTATATTCAAAAATTCTTTACTAATTTCCTTAGGTTCTCTTATATTACATAAAGAACGGAAAAGTCTTTTCTTTTCTTCTTCAGATAAGTTTTCTATTTCTAATTTCTCATTTCTTTCTTCTATTAAATAAGTAATTAAGAAATCTAATGGTTTCATTATGATCAACTCCTATAATAGATTTTTAAGGATTGCTTTTTCGCAATCCTTTTTATTTCTTTTTCTCACAAAGCAAGATTACATCTTAATTTTCTGGAAAGAAATATCCTGCTGTCATATCTAAATAATTTAGTCCACTATATGTTGGGAATTTTGCTTTTACTTTTTTTCCTTATCTCTTTTCATCCAACCAATGTATTTAATTTGATTCTATATAATCCATGATATCTCCTCCAATGATTTCTCCTGTTGTACAATCAACAAAATAACTATATTTACCTTCTGTATATCTTTCTTCTACATTTTCAAAATTATCTTCATAGGTAATAACAACTACCCAAGCGTTTCTTATTTTATTTTCGACATTATAATAATTTTTTTCTTCATTTGGATAATTTGTGGTCTGCATAGCCTCATAATATTTTTCTGTATTATTTATTCTTTCGTATGCATCTGCATTCATTTTTACGATTCTTCTCTCTACTTTGGTTTCTATTACTTTATTTGTTTCGATTTTTTTATCTTCATCTAATGCAATTTGAACTGCCTCCTCTTTTGTTATAACAATTTCATTATTATCAAATGGTGTATTTTCAACTGTAAAACAATCAAAATTTTTATTTTTAGATTCAATACTTATGTATATCATTTCATAAGGATTATATATCTCTCCATATTTTTTATTATACGTTATATCAATTTTATATCCGCTATCTTTACCACTTCCTCTGTTATTATTGCAAAATACTTTTGTAATTTCATATTCTCCTTCTTTAAAGCCAAACAATGTATAGTATTCATTTGCTATTTGTATTGCTTCATCTTTTGTTATTTCAACATTACAGTCTTGTTGATTTTTATTTAAATTCCAAATTGTTTCAAATTCTCCTGTTTGTCCATTAATACTAATCTCATAGTTATCTTCTGTATTAAATCTATATATTATCGTATCAGAATCCATTTCTTTATAATGATTTGTATTTACAATATTCGTGTTAAATCCTATTTCTTTTAGTTTATTTAGTGCCACTTCTTTTGCTTGCTCCTCTGTTATATTTTCTTTTTTACTTTCTTCTGTAATTTGGTCTGTTACATTTTCTATTTTTTCTGGTTCCTTCCATATGTTTTCGATTACTTTACTTGTTGCAAAAACACCTCCTGTTAGTAACATCAATGTGCAAGCAGCAATTCCTATATTCTTAAATACAAATTTTCCTTTTTTATTCATAGCTATTTCCTCCTCATCTTTGATTTTAGATATAGCTATTTTTATTTTCAATTTTTCTTTTATTTCCTTATTCATCTTTCAAAAAACCTCCTCGTTTTAATTCTTGTTTTATTTTCTTTCGTATTCTATGCAATTTTGTTTTTACATTTGCTTCTGAAATATTTAATTCTTTAGCTATATCTTTTATAGACTTAGTAGAGTAATAAAACATTTTTATTACTTTTACATCCATTTCTTTTAAATCATTTATTTTCTTATATAATTCGTTTATCTCTTCTCTTTCTTGTGAATATATATCCAAACTACTATATTCAATTAAATTTTTACATTGCTCTATATCAATTGTATGTTTTAATTTTTTTAGCCTTTCTTTTACTAGATTTCTAGTAATTCCTGCCATATAAGAACTTAAAGACTTTATTGGGTAATTTTCTTCATACTTCTTCCATAATACAAAAAATGTATCTAGGATAATTTCTTCTTTGTCTTCTGCTGATATGTTGTTACTAACCATGTTTTGTATGATTGTTCTTAAATATGGTGTATAATCATCTACAATTCTATCTAAATCAAGCTTTTTATTAATGACATAATTTTCTAGTTTTTTATCTTTCACTTTTATAACTCCTTTATAAGATATCTTACATCTTTATTGTGGCAAAAAAAACAAAAAGGTTACAAAATGTTAAAAAATACGGAGATTATTTTTTTAATCTCCGTATTTTTATCTTAATTATCATTATAATTCCTATAGCAATGACTATCATTAACAATAATTCAAAAATCACAAATAAGTTTCTTTTCATATAAAACTCCTAAATTTTCTTTTTGCACTATTTGGTAATTTTCTATTCTTAGAATTTATACTTGTTTTTGATTTAATAATTTTGTTTTTAAATCATATAATTTTTTAGATAAATCTACATAATATCTTTGTGGGTTTTCTAGTCTTTTGATTTCTTCCCATATTGTTCCTAATTGTTCTTTTGTGTATTTTACAATTTCTTTTATGGTTGGTTGTTTATAGACTAGTTTTCCATTTTCAAATATTTTTTCTTGCAATTCTTTTACATAATAATTATGTAGTTTCTTTCTTTTCCAGGTATTATATTGGTCAAATATTTCATATTCTCCCTCTGGTTCTTTTTCATTTTTTAACATGATAACATCTGCTAATGCATAGTTAGTTTCTTTAGAATAAAAACGATATACCTTTTTAAAACTTGGATTTGTAATTTTTTCTACATTTTCACTAATCTTTATTTTTGGTATAATTTTTCCGTCTTTTTCCATTGCAGCTAATTTATATACACCACCAAATATAGCATCACTTTTTGCTGTAATTAAATTCTCACCTACACCAAATAAATCAATTTTGGCATCTTGTTCTATTAAAGAACTAATTAAATTTTCATCTAATGCATTGGTTGCACATATTTTACAATCTGGATATCCAGCTTCATCTAAGATTACTCTTACCTTTTTAGATAGATATGCTAAATCTCCACTATCTAATCGAACAGCAACTGGTCTAATTCCTTGTGGCTTTAAGACTTCATCAAATACTTTTATGGCATTTGGTAATCCACTTTGTAATGTATGATATGTATCAATTAAATATGTACCATTGTTAGGATATAGTTCTGCATATGCTTTAAAAGCCTCATATTCATTATCAAAACTTTGAATCCAGCTATGTGCCATAGTTCCACTTGCTGGAACATGAAATTTTTCACTAGCTGCTGTGCAAGAAGTTCCTACTGCTCCTCCTATAATGGCTGCTCTTGCTCCATAAATGGCTGCTGATACTCCATGAGCTCTTCTTGCACCAAATTCCATGACTGGTCTTCCCTGTGCTGCTCTTACAATTCTTGCTGTCTTTGTTGCAATTAAGCTTTGATGGTTAATAATTAGTAATAACATGGTTTCTAACAATTGAGCTTCACTAACTGGTGCTCTTACTGTAATTAATGGTTCATTTGGAAATACGACAGTCCCTTCTGGTATTGCCCAAATATCTCCTGTAAATTTAAAGTCTTTTAAATAGTTTAAATATTCTTCTGAAAATATATTTTGTTTTCTTAAATACTCTATATCTTCTTCATCAAATTTTAAATTTTGTATAAATTCTATAATCTGTTCCAATCCTGCTACAATCGCATATCCACCACCATCTGGAACCTTTCTAAAAAAAACATCAAAATAGGCAATATCATTCTTATTTTTTGAAAAATATCCATTTGACATTGTAAATTCATAAAAATCTGCTACTAATTCTAATTTTTCTTGATTCATTTTTATGTTTCCTCCCATATATTTAATTTCAAAACTTTTTTCTATTATCATACTACAAAAAAGAAAATTATTCCATACATACCTGTAATAAAATAATTTTCTTTTACTAATTTTGTTACAGTTCAGACTTAAATGCCAGAAAGGTTACATATATATTATTTTGAAATACCGCGTAAGCGACCAAACGAGCAAGAGCGAGTGCGATTGGAGCAACCTTCATTCGTTGAAAGATTTATCTTTCAACATTAGTGGTTGCGACACACAAGGTATGAAAAATAATATATATGTAACCTTTCTGGCATTTAAGTCTGAACTGTAACCTAATTTTAACTTGTTTACTATATTTTTTTCTAATATTTTGAAAATGCTTGCTTTATATACACATTTTTCTTCTCTAATGTATGTCTACCTGCATTTCTCCTAATGTATTTTCTTCTTCTCCATTATCTGTTATGTTTTTCTCAACTGGTACAATTTTTATACTATCAACATCTTCTTTCTTTTCTATGATAATATATTCTGTTAAGTACATCGTGGCATTTTCAAAATCTTTAAATGTTCCAATATCTCCTGTTGCCCATTCTTCTGTTTTCCCATTTTCATAGGTAATGACTCTTTTAGTTTCATATTGGCAAGAACTAAGTTCCTGATTGTTATTATCATAAACTTTGAAATCTATTAATCCAATATGATCTTCATTCCAACTACTAGATAAACTTTGCAAACTCACATCATTAATTGTTGTAGATACTTTCGCTATTATTTGTAATGGTGTTACTTTTACTTCTTCTATCTTTTGGGTCATCTTTTTATAAGTTACTTCGGCATTTTCTGGATAAATAACATTTGTATTTTGAAGTGCTTTTTCTTTTGATACTTCTACTTCAAACTCCCCACCAATATTGATATATCTAGCATTATTGGCCGTATTAATTGTCTGCATTCCACTTTCTGTTTTCTTTTTTTCCCCTGTATTGCCAAGTACAACACGATTTAATGATATTTTAAAATTCTCTTTTCCTTTTAATTCATCATCTGTTAATAAAAATAATTGATATACTTTATATTCATAATCTGAAATCTTTGTTACTGTTTGTGTTGTTTTGGTCCACATTTCTTCACCATCTATTATAACATTATATGTAGGTTCTGGATTGTATACGGTTTTACCATATTCTTCTTGTTCTTGTCCAAAAAATATTAATGCAACTGTATTCATCGTATCTTTTGCTTCCATTAAATGATTATATGCTGGTGTTTTACCTGTTTCATTAAATTGTTCTTCATCTATTTCTTTTGCTTGTTGTATGTCTTCTTCTGTTATAATACTTTCTCCTAATCGTAAGTATTCTTTGTCTTGTTTACTTAGTTTTACATCAAATTCTAAAATCGTAAACCCTTCATCACATACTGTTGAGACCAAATCAATTTTTGTTTCATTATAAGCCACTTCTTGTCCTTCAACATTTACTTTATAATTTTCATACTCATCAGAAAATCGAATACCTATCCATTCTAATACTGGTTTTCCTCCTATTGTCCCTCCAAAAGCTGCATACACTGATATACTTCCTACAAACACAACCATAATTGAAGCCATGATAGTTACAAATTTTTTTATATAATTCTTCCATTGTTTTTTATGTTTATGCTTTAATGTATTTTGTATTCTGTACTCTATTTTTAGAGGAATTTTTACATCTTGCTTACTGGATAACTCTAATAATTCTTCAATATCTCTCATTTTTCAATCCCTCCTCCTTCAAATTGTTCTTTTAGCTTCTGCTTACTTCTGGAGATTTTACTCCTAATAGTACCTTCCTTTTTCTTTAAAATTTTACTGATTTCTTTTGTTGTATAACCTGAACAATAATATAATGTTAATATCAATTTTTCATCTGTTTCCAAACTTCTAATTAACATATCAAATCCTATTTTTTCTTCATAATTTTCTTCTGTTTCAATATATTTTTCCATTTCATTACCTTCAAAGGATATCGTATGTTTACGCTTTTTTCTATGTATTTTATTACATTCATTTATAAGGATTCGAATTGTCCAGGTCTTAAATAATGTATTATCTCTTAGTTTATGAATATTTCTAAAACATAACAGTATGGTTTCTTGTATGGCATCTGCTATATCCTCATCATTCTGAAGTCTTGTTTTAGCTATTAAATACATTTCTTTTTCCATTAATAGAATTAATTCATCAAATGCTTTCTCATCCTTATTTTTCGCCCTTTTTACTAATTCCTCCACTTTTTATCCTCCAATTTTATCTTATATGTACATATCTGACACTTATTAGATTAATTTGCTTTACTTTTTTGTTGCACCAAAATGGAATTTTTTTCTTACATAGTATTTTTATGTATTATTTGACCATAATAATATTTTATCTTCTAATTTTACTAGTTCTTCATCTGTTAAAAATACAATATCTTTATAATTCTCATTAATATAATAAATATTTTGTATTTTTGCATTTTCAGGTTCGAAAAATCTGATTTTTTCACTTTGGAAATCTATACAAATATTGTTTCCTATCCTTATTAAATTATTGGATTGATCATTATCTTTAAACAATTTTGTAATGATATTTTGTGTTATATTTACATATACATCATAAATGTTTTCTCCTGTCTTAACTAATATAGCATAACCATTTTTATAATTTTTTGTGTTTATTTTTATATCGATTCCTTCATCTTCTGGTATCTCAACATTTGCTAAATTCTCAGCATATGGCACCATATATTCATTAACATATAATAGTTGCCAACCTATATATAAAATGATTATAATACATAATAATGTGATTATTAAAGTCTTTAAATTTTTATACCTTAGTTTTTTATGAAATTTTCGTATTGCCTCTTTTTCATCTATGTTTGATACTTGTTCTTCTTGTTTTAAGAGATTTAACATTTCTTTACATTGTTTACATTCTTGTAAATGTTTTTCTATAAAATCATTTGATTCTTTTGATACTACTTCATCAATATATAATGGTAATAAGTCTTGTACGATTCGACATTCTTTTTTCACACTAATCTCTCCTTTATTTTTAATTTTGAACGATAATAGGTAACTCTTGCCCAGTTTTCAGTTTTATTAAAAATTTCTCCAATTTGTTTGAATGAAAGTTCTCCATAAATTCTTAAAGTAAAAACTTCTTTATATGGTTCTTCTAAGCTATGTAATACTTTTAATATTTCTAAATTCTGTTCACTATTTATTACTTTTTCGATGATATCTTCTTCATTGTCAATAATGTTTTCATCCAATTCACATAGTTTTTTATTTTTTTTACAATAACTATAATATGTATTTTTCGCAATCTGACATAACCATGTTAACATTTTTAGTTCTGGATTAAATGTATGTATATTTTTTAATGCTTTATAAAATGTTTCTTGAGCCATTTCATCTGCAATATTTCTATCTTTCGTTATTGTAATCAGATATCTATAGACACTACAATAATATTTGCTATATACTTCTTCAAAATCCACTTTCATTCTTTATTCCTTTCTCTTCGTTCATCTATAATACTTTTCACTTTGCAATTCGTTACAATTTTTTTACTTTATATTTATTATAAAAAAATCGAATTTTTCCTATTTAATAACAAAAAAGACTAACTTCCGTTAATCTTCTTTGAAATTATATGCTATTTCTTAGTCATTCTATTACTTTTTCTATATTTAATAACTTTTACACATACTAAACATATTACTATTAATAAGACAACAGAACACCCTATCACAATTCCATTACTCATTTTTTCTATTTCTTGGTTTGCTAACTGATTATCCGTTTCTTCTCCTTGAATTTGTATGTTTTCTACTTCTTCTTGTGAATATGTCTTTTTATATTCTTCAAATCGTTTTTCAAATTCGTCATATCCTTCTGGTGCTTCTCCTATATATTCTACTTGATAATCTCCATTTTCTACTTTAATTCTTATATAACATATATTGGTTTTTACATACCAAATAACTTCATGTCCTTCCCATAATCCAATTTCTGGTTCTCCATAATTCCATTCTGTATTTTCTATGGAAACAGGTGTTACGACAAATTCAATATTTGCTATATATTCATTATCACTAATTGTTCTAATACCAAGTGTATTTAATTTATAATCTATAATCCTTCTATTTTCTGGTGTTTCATCACTTTTATAACTTTCTATCCATTCTTTAAAAATTTCTTCTACTATTTCACTTCTCTCATTTGAATCAGTACTTTCTGTTGCAAATACGATATTAGAAAAACTGATTACACTAACTATCATAATACAAAAAATACTAAATATTTTGCTTTTTAATTTCATACAATTATTCATCCCCTTTCTCTAGGACTATTTCTTCATTTTGACCTCTATACTCAAAATGAACAATTACTTTTTCTGTTTCATTATATTTTGTTAAATCAAACATACCTTTAAATGTCAAAATTACTTCTTCACTTATTGCTTTTGAACCATTTTCATTTGGCCCTTGTATTAATGTGAATTTTTCACCATTTTCATTTGTTAAATATATCGTGATATCTGTCAATCCATATGTTTTTCGATAATATTCTTTATATGCATCTGTTTGGCGTTCTTTCCAACTAATATATCCTAAAATATCTACATTTTTAAGCGGATCATCATCTGATAAACTATCATAAAAATCATGTTCCAAAAATGATGGGTATTGTGGTTGTGGTTCTGTTTTTATTTTTGCCGTTATTTCCATTCCTGTATCATATAATGTTGCTGATTCTACTTGATAATCTTCATTGGTTGTATCTACCTGTGAATAAACAACGGATTGTCTATTATACATTTTTTCTGGAACTGCTACATCAAAATGCCAATCTCCTGTAAGGGTAATTTCCTCTTCTCCCATAGAAGCTTCTTCATTTTTAGATATATTGATTTTTGTCATATCAATTGTTAATGTTTTACTCTTTGGATAATGACTGTCTCCTCCTATATAGATATTATAAACGACTTTTACATGATTTCCTTCTCTTTCAATAGGAATGATATTGACACCACTTCCAATATACATTTTTTTATCCATTGCTTCATCATAATTTAATCTTAAATTCTTCTCTTTACTAAATTCTTCATATCTAACTCCTGATGGACAATATAAAACAATATTATTTTCATCTGATATCACTAAGTCTGGAAAATTAAATTCCCATACTTTATCTGCTGTTACAATCTCTTTTGCTTTTTCAGATAGTTCTACATCAAATGTGATACTTAAATTAAAATCATCCATAACAAATTCAGATACTTTTACTTTTGTTTCTACATCTTCTATCATTTCACCCGTCTCTGTATTTTCTATAGTTGTGTTTGCATTTTCATATTCCATATCTGTATTTTCGATATATCCCTCATTCATTGCTGTTTCCATCCCTTTACCTGTCATAAAGAAATTATCATATAATTTAGTAGAAATATCTTTTGCAAAAACAATTCCTGTTACAGATAAACTGCAAATCATAACTGTCAATGTACTTTGTAATATCTTTTTTGTTCTTTCATGCTTTTTATGAAGTGCCCTAAAATTTTCAATAGCAATGTTTTCTTGCACATTCTCAAAAATTTTTTCCTTTCCCATTTTTAAAAACCTCCTACTTTTAAAATTTCTTTTATCTTTTTTCTGGTTCTATGTAATTTTGTTTTTATATTACTACTACTTAGGTTCATCTCTTGTGCAATTTGTTTTACCTTTTTTCCTTCGTAATAAAATTTTTTAAATATTTCATATTCTGTATCACCTAATGCTTTTAAGTTTTTGGTAATACAGTCATTCATTTCTTTTTGCTCTACAATTTCATCTACATTAAAATGACTAATCATCTCGTTTTCATATTGAGAAAATTTTATCATCTTACTAAGCTCTCTATATTTTCTATAAATAAGTCTTTTGGTAATTCCTGCTATATATGGACTAAATACTGCTTTTCTATCTAATCTATCTTTGTTTTTCCATAAAATTAAAAACACATCTGCTATCATTTCTTCTTCATCTTCTAGCTTGATAGTATGTTTATTTTTTATAATTGCACTTATATAGTGATAATACTCATCAAATACTCTTGGCATATCTAATTGATTATCCACTATATAGCTCTCTATCGTATTTTCTTTTTTCATTTTTCTCTCCTTTTTCTTAAGGTTCAATTCTGGTTGGAAAGAATTAAATTTTGGCAAGAAAAATTTAACTTTCCATCTATATATTTACCATTTTTAGAAAAAGGTTACAATAAAAAGAACCCAAATTGTTAAACTGTTTGTTTAATAGTTTAGGTTCTTTTTTATTTTAGCTGTCTTCTTTATTGTTCATTTTCTATTAATGTATATTCTGTTGCATCTGGCTCTTGCATATCTTCAAAGTTTTCTTGTGTTAGTTCTTCAGCAATATCACTATTACGAGTTAAACAGAATAAATATTTATATACTGTTTCAAAGTATTGTTCATATATCTGCTCCATATCCTGCATAACTTTATCCCCCTTTGCATATATGACGTATGAATTTCATTTTCGTTACAATTTATCTTAATTTTTTTATTCGTTATTATAGATACTGTATTTTAAATTCTCCTTTTCTATTATTTTATATCATATACTTTATGGAATTAACAATTCTAATTACATAAAAATCAAAAATATCTTTTGAGAGATATGTTTGTTTTTATTCTTCTATTTTAAGATTTTATCTAAGAACCTATTTATATTTTGATTTTTGCTTGACATTTGCAAACATTTGTTTTATAATGTAAAAGGATTGGAAGTGATATTTATGAAAAAAGAACTAATATCAACACAAATGAATGTAAATAATAGATTAGTTAGAGTGATGAGAGTAGATACTATAGATTATATATCTCTAACAGATTTGGCAAAATATCAAAATGAGAACGATCCTTCGGGAGTTATACGAAATTGGATGTCTAATAAAAATTCTTTTGATTTTTATAATCTTTGGGAAGAATTGCATAACGAAAATTTTAATTCCGTGGAATCACACAGAATTAAAATTGATGAAGTTGGATATAATCGTTTTACTATGACACCAAATCGTTGGAAGAAAGAATTCAATGCTATTGGAATTATTCCAAGCAGTGGAAAATACAGTATAGGAACATTTGCACATCCTGATATTGCTTTTGAATTTGCAAGTTGGCTAAATGTAGAATTCAAACTATATTTAATCATGGAATTTCAACGACTAAAACAAAATGAAAGTTATCAGAACAAAGACCAAAATCCTTCTTTAGATGGTAACATGCGAGATTATGCAAATATTCTTCAGCTAGTAATTTTAAGTAACTTAGAAAATTTAAATAGTGAGATGATAGCTCAAGGAATACCACAAAATGTAAGACTTGAAAAATTAAATGCAATAGCTAAAAAACAGTATAATATTTTGCAAGACAGTAAAGGAATTAGAAAAATTGAGATGATAGATAATACTATCAATACTAAATTATTAAGCTAATCACTATTAAAATAATCATACGCATGCATACATAAAATATTATTGTATCAAAAAAACCTTCTTATAATATTTTATCATAAGAAGGTTTTTTTATTGTATAGGAAAAATCGACTTTTATCTTGACCCTATGTGGATTTTTCCGTATACAACAAGGTTAGGCTTCCTATATTTGTGAAGTACTGCGAAGCAGTCTTCACATGTGTGCGTCGAAATCTTTGATTTCGTTAACGCACGCCTTTCTTATAATTTATTCATCAATTGTTGATATTCCAAGTGTAATTTCTTCTAATACATCTAATACTGCTCTTACGGTATCTAATGCTGTAAACATTGGTACATTATTTTGTGTTGCACATCTTCTAATGTAACTTCCATCTGTTTCTTGATCTATAGAGTCTATATTTCTTGTGTTGATGACATAACTTACATATCCTTTTCTTAAAGATTCTAAGATCTCCTCACTGCCTTCACTAATTTTCTTTTTGACTCTTGTTCTGATACCATGTTCTTTTAAGAATTTAGCAGTTCCTTTTGTTGCTTCTATATTAAATCCTAGATTATAAAATCTTCTAATTAATGGTAATGCTTCTTCTTTGTCTTTATCTGCAATGGTTACAAATATGGTTCCATAATTTGCAAGTTTCATTCCTGATGATTGTAGTGCTTTATACAATGCTCTAGTTAATTTTTTATCATATCCAATGGCTTCTCCTGTTGATTTCATTTCAGGAGAAAGTGTTGCATCTAATCCTGATAATTTTGAGAATGAGAATGCTGGTGCTTTTACATACCATTTTTCTTTCTCTTTTGGATATACCACATCAATTCCTTGTTCTTTTAAAGATTTTCCAAGCATCACTAATGTTCCAATATCTGCTAAAGAATATCCTGTAGATTTTGAAATAAATGGTACAGTTCTTGATGATCTTGGATTTACCTCTATAACATAAACATCTTCCTTATCATCTACAATGAATTGGATATTATATAATCCGACAATACCAATACCTAATCCTAATTTTACTGTATAGTCTATGATTGTATCTTTTGCTTTTTGGCTAACACTAAAGGTTGGATATACACTGATACTATCTCCTGAGTGAATTCCTGTTTTTTCAACATGCTCCATAATTCCAGGTATAAATACATCTTTTCCATCACATACTGCATCTACTTCTAGTTCTTTTCCTGTTATATATTTATCAACTAATACAGGTTGTTCTGTATTGATTTCAACAGCTGTTTTTAAATATTTTTCTAATGCTTTTTGATTAGAAACAATTTGCATAGCTCTTCCACCTAATACATAACTTGGTCTTACTAATACTGGATACCCAATTTCTTTCGCAACTTTAATTCCATCTTCTATATTGGTTACAGCTTCTCCTCTAGGTTGTAATAGTTTTAAGTCTTTCATAACTCTTTCAAATGCATCTCTGTTTTCTGCTTTTTCAATGGCATTTACATCTGTACCAATGATTTTAACACCTAATTTTGAAAGTGGTCCTGCAAGGTTAATAGCTGTTTGTCCGCCTAAAGCAGCTACAACACCTTCTGGTTTTTCTAATTCTACAATATTCATGACATCTTCTACTGTTAGTGGTTCAAAATATAGCTTGTCACTCGTTGTATAGTCTGTTGATACAGTTTCTGGGTTGTTATTGATAATAATTGCTTCATATCCTGCTTCTTTAATTGTTTTTACTGCATGCACTGTAGAATAGTCAAATTCTACACCTTGCCCAATTCTAATTGGTCCTGCTCCTAATACAATGATTTTTTTCTTATCACTTATGATAGATTCATTTTCTTCTTCATATGTTGAATAGAAATATGGTACATAACTTTCAAACTCACTACTACATGTATCTATCATTTTATATACAGGATAAATATTATTTTTCTTTCTTAATTCATAAATATCATTTTCTTTTTTCTTCCATACTTTTGCAATGTATTTATCACTAAATCCCATTTTCTTAACAGTTTTTAATGTATCAATATCTCCTACGTTTTTCTTTAACACTTTTTCCGTTTCAACAATATGTTTAATTTTCTCTAAGAAAAACATATCAATTTTTGTTGTATCATAAATTAATCCTAAATCGACATCTCTCCTCATTAGTTCTGCAATCGCATAAATTCTATCATCTGTTCCATCTTTTATATATGTCATCATCTCTTCTGTTTCCATTTTGTCAAATTTCTTATGATAAATATGACATACACCTGTTTCTAATGATCTTATTGCTTTTAATAAACTTTCTTCAAATGTTCTTCCTACACTCATGACCTCTCCTGTTGCCTTCATTTGTGTACTTAGTTTATTTGAAGCAAGTGTAAATTTATCAAATGGAAATCTTGGTATTTTACAAACAATATAATCTAATGCTGGTTCAAAACTTGCTGGTGTATTGGCTAACGGAATTTCTTCTAATCTCATACCAACTGCTATTTTTGCTGAAACTCTAGCAATTGGATATCCACTTGCTTTTGAAGCTAATGCTGATGAACGAGATACCCTTGGATTTACTTCAATGACATAATAGTTAAAAGAATGTGGGTCTAATGCAAATTGAACATTACATCCTCCCTCTATTTTTAAAGCTCTAATGATTTTTAAAGCACTATCTCTTAATAATTGATATTCTTTGTTTGTTAAAGTTTGGCTTGGTGCGACAACAATAGAATCTCCTGTATGAACACCTACTGGGTCTAAGTTTTCCATATTACAAATGGTAATGGCTGTGTCATTATGGTCTCTCATTACCTCATATTCGATTTCTTTATATCCTTTAATACTTTTTTCTACTAATACTTGATTGACAGGAGAAAGTTTTAAAGCATGTTTTAATAATGGTTTTAATTCTTGTTCATTATCTGCAAATCCTCCACCAGTTCCTCCTAAAGTAAAGGCTGGTCTTAGAACAACTGGGTATCCAATTTTATTAGCTGCTACAATTCCTTCTTCTTCTGATTCTGCAATAATAGATTCTAAGACAGGTTCTCCTAATTCTTGGCATAGTTCTTTAAATTTTTCTCTATCTTCTGCCTTTTCAATACTTTCACTACTTGTTCCTAAAAGTTCTACTTGACATTCTTGCAAAATTCCTTTTCTATATAACTGCATAGCGATATTTAATCCAGTTTGTCCTCCAATTCCTGGTAAAATAGCATCTGGTCTTTCATATCTGATAATTTTAGCAACATATTCTAATGTTAGTGGTTCCATATATACTTTATCTGCAATCGCTGTGTCTGTCATAATGGTTGCTGGGTTAGAATTTACTAATATAACTTTATATCCTTCTTCTTTTAGTGCTAAACAAGCTTGTGTTCCAGCATAATCAAATTCTGCTGCTTGTCCAATGACAATTGGTCCAGAACCAATTACTAGTACAGTTTTTATATCTTTTCTTTTTGGCATTTTATTCTCCCTCCATTATTTTAATAAATTTATCAAAAAGGTACCCACTATCTTGTGGTCCTGGTGCACTTTCAGGGTGATATTGCACACTAAATACTTTATCTTTCTTGCATTCAACACCTTCAATGGTATTATCCAAAATATTTTTATGTGTTGGTACCAAATCTGTTTTTTCTAAAGATTTTTCATCTACTGCATAACTATGGTTTTGACTTGTAATTTCAATCTTATCTGTTTCTAGATTTAATACTGGATGGTTTCCACCTCTATGTCCAAATTTTAATTTATATGTTTTTGCACCATATGCTAAACTAATCATTTGATGTCCTAAACAAATTCCGAAGATTGGATATTTTCCTCTTAATTCTTTTACAAGTTTAATTACTTCTTTTACATCTTCTGGATCTCCTGGTCCATTTGATAAAAAGACTCCATCTGGTTTTAAGCTTTCAATTTCTTTTGCTGGTGTATTATATGGTACAATCGTTACATTACACCCTCTTTTATTTAAACTTCTTATAATATTTAACTTAATGCCACAATCTACTGCTACCACATTAAATTTGTAATTTGCTGTTCTAGAATACCATTTCTTTTTGCAACTTACTTTTGATACAGCATCTTTTGGAATATCATATGCGTTTAATTTTTTTAACGCTTCTTCTTTACTAGTTGTAATGTCTGTGATAATAACCTTTCTACTTCCTTTATTTCTGATACTTCTTGTTAGCTTTCTTGTATCAACACCTGAAATTCCTGGTATATCATTTTCTTCTAAATATTCTGATAATGTTTTTGTATAACGGAAATTACTTGGTAAATCATTATACTCTCTTACCACCATTCCGCCAATCGTTGGTTGTTTGGTTTCATAATCTTCATCTGTGATTCCATAGTTTCCGATTAATGGATATGTCATCACTACCATTTGATAAGTATATGATGGGTCTGAAACGATTTCTTGATATCCTACCATTGAGGTATTAAATACAATTTCACAAATGGCTTCTTTGTTTGCTCCAAATCCATATCCTAAATATTCTTCTCCATCTTCTAGTACAATTTTTTTGTTGAATTCTTTCATATTAACCTCCATTCATATATGTTAAATTTGTATATATTGTAAATGACAAAAAAAAATAAGGAACGAAAAATCCTTACTTAAAATGGAAATGAAAATAAAGCAACTATTAAGAAAACAGCTGAAATATTTATGCAATTCATTTTTTTCAAATAGTTTTTCATTTTCTTACTCCTTTTCATATTTTATATCTTTACTATTATATCAGAAACTATATACAGATTGCAACATTTTTTTATTATTTTTTACATCTGACAGTTCATTATACTTGACATAATTTTTAAGACTTTATATAATATTGCTGTTGTCTATTAATATATAGTTTCAGAAAAGGAGTTGTTTTGTGTTAGAAACTGGTATTCTTATTACAGGATTAGTTATCGCTGTAGTATTGGTTTGTTTACTTGTCAAAGTAAACAAACTGTCAAAAAAAATCGACAAGCTATCACGACCTGTCGTAAACATTGATGAAGAAGCTGCTAAGTTAATAGCAAAACAGTTGGCCAGTATGACAATTGTTGAAACAAACAAGTATGATGCTATTTCTGCAATTATGAATAATGCAGATAAACTTGAAAATGCATTTGCTGCAGAAAACATCATAAAATCTATTATGGAAAATTAAACAATTCTTACACAGTGATATGTGTATATCACTGTTCTCTAATATCCCCATTCTTTCGAGTTTGGGGATTTCTTCTTTTAATTTATTTCTTATATATATGGGAACAACCTGTGCTCCCTATCTAGGTTTGCACAGGTTGTAAAAATTACGATACAGTGATATCTCCACTGATTGTAAAAGCTTCCATCTTTACAAATGATTTTCCGTTTGGTTCGTGGTTATTTGTTTTTCTTCCACTTACAGTTTCTGCTTCCAGTTCAAACCTGGCAGCTTTAAACTCTGCACGGACATCTCCTTTTCCCGTTGTTACATAAATTTTACTGTTTCGGTCTGGTAAATGTCCCATTATCACTCGACCATCTTGGGTTTTTATATGAATTTCTTCTGGCAAAATCCTTGCTATATTAATTCTGCCTGAAGTTGTCGTTACAGAAAGACATTTAATATTCTCAGGAATTGCTATTTTTATTTCTACATTCCCAGCTTCCTTTGTCTCTTTTGTAACGATTTCCCATTCTTCCTCTTTCTTTTCGATATAAAAATCGACTTTTTCAGAGGAATTTCCAGTAAACCATATCTGTACTCTTTCTTCTGCTCTTGTCGATTGTACAGATACCTTTACAGTTTCAGTTTTGATGCTGATTTTCTCAAAATCCTCTATCGGAAATGACTCTCTTTTGTCTATCCGATAATCTTCAACTCCTTTTCCCATATTTTTCCTTCCTTTCTCTTATTTCTTAATAGTTTTAAATAATTTAGGAAATTTCCACTTAAGGTCATTGCCTATTTATATTGTGCTATTATACCATGAAATATGTATAAATTCAAGTTTAGATGCTTTTATACTTCTAATTTTTACTTTGACATTTTATGTCAATAATTGTATAATAGATTTATGCAACTATGCACTGAGCCTAGTTAGGCTTTACCCACGAATTGTGGAGAAACCCTATGAAGGAGGTATATACAATGATAAAAGAAATTCAGGAAATCATTGGAGAAATCACAAGTATTTCTCCAGAGATTGATGTTCGAGCAGACCGTATTATGGTTATGTTCGAGTACATAATCCCTGATGAAGAAACAACAAAAAAAATTGAGACAGCTTTGTCTCAATTTGGTAAAGTAAGACCTTTACATTGTCGTGAATACGACATTATATGTTGGTCTCTTTATCGGTAACAAAAGCCTCCTTACAAGGGGCTTTTATTTTGTATTATTTCTCATCTTCACCATAAATTTTATCTACTATTGGAAATGCTTTCCAAGCCAAAGGCCAACCACAATAAAAAGCTAATTGTGTAATTACTTCTACTATTTCTGTTTTGGTAATTCCATGTGCTTTTCCCATAGCAATATGAGATTCAAATGGTCCTTCTACAATTCCTTTTCCAAATAAAGCGGCAATGGTTATCATAAATCTTCTTTTCCTCTGATTCCTGGAAGTACTGTCAAAACGCCAGGTTTGTCTAAGGCATATTGTATACATTGCATTTTGGTAAGTGCTTTCCCAAATGGAGAGGTTCTTTCATCTAATAATTGGCCACTAGAAAATGCTTTCATAACAGATATACCAACACCTTCAGCTTCACATCTTCTATATAATTCCATCCTTTCATTGACACTACCATTGGCATATGTTCCTTGCTCATAGTCATATGCTGGATTAATACTAAACATCACCATATCAATCAATCCTGTATCTAATGCTTTATGTACTAATTCTGGTGTATGAGAAGAAATCCCAATATGTTTTACCATTCCTTTTTCTTTTAGTTCTTTAATATACTCTAATATACCATTTTTTTGATATGCATTCCAGTCACTTTTTTCATCTATACAATGAATAAATACATAATCAATATATTCTGTTTTTAATTGTTCTAATTGCCATGCAATTGATTTTTTTACTTTCTCTAAATTTGTCGTCCATCCATAACTTCCTGTTTCATAATTTGCACCAAAATGAATTTGATACATAACTTTATCTCTGACATTCTCAAAGGCTTCTCCATAATATGGAAAACATTCTGCATCTCCACCTGCTAAATCAAAATAATTAATTCCATTATCAAATGCCATTTTTAAAGTTTCAATTCCTTCTTTTTCTCCTGCTTGTGAGATAGAACTAGCGCCTAATCCTATGATACTAATTTTATCTCCTGTTCTACGGTTTGTTCTATATTCCATTTCCAATCCTCTCCTCCTTATTGCTTTTTACTTTTTATTATATAAGAAAAATCTATGCTTAGAAATCTTTGATTTCGTTATACATACTTACCTTATACCACTTAGAGTTTACTTTAAGTCAATAGTTTTTATAAAATATGTAATAAAATTTTTATTTCTCTAAAATAGCTATATCTAAAAAAGTACCAAATACATATCTATTTGGTACTTTTTTAACTCTTATTTGTTCATAAATTTCTTTCCACTATTCCAAGCTTGTCCCACTTTTTCTCCAATTTTATAATATCCATTTTGATATTGATCAAATACAAATGCATTAATTTTTGTAGGGTCTACTTTTCCTTTTTTATCTAAAACTTTTTCATCAGCTACAACATTTACGATTTCTCCTAAAACTCTGAAACCATAAGATTCATGTTGTAGTTCTGCCACTTCACATTCTAAAGTAATTGGATATTCTTCAATAATTGGTGTATCTACTCTCGTACTTTTTGTAGCATGCATTCCTGTTCTTTCAAATTTATCTTCCATTGTATTTCCAGATGCTGTTCCAAAAAAGTCTGATTCTTCTAGATGTTCTACATCTGCAATACTTACTGTAAAGGCTTTTCTTTCTTTAATATTTTTAGCTGTTTTATGTCCTTCACTTATATTTAAAGCTACCATATTATTGCCGCAAATACCTCCCCAAGCCATATTCATTACATCCACCTTATCATTAAAAATACACTTTATATTACATATTTTTCTCCTATATTTCTTTTCAAAATGTCTATTGCTTGATTATGTCTTTCAATTCCACATGTAGAACCACATAAATTTTCTAGTACATAAATATCATACCCTAATTCAAATAAATCCAATGCTGTTTTCATCACACAACAATCTGTATTGATTCCACACAAATAGATTTTTGTTATTTGGTTATTATTCATATATTCTATTAATTCTTTTGTAACAGCCGAATATATGGATTTGTCAAATACTTGATAACCTTTTGTATCTAATACAATTGTTTTATCTTCATCTGAAAGACATCCTCTCCAGTTTAATTTTTTCACATATAGACTCTCTTCATAGTTTATAAATCTTGTAAAAGCAACATCATCATATTGATTACTTGCAATTGTTTCTTCTATTTTACTAGGTAATTTTTCTGTACTTTGATTTATAAAAGCTTTTTGTAAATCGATTACTAATAAAAGTGATTTCATATAAAGACCTCCTATTATTTTTTAATCTTCTAACTTAAAAAATCTAGATATGATACCATAATATTCCTTCTTATTCTTTTACAAATTCATAATTATCTGTTGGTAATTTTGCTCCACTTCTTTTTAATAGTTCAAATGCATCATATTCAGTCATTCCATAAGTTTCTAAAATTTCTTTAATTTCTGGTCTTGTTGGTTCTGGCAATCTACTGCTAAATACAGCAAATAGCTGTGGATTTTCATAAGTTGCATTAATTTGAGGAAATGCAATTAATAATTCAAATCCTTTTTCTTGTGCTTGTTTTACATTTTCTAAAATATATTTAAAATAATATTTCTTATTTTCTTTATATAACATTGCCACTTTATATTTTTCTCCAGTATTCACATCTTTCCAAACTAAATATACCACATCTCTTCCCATTTTTTTACTCCTCATCTTTCAAATTATATATTTGTAACATTCTTTTTCTTCGTTCTAAAAGATACATTTTTAATAATCTTTTCATATCTTTATTTATTATATTATTACCGATTTCTTTATCTTTCACTTTTGGAAATTAAAAAAGTCCCTTTTCATTTGTTTTAGGATTAATAAGCCATACTTTTTCACTTGCTCCACTACCAAATTTTCCATATTCAATGTCCTCTATCCAATCATCGAAATTTTTTATTTCAAACATTTAATTCCTCCATTCTCATTATTTATTCTTTGCTAAATCTTTTTTCCCAAACACTTCTTATTAGTTTTAAAGATAATGTAGATAATGCGAAACCGATAACAGGAACTAATGAACTTAAAGCTACATTTGTAAATTTATTTATCATATTTGAATAGATGATTACTACTATATATGTTAATATACAAATGCAAATTTTTCTTGTCCAACTTGTTTCCCATTTTTTATCTAATTCTACTCTTTTGTTTCTTTCTTTGATTTTTATAATTTCTTTTTCTAATTCTTCATTACTCATTTTTCTTTCTCCTTCTATTTTCATTTTTTTAAATTATATCAATAAGTTTTGTTTTTTACAATATGGGTAAAAATACTTTCTATTCATTATTTCAATTAAAATTTTATAATTTTATGTTTTTTAATTTGAGCATTTTGTCGGCGCCGACAAAATGTTTAAATTCCTCTATTTTCAATTGTTTCTACTATTATTATATATCACCGTACCTTAATAAAAATTTGTTCTTTTACAAAAAAATACTTCACTTTTGTGAAGTATAAACTGGTACGAACAACGTAGATATCTACAACTTTTTTCATACCTTTAATGATTGATATAAATATCAATCAAGCTATATATAGGTTACCAGATTATTTAATAAAAATCTTATGGTGGAACAAACTTTTTGCAAAAATTTGTTTTTTGTATTGTTTTATTGTAAATTGTATGCTATACTAACTGACATAGGAAATGAACATAGTAGTAGATATGTGTTGCCACTGCACTAGATAACATTGGTTATCAGAAAGTGAGGTGGTGTTTATGGGTTTTGTACTTTTTTTAATATATGCCTTAATGGTATCATCAGCAATAAACGTAGCCTTATTAACGATTTTATACATAAAATATGTAAATTCGAAAATAGATAAGGAATAAAATAACAACACATTCCACTATGCCAATATTGCGAATGTGTTGTTATAACTATATGTAGTGGTAACCGCATTCACTGCGGTTATTCATTTCCTATACTTATTATACACAGATATTAAAAAAATGTCAAATAATAAAATTTAAAAATTATCTTTGGTTAATTTAAGTTAATAAAACATTAGTGTCCATAGCTTTTAAGCTATGCTAGTCATTAATATAGGAGAAACTCTCAAATATTGATTTTCTCCATTTTATTAGCTATTATTTCTAGCTTATATTTTTTTATAATTACTTTCTTGAATAATTTTTATTACTTCAGGTAATTCTTCTAACCCAATTTTCTTTCCCATATGTCCCATTCCAGAAATAAATACTGGTTTAGAATCAACAACTGAAGTATATTTTTCTAATATGTTAAATGGTACAATATGATCATTATCACTATAAATTGAATATTTTTCTTTTATCAAATTTACATTTCTTTCTTTTTCTTCATCAGTTATTTTTAAAGGTTTAACAACTTGATTTAGAACATCTTTACCTTCAACATGAAATGGCTCTGCAAATCCAGCTAGGCTTATATAAAGACCTATATTTATATTATTTTTGCAAATATATTTTATAAACATTGGGTTTCCAATAGAATGTGCAACTACAATTAAATCTTCATTCATCATGTTTCTATATATATCAAATATTTTAAAATAAGCATTTATATTTATTTCTTCTCTAACAGGAAATTTCGGAATTATAACTTTGTATCCTTGTGCTTCTAATTCTTTTTGGAAATAATAAAAAATCTTTGGTATTCCATTAAATCCATGAATTAACAATATATTTTTTTCATTATCCATATTTCATACCTCACATTTCAATATTTTAATTTTATTATAATATTTATTTAAATTTTATACAATAAATTTATTTTAATAATAATAAAAAAGTAGAAATTATAATTAATAATTTTATATAGAAATGCCACTTGTTTGCTTGACAAGTGCTATCCCTTCTGAATAATCTTTATCGAACTTATCCATATGTGCCAAATATTCTCTTTGTAATTCTACAAACCGTTTGTTACTGTCATCTTTCTGAAGTTCTCTAATAATAAACTCCATATTTACACCTTCAAAATTAATTAACTGGAGGTTATGCACAGCCCTCCAATTAAACTAATATTTATTTACATAGATGCTCTGCGCTAACATTTTAGATAATATTTACTACAGTATTTTAGTAATTCCATAATCCCTGTAAAATCAATTTGAAATTTCTTCGTAACACAGAACTTTGACTCTGACATAAGTCCTAACACCCTATGAGTTATGACGTACCATCATAGCTCGGGGGCTGTGAGGCAATAAAATTTATTGGATTTTTACAACAAAAAAATACCATCCTTTTCAGAATGATATTTGTATTTATCTGTTTTATTAGTTCGAACAGAAACGTCATTGGTACCGATGGTGGGACTCGAACCCACATGGTTTCCCGCTGGATTTTGAGTCCAGTGCGTCTACCAATTCCGCCACATCGGCATAAAAAATATGTACTAATATATATTAGCACATATCTAAAAAAAAGTCTAGAAAAATT
>CASEIZ010000003.1 GCA_949288185.1 uncultured Eubacteriales bacterium | reverse complement strand
ACTCTAATAGCATATGGGAATTCTTCTTTTGATGGAATTACTGGAACTAATGCCTTTTCTGCTAAAGCTCCATGACCAATTTCTCTTCTACCAGGTCCTCTTGAAGTTCTTGCTTCACCAACACTATATGCTGGGAAGTTATAATGATGCATATATCTTTTTGATTCTTCTGTATCAATTCCGTCTAATACTTGTTCTTCACTAACCATTCCTAATGTTGCAACTGATAAGACTTGTGTTTGCCCTCTTGTAAATAAAGCACTTCCATGTGTACGAGGTAATAATCCTACTTCACATGATAATGGTCTAATTTCATCTAATGTTCTTCCATCTACTCTTTTATGCTCATCAAAAATTAAATATCTTACACATTTCTTTTCTAATTTGTAGATTGCTTCTCCTAAATCACCTTTATGTTCTTCAGCTGATTCTTGCCCAAATTTTTCTTCATAACTATTGGCTATTTTTTCTGTTAATTCTGAAATGTTATTATCTCTTATTTCTTTATCTACTTCTTGAACAGCTGTTAACATGTCTTCTTTGAAATTGGTTTCTACAAATTCATAAATATCTTCTGGTACTGCAAATGATTTATATTCAAATTTTGGTTTTCCAATTTCTTCTTTCATCTTCTCAATGAATTGACAGATTTTCTTGATTTCTTTATGTCCTTCTTCAATTGCTTTTAACATCACATCATCTGGAACTTCATTAGCTCCTGCTTCAATCATAGCAATTTTCTTTTCTGTTCCTGCAACTGTTAATGTTAAATCACTCTTTTCTCTTTGTTCTTCTGTTGGGTTGATAATGATATTTCCATCAACTAATCCAACATTTACTGCTGCTGTTGGTCCACCAAATGGAATATCTGATATAGATAATGCTGCTGAAGCTCCAATCATTGCTGCCACTTCTGGTGAATTATCTTGATCAACACATAAAACAGTTGCTACAACAACTACATCATTTCTAAAATCCTTTGGGAATAGAGGTCTTAAAGGTCTATCGATTGCTCTTGATGTTAAAATTGCTTTTTCACTTGGTTTTCCCTCCCTTTTAATAAAACCTCCTGGTATTTTTCCTACTGAATATAATTTTTCTTCATAATCTACTGAAAGTGGGAAAAAGTCAATTCCTTCTTTTGGTTCTTTAGAAGCTGTAACATTTACTATAACAACTGTATCCCCATATCTAACTAATACACTTCCATTTGCTAATCCTGCCATTTTACCTGTTTCAAAAACAAGTTTTCTGCCTGCTAATTCTGTTTCATACGTTTTAAACATAAAAAATCCTCCTAAATTAAATAAATTTGCACCATTTACAAACTTTAGTAAACTTAATTTAGATGGTAACCTCTATGATGAGTTGGTGAACGATAGGGACGTGCCAAATCGTTCAGAAAAAATTTGAAATACAATATAATTTTTTTTTGTTTTTTTAATTCTGAACGATTTGGCACGTCCCTATCGTTCACCAGCTCATCATACAAGCTACTTACCTAATCTCAAGTTTACTAAAATTTTTTTTAAGCCCGATTGTACACCGGGCTTTTAATTATTGTATAGAAAAAATCTACTTTTATTTTGACCCTATATAGATTTTTTCGTATACAACAAGGTTAAACTTCTTATATTCGTGAAGTACTGCGAAGCAGTCTTCACATTTATGCGTCGAAATCTTTGATTTCGCTAACGCATGTTTTCCTTATTTTCTTATTCCTAATTTTTCAACGATTGTTCTATATCTGTTGATATCTTTTTTAGCTACGTAGTTTAATAGGTTTCTTCTTTTACCAACCATTTTTAGAAGTCCTCTTCTTGAATGGTTATCTTTTTTGTGAACTTTTAAGTGTTCTGTTAATTCATTAATTCTTTCTGTTAAAAGAGCGATTTGAACTTCTGGTGAACCAGTATCATTTTCTTCTCTTTTATATGTGTTAATGATTTCTTGTTTTCTTTCCTTTGTCATCGTTTACACCTCCTATTTTTTTGTTTTCTCCTTTAACTGAGCTTAAGATTTGGTGCTTATCTACAAGCTAAGTAAAAGGTATGTTGTTTTCCAACATACCTATTTTACTATAGATTTGTAAATTTTTCAAGTCTTATTTTTGAATTTTCAGGAAAACTTAAGGAACTTAAGGCAAAATCCCTTATGCAAGAAATCTTTATGTAAATAATTTCCTTAAAAATTCTTTTATTTTTCCTAATATTCCTTCCTCTTTAACAACAAGCGCTTTTTCTTCGCTTTTATCGTTTTCATCATTTACTGAATTATGCATTAGTTCTTTTGTTGCCTCTTGTGGAATAGGTATTATTATATTTTTATATTCATATAATAACTTATCTTTTCTGATTGTATCTTGCACATTTTCTAAATTTGCATTTACAAATACATTTTCACTATTTACTAAGTTTATAAATGTATATGCTTTATTTACATCTTTAGTATATATAACTGCTCCTTTAGTTTTCTTTTTATTGATATTTTCTATTACTTCATCTATTTTTCCGGTTAAAATGATTGCGTTACGATTCTTGGTTGCTTCATCTTTAAAACTTTCATCTTCTAAATATACATACCTTTCTTCTGTCTTTTCTTTTCCCTCTGTTTTGGGAACTTCTAAATGATTTCCTACATCATCATAGGTATATATGACTTTATCAAAATACTCATAAAAGCACTCATCATATGGTAATAACATGATTAAATTCTCACTGATTTCGAACTTTTTCAATGCTTCTTTTATAATCAACAAAACTAATGATTTAACATTATCTTCTGCATATTCCACATCAGAAATGGCTATTGCATTTCTAGATTTTATTGCTCTTATATACCATTTTATGACTTCTTGTGTATCATATACTTCTATAGCTATTACACCAATCGGCATAGCAATACAAGTGGATAAAAATTTGTCTTGATTTATTTTTAATTTTGCATATCTTTTATATGAATCATCTTCTTCTATTTCTTTATTGATAATGCTAAATATATCTTCATATGTGATATTCTCTTTTTGTAAATTTATTAAATTTCTAATCTCACTTTCATTTACCTTTATTCTGTCTTTTATATATCCTAATACATTTTTTGTCAATTCATATTGATTATTTAACCTATATTTTCTTGAAGCTTCTTTCAATTTATAAATATTATCTTTCATCATTTGTCTTTTCTCCTTTTCGCATCGTTTTTCTTAGTTCATCAAGACCTTTTTCCTTTTCTCTTCCTCTTAATCTTTCTGCTTCTTTGACTCTATTTAATAATTCTTGTATTTTCTTCTCTTCTTCTTTAATTGCTTCCACTTGTGGTTCTATATATACTCCAAACATTTCTATATCTTCATTATTGCTAAAATAATTATATTGAATCTCTTCTCCATTTTCTGCATATATTAATCCTTTTTGTTTGTCATAAATTATCTCTTCTTCTTCGTCATCGTATATTTTTACTAATCCTTTTTTTACCATTCGTTTTATATTGATTAATGATGTATCTCTCGTTGCATCACAGTGAAGCATTTCTCCTTTTTCTCCTACTTCTATTAGTAATTTATATAATGTGTCAGTAGATTCTGCTGTGGCTAATTTTACATTTCCTTGCGATTCTTTACTACTTGTTTCTGCATTCATTGCTCCTACTATTGCTAAATCTGATATTTCTATGTCTCCGTCATCATTTTCACCATATATTAAATACCAGTCTTCGTTACTTCCTATTACTATTTTTGCATCTTCTATTCCATAAATATCTTCTATATCCTCCATATCTTGTACTCTGTCATTTATGATTTGCTGTTCTCCTCTATATGCTTGCTTTTCTAACTTTCTTATGATATCTATTTCATTTTCTGATATACTTTCTTCTGTATATACAGTTGGTTTTCCCACATTTTTATACCATAATGGAATTTCTTGAATATTCTCTTGTTTTGCATTTTCTTTTTGTCTTTCCAAAATTTCTTTTCTTTCTTCTTCAGGAATTTCAGTTAATATAACTGGCATTCCTGGTGAACCATATGGTGCTTCACCTTTTGTGGAATCTATCCATGGATACATATATCCTTGTTTCGTTTTATATTGATAATATGCTTCATCTGCAACAACAGCTTCTGCTTCTGGTAAGTCATCTAATCCATCCAAATCATTATATCCTGTTCCTGCTATTACTTCTTTTAATACTAAACTATCGTATTGTTCTTGTGATATTTTACCTTCTTTTTGTAATTTACTTAAAAACTGCTTATCTGTTTCTATTGCTTGCTTTCCTGCTTGCTGATATACTTCTAGGATTTCTTTATGCTCTTCTTTTGGTATTTCTTCTAGTATTTTTTCTGGTATTTCTATATTATCAAAGCATAATCTATCTCTTGTACCATCTTTTCCTTTTTGTCTAATTGTTAGAGATTGTGCTACTATATTTCTTTCTCCATTTTCTCCTATTTTTTCTACTACAAATATTCCTGCATCTTCTTCTATGGAACCTAGTAGCATAGATCCTTCTCCTACATCTCCAAATTTTTGGCAACATGTTGTTATATTTCCTGCAAACAAATTTAATGCATCATCTGGTTCTAACATTCTTCCTTCATATTTTCCGCTCTTTACACGAATTGGTGGTATACTGCTTCTTTCTCTTCTTTTGGTTATTTCAAAAACATCTTGTACTCTTTCAAATTCCTCTTCTGTGGTAATTCCTCCTACTGAACTTGCTAGTCTAGCAAGTTCTTCGTTTCCCTCTCTGGTATTGTCAAACTTTGAATTTAATAAATACCCCATTATATCAGAAATTTCTAAATCTCCACTTTTATATATATTTTTTAATTCTCTAGAATTTACTATTTTTTCAAAATTATTATGTATTCTACCAAATTCCATATAATATTCTGGATTTGATAAAAACTCTTGTCTATGTTTTTTAAAGAATTTCGTAAATTCTTCTGAATATGGTTCATGTATCGATCCAAACATATCATGAATTTGTTTATATGTTACAGCATCTCCATAATTTTTTAATAACGCATATGCTGCTTCTCTGTCTGCTTCCTCTTTTAATTCTACTTTTTGTGTTGTTTCTATTTCTATATGTAGTGCTTCTTTAAGTTTTTCTATCTCTTCTGCTGTAAATTCATTTGGCAAATTATCAAATGTATATCCCAATTCTTTTAGTGCTGTATTGATTTTATATTTCCATGCGTCTCCTATTTCACTTTTGGTTTTTTGTAATGCTGTTACCACTGTATGATTTAATAACTTTGATACTTCTTCATCCTCTAATAAATCTGACATTTTTGATATAATTTTATCTTGATTTTGTCTTACATAATGTGAATGTGCTTCTCCTATTTTTGATGCTAATTTCTCTGCTAGATTTTCTTTCGTGACTTCTCCTTGGTCTTTAATCAAATCTTTTATTACACTTTCTATCATGATCCTTACTGGCTTTACTTGTTCTCTTACAATTCCTATTTCATCTCCAGTAGTTTCTGCTAATTTTTCTTCTACTTTTCCTTCTATTTTCCCTAAATTTGCTTTTACCATTCTAGCATTTATTTGTTCTTCTATTTGTTCAATATTATCTAAGTCTATTTCATATCCTGCACGCTCTACACTCGTTTTTAGCATCTCTGTTAAAGAATATTGATGCGTTTCATCTTCTAATAACCTATTTAATTCCTTAAATATTTTCATTTCCGCACTATTTTTATTCTGCTCATCCTTTTTGTATATCTGCAATTCTCTACTTAGTGCTTTAAAGATTTCTAAAGTAACCCCAAAATCTCCCTGTGTTTGGAATTTTAAATCATATAAACTTTGAAATACTTCATTTTTTTCTGCCATATATTTATTGATTTCTTCTTCAGATAGTTTTGGTAGTTCAAATATTTTTTCTACTTCCTCTATTCCTATACTTTTTATCATTCTATGATAAAATATGTCCATTTGTTTTTCATCATAATCTGCATCTTGTTCTAAATATGCTTTATTTCTTTCCTTTAATGTTTCAAATCTTTCTAAATCTTCTCCAAACATTAATGTTTTGTCAATTGGCATTTCTTCACTATATAATTTTTCTAATACTTGCTCTGCAATATTTTTGGACATGATGATTTTTTGTAAATTTTTACATCCATTAAAAACCATACTACCTATACTCGTAAGACTATTTGGTATTTGGATTTCTGTTAAACTTTCACATCTGTAAAAAGCTCTATCATCTATACTTGTAACACTATTTGGTATTTGGATTTCTGTTAAACTTTCACATCTGTAAAAAGCTCTATCATCTATACTTGTAACACTATTTGGTATTTGGATTTCTGTTAAACTTTCACAGTTCGCAAAAGCACCATGACCTATACTCATAATACTATCTGGTATTTGGATTTCTGTTAAACTTTCACATCCGTGAAAAGCTCCACTACCTATACTCGTAACACTATTTGGTATTTGGATTTCTGTTAAACTTTCACATCCTTGAAAAGCACCATCACCTATACTCGTAACACTATTTGGTATTTGGATTTCTGTTAAACTT
>CASEIZ010000002.1 GCA_949288185.1 uncultured Eubacteriales bacterium | reverse complement strand
TAAAAAAATGAAACGATTTTGCGTATCTAAATTTGAAACTAGAAATTCTTAAAGAAAAAAATGAGGAATGTTCATGGGCAATCCAGTGATATATTCATTTCTTATAAATGTCTCGGCTCAATACGTACATTACTCTTTCTAGATAAAAAATAAATGAGCCTCTCGCTGCAAGAATTCGCGCTTCCTCATTTGTTTTTTATTTAGAAAGAGTACAAGTACTCCAATCACATTCGACATATTATGCGAAATGAATATATCACTGGATTGAGCCTGAATGAAAGAGGCTCAATTTTTTCTTTTAGAATTTCTGTGAAAATTTAGCTTATACAAAATTGTGTAATGGTTTTATATTCTATATTTTTTTAATATCTCAATTTAAAAAGGGAAAAATGAGTCCGTCCCCAAAATCCCTTATTACCAGAAAATTAGCAATGTAATGGCTGTTGCTATCACTACATCTGTTGTTGTCCAACCTTCAGGAAGAATTTCTATTTCCTCACCTTCTGGTCTTTCATCTAATACACTTACTGTATAATAATCTACATCTTCTAATTTAAATAAAATTTCAAAGTTTTGTGTTTCACCAGGTTGTAACTCATTAATATTGATAATTTTCTTTCCTAAATACACATCTCTTTCAGAATAAAAATCAAATTCCAAATATTTATTACTGATATTATCTGTTTCCGAATTGGTAATTAATCCCCTTATTCTGCCATTGACAAGTGTTGCTTCTGCTTGATATACATTAACTTGTGATACATTATCTCTTCTTTCTATTGGTCTATAAGATGAATTTAAACCAACATTAATTAAAAACTCAGAAAATATGATAAACAGTATAACCCATAAGGCATACATGAATAATGTTTTTACTCGTTTCATTTTTTAACTCATTCCTTCCTAAAGGCATAAGTCTAGTCGGAAAAGAATTCAATTTTGATACAGTCAAAATTGTAATTATTTTTCGACTATCTTCCCCATTTCTTTCCAATCTATCCTTATTATACCAAAAGTATACATAATTTTCAAGCAATTTCAATTTCTTTTCCTAGATATACAGAATAAATATAAGTTTTATCTACTTTTCTTTGTAAACTTTCCTCTAATGCTTTTTTATATAATTCTAATTGTGAAATATATTTTTCTACTAATTTACTTTCTTTTCCTTTTTCCACATAATCTGTTTTATAATCTACTAAAACTACTTCATCATCTTGATTAATATAATATAAATCAATAATTCCTTGTACTAAAATCTCCTCTTCTACCTCTTCTCCATAAACTTCTTTTGCTGGTATATTGATAAAAAATGGTCTTTCTTTATATACTTTTTTCGCCATTTTTAAGTCTTTCCAAATCATTGATTTTGTAAATTCTAATACCTTATATGGATGAATACTTTTTGCTTCTTTTTCTGTTATAATTTCTCTTTTTACCAAATCGTTTATCAAATCCTGTATCATTTCTAAAGTATATTCTTTTGTTTCATCTAATCTTTGCATACACATATGAACGAGAGTTCCTTTTTGTGCAGGTGTTATTTCCTGTTCTTTATCTTCTCTTAAGAAATTCGGTTTATTGAAAGTCAATTGATTATCATTTTGATTTTCAACTTGATCTTCTAACTCCATTTCATTTTCCAAATATTTTTCTTTGTTAATTGCATGTATATTTTCTTTCTCTTCAATAATATCTGTATTTCCATTGTTATTTGCTTGCATTTTCATTTGTTTGATTTTCGTAACTGATGTCATTGTTGGAATGGTTGTAGATAATTGATGCGCATAGGTATATTCCAAAATGGTATTTATTTTTTCTAAATCTTCTTTGTTTATCATTACATTTTCTAGTTGTTCTTGAATATTTACTATTTCTTCTTTTGGCTTTGCAAAAGATTTTAATAACTCTTGTTTATTCCACACATTTAATTTTAATAAATGTTCTTTATTTTCTTTTTCATATAGATAAACTAATAAAATCCAATCTAAATATTTTTTATATTTTTTTACCAAAATATAATTTATCTTATCATTTACCTTATGATAGCGACTGACTTGTTTTTGCATGTTTTCAATTTCTTTTTCATAATCCTTCTTCAATCCTGTGATATATAATTTTTCTTTTGCCCTTGTTAAAGCAACATACAATATCCTCATTTCCTCTGATAAGGTTTCTGTCAAAATTTTATTTCTAATGGCTTCTTTAGTTAAGGTATCATATTGGACTTGTCTTTCATAATCAATATATTTTACACCAATTCCTAATTCTTGATGTAATAATATATTTTGATTTAAATCCATTAAGTTAAATTGTTTACCAGTCGCAGATAAAAAGACAACTGGGAATTCTAATCCTTTACTTTTATGAATACTCATAATTCTAATGACATCATCATTTTCCCCTATTAGTTTTGCAGCTCCTAAATCATTACTTCCTACATGCAATTTTTCAATAAATTGTATAAGATTATATAATCCTTTAAAACTTGCGGTTTCATATTGTTTTGCTCTCTCGAATAGCATTTTTAGATTGGCTTGTCTTAAATCTCCATTTGGCATAAGTCCTACATAGGTATAATAATGGGTATCTGAATATAATTTCCAGATAAATTCATCTAATGCTAAATATTCTTTTTCTTTTCTCCATTTTTCTAAGTTGTGAAAAAAGGTATCTATTTTTTCTTTTAATCCAACACTTACATTAATTCTTGCTTTTTGCATAGCTGTATAAAAATTATCATATTTATCAGATAGTCGAATCTCTACCAATTCGTCATCTGTAAAATTTCCAATATGTGACCTTAAAACAGTTACTAATGGAATATCTTGAATAGGATTATCAATAATTTTCAATAAACTCATGATGGTTTGAATTTCAATAGAATCTAGATATTCTTGAGAACTTTCAGAAAATACTGGCATTCCTAAATTGATAATTTCTTCTTCAAAAATCGGTGCATTGACTTTTGTAGATCTTAGCAAAATAACAATATCTTTATATTGAATATCTCTAAATCCATTGATTTTTCTATCAAATACTTGAAAATGACTTTCTACTAATGATTTTATTTTATTGGCTACAAATCTTGCCTCAACTTGTATGTCTTCTACTCTTTCTTCTGATAGTTCCTCTGTGTCATCATTTTCTTGTGATTCTTCAGTCCCCCTCGCTTCCTCTTCTGGTGCTAAATCTTCTTTTTCTTTTAAATCAATGACATCAATTTCGGTTTCTAATTCTTGTGATGTTTCTTCATAACTAGCTCCCAAATTTAAATATTCTTCCTCTGTATAATCTATTTCTCCTAAATTTTCGCTCATAATGTCTTGGAATATCAAATTGGTGAAATCTAACACATTTGCTCTACTTCTAAAGTTTTTGAATAATTGTATTTTTAAATCATCTTCATCTTTCTTGTTTTCTTTTAACTTGTATGTTTTATATTTTGATAAAAATAAATCTGGCATGGCTTGTCTAAATTTATAGATACTTTGTTTGACATCTCCTACCATAAAGATATTGTTTCCTTTTGAAATTGCTGTTAAAATGTATTCTTGTACCATATTACTATCTTGATATTCATCAATGGCAATTTCGACAAATTTTTCTTTATAGTTTTTCGCCACTTCTGTTGGCTCTACTTTTCCATCTTCATCTTTTATCAAAACATGTAATGCCAAATGTTCAATATCATTAAAATCTACGATATTTTTATTTCTTTTTCTCTTTGAAAACTCTTCTCCAAATTCAAATATGAGATGTTTTAATTTTACTAAAATTGGATACATGTCTGCTATATCACAATTGGCTTCTTCAGAGTTATATATAAAAATTTTATTTAATTTTTTCGTAACTTTCTTTTTGATGTCATCTCTTACCAATTTTGCTTGGTCTTTGATTGCTGAATCGACTTTCTGCCTTGGCCATGTCACAAATGTCAAATTGCTATAAATGGCAAATGCTTTATCCCAACTATTTAAATTACTTTTTAACATTTCTAATTTGTCAATATCATCAAAAATAGTTTTTGCATATTTTTCTAATTCTGGATTTTTTTCTAGGTTTTGTTCTTGTTCTTTTAATGTGCTAATATCATCAATTAGTTCTTCTTCTACTTCTTTTAGTAAAATTTCTCCCCATGGATTTTTGCTAAAATCTTCCTCAAAGTCTTGTATATGAAACATTTCTATTTTTTCATTTAACCATTGATTTGGAAATGGATTGCTTTGAATATAGGTATATATTTTTAAAATTAATTCTTTTAGAGGTGTATCATCTCTGTAACTTGTATAGGTATTAATTAATTCAGCAAAATCCTCTTCTTGGTTTTCATATTTTTCTTCAAATAGATCTTCTAATACTTCTTGTTTTAATAATTCTATTTCTGTTGTATCTGCAATTCTAAAATTAGGAGATATATTTTCTAATTCATAAAAATGATTTCTTACCACATCTAAGCAAAATGAATCTATTGTACAAATACTGGCTTTGTTTAATAAGGTAATTTGTCTTTGTAGATTTTCATTTTCTGGGGTTTCGTCTAACTTTTTATAAATTGCTTCTAATACTCTTTCTCTCATTTCGGCTGCTGCCGCATTTGTAAAGGTTACAACTAATAATCTATCTATGTCTATCTTTTCATTAATGATTTTATTAATAATTCTTTCAACTAATACAGCTGTTTTTCCACTTCCTGCTGCTGCCGCAACTAGTATATTAGATTCTTTTTCATGAATTGCTTGTGATTGTTCCTTTGTCCATTTAACTTCTGCCATACTCTCTTCTCCTATTAATTGTTTTTTTAGATTATATCATTTGTTCCTAAGAATGACAATCATATTTATTTTTAGTTGCAAAATTCTCCCAGTAGAAGTCTTTATTATTTTTTTTGAAATCATCGACGAATGTGCCGTGGAATAGATGTATAAATTCTTAGCTTTAAATAAATGAGGAAGCGCGATAGCGAGAGGCTCGTTTATTTAAAGCTTAGAAATTATAATCTATGTAGCAAGCCGAGGAGATATTTCAAAAAAAATAATAAAGACTTCTACTGGGAGAAATATGAAAACTGAAAACATCACATATAAAGGAATCTTTTGAAACCTTATATGTGATGTTCTAATTTTTTTAATAAATCTTGCAAAGCTAATTTTCTATGACTAATTTTATTTTTCTCTTCCTTGGATAACTCTGCATATGTTCTACCATCTTCTAATTCAAAAATTTCATCAAACCCAAAACCATTGTCTCCTCTTGGCTTTTCTGCAATTTTACCTCGTATTTCTCCTTTTCCAACGATAGAGTTTCCATTTTCGTAATAAGTAATACAGCATTTCACTCTTGCTTTTCGGTCTTCACCTGTTAAGCCTTTCATTTTTTCTAAAATATATTGGTTTCTTTCTTTTGTCGTTGCATTTTCTCCTAGAAACCTAGCAGTATGGACACCTGGCCAACCATCATATGTATCAATACATAAACCACTGTCATCTGCTATACAAGGCATATGTAAGATTTCTGATATTTCTTGAGCCTTTTTTAAAGAGTTTCCTTCAAATGTATCTCTGTCTTCTTCTACTTCGATTGTACAATTTACATCTCTTAAAGATAATAATTGATAATCTTTTAATATATCCTTAATTTCTTTCAACTTTCCTTCATTATTTGTTGCTACAACAACTTTTTTCATTATCTTTCCTCTTCCTTTGATGGATTATTTTTCTTGTCATGGTATTTTAATACTTCATCTATATCTTCTCTTTTATCTAATTCTCTACATATTTCTTTTAAAGTTTCTTCTGTTCCATCATATTGACTATTAATATATCCTAATACTTCTTCATATCTTACTCTTTCTATTCTATCTTTTTCTGATACTTGACATAAATCCTTTTGTTTTCTGACTTCATCTAAATATGTTGCTAATCTATTTAATTTTGCGTATACCTGTGTATTGTTTTCGTTAATTGCTCTATAGGATAATATTTTTATATATGAAATTACTTCTTTATATTTTTGCTGTGCTTCTATCTTTTTTCTTCTCTCTATTTCTCTGCATATTGCATTTAGAGATGCTTCTGTTCCATCATATTTCTTATTTATATATTTTAATAATTCTTCATATTTTACATTTTCTGTTCTATTTTTTTCTGATATCATACATAGATGTCTTTGTGCTCTCATTTCTTCTAGATATTTTTCTAAGCTTTTTAAACTTTCATATACTTCTTGCTTGCCTTCCGATATTGCTCTAATAGATAGAACTTGTACTAATGAAATTAATTCTCTATATTTTTGTTGAGCGATTTTCTTTTTCATCTTTTCTCTCCTTTATGTATATCATCATAACAGATTTTTCTGCATATTTCAAGTACGTTATTTTTTAAAATTCTTAGAATGCTATAAGCTACGGTTTCGTGTACAATGTATTATACTTTTTTACATTTTTTCAAATTTTTAAAGCCAAAACACACAAAATGCTAACCATTGAAAAATCAGATGGAAGATAAACATCTTCCATCTGATTTTATATAAATATCCTATATCTCCTACAATCTATTTTGCCTTTAAAATATGTCGCTAGCTTTTTTTCTTTTATTAAATTTTCCTTTTGCTGTTTTGTTAAATTTTTAATTTGATACTCTAATTTACATGCCAAAGATTTATCTTTACTTTTCCATGCAACTTCTAATTTAATAACCTCATGTGATTTTGTATATTTCGCTCCTTTTTTATCTTTTGATATATGTTCTTCTATTCGTTTTTCTAAGTTGTTGGTCATCCCTGTATAAATTGAATTATCTGAACATCTTAACATATATGTATAATACATTTTAGTTCTCCTATATTATATTTTTTCAAATACTTTTTTATATTTATCTCCATATTTTATATATCCTATTATCTTGCTTTTTCATCTATACATCCATTTTTAATAAAATATCCCTTGTTTTTTAGGCAGTTAATTTCTGTTTTGATGTTTTTTGTGTCTGTATCCAATACTTAAATAACTGTTCTAAATTTTTATAATTTTCTATTTTGTTATGGCAAATAATATATCTTCCCATCTTTTGATATTATTTTTACTTCTTTATCAAAAAGATTATCTTTATCTTGTGACATAATATTATAATCAGAAGTTTGTTCTTCTATTAATGTTTTAGTTTTATTTGATATAGTACAAAAATTAAAATCATCCTTAATTAATCCTGGTATCCAATGAACAATACCATCCAATCCCATCCTTTTTCTACGAGAAGTTGCTGTATCTATTCCTAATTTTTTTATTATTTTTTCATGCCATTGTGTAAGCAAATTATGAACTTCCATTACTTGTTTTGTATATGTCTCTGGAATAATATTTAATTGTTCTTTTGATATTGCTCCAATATACAATATATTCTTTAAATCTGTAATTTTATATAACATCTCCAAAAGTATTTTTTGATAAATATACCAATTATGTATTTCTGTTAACTCTTCGTTATATTTCTTATATTCTAAATCATCATTTTTAATGATTTCAGCTATTGTTAAGTTTGCTTGACCTAATAATTCAATACAATTTTGTTCCAAATAGTTTAACTTATCTATATCTAATTTTCTTAATTGCTTATTTTCCATTATCTCTGTTTGAAATGTAGATATTCTTTTTATTTGAATAACTAAAGCTAATATTTTACTTTTATACTCCTTATCTTGAAAATTACTAATCCTTGATATTTCTTCATTAATTTTTGCTAATTCCGAATTTATTTGACTCATATAATATTGTCCAACTATCATAGCCGTTACACCAATACCACTTGAAATTGTATTTGAAATAGTTTTTCCTGTTTGATCAACAGCAATAAAATTTGCTTGACCTTCAATTCCATTTCTTCCATGATAAAATCCTCTGAATGCATTCTTCATACTTTTTGAATTTGTTAAAGATGCTCCTGCAGGTATGATTGCTTGATATACAACATTCGCATTTGCTTGAATTGTATTATTAGTCGTAGTACCGATTTGAATTAGACTAGGAATTAAATTATTAATGTGCTCTAATATCTTAGTATCCTTTATTTCAAACATAGTTTTACAATTTTCTACTTTTTCTATTGGTAATTTTTCAACTTTTATTACCGGTTTATTGTTTGAAAAGTTTTTATTCTCTAAAATCTTTTTATTCCCTTTTTTAGAAGTACTCTTTTTCTCTTTTATTTTTAAATAATATATGAATATTCCTACAATAATAGCAATTAAAACTAATATATATTTCATTTTTTAATATCTCCCATTTTATGACCTAGTATTCTTCTAGCTATATTTTATCATTTGTTTTTTTATTATGCAAATGTCCAAATGCAATACATAGAAAAGTGGTGCTATTATAGTTATCCATATGCCATAATTATTTACTACTCTTACTTTCATTATATCATGATAACTTCTTTCTGTCTGCTAATACAAAAAAGTTCACTAAGTTTTTAATTTAGTGAACTTAAACATATATTATTACTTTATACAATAAATATAATAAATTCCAATACTATTTCCATATTGATTAGCTCCTGCATTAAGTTTATCTATTGTTTATTATATTGTTAGTATGTATTATAAATTCTTTGTCTTCTTTATTAGCTTTTAACACTTTTATTTCTTTCATTATCTTTTTACCTCTTATAGAAATTCTAAAAATTTTTTCAATTTTTAATAAATCAAGAATATGTAGATTTCTCAAAATTTGTTTGACAAATACTAAAAATATGCTATAATATAAATATAGAAATAGAGAGCCACAACGAAGTGGTCGCCGATTTTGGAATATAAAATACACACTCTAATCAGCAAGCAGAGTGTGTATTTCTTTTAGTTTTGTTTGCTTAATCTAATAAATAAATTGTTTTTATGCAAAAAAATAGACTTATCAAAACTCGAAAGCATTGATAAGTCTATGGTGCAGATAGGAAAGTTCGAGTTGTTGCACATAGCCCTTTTAAGCCTTTTTTTATATTCTATCCGAGCAGATTCCGAGCAAATAAAATTCAATTTTATATCAACAAATAATTTTGAATAATTGTAAATATTGACTAATCATTATTTATTATAATTATAGCCACAATCAAAAA
This sequence comes from uncultured Eubacteriales bacterium, assembly GCA_949288185.1. Lineage (GTDB taxonomy): Bacteria > Bacillota > Clostridia > TANB77 > CAG-508 > CAG-269. The sequence goes on along the minus strand of CASEIZ010000002.1, from coordinate 2,186 downwards.
ATAAAATTTTGATTGTGGCTATTTTCTATCTATCAAATTCTTCATCTAAAACTTTATCTCTTTCTTGTAGTCTTTGCAAAACATTTGAAAGTATACTACCATTTCTGTAGTCTGCAATACAACAAAGATCAATCATTCCATCTGCATTTAATGTTTCATAAATTTGCTTAGTATAATGATGTAAACCATCATCTTGATTTGGTTGATGAACGAAAACAGCTTTTCCACCGTTATTGTGTACAAATTTCATTGCTACTGCATCACTACATCCGTCACCTATATAATACACATTTCTACAATCATTTCCTTGTCTGTTATTCTTTTTTAATATATCTTGAATTGCTAGGAGTTTCTTGTCATTAGTCATTACTTCACCAATTCCACAAATCAAACCATTTTCATTATGTCGTACAGGTGTACCATAAATACCGTGGAAATACTTTGCTATTTTTAGGTTTTCTAAGAATTCTCTTAATCCACCAGAAACTATATAATTTCTTGCAATTGATTTTTGCATAAATTCATCTACACCAGGATTATATTTAATATATTTTTCTCCTGCCATAAGTTCTTCATATGTAATAACCTCATTATTATCAACAAGTAAATCGTTAAAAAAGCCAAAAAAAGTTTCAAGTTCGTCACCGTTATGTGTTCCTCTATATTCAGCAAGTGCTCTTTCCAAATTATCATTTCTTTTCTCTCCACTATAACCAAACTTTTTAGCCCATACCCAAAACTTTGGCCATGTTTCTGTAGTTAATGTACCATCAAAATCAAAAATATTTATTGTTCCATTATTTAATTCCATTTCATCTTTTCTCCTATCTATTGATAGTATTTTTTAAATTTTCTACCACTTCATTATGTATTTTTCCATTAGTTACAAGTAAAGTATCTATTTTATCTCGTTTATTCCCTTTTAAGTTTGTGATTTTACCACCAGCCTCTTTTACAAACAATTTTCCAGCTGCTGAACTCAATCCAATGCTAGGCTTAACATTTATCACACCATCTATTTTTCCTGAAGCACACCAACACAATTCAATTGCACTAGAAACTATTAATCTTAATCCTCTTACTTTGGAAGCTAGACTTTCTTCAACTCTTAATATATCTCTAATATGTTTTTCATTGTAATGAGAAGTTAAACAAAATGATAAAATACTATTACATAATTTTTCATTGTTTGAAACTTTGAGTCTTTCATTATTGCAAAATGCCCCCTGTCCATTAAAGGCATAATATACATCTTTTTGATTGTAATCAATCACTAAACCGAAAATAGTTTCATCATTTTTCTTTAAAGCAACAGATGTTGAAAATAAAGGAATTCCAGCCGCAAAATTTATTGTTCCATCAATTGGATCAATAAACCATACATAATCACTATTTCCAACAATTTTTCCTTTTTCTTCTGAATAAATTGAATGTTCTGGAAACCATTCTCTAATTTTTTCAATAATTTTTGTCTCCATATACATGTCAACATCTGTTACAATATCGTTCAATTCCTTATTCCTTATGTTTTTATCTAATTTCGTTGCCTCATCATAACTTGTTAAGATAACATTTTTTAATTCTTCTACTAAATTAATATCTATATTCATAATATATTGTCCTTTCTTTTATAGATTTATCATACCTTCTTATAATAGAATTTCAAATTGATTTCATGACCACCATAATATTTTAATATTCGTTGCATTCTTTTATTCTCATCACCGGTTGCACAAGATACTATTTTTATATCTTGATTTTCTTCTCTTAATTTTTCTATTAATTTAAAGAAAACACCATATTTTCTATATTCTTCTTCAACAAACATTTGGGAAATCCATAAAACTTCACCATCATTAGCCCAATAGAAATATGAATATAATATCATCCCAACAGGCTTATTATCTATTTCTGCTACTAAGCAATTAAATTTAGGCTTATTACAAAAATAATCTTTGTCAATATTTTCTTTTAAACCATTCGTTTTTTCTGTATCATTAACATCGTTTATTATATTGTTAGCATGTATGATAAATTCTTTATGCTCTTTATTAGCTTTTAACACTTTTATTTCTTTCATTATCTTGTTACCTCATATATAAATTTTAAGAATTTCTTTCAATTATAATATCCGATACTGTTAAATTTGTTTCATTTAAAACATTATCTAAAATTGTTTTAGCTAC
>CASEIZ010000001.1 GCA_949288185.1 uncultured Eubacteriales bacterium | reverse complement strand
TGTAACTATTCAGACTATGGCACGCAAAAGTAAAGAGTAATCAGTGATTGATTGCTCTTTTAATTTGCAAATAACACTTTATTTTCAAATATTGCATTAATAGACTCAAAAGGGTTTATATTCCTTTTGATAGATGTCTTTATAATTGATAAGGTATTAGCAAAATCTTGGGCAACATTTATGCTTCTAAAGCCTCCTGATATTTTCGTTTTGTTTTTAAATATTCTTAAATCTCTTTCACTTAGGTTATCATCAAAGGGAACTTTAAAATCTTCTATAAAATACAAATGATTTTGTTTATATTTTACCAATCTATTATATAATGGTTTGGCCTTGGTTACCCTGTAATATGAAGATTTTATTTGTTTGTTTTCTTCTTTGGCTAGCTCTAAAATTTCTTCATATTCATCTTTGTATTCTTTTATCTTATCATCAGAAAATTTTGTTAATCCATAAGCTATAGCTATCTTTCTTGTATTATTCATTCTAAATATTAAATCATACATTAAAAATGGCCATTTCGTATCTGGTATATTTTCCATCAGTTCCATTAAATATCTTCCCAAGTGAATATTACATTCATAATTTTTACTACCATAACTATATAATGTTGTATCATGATCACCCATTATTCCTCCACAAAATCTTGGCAATATATTATCTTCTTTAATTGGATTATGACCTTTATTTTTATGAACTTTATAGACTACATTCTCTTCATTACTATAATTTCTTACATATAGCTTTTTCTTATTGAATTTGGTCCCAGTTTCATCAGTAAATCCATTGTCCTCATTTAAAAAGTTATTTTCTAAATTTATTATTGTAGCTTTACTTTTGTTCCCAAATTCTTTTACAAAATTTACTAATGTTCCATTAGAAATATTATAAACATTATTTGTCACCACACTAAAGAAATCACTTAATCTATTATAAGCAACTACGTTATAACATCCTAAATGAATCGATAATGTCTTTATACTATTTCCATATGTCACATCTGTATAAAACTCTTTTGGCAGTGTTTCTGAAGACTTATCATCATATTTAAATATATGTTTTTCTATGTATGGCTTAATTTCTAATTCATATCTATATTTTATTAAGGGCTCTTTTTTGGGATTACCCTTGATTGTATGAATAATTTCTCTAACTTCAACTTTATTTTCACTTATTAATTTTTCTGCATCTTTTTTACTTAAATTATATCCTTGATGATTATATTGACCACCTTTCTTTTTGCCGGTTATAGTGCGATAATTATATAAATTAGCTCCTGTTTTCTTTTTAGGCGTAACAATATTAGTCGATGATGGTTTACTAGAATTATTACTGTTTTTATTATTTTGATTTTTTAGTCTATCTATTTCATTTAATAATTTTTGGATAGTTTTATCTTTTTCTAAAATAATAGCTTTTAATTCATCTTGTTTTTCTTTGAACTCTTTTTTCAATTCTTTATTTTCTTTAAACAATATATCTAACTTATTATTTAATTCTTCGAATTGTCTGTAAAAATCTACAGTTACTGTCATCGTTTTTATTTTTGCCATACTATCACTATCCTTAAGTTATTATTATTTTCTCATATTTAAACAAAAAAAGCAGCATCGTTGACACTACTTTTGACACTTTATTTAATTTTTTTTATTTTCATAGTCTGAATAGTTAC